>NZ_CP062804.1:660605-1321210 GCF_008801925.2 Cupriavidus basilensis | reverse complement strand
AAGTGGAGCGCCAGCGTGGACCCTCCGATGTCGAAGCCGGCCCTGGCGGCCGGAAAATCGGATTGCTGGATTTGCAGCTGTGGTCATGCGTTGTCTCCTCTGGTAATCGTTATTTGGATCGATGCGGCCGGCGCTTCGCGCCTTGTCTATCGCCCGCGCGGCATCGCGCATCGTCCAGACCGCCTTCTATCCCCGACCACGCATCCCAGCGTCCGAAATCGAGGCGATCTTCTGTCACTGGGTCTCGACCCTGTCAATACGTGTCCCGCGCTACCATGCAACGACCTTCGCGCAGCCTGCTGTCATGCCGCGAGGCTGGCCGGCGCCCGGGTTCCTGGCTTTACCTGCTGCGCCAACCCGGTCTCAGCTCACGCATTCCAAGGCGCTGCCCTGGTTCAGCGTTGCCAGGTTTTTCAGCATGTCGGCCACCATCTCCTTGAGGCCGAACTCAGGTCTCCAGTTCCAATCCCGCCTGGCTACCGAGTCGTCGATAGAGTCAGGCCATCCACCGGCAATCTCCTGACGGAAATCAGGCTCGTACCTGACATCGAACCCCGGGCAATGCCGCCGGATCTCGTTCGCGATATCGCCAGGTGTGAAGCTCAGGCCCGCAAGGTTGTAGCTTCCCCGCTCGGAGATGTTGGCGCCAGGCGCCTCCATCAGCTCGATGGTCGCGCGAACGGCGTCCGGCATGTACATCATTGGCAGGGCTTCATCTTTCTCCAGGAAGCAGGTATAGGGTTGCGCCTTGAGCGCCGAATGGAAGATATCGATTGCGTAGTCCGTGGTTCCGCCGCCTGGAGGCGTCTTGTAGGAAATCAATCCTGGATATCGCACGCTCCGGACATCCACGCCATGGTTCTCAAAGTACCAACGGCACCAGCCTTCGCCCGCCAGCTTGGAGATGCCGTAGACGGTCTTGGGCTCCATGATGGTGCTTTGGGGCGTGGCGTGCGGCGGCGTTGTCGGGCCGAATGCCGCAATCGAACTGGGCCAGAATACCTTGTCGAGCCTCTGGTGACGCGCAGCCTCCAGCACGTTCAGCAGGCCGTTCATGTTGAGTTGCCACGCCCATGTGGGTGACTTCTCTCCGGTTGCCGACAATGCGGCTGCCAAGTGATAGATCTGGGTGATCCCATGCCGCTCGATGACATCGCGAAGTTGCGCACGATCGGTTACGTCGAGCATTTCATGCGTGAGGTGCAGGTGGCGGCCGTGCGGCACCATGTCGCTCGTGACGACATTCTGCTTGCCATAACGATCGGCCAGCGCAGACGCCAACTCCGTTCCCAATTGGCCGTTGGCGCCAATGATCAGAACCTTGGCTGGCGTTGTCATTGAATGATCCCCAGTTCCTTGCCTGCGATCTCGAACGCCTCCAACGCCTGGTCCAGTTCAGCGCTGTCGTGCAAGGCGCTGATCTGCACGCGGATGCGTGCCTGCCCCCTGTGGACGACGGGATAGAAGAAACCGATGACATAGACGCCGAGCTCCAGCAGACGCCGGGACAGTTGCTGCGCCTTGTCCGCGTCGTACACCATGACGGGAATGATGGGGTGGTCGCCGGGCTTCACGTCGAATCCCAGCGCGCCGAGCTTGCCGCGGAAGTACCGCGCATTGCGCTCGAGCTTGTCTCGCAATGTGGTATCGGCTTCGAGCAGGTCGAGCACCTTGAGTGTCGCGCCCACGATGCACGGCGCCACCGTGTTCGAGAAAAGATAAGGCCGGGAGCGCTGGCGCAGCAATGCCACGACTTCCTTTCGCCCACTCGTAAAGCCACCCGAGGCGCCGCCTAGCGCTTTGCCGAGCGTTCCGGTGATGATATCGACCTTGCCGAAGATCCCACGGTGTTCGTGAGAGCCACGGCCACGCTGCCCGAGGAAGCCCGTGGCATGGCACTCGTCGATCCCGAGGAGCGCCCCGAACTCGTCGCAGATCTCGCGGATCTTGTCGAGCCTGGCAATCGTGCCATCCATCGAGAATACGCCATCGGTAAAGACGAGCTTGAACCGTGCGCCCGCGGCATCGGCCGCCTTCAACTGCGCGCGAAGATCCTCAAGGTCATTGTTCTTGTAGCGGAAACGCTTGGCTTTACAGAGCCGGATGCCATCGATGATGGACGCGTGGTTCAGTTCGTCGCTGATGACGGCGTCGTCCGCACCAAGGAGCGTCTCGAACAGGCCCCCGTTTGCATCGAAGGCCGAGCCGTAGAGGATCGTGTCTTCTGTGCCGAGAAAGCTCGCGAGACGCGCCTCGAGCGACTTGTGCAGATCTTGCGTACCACAAATGAACCGAACGGAGCTCAAGCCAAAACCACGCTCGCCGAGCGCGCGATGCGCAGCCTCCACGACCTCCGGATGGGAAGAGAGACCCAGGTAGTTGTTGGCGCACAGGTTAATGACTTCCTTCCCATCGGTAGTCCTGATCAGGCTGCCCTGGGGAGAGGCGATGACACGCTCGGTCTTGAACAGACCGGCTTGTTCAATGGACTCGAGCTCCTGGCGGATGGCTGCATAGAATGCGTCTGTTGTCGGCACAGCGGTGCTCCTGTAAACTGAGAATGATCGATAAACCGAACATGTTCTGTATATCGAACGTTTTGTTCACTTTACAGGACTTCATTTCATGACACAAGTCCCCCCGACTGAGCCGTTCGCAGAAGGCCCCCCCGTCATTGGAGCCAGGCTGCAATTGCTTCGCCAGGCACGCAAGCTCTCTCTTGACGAGCTTTCCCGGCGTGCTGGCGTCTCCAAATCGATGCTTTCGCAGGTTGAACGGAATCTTGCCAATCCCACGGTAGCGGTCTTGTGGCGATTGGCGAACGCTTTGGGCATTGGCCTGGCCGAGTTCCTTTCCGGCGGGCAGGCTGACAAGCCGACACCAACCGTGACGGTCATTCCCGCTCACTCGATCCCGGTGATCAGAAGCCCGGATGGCAAATGCGAGTTGAAGATCCTCGGCCCGGTGGACCTTGCAAGCCGGGTGGAATGGTATGAGCTGTCGATCCATCCCGGCGGCGTACTCGCATCCGAGCCGCATGAAAGTGGTTCGAAAGAACATCTGTCTGTGATGAGCGGCTGCGTCACCGTTCAATCCGGCCCCAGCGAGAAGAAAGTCCGGCACGGCGAGTCCGCACGCTATCCGGCGGATGTTCAGCATGCCATTTCGAACCCTGGAAAAACCATGGCCACGGCATTGCTGGTCGTTGAGTACGCCCAATGACAGCCGTTCCCCAGCGCTCCGGTCAGGCCATCGGGCGGCAAACAGGCCCGGCAGTACCGCATCGGAATGCGATTGGCAAGGCAATCCTGCTGGGCGCGGCGCTGGCGTGGACGCGCCTCTTGCTGAAGTAGGCCGCGCCGGCGCCTGGCTGCTTGCCGCCGCCGGCATCGGCTGGCACCTGGCCTTTGCCGCCGGACGTCTTACTCTCGGTAAGTTAACAATGCCAGTTCGACGCCGACAAATTCCGCCCCGACCTACTGCGACAAAGCCCTTTTGTCTATTTCGCGACGAATCTTGTGGTTTCCGCGCGAGATCAATTTCCGGGTGCTGTCTACGATCTTCCATTCAAACGTCAAGGAGGATCCAGACATGCCATTATTCGCCCCCTCGCCACGCCCCGCCTGCCGCACGGGAGACGCCGCATGAACAAGAAGCGGCTCGGCCTGCTCACCGGCACGCACGCGGTCAACGATCTCTATCAGGGGCTGGTGCCGGCCCTGCTGCCCTTCATGGTGCTGGAGCGCGGCTACAGCTACGCGGCCGTGAGCGGCCTGATGCTGGCAGCCACCGGCCTTTCCAGCGTGGTGCAGCCCCTGTTCGGCGCCTATGCCGACCGCGCGCACCGCGGCTGGCTGGTGCCCACCGGCTTCCTGGTGGCCGCGCTCGGCGTAGTGCTGGCTGGCATGGCGTCCACCTATTTCGCCACCTGGGTGGCCATCGCGTTGAGCGGCCTCGGCATCGCCGCCTACCATCCGCCGGCCACAGTGGCCGCCCGCGCTGCCGGCGGCACCTCGCAAAAGGCAATGAGCGTGTTCTCCGTGGGAGGCACCGTCGGTGCATCCTTCGCGCCTTTGCTGGCCGCGCTCGCGGTTGGGGGCGGCGCGCTGGCGCGTAGCTACCTGCTGGGCATCCCGGCCGTGCTGATGGCCGTGCTGTGGCTGGTCGCGTCGGCGCGTCCGGCGGCCGTGCCCGGCGCAGCCGCGGCCAGGCGTTCGCAGGCGGCGCCGGCGCCCAATCACTGGCGCGCCTTCGGACTGCTGGTAGCCACCATCATCTGCTGGTCGATTCCCTATGTCACGGTGCTGTCGATGCTATCGCTCCATATGACGCGCGATCTCGGCGGCAGCGCCTTTCTCGGCGGCGCGGTGCTGACCGCGTTCACGGCGTCCGGCGCGGTGGGCACGCTGCTGGGCGGCTGGCTTGGCGACCGCCGCGGCCGCATGACCGCGATCCGTGCCGGCTATGTACTGATGCTGCCCATGCTGGCCGGGCTGGTGCTCGTGCAGAGCGTGCCGCTGGCTCTGGTGTTCACGGTCTTGCTGGGCGTTGCCATGTTCCTGCCGTTCACGGCGCAGGTCACGCTGGCGCAGGACTACCTGCCGCGCAACCCTGCCATGGCCAGTGGCATCACGCTGGGCCTGGCGCTGTCGGTGGGCGGCATGGCCTCGCCGCTGTTCGGCCTGCTGTCCGACGCGCGCGGCCTTGCCTTCACGCTGGCCACCGTGCTCGGCGTGCTGTGCGTGGCCAGCACGCTTGCCCTGCGCCTGCGCGACCGCGCCCCGCGTATCGACGAGCAGGGCCTTGCCGCTGCCTAGCCTGCGGCAGGGTGGCGCCGCCTGCCGCCAGCCGATGGGCGGCGGGCGGGCTACACTGGCGCGCACGATGACGCTTTCACCGAACCACAGATCCGCCTCATGAAGACCCTGTCCGACGCCGCCCTCCAGCAATCGCTGCAGACGCCCCGGCCGATCGTGGTGGTGGCCAACGACCAACCGGACGGCTCCGAGCTGGCCGAGCACTGGCACCAACACGGACAACTGATCCATGCCATCTCCGGTGTGATGATTGTGCGCACCGCGCGCGGCGAATGGGTGGTCCCGATCGGGCGCGCGGTATGGGTGCCGCCGCAGCTCAGGCACCGCATCGGCGCCGTCGGCGATGTGCGCATGCGCACGGTCTTCGTGGCCGGCGACGCCTGCGCGGCCATGCCGCAGGATTGCCGCGCCATCGAAGTCAGCCTGCTGCTGCGCGAACTCATCCTGCATGCGGTACGGATCCCGGCCAGCTATGCGCCGGAAGGGCGCGACCAGCGCATCATGGCACTGATCCTGGACGAAATCCGGGCGGCGCCCGTGCTCTCCCTGCACCTGCCGATGCCGCAGCACGCCCGCGCCGCGCAACTGTGCGCACGCCTGATCCAGAGCCCCGCCCAGGCGGCCACCCTGACCGGCTGGGCGGCGGAGCTGCATATGAACGAGCGCACCTTCGCGCGCTTGTTCAAGCGCGAAACAGGCTTGACCTTCGGCGCCTGGTGCCGCCACACGCGACTGCTGCTCAGCCTGCCCAGGCTGGCGCAGGGCGACGCCATCCTGGAGGTGGCGCTGGATCACGGCTACGACAGCCCCAGCGCGTTCGCGGCGGTTTTTCGCAAGACCTTCGGCGTCAGCCCGAGCGCGTACTTCCGCAAGGCCGAAGCACTGGACTGACATGGCGCCCTGGCGTGAGTGACGACCCGGGGCGGCGGCGCACTCGGTGCCTTCTTAAGCGAGCGCCCCATCAACGTGACAGTGCCTGAGGGAGTCAACACTGTC
Source organism: Cupriavidus basilensis (assembly GCF_008801925.2). NCBI lineage: Bacteria > Pseudomonadati > Pseudomonadota > Betaproteobacteria > Burkholderiales > Burkholderiaceae > Cupriavidus > Cupriavidus basilensis. The sequence goes on along the minus strand of NZ_CP062804.1, from coordinate 1,315,397 downwards.
ATCATTTCAATCAGCGTTGGCGCAACTTGTCAGCCTCGGCAAATGCCCACTACCGTGCGATCTCAGAACTGCGCTTCGCTCAACGCATTGACCGGCACCGCGCCTGCCACGATGGCATCGCGCAAACCCGATGCCTGCGACAGGATGTGTTCCGCGTAGAAATGCGCCGTCGAGATCTTGGCGTCGTGGAAGGACGGATCCTCGCCACGCTTCGCATCCGCCGCGAGCATCGCGCGGCCAAGCTGCCAGCCTGAAAACACGATGCCGCAGAGCTTCAGGTAAGGCACGCTGCCGGCAAACACGGCATTCGGGTCCGACTTGGCATTGGCCACGACGAACGCCACGACGGTCTCCAGCGCGGCGCGCCCCTTGGCCAGTTGCGCCTGCACCGCGGTGAATGCCGCGCCACCATGCTTGCCCAGCGCCGCCTCGGTCTCGGCGATCTGCGCGCAGATCGCACGGGCCACCGCGCCACCGTCGCGCAGCGTCTTACGGCCGACGAGGTCGTTCGCCTGGATCGCGGTCGTGCCTTCGTAGATCGGCAGGATGCGGGCATCGCGATAATGCTGGGCCGCGCCGGTCTCCTCGATGAAGCCCATGCCGCCGTGTACCTGCACGCCCAGGCTGGTCACATCGATCGACAACTCGGTGCTCCAGCCCTTGACGATGGGCACCATGAACTCGTAGAACGCCTGGCTTTGCTTGCGCACCGCGTCGTCGGCATGCTGGTGCGCCGTGTCGCACATGGCCGCGGCCACATACGCTACCGCGCGCGCGCCTTCGATCAGCGAGCGCATGGTCATCAGCATGCGCTTGACGTCCGGGTGATGAATGATGGTCACGGCCTCGCGTGCGGAACCATCGACCGGACGGCTTTGCACGCGCTCGCGGGCAAAATTCACAGCCTGCTGGTAGGCCCGCTCCGACACGGCGATGCCTTGCATGCCGACGGAGAAACGCGCCGAGTTCATCATGATGAACATGTATTCCAGGCCGCGGTTCTCCTCGCCGACCAGCGTGCCGATGGCGCCACCGTGATCGCCGAACTGCAGCACGGCCGTGGGGCTGGCCTTGATGCCCAGCTTGTGCTCGATCGACACGCAGTGCGCATCATTGCGCGCGCCCAGCGAACCGTCCTCATTCACCAGGAACTTGGGCACGATGAACAGCGAGATGCCCTTGACGCCCTCGGGTGCCGTGGGCGTGCGCGCAAGAACGAGATGGACGATGTTCTGCGCCATATCGTGCTCACCGTAGGTGATGAAGATCTTGGTGCCGAACACCTTGTAGGTACCGTCACCCTGCGGCTCGGCGCGCGTGCGCACGGCCGCCAGGTCCGAGCCGGCCTGCGGCTCGGTCAGGTTCATGGTGCCGGTCCACTCGCCGGAGATCAGCTTGGGCAGGAAGGTGGCCTTCTGCGCGTCGCTGCCCGCCGTCAGCAGGGCTTCGATGGCGCCGTCCGTCAGCAGCGGGCACAGCGCGAACGACAGGTTCGCCGTGTTCAGCATCTCGTTGCAGGCGGTGGCGATCAACTTGGGCAAGCCCTGGCCGCCAAATTCCTGCGGATGCAGCACGCCCTGCCAGCCACCCTCGCCAAACTGGCGGAACGCGTCCTTGAAACCGGGCGTGGTGGTAACCACGCCGTCCTTCCAGCTGCTGGGATCGGTGTCACCGATGCGGTTGAGCGGCGCCACCACTTGTTCGTTGAATTTGGCCGCCTCGTCGAGCACCGCCTGCGCCGTCTCCGGCGTGGCGTCCTCGAAGCCGGGCAGCTTGCTGACTGCGTCAAGATCGGCCAGTTCGTTCATCACGAACAACATGTCCTTAAGCGGGGCACGGTAGGTCATTTCTTGGGGACTCCATTTTGGGGACAGGGCGCGGTGCATCTGGCCGGATGCCGGCACCGCATGGTCTGGATACCGGATCGTAGCGCCCGCCGCGTCATGCGGGAATAACCAAACCTGCCCATTCATTGACAAAACCTGCCGCTTTGCGTCGCGCTGGCCGCTTGCCATGCACCCCGGCTCGATTGGCCGGATTTGTCACTAGTTCGGCCATTCCTGTCAGTGCCGGAGATGGCGGGCACATCTAGAATGCCTCGCAGCCGGCGTCGCCATGACCGATGAATGCAACCGGCATAACGACAAACCGCCTGTCAGGAGACAAGACCATGGACCTGTTCGGTCAGATGATGTACGCGCCTTTGCAATTGTCCGCATTGCTGGAGCAGGCTGCGCGGCACTCCGGCACGGTGGAAATCGTATCCCGGCGCGTCGAGGGCGACTTTCACCGCTATACCTACCGGGACTGCCATGTCCGCGCCATGCAACTGGCCAATGCACTGACGGGCCGCGGCATCGTGGCGGGAGACCGTGTCGGCACGCTGGCGTGGAACGGCTATCGCCATATGGAGCTGTACTATGGCGTGACCGGCATTGGCGCGGTTTGTCATACCATCAACCCCCGCCTGTTCCCCGAACAGATCGCCTACATCATCAATCATGCCCGCGACCGCGTGGTCTGCTTCGATGCCTCGTTCCTGGGCCTGGTCGAGCAGATCGCGCCGCAATGTCCTCATGTCGAGTCATGGGTCATGCTGTGCGACGCTACCAGCCTGCCGCAAGCACCGGCGCTACCGCTCGAAAGCTACGAGGCCCTCATCGGCGGGCAGCCCGGCCATTTCGACTGGCCCCGCCTGGATGAGCAGCTGGCGGCGGTGCTTTGCTACACCTCCGGCACCACCGGCAATCCGAAGGGCGTCTTGTACTCGCACCGTTCGCTTTGCCTGATGGCCTATGCCTCGGCGCTGCCGGACGCGCTTTGCCTGCGTGCGTCGGACTCCGTGGTGCCTGTCGTGCCGATGTTCCACGTCAATGCCTGGGGGCTGCCGTTCTCGGCGGCGCTGGTCGGGGCGAAACTGGTGCTGCCGGGTCCGGCGCTCGACGGCGCGTCCCTGTCGGCGTTGTTCGACCAGGAAGGCGTGACGGTGTCGGCCGGCGTGCCCACGGTCTGGCTCGGCCTGGCCGACCATATGCACCGCACGGGCAAGCGCTGCAACAGCCTGGAGCGTGTCATCGTGGGCGGCGCGGCATGCCCGCCGCAACTGGCCAAGGCGCTGGGCGAACTGGGCATCAAGTCGGTACACGCCTGGGGCATGACCGAGCTGTCGCCGGTTGGCACCGTGTTTTCGCCCTCGCAGGGCTTTGCGCAAAAGCCGGAGCAGGAGCGTGCGCAGCTCGAAGCCAAGCAAGGCAGGGTCGTGCCAGGTGTCGAGATGAAGATCGTCGATGCCGACGGTGCCGAGTTGCCGTGGGACGGACGCTCGGCGGGCGATCTGATGGTGCGCGGCCATTGGGTCGTGGAGCGCTACTTCGGCATGGAGAAAACCTGCCTGGAGAACGATGGCTGGTTCGCCACCGGCGATGTCGCCACGATCGACGCCGACGGCTATATGCAGATCACGGATCGCAGCAAGGATGTGATCAAGTCCGGCGGCGAATGGATTTCCTCGATCGAACTGGAGGGCATCGCCGTTGCGCATCCGGAGATCGAGCTGGCGGCCTGTATCGCCTGTGCCCATCCCAAGTGGGACGAACGCCCCCTGCTGGTCGCGGTAAGGCGCGCCGGCAGCACGCTCGATGCGCAACAACTACTGGCCTTCTATGAAGGCAAGGTGGCCAAGTGGTGGATCCCGGACGATGTGATGTTCGTGCCGGAACTGCCGCTGACCGCGACCGGCAAGCTGCATAAGCTGGTACTCAGGCAGCGTTTCGGCGCCCACTACAGCGGCGCCGCCGCCTAGCCGGGCCGCTCAGGCCATGCCGCGGTACGCCTTGGGCGTGCTGCCGGTCCAGTGCCGGAAGGCGCGGTGGAACGCGGTCGGGTTGTCAAAGCCGACGTCATAAGCGATTGCCGCGATGGCGTCGGGCGAACGCGTGAGCCGCTGGATCGCGATATCGCGCCGCACGTCGTCCTTGATCGCTTGGAACGTCGTGCCTTCGTCCGCAAGCCGGCGGCAAAGCGTGCGCACAGAATAGTGCAGGTCCTGGGCAACCACTTCCAGCGTCGGCATGGCGGGAAGGCAATCGGCGAGGAATTGCCTGACCCGGTGGCAGACCATCTGGTCGGCAAAGGAGACGAAGATCCAGTCTTCCGGGGCGCGCGCCAGGAATCTCTGCAGGTCGGCCTTGCGTTGCCGCACGGGCATATCAAGGTAAGCCGCCTCGAAGCGCATGCGTGTCTGCGCGCTACCGAACTGAACCGGCCCCGGAAAGAGAAAGAGGTAGTCCGTTGCGTGCGCGGGACGCGCAAAATCGAACTCCGCCGCGATCAGCGGGATCCGCTTCCCAACCAGCCATGAGGCAATACCGTGCACCAGCTTCATGATAAGTTCGCGGCCGAGTTCGGTCACGCAGGGGCCCGCCGGATCCGCCGCCATGGCAACCCAACCGCCTTCGCCGTCGCGGCCCGAATCCAGCCGGAAATCATCCAGGATCAGGTGGAAGAACTGGCCGAACCGGTGCAGCGCGACCTCCAGCCGCGGGGCGTCAAGCAGGCTCAGGCAAAGGTATTTCAGCGTGCCGTTGCGCAAGGGGCGGCTGAAGATGCCCGGCATTTCGTCGTCCAGTTCGGTCGCGAGCAAGCGGTAAAGCGTGGAGAACTGCTCCTCGGTCACGCGGGAGCCAGGGCGGCGCAGCAAGCCGTGGGGGATGCCGGAGCACTCCGCCAGCCGCTCAATGGCAGCGGGATCGGCGCCCGACAGGAAGCCGTTGACCAGCGAAATGGGAACCGTGCCAGAAATATGACTCAAGGGTACGTCGACGTCCAGACCGCAACGTCATTTCCGGTGTGATCAGGGGGCGTTTATTTTGTCATAAGCCGGACTGGCCCGTCACTTTTTTGGCTTTCCGGCGACGAGCGCGCTGTCACAGTAAGGGAGCGAGGCAAGCTGCAGCGCCCCTGGAGAGCAGCTGGCTTATGCTGCCAGTGATCAGAATTGCCCTGCAGCGGGCAGATAGCCCCTTCGCGACTGCTCTCCTTTAGTCAGCTGGACGGCTACGCCCCGTCAACTCGACGACATATGCAGTGCACCCCTCGGCACCTCCGATATCCCTTCCTGCCAACGCGCGCAGGCTGCGGCCTGAGCTTCCAATCCCGCCTGAGACGTAGGCAATATCGTTGATTCCGCGCGCTGGCATTGCTCATGGTGGTGGCCTGGCGCATCGCTCGGTTGATGCGACTGGGTCGAGCTCACTGCGATATGGACCATGGCTTCGGACGCATCAAGACGCCGCCCGGAACGTCCGAACCGGTTCGAATATCGGAGCGCAGGCTACCCCATTCCGAACCCTGGGCGAGTTCGGTCGCCATAGCAGAGAGGGCTCAGTTCCAAATGGGATCTTCCTTCTGCATCTGTTGCTTGGTCTTCATCTCCCAGTAGGCGCCGATCTGACGTTCTGTTACGTAACCCCGCTTCCTGACATCGATCTCCTTGAAGTGCTTGTAAACCTCCGGCATACCCGCCTTGGCTTCTTCGCGGCTTAATTTACCGTCATGGTTGATGTCGGCCGCCTTGAAATGTTCGGCAATGATGGCCTTGGCTTCCGCAGTGGTCGGCGGCGCAGCCGGTATCTGGTTTGATTCGGTTCCTGGTTGGGCGCTCGCCCCCGTAAGGGCAAGCGCCATCACAACGGTTAAACCAACTGCGGGCAATTTACGCACGATCATTTCCGTCTCCTCCAGCATCTTTAGTTCCGCATTGCCTTCTTACGAAAAATGCCGGGGCAAATGAAAATCCCCGCAAGCCAATGCTCACCGTGCATATTAGGCACACAAGGCCCGCTTACCAACACCTTTGTGCGACGGGTTGGGCGAGGTGACCCGTGGGACAAAGCGCCGCTGCAGCCAGGGCCGCTACCTATTCGACGCCCCCCGCAAGCACCTCACAATCCCCGGAATACGTGCTGCACCAGCAGACCGGACAGCGCAAACATGGTCATACCGATGAGACCATCCAGCAGCTGCCAGGCCCTCGGCCGGGCGAACCACGGCGCCAGCCAGCGCGCGCCAAAGCCCAGAAGCCCGAACCAGAATAGGCTGGCAAAACTGGCGCCCGCCACGAACCAGCCGCGCAGCGCTGCTGGTTGCTGGGCACCGATGCTGCCCACCAGCAGCACCGTATCAAGATAAACATGAGGATTGAGCAGCGTGAACGCTGCCGCCTGAGCCAACGCGGCCCCCCTGCTGAGACCCTTCCCACCGTCAGGTGCTTTCATTTGGTGAGCATGCCGCGCGCGGCGCAGTGCCTGCCATCCATATACCGCCAGGAAGACGGCACCGGCCAGCGCCAGGACACGCGCGAGGCCGGGGCGCTCCCCCAATGCCTGGGCCATGCCCATGACACCCGCTGCAATCAGCAATGCGTCCGCCATGGCGCACAACAGCACCACGCTGCCCACATGCTCACGACGCAGCCCCTGGCGCAGTACGAATGCATTCTGTGCGCCGATGGCCACGATGAGCCCCAGGCTCAGGGCCAGGCCTTGGAGGGAAACGGATAAGGCAAGCGAAGTGTTCATACATCTAGCTTGCCTGCGTTAGAAAATGAAGACAAACTATCTTTTCTTAATTAGCTTTAGCTGAACTAATCTGATGCTTGACTACTCTGCTCTGTCTGCCCTGGCTGCGGTGGTTCGGGAGGGCAGCTTCGAGCGGGCAGCCCGCGCTCTCCATGTGACGCCATCGGCAATTTCGCAGCGTGTTCGACTGCTGGAGGAGCGCGTAGGCTGCGCGCTGGTGGTGCGCGATCAGCCCTGCCGGGCCACGGAAACGGGCCGCCGGCTATGCCAGCACATTGACCGTGTGCGGCTGCTCGAGCAGGAATTGCAAGGGGCGCTACCAGCGCTTGCCCCGGAGGGCATGGCACGGGTAGCCCTGCCCATTGCGGTCAATGCCGACAGCCTGGCCACCTGGGTCGCGCCGGCCATTGCCGCCTTCGCTGCAGAAAGTCCGGTGTTGATGGAGGTGGCGGTGGACGACCAGGACCACACCACGGAGTGGTTGCGCAGCGGCGCAGTGCTGGCCGCCGTAACAGCCACAGCCCGTCCTGCCGCTGGCTGCAACAGCCGTCCGCTCGGCTCCATGCGCTACCTGGCGGCCGCCAGCCCCGCTTTCATCCAGCGCCATTTCGGCGATGGCGTCGGTGCTGGCAGCCTGGCGCTGGCGCCCAGCCTGATGTTCAACACCAAAGATGAGCTGCAGGCGCGATGGGTGCGGCGTTTGTGCCATCGGCACGTGGAGCTTCCCCGGCACACGCTGCCTTCGTCCCACGCCTTTGTCACCGCGGCATTGGCTGGCATGGGCTGGGGCTTGCATCCGGAGGCACTGATCGCCCCTCATCTTGAGGACGGCTCATTGGTCGAATTGGTGCCGGACACCCCGCTTGATGTACCGCTTCACTGGCAACACGCACGCGCAGCGTCAGGGTTGCTCGACGGTTTGAATCGCGAGGTTCTCGCCGCGGCCCACGCCGCGCTATTACCGCCCTGAGTGGCGCCGGGTCGGACGCGTGTTGTCTGATTCGGATGCATGCCTGCTTTCGGCTGAACTCTGCCGAATTGCAGGCGCACTGTTCTGGCCCGTAGTTAAGCGGATTGACCTGCGCCACTGGACGACAGAACTGAGCTCATCCGAGCTGACAGGGTTGAGCGCAAGCCGTAACCCTTCAATTTGGCCTAACCAGCCATCACATCCGCCCTTCAAAACACCGCTGCAGCGAATTTTCAGACAGGTTCTCAGAACTTGTGGCGAATCCCTGCGGCGACACCGAGCATATTGCTTTGGCCGCTGGCAAGTGTGTAGCTATTGCCAAGGGAAAGGCTGTTCGCGTAAGCGATCATCGCGGAATCCAGCCCCAGGCCCGCGTTCTTTGCATATGCCGTGGTCAGGTAGACATCAGTCCGCTTGGAGAGGGCGTAGTCGGCAATGAAAGCCACTTGCCATGGGTTCGGGGTCGATGCGTTCGCGAAAAAGCGCTTGACGTGGTCATAGTTGTATTCGAGCGTCAGGCCAAGCGCCGGCGTCAACTGGTAGTTGGCGCCGATCCAGTAGAGGTCGTCGCGTTCAAGCAGGCTGCCATTCTGGTCCTTGTTCTGCCCCCAGCGGTAACCGCCCATGATCTTTGCAGGGCCAAACGCATAGCTTGCCGCGATCGTCGCCTTCTTGAAATTTCCGCTCCCGAGGACAGCCGCGTTCAAGGGGTTCGACACAGTGGGGTTGAACTGGTCGTAAGCCACAGCCACGCCGACGGGGCCGGCAATGTAGGTCAAAGCCGCACCATAGGCGGTATCGCGACGGAACTGGCCCGGGACTTCACCGTTACCACCCAGAAGGGGACCATTGGCCACCGTCGTCGGCAATGCCAGGCCGGTACCGAAGGACCAGTGTGCCAGTGCGGTGACCGGGCCGAACCGACCGGTGTACTTGATGGTATTGTCCTCGCGGAAGTTCGCGCCTGTCAGCATCACGATCGGTTCATACTGCGTGGCAAAGGCTGCGGGTACAAAGTTTGCGAGGCCCTCGAACATCGACGTGTACTGACGGCCAAAAGTCAGTTGGCCGAGCTGCGAGCTTTGCATGCCGACATAGGCTTGGCGACCGAACAGGCGGCCGCCCTGCTGCGACGTGCCGGTATCCAGGTTAAAGCCGCTTTCCAAGACAAAAAGGGAATTCAGCCCGTTGCCGAGATCTTCCACGCCGCGCAAGCCCCAACGCGAACCGGACAAGCCGCCGGAGTCCATGCGGTAGACATTGTTTGACGGGCCCGCATTGAACTTGTTGGCTGCACTGGGCACGGCGCCGACATGGCTAGCAAACTCGACGTTCATATCCGCTACGCCATAAAGCGTCACGCTGCTCTGCGCGTGTGCGCCGCCGGTGCAGATTGCGCCCGCAACGATGAGCGCACCATGAATCTTGCTCCGCTTGCTGAATGATCCCATTGTCTCTTCTCCTTTGGTTTATTTTTGCGCCCTGGCGTCCTCTTTCCTTACCGATCAGCGCCCTATTCCAGTCTCGTGTGCAGGCAATCATATCAGCCCAAAATATTTCTTGTCGACATAAATAACTTAGACTGAAATGCGCTGAGCGCCGCGAGCGCGCGCGGCTGGCCCTCGCGCGGCTCTGGGGCGACCCGGCGGTCATTGCCATGCTTGATCAGTGGGAGATCGCCCTGAGGTGGCGCGCATCGGCAGGTGCTTTGGCTCGTTCCCCCGCGTGCGCAGCAGGTGTTTGAGAAGCCGGTCTTGCCGGCGCCGAGGGGCCCGTGCCGTTCTGGGGAAGTCGATTCGGGCAAAGCCCTGTTCGGCACGCAGCGGCTCTTGAGACTCTGCTAACCCGCGCCGATTTCTCCCGACGGGACAGCCGCAGCCTCACGGGAGCCATGCTCGCGAGCAGATATCGCGGCCTTCGCTAGCCGCCCGCCTACCGAGAGGAAACTGGAGCGCCATGGCGGGCAGGCTTGCCCGCGCGAGCTTAGAAGGTCTACGCCGACACGGCGCTGCGGCCGGCAGCGCCGCCCTTGCCTTTCTGGATGCCGGATGACAGGGCACGGACGGCAGCATCGCGGGAATTTCCGATGCGCTTGTGCGCGGTCTGCAAGACGGCTTCGATGTCCCGCTTGATGACAGCGCGCTGCAGGGCACGCCAGGTCTTGAAGGAATTCTCCAGCGAGCCGGGATGGGATGCGAGCCCCAGCCGCACATAGCGCAGGACCCGCAGCGAGATAGAGTTCAGCACCTCTCCTACCAGCCGGTTGCTGGACAGATCTGCCATGGCCATGTTTGCGAGGAAGGTCACGCTGATATAGGCGTCTACCGATTCCTCGGCGGCCTTGCTGAACTGCGGAATGAACTGCTCGAACAACGCTTCCAGCGCGTCCGCGCGCTCTTCCATCAACTGCCTGAGCAGTATTTCGAACAACGCGTCCCGCACGACGTAGATATCCCGCAGGTCCTGGGCATTGGGCTCGGTGACGATGGCGCCGCGCCGGGGACGGAACTCAATCAAACGCTCCCGCTCCAGGATGCGCAAGGCCTCGCGCACAGGAGCGCGGCTGACTGCCAGGACGTCGCTGATGTCTTTCTCCAGCAAGCGCTGGCCTGCGTGGATCACGTCGATCGTAATCAGGCCCGCCAGCCGTACCGCAATCTGGTCGGCTACGGATGCCGACCAGTCGCGTCCATGCATAAGCGCCTGCTCGACAGCCAGCGTGACCGGATTCTGCGGTGTTTGCGGTGCAAGCAGCGACTGCAATTCCGGCGTGTTGGTAGTCTTGAGCCTGCCCATGAATGGTAAGTCCTTCCGATGATTGGGGAACGGGTCGGGTGCCGCCCTTGGTCGGCACCGCGCACCTCTTGCAGCGCCAAGATCTTACCTTACGTGGCGAATCGGGCAGATTGCGGATACTGGCGGAGCCAACTGGACCATTGACCCTGACAGTCACACGCATCCCCAAAGAACAGGGCCTGCACAGGACGACGTCCTTGCAGGCCCGCTACAGGCCCCCGGGACATCGGGCCACCGCTGAAACATGGTGCCTCACGCCCGTGCAGAGACAGGGGAAGCAGAGCCGGATTGTTATCCTTGGATTCAATCCACGGGCTGAACCACGGCTTCTACTCGTCGGATCCGGGAAGCGCATCGATGTTCAGGTATTTGCGCACGATGTACCCGTCATTTTCCCACGCAATCAGATCGGTCAACAGCATCGCTGCTGTGGCATAGGAGAGGCGCTCGGCGAGCCAGCAAAATCCCATGCAGATCGCCGAGCCCATCCGATGGAGGTACGGACCATGGCCTGCTGACTGATCGTCTTTCATTGTGATATCCCCCCTCTCCCAAGGCTGCGCGCACGGCCCACCGAACATGGAAGCTTGTCGCCCTGGCATCCAAGCATGCGCGGCTCTTTCCGATGGCACTCCGGGAAGGGCGCAATGTCTTCATGATACGGTATTTTATTTTTGTCGACAATATAAAGTGAAAATCCGCATTGGTTCCACAGAGGGTTACGCAGAGCCGGTGGGGTCACTGAAGGTTGCTCGAGGGCCAATTCGCCACGCGCCGCGTGGCTGGCAAGACGGAAGACGTGAAGAACCCGAATCCGGCAAAGAGTGCGTCCGTACATGGCATGGCCCGACGCGGCTTCCGCTCTGCCAGGGCTATGCTCAGGTCGGTGCCGTCTGCCGATGCAATGTGCCGCGTGCTGCCCTGCTCTCCTTGGGGCTGCAGCCAAATTGCACGTGATACCAGCGCGAGAATCCACTCGGCGCGGAAAAACCAAGCAGGGTCGCCACCTCCGTCAACGGACGATCGCTCTCGGTGACATGGCGTATGGCGAGTTCAGTACGGATGTCGTTAACGATCGACGAGAAGCTCTGCCCCTTTTCCGCCAGCCGGCGCTGGACCGTTCGGCACACCACACCCAGATGCTCCGCAACCTGTTCGATGCTGCAGCGCCCGCTGGGCAACAGCAGCAGGATCATGCGCCGCACATCCTCAAGCATTGTCGCCTGCTGCGACATGGCCGACGCGTCTATCAGCCGCAGCGCGTAGCGCCCCATGGCCGGATCCGCGGACGGGTTGCGTGCATCGAGATCGGCCTTTGCGCAGATAATGCAGTTGAAGTCATGGTTGAATTCGACGCAAGGGCCAAAAAACCGCCGGTGCGTACTCAGGTCGCGCGGCGCGGGGTGCTCAAAGCACACACGCCGCGGCTCCCAGTCGGGCCTGTGGAGCTGACGTATCAACCGCACCATGACCCCAAGCGCCAGCTCAACCCGTTGGCGCGTGGGTTGATGTGCGCTGCCAGCCACTACCACCTCGCGAATAATGACCAGCCCATCGCACTCTTCGATCGCCAGCGACAGCGCACTGTTGAGCGACGCTTGATAACGCATCAGCATGTGAAGCGACTCACGCAGCGTCGCCTGATCGCGGATCAGCAAGCCTACCGCTCCAAGATTGGACAATAGGCGCGACTCGGCCATGCACAGTCCGAAACTCTCGTTGCCCGACATGGTTGCGGACGCCTGAAGCAGCCTTCCGACACGCTCGACCGGAATCATGATGTCCGGCTCGCACAGTACGCTCGGACTCAACCCTGCGTCAAAGAGCATCCGCACCGGGTCCAGTCCGGCAGCTCGAGCGACCTCGCTGTAGTTGGTGAGGGCCGCGGCGCGGACAAGTGACGGCATTAGAGTACTGAATAGGACATTGACATGAAATGATAAATGCCTGTCATGTACTGTCAAGCGGGAGATACCCGCTGCATCCAGACTCGCAATGATCGATCGGCCTAACCGACAATCGGGGACACGCTCATGATTCAACACCTCAAGGCGGCACCCGCAGTGGTGCGCGCAACCTCTCTACGCAACTCGATCCGGGTCGAGCCCATTACCTGCACGATCGGTGCGGAACTCAGCAACGTCAACCTGGGCGCGGCTGCCGAAGACGACCAACAGATGGCGGAGATTCGGGCGCTGCTCCTTGAGCATCGCGTGGTGTTCTTCCGCGACCAGGACATCACGCGCGCGCAGCACGTGGCCTTTGCCCGCCGCTTCGGCGAACTGGAGGACCATCCGGTGGTAGGCAGCCATCCCGATTACCCAGGACTGGTTCAGATCTATAAGACCCCGGACAGCCCCCCCGAACGCAACGAGAATTCCTGGCATACCGATGCTACCTGGCGCGAAAAACCTCCGATGGGCTGCGTGCTGCGCTGCGTCGAATGCCCACCTGTGGGCGGTGACACGATGTGGGTCAACATGGTCAAGGCTTACAACCAGTTGCCCGAGGATATCAAGACGAAGATCGCCACATTGCGCGCGCGCCACAGCATTGAGGCGAGCTTCGGTGCCGCGATGCCGATCGAGAAGCGTCTTGCACTGAAGGCTCAGTACCCGGACGCCGAACACCCGGTTGTGCGCATCCATCCCGAAACCGGGGAGAAAGTGCTGTTCGTCAACGGGAGCTTTACGACGCACTTCACCAATTTCAATGTGCCGGCCAACGTGCGCTTCGGACTGGACAAGGCGCCGGGTGCCGGCAATCTGCTTAGCTACCTGGTCAGCCAGGCCAACATCCCCGAATACCAAGTACGTTTTCGTTGGAAGAAGAACAGCGTTGCGTTCTGGGACAACCGTTCCACCCAGCACTACGCAGTGATGGATTATCCACCGTGCCACCGAAAGATGGAGCGTACCGCCATCATCGGTGACGCGCCCTACTGAACGATCGACATGACCTCCACGGCACCGACCGTCCTCATCGTCCCTGGCCTGCGCGACCATGTGCCGGAACACTGGCAAACCCTGCTGGCGGCAACGCTGCCTCGCGTCGTCAGCGTCGCTCCGCTTGAGCAAGACAAGCTGAGTTGCGCTGCTCGCGGCGCCCGCGGACCTCGAAACGTCCATGCCGGCAGGCTATCCGGCGCTCGGCACGCTGAGTTACCACGGCTGGCTGCCGATCCCTCGCGGCACATTGCCCTTTCCGAGCATTGTTGCGGCAAGCAGCAACGATCCCCTGACGCGTCTCGATCGCGCCCGTGGCCTGGCGAAGGCGTGGGGCAGCCGCTTTGTGGAACTCGGCGAGGTCGGGCATTTGAATCCCGCCTCAGGCTATGGCGAGTGGCCGCAAGCCAAAGCGTTCATTCACGAACTCTCGTGACCGAACCCACGGCGGCATGCCGTCAATCGGGAACGAAGGAGCGGGCCCGCGCGATTTGAAGACGGCGGCGCCCGCTATAAACGATCAGCCAGACTCGACGACCGCGATCCGTATCCGTAACTGACGGACGAGCCAGAACGACGATGCCGCATACACCGGCCAATGACTGCGCAAAGGCCATTCGGACTGCAATGGCGAGTTTGCGCAGCATAGTCGCTTATTCATCCGGCTGGTAGTTAATGGATTTCAGCAGCGCAGCCTGTTGCTGGTATGCCTGCTTCAGATCCGCCATCAACTCTTCCGACGTAGCGACGCCCCCCTGCTCCATCCCCATGTCCTTGACGTGGTTCTGCACCGCCGGTTGCTTGAAATACGCCAGTGTTATCTCGCGGATTTTCTCCTGGATTGCCGGAGCGATATCCGGGCGGGACCACACTGCGAACCATCCCGCTTGCGCCAGTTGCGGGTAGCCGAGCTCCTTGAACGTCGGCACATCCGGCAACTCGGCAATCCGGGTCGGATAGTTCAAGGCAATCGCCTTGATCTTTCCCGCTTTGATCAGCGGCAACGAGGTAGTTACCCCATCGAACATCAGGGGTACATGACCACCCATCAGGTCGTTCAACGCCGGGGGAGAGCCTTTGTAGCCCACATGCCGCATTGGCACATGCGTGAGCTGGCCGAGCAGGATGCCCGAGGTGTGGCCCTTCAATCCCGTAGCATAGGACGCGAAAACGAGGCCGTCCTTCTGCGACTTGCCATAGTCCACCAACTGCTTCAGGTTCGAGATTGGCACATCCTTGTTGGCAACCAGCACCAGCCCTGTGCGACTGATCTGGGCCAGGGGCTTCAGGTCCGTAAAAGGCTTGTAATGGACCTTGTAGGCCAACGGCGCTTCGCTCACGACACCGCCCTGGATAACCAGGAAGGTATAGCCATCCTTGCCGTTGGACTGCAAATCGCTGATCGCCAGCGCACCAGCGGCACCAGCCTTGTTTTCTACGATGACGGGCTTGCCCATTTTTTGCTGCAGGCCTTGCGCCAGCAGCCGGGCCAAGGCGTCGGCACTGCCGCCGGCAGGCCCCCCCACCACCAGCCGGATCGGCTTGCTGGGCCAAACCTCCTGGGCCTGGGCCACAGATATGCCCCCGGCGACACCAACACCGATTACAAAGGCGCAACCGCGCCACACCAAGTGATTGGCCTGCTTCGTCATGTCTACCCCTTTTGATTTCAATTGCGATGCTTTGCGTGTTTAGAAAGGCTTGTTCGTCCATTCTCGGACCGCACCGGGCCAACGGGCTTGACCGTTCACGACAAGTTATTACCAACTCGCGCAAGCAAAGGGAAAACCCTGCTCAGCTCTCCAGAGCGTGCAGGCGGGCCCCGACCACGGCTCCGCTGCGCCTGCGGATGTCTGTCATAAATAGCCAAGTTCAAGGCATGCGAGGTAAAGCGGGAAGTAGCGCCCTGCAGATCTTCGTTCAAGGCACTCTGTTCGTGTGGCTGGCCAGCTACCTGAATCGCTACTGGGGCATGCCTGTCAGCGAAGCAGCTACACTAGCTGCCGGCCTGGTCCTTGTCAGCGGCCTTGGCCAACTCATATGCGGTGTGATGACCGATCGGATCAGCGGGGATTCGTCGCTCAAGAGGTGGAACATGGCCATTGGCGATTGCCTCGTGTTAGGCGTTCTGCTGGCGATCGCGTTCCGTTTGCCGCAGGGCAATCTGCAACTCGCGCTCCTTGCGCCCGGGGTGTTTTTCCTTGCCAGCTCGTTCGGCACATGTAGCGCGATCATCGCCGGGGCCACGCCGCCAGCCGGAATGCCGCATTTCGAGAATTCTTTTGCGTCTCGCGGCGCACCGATCCTGTCGGCCTCCGCGATTCGCGATACGACGGGGCGCGATCACCTGAGCTGGAGCGATATCGAGCGAATCCGGCAAAGATGGCGCGGCAACTTGGTCATAAAGGGCATCTTGCATAAGTCCGACGCCGAGCGCGCTGTCGCCTTGGGCGCAAACGGCATCATTGTCTCGAATCACGGCGGGCGCAAGCTGGACGGCGCCGTGGAACCGCTTGCTGTATTGCCGGAGATTTGTGAGGCAGTCGCGCACAAGACAACCTTCATGATGGACAGCGGTAAGGCTGCTTGCCTTTTGGATCATGACCGACGCCCTTATCGAGAGATGTCAGGAGTCCGGTCGATGGGGGAAACTTCAACCTCAGCTTGAGTCCGTCCCATAGAAAAATGCAGGACGACTCCTACAGCATTGATGTCACCCCCCCAGAGGCTTTAGGCCGGCTTGCGCAGGAATCCCTGGTTGCCACCGTTACGGTTGGGCGCGAAGCCGTTGGCCTGAAGCGTCTCTTCCGCCGTGTCGTAGAAGACCCCGATCTGCATGATCTCTCGCGCCTGTTTCGCTGTCGCTATGGGACGACCAAATTCGCCGGCGATACGCACCAATTGCTTGATCTGCTCGACAGAGGACATCTTTCCCGTGCGGGTCTGGTTCCAGAGTACATCCTCGATGCCGCACCGCACATGCAGGCCCAAAGCAATGCCGATCATGTTCACGGGCAGCACGTTCAGCACCGAACTCTCCACCGTTATCACCGCGCCATCGGGCGCGGCACGCAGGAAGTTAGCCAAGTTGTAGATGTTCGCTTGGTCCATGCCGCCGCTGATCGCCACCCAGTTCATCACCAGGGGCCCCTTGTAGACGCCGCGGCGAATCATCCGCTCAATGGTTTCAAAGCTGTTGATGTTGTAGCACTGGAACTCACTTTGGATGCCGGCGGCCGTCAGGCGTCGGATGTGCTCCTCGACCCAGCTGGGGTTCGAGGGCACGATCATGTCCTTGTAAGTCGCATAGAGGTGCGGGAATCCCCGCGAAACTCCCTTGAAGTCATCCAGGCCAGCATGCTCTGTCACATTCATCTGCGTGGTGTTGACGGTCACCGTCACCTGGTCGGGCTTCGGATCGAGTTCGGCCAGCATATGCCGCGTGTCGTCGGAGAGCCATTTGGCCGCCGCGCCATCGTCCTCGGGCGCAAAGCTGATCGAGCCACCCACCTGGATGACCATCTCGGGCACGGCCTTGCGCACCCCGGCGATCAGTTCATTGAACATGGACAGACGCTTGCTGCCCTTGCCATCGGGTTCGCGCACATGCAGATGCAGCACGGTGGCACCGGCTTCGTAGCAATCCACCGCCTTCTGGATCTGCTCCTCCATGGTGACAGGGATATCTTCCGGGAAGTCCGAGGGAATCCAGCCCGGCGCATAGGGAGCGGCTGTGATGATCAGAGGCTGCTGGTTCTCGGGATACAGGTGGCCGTCGAGGAAGTTCATGATGATGGATCTCCAAGTTGATATGAGAATATCGAGAATGTCGAAAGCGGTGGATGTCCAGGTGTCGGGGACGACGAGTGAATCATCCGGCCTCGCACCACTTCCCGCTTTACATTGGATGTCTCGAATTTAACTATTCATGACAACATCGCGCCCCCGTCCGTCGAGCTACCCTCAAGGCGTAACCAGTGGGTTCAAGCCGCGCTGAGTCATTCAGAACTGAAGGGTGCAGGTCGCCGGCAGACGATCGGAATCCGTGCGTGCATTCCTGGCGGCGGTGGCATTCATACCGGCAGCGGGTCCCGAGCGACCTGACCCGACTGCCAAGTCACTGGGTTACGTTTTCCAGACCGGACCGGCCCGACTGCTCGCGTCTCCCGGTAAGGGGAACACTCAAATCACGAAAATGGACGAGCCTGTGGTCTTTCGAGCCTCCAGGTCCCGATGTGCCTGCTCGGCGTCCTCCAAGGCATAACGCTGATTGATCTCGATGCGGATGCGGCCTGCCGCCACGTGACCGAATAGCTCATCGACCAGTTCCGCCTTTTCGGCCGGATCGGCAATATAGTCGGCCAGGCCCGGGCGGGTCAGGTACAGCGAGCCCTTGCGGGCGAGAATTTGCGGATCGAACGGCGGAATCGTGCCGGAGGCGGTACCGACGCAGACCATCAGCCCGCGGCGCTTGAGGGAGTCTAGCGAGGACATGAAGGTGGCCTTGCCCACGCTGTCGAAGACCACGGACACACCCACTCCGTCCGTCAGTTCCCGCACGCGCTTGGCCACATCCTCATGGCTGTAGTTGATCGTGTGATCACAGCCGTGGGCGCGCGCCACTTCGGCCTTGGCATCGGTCGAAACCGTGCCAATCACCGTCAGCCCGAGCAATTTGGCCCATTGCGAAACGATCAGGCCAACACCGCCCGCTGCGGCATGGAGCAGCACGGCGTCGCCCGCCTTGAAAGGGTAGATTCGGCGCACCAGGTAAGCTGCGGACAGGCCCCGCATGGTCATGGCCGCCGCAGCTTCGCAACTGATGGCCTCCGGCAGCTTGATCAGCAGTGCGGCAGAAATCAGCCGCTCGGTGCTGTAGGCACCCAGCGTGTTGATAAAGCCCGTGTAAGTCACGCGGTCGCCGACCGCCAATTGGCTCACGCCGGCACCGACGGCCTCGACCACGCCGGCTGCCTCGTTGCCAAGGCCGCTGGGCAGCGGAACCTGGTAAGTACCACCGCGGAAGTAGGTGTCGGCAAAATTCAGGCCCACGGCTACATGGCGGACGCGGACCTCCCCCGGTCCCGGTTCACCAACGCCAACGTCCTCAAGACGAAGGACCTCGGGCCCGCCCGTTTCGTAGAATTTAACGACTTTCGCCATGTTGTCTCCTGTTCTGTATCAAAGATCACAGTTCGCCTGCAGCTTGCCAACCCTTGCTTCACGCTTGATCTCGTCAAAGAACGAATCGATAGGGTGGCACGGTTGGTCAAGCTGCAGAAAATTTGCCAAGGGCAGCGTGAGAAAGCCGACTGTGGCCTCTCCCGGGTAGCAGTGATGCTCGAGCGGGAACCGCTTGGATTGATGCTGCGCTCAGCACAAAAACGTCGTCCAGAAGGTACCTTTGTATCTCCTTCAACCGGCTTAAGCGGCTTAACCGGTTGATATCAGAGTGTCCTTCGCGACGATTGAATCATCTGGCCTGGCGCCACTTCGCGCTTTACCTTGCACGCCTTGAACTTGCCTTTTTATGACAATAATCCGCTGGCTGAACGGTGGGAGAGGCTGGACTTAGCCCAGCTTGGCCGCCACCGCTTGCTGCATGACGTGAACCAGCTCACTGCCTGGAACGGCGCCAGTGACCGGCCACTGCCCATTGAAGACGAGATGAGGAACCCCTGTTCCATGGTCAGCTTCCATGGAAGGCTGAAGTTGGGAGGACGCACTGCCGTCCCAACTGAACCCAGACGCTTGAGCCAAGGCCTGCAGTGTCTCTGTTGAACCGATGTCTTGCCCTTGGGAGAAGAATGCGCGGTAGATGGACTCCACCAACTGGTACATGGCCACCGGCGCCAGTTTGGACTGGGCCGCATTGACCAAGGCACATGCCAGCGCCGAATTCGGAAAGGTCGCAATGTTCTCGAAGTTCAACGATAGATCGACCGATTCGGCCACAGCGCGAATCTGTGCGCGGCGCATCGCCACGGCCCGTTGGCCACCAAGCCGTGCTTCATAGAATGCTTGGTACGGAATGCCTTGCGCGGGGATCTGCGGCAGTAAGGCATGGGCATGCCATATCGTCTCCAGCACCAATCCAGGATGCTTCTGTCGAAGGCTTTCCCATGCCAAACGCAGACTTCGTAACCCAATCCAGCACCAGGGGCAAATCAGGTCCAGGTAAAAATCAACGCGCAGCGTTGGCGACGATGTCAGGGCGGATACCGGGCCCGGAAGTTCAGAGCGATTCACGCAGCAATTCCTTAGCGCACGGCACATCTTATTCTTCAAGCTTGATCCCTGCGTCGTTGGCGATCTTCGTCCAGACTTGCATATCGTTCCGGACAATTTCGCCCAACTGCGCGGAAGACTTTACCGGCGGCGGCTCGAAGTTCTGTCTCTTCATCAGGGCCGCGATCTCCGGCAACGCCTGTACCTTGTTGACCTCATCCGCCAGCCGCTTGACGATTACCGGACTAGTTCCGGCCGGCGCGAACATGCCGAACCATCCCACCGTACCGAACTTGTAGCCCTGTTCACCCATCGTCTTGACGTTGGCAAGCTGGGGAGACCGCACGTTGCCCGCAATGGCAATACCGCGTACCTTGCCCGAACGCAGGAACGGCACCGCCACGCTGGGATCGGTCCAGCCAATCTTAAGCACACCCGAGGAAAGCTCGGTGAGCAGTTGGCTGGAGGTCCGATATGCAACGTGCTCGGTCTTCATGCCGGTCTGCTTCTTCAACCACTCCATCGTCAAGTGCGCGGAAGAACCGGTGCCCCAGCTGCCATAGCTGTACTTATCCGGATTCGCTTTCACGAACTCGACAAGCCCGGGCAAATCGGACACCGGCAGATCCGGGCTAACCAGTAGCAGCACCCCACCCACAGCCGTCTGCGCGATCGGCATGAGGCTCTTTCGTGCCTCCTGGGAAATGGACTTGATGACTGCCGGTGCAACCACCATGTTGGACGCCGTTGTGTAGAGAATCGTGTAGCCATCCGGCGCCGCCTTGAGGACGGCGTTGGTCCCGATCACCCCGCTGCCACCCGGCCGGTTCTCCACGACCACGGCCTGCTTCAGCGATTCGGAAAGGCGCTGCGCCATGACCCTCGCCAGCGCATCGGTTCCCGATCCGGCAGACGATGGCACGATCATTTGAATCGGGCGGGCCGGCCAGGCTTCCTGCGCCTGGACCGGGCCTGGCGCGCATAAGGCAATGATTGTCTCGGCGCACAACGCAGCCGCGAGCAGCTTTTTTAGTGTTGACATCGTCTCCCCTTTTTTTGACCGCCATCCAGCCCGCCAAGTGCTGCCGGCCTCAACACAGCCAGCTGCGCGACGAGCCGCCTCTACCTGCCCCGGCTAACGTCGGCACGATCATAGCAGTCATGTTTTTTATTGTCGACATAAACAAAACAGATACGATGAGATTTTCAGGCGGACTTGCGCAGGAAGCCTTGATTGCCGCCATTGCGGTTCGGCGCGAAGCCATTGGCAGCCAGCGTCTCCTCGACCGTTTCATAGAACACGCCAATCTTCTGGATTTCGCGCGCTTCCCGGGCCGTTGCCACTTTTCGGCCGAATTCGCTCGCGATGCGCACCAGTTGCTCAATCTGCTTCACCGTGCTCATCTTGGCCGTGCGCGACTGGTTCCAGAGGCAGTCCTCGGTCCCGCATCGCACATGCAAGCCCAAGGCAACACCCATCATGTTGACAGGAAGCACGTTGCGCACAGAGCTTTCAACGGTGAGCACCGCGCCATCCGGGACGGCACGAACAATGTTGGCGAGGTTAAAGATGCTGGGTGCATCCATGCCGCCGCTGATTGCCACCCAATTCATGACCAGCGGACCCTTGTAGATGCCACGCCGAATCAACCGCTCCACGGACTCGAAGCTATTGATGTTGTAACACTGGAAGGCACTCTGGATGCCGGCAGCGGTAAGGCGGCGGATGTGTTCTTCGACCCAGCCGGGCTGGGCGGGAACCGTCATTTCCTTGTACGCTTCGAAGATCGCAGGGTTCTCACGCGAGGTGCCCTTGAAATCCGCGAGTTCCGCATGCTCCGTCACGTTCATCTGAGACGTGTTCACCGTAACGGTCACCTGGTCGGGAACGGGGTCAAGTTCGGCAAGCATGTGACGGGTGTCATCGGACAGCCACTTGGCGGCGGCCCCCTCGTTTTCGGGTGCAAAACTGATCGACCCGCCTACCTGGATGATCATCTGCGGCACGGCGTTGCGCACCCCGGCGATCAACTCGTTGAACTTGGACAGACGCTTCGAGCCTTTGCCGTCAAGCTCGCGCACATGCAGGTGCAGCACAGTCGCGCCGGCGTTGTAGCAATCCACGGCCTTCTGGATCTGGTCTTCCATCGTCACGGGGATATCTTCCGGGAAATCGGACGGCAGCCACCCCGGTGCATAGGGCGCCGCGGTGATGATCAACGGCTGCTGGTTTTCAGGGAACAGGGATCCATCGAGGTAGTTCACGGCATGTCTCCATTGATAAAGGTGGGGCAAAGCTTGGCGGCTGGCGCGCCTCAGAACGGCTTGTCTCCGATGATGGCTGCGCGCTCCATCTTGCGCGGGGCCGGCCAGTAGTCCTGTACTGCGTAGTGCTGGGTGCAGCGGTTGTCCCAAATGGCCACGCTGTTAGGCCGCCAGCGGAACCGCACCTGGTACTCGGGGATCGCCGCCTGGCTGATCAAGTAGTTCAGCAGGTGGCTCGCGCCCGGGGTCTTGTCCTGTCCGTAGCGCACGTTCTCTGGCGTATGGAAGTTTGCGAAGTGCGTGGAGAAACCGCAGACGTAGAGCACCTTCTCGCCGGTCTCCGGATGCGTGCGCACCACGGGATGTTCGACCATGGGGTACTGCGCGGCAAGCTTGGCGCGATTTTCCGCGCTCATCGCCGCACCGAATGAATGTTCGATGCCATGCTTGGCGCGCAGCCCGGCGATACGCTCCTTGATGTCTTCGGGCAGGTTCTCATAGGCCGCTGCCATGTTCACCCAGATGGTGTCGCCGCCGACCGGCGGGCATTCGATGCAACGCAGGACGCAGCCCATCGGTGGGCTTTCGCGCCAGCTGCCGTCGGTGTGGTAGCTGTTCTCATAGTTCTCGCGCTTGTCGCTGCGATAGATCTGTACCAGGCCAGGATGATCCGGGTCGCTGCCAGCGACCGGGTGGTCCTCCAGTTCGCCAAAACTGCGGGCGAAAGCCACGTGATCGGCACGGCTGATATCCTGGTCCCGCAGAAACAGCACCTTGTGCTTGAGCAGCAGCGCCTTGATCTCGGCAAGCAAGGCGTTATTTCGCACTGCATCGGCCAGGTTGACGCCGCCGATTTCGGCACCGATGGTGCAAGTAAGAGGTTCTACATGCATGGAAAGCTCCTTTTACGCTACAAAGATTGACGAGCCGGTGGTCTTGTGCGATTCCACATCCCGATGCGCCTGGACCGCATCCTGCAGCGCATGGCGCGAATGGATCCTGATGCCGTTGAGCAGCGGCACAGGGTAGGTGCCACGAGGAAAATGTGTGTCGGCGTAGTTGAGCCGCGCCTCGCCGGGACCTGGCTCGCCAGCCTCGGCGTCCTCGTATCGGAGAACCTCTGGCCCTTCGACCTCGTACATGCGAACGGCTTTTGCCAATTCCGTCTCCTGTTGTCGTCTATTGCTGCCGCCACTATCATTCGATGGCCTGGGTTGATTGTCGGCTCTCGCATGCGCAGGACCTTTGACAGGCCACGCCAGAAGTTGACCATCCATGACAGTCGATTCCCGGCTTGAGTCACCGCGCACAGGCGCAGCGCCAGCGGCGTATGCAATGCATGACCGACAATGGCAGCCAGGCGACGGTGGCTTCACCGGTAGATTGCGCAGGCCTTCGATCAACCTGCCCCCCCTCTTCAGAAAGAGCCCCCTATGACCGTCCTGGTTCGCAGCGCCTCCCTCACGAAGTACTCCGGGATCGCTCGCGCCGCGGGTATCGACCCGGTGCAGATGGTTTCCCATGTCGGCCTGGACCGGGAATGCCTGCACACGCCCGACCTGCGCATCCCCGAATTCCGGCTTGCGGAGGTTCTGGAGACATCCGCGCGGATCACTGCCTGCCATTCGCTCGGGCTGCTCATGGGCGAAACATGGCGGCTATCCGACTTCGGCCCGGTCAGCCTGACGCTGCAGCACCAGCCCACGCTGCGGGATGCGCTGGCCGAGGTCGAGCGCTATCGCCACCTGCTCAGCGACTCTGTCGCGACGCAGTTCACCGAGCATGCGAATGTCGTGGTCTTGCGAGTGACGTTGCTGACTGGCAGGCAGCAACCCGGCCGGCAGGCGATGGAGCTGACCGTAGGCGCGGTGCTCTGCCTGATCCGCGCCATACTTGGCGCCCAATGGAAACCCCGCTGCGTGTACTTTTCGCATGCAGCCCCTCAAGACCTGCGGGTGCACCGTCGCCTGCTCGGCCAGCAGGTCGAATTTGGCTGCGAATTCGATGGCGTGGTCTTGTCGAGCCAGGATCTGGATCGCGTGACCCCCCTGGCCGATGCCAGCCTGGCCCGATACGCCAGGGAATTGCTTGACCTTCGATCGCCCTCGAAGGAGCACTCCCTGGCGGCCGACGTACGACGGGCAATTCACCTGCTGCTGCCGCGCGGCCGCAGTGCGGTGGAGCAGGTTGCGCAGAACCTGGGTGTCAGCCCGAGAACTCTGCAGCGGCAATTGGAGCAGCGTGGGGAAACATTCTCGGGCCTGGTCAATCAGGTGCGGCGCGAACTGGCCGAGCGCTACCTGCAGAGCCAGCAGCAGTCCATATCGCGCACGGCGGATCTGCTCGGATTCTCGGAGGTGAGCGCGTTCACGCGGTGGTTCGGGGGGCAGTTCGGGAAACCGCCGACACGCTGGGTGATGGAGGGAAGGGGAATCGTCTCGCAGGAAGACATCAATCGCCCAACGGGCGGGTGAGCACCTGAGCTATCGGATGCGCCGCTAATGCGATGCGCGGGCGCAACGCCCCGTGGCGAATGTGCCGAGGTTCCGGCCCGCGCGACACCCATAAAAAAAACCGGCCCACGCTGCGCTCCGGCGGAGCGGCGTATAGGCCGGTCTTGCTGCGCGGGAGACGCTTCCCGCATTGCGGTGCCGCTACCTGAACGATCAGCCGTTCGCGTAGACGATCTTTGCCTTGCGTGCCTGGTTCTGCAGGCGGCTCAGCATATGCTGGACGGCGAAAATGGCGCTCTTCACGTCTGCCGCCAGGCTGGGGCTGCGGGGACCAAGTTCGCGCTCGATCAGATCGCGTTCCATTTGGTCGGTCATCTTGATGTCGCTTTGCGTGTTCATGGCTTTCTCTCTAGGGATTACCCTTATCGGGTTTTCCCTAATGATAGCAAAGGAAATGACGCGCCGCAGCATTAGGTGATAGTACGTATGCAGAAAGGCAACGCGTTCCAGCGAACAAGCCTCGGTCTCCTTAGCCTCGCGCGACGCGCCGGGACCCCGTGTGCAGGGCGTCCATGGCTGCGGCGCAGCGCAAGCGTCATGGATAGTCATGCGCCCCCTTCAGCCTTTTGCCAGCACCTCCCGAATGGCATTCTCGAACGCCTCCACCGGCTGCCCGCCGCTCACCAGGTATTGGTCATTGAAAATGATCGAAGGCACGGAACGGATGCCCATGTCCTGATAGTGCTTCTCCATCTCACGGACTTGGGCCGCGTACGCGTCGCCAGACAGCACCGTGCGTGCCTTTTCGGCGTCCAGGCCGGCCGCGGCCGCGGCCTCGACGAGGACCTCGTGATTGCTGGAATCCTTGGACTCCGTAAAGTACGCACGGAACAGCGCCATCTTCAGCGGCAGCTGGCGCCCTTCCAGGTTTGCCCAGTGCAATAGCCGATGTGCGTCGAACGTGTTGTATACGCGGGTACGAGAGCCAAACTCAAATCCGACGTCGGCGCCACGCTGGCGGATCATGGCCTGGCTCTGCACGATTTCCTCCTCGGTGCGGCCATACTTGCGTGCCATGTAATCCTGGATCGATTCGCCCCCCGGCCCCATGTCCGGATTGAGCTCGAATGGGCGAAGCGTGATTTCTGCCGAAACGGCATCGCCAAGCCGCGCCAGCGCCTGTTGCAGCGCACTCAGGCCAACAGCGCACCACGGGCACGCGACGTCGGAGACAAAATCGATTTTCAGCGTCTTTTGCATTGTGTTTCCTCGGTGTCAGTCCATCACTGCGCGACAGGGTAGCTGCAAATCCCGTTGGCTGCAGGACCGGGGGCACTGCCTCACTCCTTCAGGGTCTTCCCGCAAGGCGGCCACGACCAGACGCCCCCCCGGCATCTGTCCGTGGCCCGCCGACCACACGGCCTGGCGCTGACGCGCAAACGTGCACCGCGGCCACTCCTCAAGCGGCGCGGCGCGCGGTAATATCTTTCCAACAGGTCATCGGTGCACGATGATCCATTCCCAGAGAAGGATTGAAGCGAATCATGGAAGAAGGCTCGGCAGCTCCACTTGAGATCGCCCCTTCCCTCCCTCTGGCACCGAGTGACGTTCGCGGCGCTCCGTCGGACTTCCTCGCCAGTGCCAGCACCAACCTCGGCGCCAATGCACGGCAGCTCTTCCTGAACCGTGAAGCCAGCCAGCTGGAGTTCCACCGGCGCGTGCTCGCCCAGGCCGAGAACCACGACATTCCGTTGTTGGAGCGATTGCGCTTCCTCTGCATCTTCAGCAGCAACCTGGACGAGTTCTTCGAGATCCGCGTTGCCGGCCTGAAGGAGAAGATCAAGCTGCAGGCGCCGGCGACCACCGGCCCGGATGGACTGGACGTGCGGCAGATCTACGCGCTTGTCAGCGCCCGCACCCACAAGCTGGTCGCGGAACAGTACCGCCTGTTCAACGAAGTGCTGGTTCCGGAACTGGACCGCGAGGGAATCCGCTTCCTGCGCCGTCCGCACTGGACGCAGGAACAAGGCGAGTGGATCCGCAGCTATTTCTTCCGCGAACTGATGCCGGTGCTCACCCCCATCGGCCTGGACCCGGCGCACCCGTTTCCGCGGGTACTCAACAAGAGCCTGAACTTCGCCGTGGAGCTCGAAGGCAAGGATGCCTTTGGCCGGGAGGCGAATGCGGCCATCGTGCAGGCGCCCCGGGCCCTGCCCCGCGTGATCCTGCTGCCCAGGGAGATTTCCGGCTGCGAACACGGCTTCGTATTCCTGTCGTCCATCCTGCATGCCCACGTCTGCGAACTGTTTCCCGGCATGCGCGTGCGCGGCTGCTATCAGTTCCGCGTCACCCGCAACAGCGAACTGTTCGTCGACGAGGAAGAAATCAAGAACCTCCGCGATGCGCTGCAGGGCGAGCTGCCGCAGCGGCATTTTGGCGATGCGGTGCGGCTCGAGGTCGCGGACAACTGCTCAGAGGAGATGACCCGCTTCCTGCAAAACCAGTTCGGCCTGGAAGATGCCGAGGTGTTTTCGGTGAACGGCCCGGTCAACCTGGTGCGCTTGCTGCCGGTTCCTGACAGCGTGGACCGCGATGACCTGAAGTACCCGCCGTGCCGCCCCGGCTTGCCCAAGGCGCTGCAGGACCAGCCCGACATGTTCCGCGCCATCCGCGACGGCGATATCCTGCTGCACCATCCGTACCAGTCGTTTTCGCCCGTGGTGGATTTCATCCGCCAGGCCGCGGAAGATCCGGAGGTGATGGCCATCAAGCAGACGGTGTACCGCGCCGGCAACGACTCAGCCCTGCTGGAGGCGCTGATCGGCGCCGCGCGCAGGGGCAAGGAAGTCAGCGTGGTGGTGGAGCTGCTCGCCCGCTTCGATGAGCAGGCCAATATCAACTGGGCAGCCCAGCTTGAAGAAGCCGGCGCGCACGTGGTGTACGGCGTGGTTGGCTACAAGGCCCACGCCAAGATGGCCTTGGTGGTTCGGCGCGAAGGCAAGAAACTCAGGCGCTACGCGCATATCGGCACCGGCAACTATCACTCGCAGACGGCCAGGAGCTTCACGGACTTCGGCCTGTTTACCTGCAAGGAAGCGCTCGTCGACGATGTGGCCAACGTGTTCTCCCAGCTGACCGGCCTCGGCCACCCCGGCACGCTGGCGCACTTCTGGCAATCGCCGTTCACCATGCACTCGGCGTTGCTCGAAGCCATCCGCCGCGAAGGCAAGCACGCCAAGGCTGGCCGCAAGGGATTGATCATCGCCAAGATGAACGCCTTGCTGGAACCCAAGCTCATCCAGGCCCTGTACCAGGCGTCCTGCGATGGCGCGCGGATCGAGCTGATCGTGCGCGGGGCCTGCGCGTTGCGTCCTGGCATTGCGGGCCTGTCCGAGAATATCCGGGTGCGCTCCGTGCTTGGCCAGTTCCTGGAACATGCGCGGATTTTCTACTTCTACAACGACAAGGCCGAAGACGTAAGGCTATCGAGCGCCGACTGGATGGACCGCGACTTCTTCCGGCGCATCGAGGTCTGCTTCCCCGTGCTGGACAAAGCCCTCAAGGATCGCGTGATCGAAGAAGGGCTGAAGGTCTACCTGAAGGACAACCGCGACACCTGGGAAATGGACGCGGACGGCAACTACCGGCGCAAGCGGGGCCGCCATCCGGTATCCGCGCAGGACATCCTCAAGCAGAAGCTGGCCTGATCCCTGTTCGGCGCGCTAGTGCGCGCCCGGGGAAGCGCAGCGATACACGTTGCCCGACAGGGTCACATTGGTTTGCTCCAGGCGATCCTTGCCGCCGGTCTGCCCTGCGCGCTGGGTGAGCAGGTACACCAGGTTGCCGCCCATTGCCGCGGCCTTGTTCTTGATGTCATTGCGTGCACCGGTTTCCAGATCCGCATTGGCCGTGATGACGCCCCGCACAAAATCGCCCTGGCTGCCGGTCACGTCGCCAAGATAGGTGCATCCCGCGGCAGGCTCGTTGTGGGTGATCCTGACCGCCGATGCGGCCGGGCTGGAAAGCTGCGTTGGCGCACAGCCGGCGAGCGCGCAGCTTGCCGCGATCCATGCAACGCCTGCGATTGTCCTGATGGTCATAGCCATTGAAGTGCTGAAGTATTGAAGTATTGAAGTACTGGTAGCGCACGGGCCCATGCGCCTGCCTCAGCGGAACAGGTAGTCCACGCCAAGTGATACGGCCTGGCTCTTGACCGAAGCATCGTTGCCCTTCCAACTGAGCTTGCCGTAATTCATGTACTGCATCCGCAAGCGCCAGTTCTGCGTGACCGCATAGGACGCGCCCACCCCCAGGCTGATGAGCCCCTGCGACTTGTTGCTCGATTCAAGATCGCCCGAGCGCCGGCCATGCATATAGTTGACACCGGCGATGCCCAGCAGCGAAAAACGCTCGGTCAGGGGCAGGTGGCCCACGACGTTGACGGACAAGGCGTTCACGTCGAATTTGTCGTTGGCGTTGCCATTCTTGGCCACGACACGGCCAAGGCTCGCCAGCGAGCCTTCGACCGACATATAGGGCGAAAACTGATAGCCGGCCCGCAAGCCAAGTCCAACATTGTTGGACGATCCGCCCGCCCAGCCGGGCGTGCTCGTACTGACTTTGTCGCGGGCAATATTGAGGTCGCCGCCGACGTACCAATAGTTGGCGGCAAGTTCCGCGGCAGCGGCATGCACCGGCACAACCGACAAAAGCACCAACATGGCAGCAGGCGCGATGGGAAGGAGGCGGCCAGGGATGGCGAGAGAACGCATATAATTTAATCTCCGACGAATATAAATTACTGTAAAACGATAAAACATTGCTGTTTTACAGTAATTTTTTGCCATGCGCAATCCCTTCAGGAGACCGGCATGCCGAACCCCCTTTCCCTTCCCTTGCCCGCTGATGGCGCGCTAAGGCGCGTTAGCGTCATCGCGCGCCGCATGCAGTGGCTGACACTGTGCTGCGCCGTCGTGGTGACGGCGGGCCTGATCGCCTTCTGGTTCTTGCTCCCCGATGCGGAGCTGGACCGGAACCTGCGCGCGTTCCTGGCCGGGCCTGCGCCAGGCGGGCAGTTGCTGGTGTCGATGCCGTACCGGCTGCTCGGCCTGGCCATCACGAGCGTGGCCACGGCTTTGCTGGTCAGTGGACTGATGCAAGCGCACAGGCTGTTCGCGGCCCTGGCGGGCGGCGCGGTCCTTACCCTGGAGACGACCGTGCGCCTGCGCCGCGTGGCGCTGGTGGTGACGGCGTTCAGCGTGGTGGTTCCGCTCACCAAGACACTGCTGGCCATGACCCTGGCCAGCACGGCTGCCAACGGCCCCTACATGGTGGTGATCCTCACCTTCGGCGACGTGATGCTGGGCTTGCTGGGCGGCTTGCTGCTGGCCATCGCCTGGGCGATGGCCGAGGCCGCGCGCGTCGCGCTGGAGAATGAGAGCTTTGTTTGAGTTTGCGTTTGCGTTTGCGTTTGAGGCACCCTGACCCTATGACTATCCTCGTCCGGCTTGACGTCCTGCTGGCTGAGCGCAAGATGAAATCGCGCGAGCTCGCCCAGTACATCGGCATCACCGAGCCCAATCTCTCCTTGCTGAAATCCGGCAAGGTCAAGGGCATCCGTTTCGATACGCTGGAGAAAATCTGCGAGGCGCTGAAATGCCAGCCAGGCGACCTGCTGGAGTACCGCGCCGATACGCCTGGCGAAGATCAGGCCTGAGCGCCTCGCCTATCCCGCCGGCGCGGCCCGCGCTGGCCAGGTGAACTGCAAACAATTGTCTCGCCACCGCTGCCGCATTTGCGCCAGATCGGCGCCAGATCGGCCATCCGCCTGGCCTTACGGCCCGCGCAGCCACCTGGCTCCCCCCAATCGAGTGATACCGCCTCGTGAGTGATCTTGCGCATACTCGCACTTTCTTGAACTACTCGCCCCCAAGCGGGCGCGAAGCAAGGTGCTTATGCTGATCTTCATCTACTGCAGTTATGCGGTTGCCTGCATCTTCGCGCTCTGGCGAGCGGCGCGCTGGGTGGAAAAGCACCATCCGGCCCTGCGCGACAACGACCCGCCGCGGCATGACGCGCGCCCAGCCTGCAAGCCCCCGGAAGAGAACCTGCCTGCGAGCCAGCGACGCCACCTGGAGATGCCGCCCGCCGGGCCCGCCTGCCTGGCGCAATGCGCCGGCGCCAGCGCTGCCGCCTGCATGGTCCTGTAGCCCCCTGGACGGTAGCCCGTATCTGGTCCTCGGCATTCATCCTTGAAAAAAACAGATTACTGTATATATTTACAGTAACTGTATGGATGAACAGTATCTACGGGAGCCGATCATGGAACACCTGGTCCGGGTACAGAACGAATACGACAGGCAGGTCCTGGCCTGGTTGCGCGAACGCGTAGGCGATGCGGCGGTGCAAGCCGCGGCACAGCGGCTGGCGGGAGACCGCAAGCCTTACCTGTCAACGATCTGCCGCAGCCTGAACATCACCCCACCGGCCCGCCGCACCCTGCGCGCCCAGTCGAACCGGGCCAGCCGGGAGGTTGGGGACCGCTACCTTGCGTCGATCCGTGCGCTCCTGGCGCGGCCGGCACCGGCGCAGCGGCATTCGCAGCAGCAACCCGCGGAACCCCAGCCCCAACCCTCTCGATACCAGGATCCGCATTAGTCCCGCGGCTTGGGTACACGGTGGGCCACGGCGTGGCCCGCCGGCATGTCCTTCCCGCTTCGCCCCACCCCGCTGCCATCATGGCTTTCTTGACTTATCATTCCCTATCGATGATAGTTAATTGAAATTTGTTCTCTTTTTAAGAACCAATTTCAAGCAAAGGATTGCCGTGGATCTGGCTGAACTTGAGATTTTCCGAGCCGTTGCGCTTGAAGAAAGCATCACGCGGGCGGCCAAGACCCTGGACCGCGTGCAGTCGAATGTCACCACGCGCGTCAAGCAGCTGGAAGAAGAGCTCGGCGTCGCCCTGTTCCTGCGCGACAGCAAGCGCATGACCCTGACGCCGCAAGGCCAGCGCTTCCTGGGCTACACCGAGCGGCTGCTGGCGCTGGCCGAGGAGGCCCGCCAATCCATGCGCGACGATGCGCCCTCGGGCACGCTGCGCGTGGGCAGCATGGAAAGCTCGGCCGCCAGCCGGCTGCCCCGCCCGCTGGCGCGCTATCACGGCAAGTGGCCGGACGTGCGGATCGAGATCCAGACCGGCACCACGCAAGCCTTGATCGATGCACTGCTGGCGCATCGCATCGACTGCGCCGTGGTGGCCCATCCCTCCGAGGGCGCGCCGGACACGCTCGACATGGACGTGCTCGGCCCCGGCCTGGAAGGCACGTTCCTGTTCTCGGAAGAACTGCTGCTAGTGCTGCCGCACAGCCATCCGCCAGTGCGCGCGCCGCAGGACATCAAGCTGCGCAGCCTGGCCACGTTCTCGCGCGGCTGCACGTACCGCCTGTGTGCCGAGGACTGGCTCGCCAGCGGTGAAGGCCCACGGCTGGCGCTGAACGTGCTGGAACTGGCGTCTTACCACGCGATCCTCGCCTGCGTGACGGCGGGCTCGGCCGTGGCCATCCTGCCGAGGTCGCTGCTGGCGCTGCACCCCGATGCCGCAAGCCTGCAAACCGTGCCCGTGCGAGTCGCGCACACCTTGCTGGTGCGCCGTTCGGGTTTTGCCACGTCGGCATACGCGGCGTTTCTCCAGGAGCTGCAACATGGCTAGGATCCGGACCGTCACAGCAGCAGCGCCGCAATCCTTCGGCAAGACCGTGGCGCCCTGGATGCCCTCACTGGCCGCCGCGCTGGTGCTGGCGGTGGGCATGGGCTTCGGGCGCTTTGCGTTCACCGGCATGTATCCGCTGATGGTGCGCGACGGCCTGCTGAGCGTCAGTGCCGGCTCGCTGGCCGCGTCCGCCAACTATGCAGGCTATCTCGTGGGCGCCCTCGCGGTCAGCCGCATGCCGCAGCGCGTTGCGCCGCGCTTTTGCCGCATCGCGCTCTTCGGCACCGCCCTGTGCCTGCTGGCGCTGGCCGTGCCGGCCGCGCCCTGGTTCTTTATCGGCGCGCGCTTCCTGGCGGGCGTGCTCAGCGCCATCGCGCTGATCTGCGCGTCCGTGTGGCTGTTCCAGGTGGTAGGGCATCCGCATGGCGCGCCGCTGTTGTTCTCGGGCGTCGGTGCCGGCATCCTGCTGTCCGCCGAGCTCATTGCCGCCGGCAACCTGGCCGGTTGGCACAGTCCTTTGCTGTGGCTTGCCATCGGCGGTGGCGCCGCTGTGCTGAGCTCGCTGGCATGGCCGTATCTAGCGGGCCACGTGGCGGCACCCCAGCCGCATGCCGTTGCCAGTGCCAGTGCCAGTGCCGCGGACGAGGCCAATGCCAGCGGCCCTGGTCCGTGGCCGCTGGTGGCCAGCTACGGGCTGGCGGGGTTCGGCTACATCGTCACGGCAACCTACCTGCCGCTCTTTGTGCGCGACGCGCTAGGCCACATCGACCCGATCCATATCTGGGCCGCGTTCGGGCTTGGTGCGGCACCTTCCTGTTTTCTCTGGCATGCGCTGCACGGGCGCCTTGGCACGCGGCGCGCGCTCGCGCTCAACCTGCTGGTGCAGGCGGTGGGCGTGATCCTGCCCGCGCTCAGCCACTCGGCCGTGGCCTACCTGGCTAGCGCGCTGCTGGTGGGCGGCACCTTCGTTGGTACCGTGACCATCGCCATGCCTGCCGCGAAACGCGTAGCCCACCGCGTGACATTCAACCTGCTTGCCATCATGACCGCCGCCTATGGCGTAGGCCAGATCGCCGGCCCGCTGGTATCCGATGCGCTGATGGCGCACAGCCATAGCTTCAGCGGCCCGCTTGCCGCCGCCGCTGCCGCGCTGCTGGCATCTGCCGTGTTCTGCTTCCTGTGAAGGCCGTCGCACGCCCGGCACGCGGCACGGAACCCACCCCACCGAATCCCCCTATTAACGAGGAAACGAGGAGCCCGTCATGACCGACCCCATCCACGCCACGCAACCACACACGCTGCTCTCCCGGCTCGGCCTTGCCACCCCGGTCATCCAGGCCCCAATGGCAGGCGTCAGCACACCGGCGCTTGCCGCGGCAGTGTCGAATGCCGGCGGCCTGGGCTCGCTCGGCGTCGGCGCCATGGACGCCAACGGCGCCCGCAAGACCATCCGCGAAACCCGTGCGCTGACGGACAAGCCCTTCAACATCAACCTGTTCTGCCACGCTCCCGCCGTCGCCAACCCGGAGCGCGAGGCGCAGTGGCTGGCCTACCTGGCGCCGAGCTTCGCCGAATTCGGCGCCACGCCGCCCGCCAGCCTGCGCGAGATCTACACCAGCTTTGTCGCCGACGACGCCATGTACGCGATGCTGCTGGAGGAGCGGCCCGCGGTAGTGAGCTTCCATTTCGGCTTGCCGGCGCAGGCCTGGATCGACGCGCTGCACGCCGCCGGCATCTTCCTGATGGCCACGGCCACCAGCCTGGACGAAGCGCGGCAGATCGCCGCTGCCGGCGTCGATGCCATCGTTGCCCAGGGCGTGGAAGCCGGCGGCCACCGCGGCACGTTCAATCCCGAAGGGCAAGACGAAGGCCTCGGCACCCTGGCGCTGGTGCGGCTGCTGGTCCGCCATACGGCCCTGCCCGTGATCGCCACCGGCGGCATCATGGACGGCGCCGGCATTGCGGCGGCCCTGGCGCTGGGCGCGCAGGCCGCACAGCTCGGCACCGCCTTCGTAGCCTGCCCGGAGACCATGGCCGACGCGCCCTACCGCGCCGCCCTGCTGGCGGACCGGCCGGCCAGCACCACGCTGACCCGCGCCATTTCCGGCCGGGCCGCACGCGGCTTCGTCAACCGGCTGACGGCGCTGGGCGAGGCGGCGGACCGCCCGGCGATCCCCGATTACCCCATCGCCTACGACGCCGGCAAGGCCCTGCATGCGGCGGCCAAGGCGCGCGGCAACGCGGACTACGCCGCGCAATGGGCCGGGCAAGCCGCGCCGCTGGCGCGCGCGCTGCCGGCAGCGCAACTGGTGGCGACGCTGCGCGAGGAGCTGGCGCAGACGATTGCGGCACTGAGCGGGGCGGGATTCGGCGCTAACTGAGCGGGGCCTGCCGGAGCCGGCGGCGCGTGCGTCTTGCTGCTACCATTTCGCCACACGCAACGGCCTCATGCTGGCCCGCAGCGGATCCCTTCCTTCCTGACGAGACAAACCCATGGACGCACTCACATCCACATTGGCCATTGGCGGCGCGCTGGCGCTCGGCGCGGTCAGCCCCGGCCCTAGCTTCGTCATGGTGGCACGCGCCGCCATTGCCCGCTCCCGCGCCGATGCGCTCTACATGGCGCTGGGCATGGGGCTGGGCGGCGTGGTGTTTGCCGCGGCCGCGCTGCTCGGGCTCAAGCTGCTGCTGACGGCGGTGCCCTGGCTGTACATGGCAATGAAGGTGGGCGGCGGCATCTACCTGGTGTATCTGGGCGTGCGCATCTGGCGCGGCGCCAGCGCGCCCCTGGCAATGGCGGCCAGCGCAGCTGCAGGCGATGGAGCGCCCGCCACGGGGCGCGGGCGTGTCTTGCTGAGCGGCTTCGCCACGCAGCTGAGCAACCCCAAGACGGCGGTGGTCTACGCCAGCGTGTTTGCCGCGCTGTTGCCCGCCCAGGTGCCGGCTTCGCTACTGCTGGCGCTGCCACTGATGGTCTTTGCCATCGAGACGGGCTGGTACGCCATCGTGGCGATCGCGCTCTCCTCCGCCAGGCCGCGTGCGTTCTACCTGCGCTTCAAGCTGTGGCTGGATCGCGCCGCCGGCGGGGTGATGGCGCTGCTCGGCATCCGGCTGCTCACGTCGCTGCGCCAGTAACGCCGGCAGCGGCGCCCTAAGACGCCGGATCTGCCATGCGCGCCGGAAACAGCAGCCTGAAGACCGTGGTTCCCCCGACTTCGGACTCCACCTCAACGTGCCCATGGTGCAAGTCCATGATGGACTTCACGATGGCCAGGCCAATGCCCGCCGACTCGCCAGAGTTGGCGCGGGCAGGATCGCCGCGAAAGAAGCGGTCGAACAGCTTGGGCAGGTGTTCCGGCGCGATGCCGGCCCCGGGGTTGCGCACTTCGATGCGGCTGCCTGCGGGGCCGGTGCGTGCCGCCATCACCACCGTCTGCCCGGCAGGTGTGTAGCGGATGGCATTGGCCACCAGGTTGCTGACCGCGCGCCGCAGCAGCAGCGGATCGGCCAGCACGGCGCCCCCGCCTTCCACCGCGATCGCCACGCCGCTCGCCTCCGCCAGCCCCTCGAAATAGTCGGACAGCGCGCCCAGTTCGCGCGCCAGGTCCAGGCGCACCGGCTTGACCGCCACGCGGGCGTTCTCGGCCCGCGCAAGAAACAGCATGTTCTCGATCATGCGGGCCAG
This sequence comes from Cupriavidus basilensis, assembly GCF_008801925.2. Taxonomy (NCBI): domain Bacteria; kingdom Pseudomonadati; phylum Pseudomonadota; class Betaproteobacteria; order Burkholderiales; family Burkholderiaceae; genus Cupriavidus; species Cupriavidus basilensis. The sequence continues at coordinate 1,279,766 of NZ_CP062804.1, read as the reverse complement.
GCGTTCATATTCCTCGATATTGGACGCCAGCAGCGCCTGGTATTCGTCGGCGCTGCGCTCGCTAGACAGCGCGACCTGGCTCTGCCCGAGCAGGTTGCCGATGGGCGTGCGGAAGTCGTGCGCCAGGTCCGCGGAAAACTGCGACAGGCGTTCGAACCCATCCCGCAACCGGTCCATCATCTGTTGCAGGGCCGCAGCCAGTTCCGCCAGTTCGGGCGGCAGCCGTGCCGGGTCGATCGGCAGCTCGAGCCGCCGCACCGTGACCGACGATGCCCCGGCGGCGATGCGCCGCAGCGGCGCCATGCCGGCGCGCAGCACCAGGTAACCAAGCCCGGCCACGGCCAGCGTGCCCATCACCCCCGTCAACAGCAGTTTCGCGCGGTATGCGCGCAGCAACGTGGTGCGGGAGATGGCGGTCTGGTAGAGCGTGAAGGCCAGCGTCTGCGTGACGGCGCCAGTGTCAGCAGTGCCTGGACCGACAGGGACCAGCGCCTGCACGCCATGCACGGGGTAGCCCTGCCGCGTGGTCCAGGCACGGATCGCTTCGGGCCCAAGCGGCGCATCCGGCGCCACCGGCTGCAAGGCGGGCGGCCCTTCGCCGGCATTGGCCGCGAGCAGCACGGCGCCGCCAGCGGCGCGCACCACCAGCGCAAACTCGTCGTTGCCGGACACCACACCGGCCACTTCCCGCCAGTCGCTGTCGGGCCGGGCGCCCTGCTCCATCAGCTCGGCCCGCGCGCGCGCCACCTTGCGCAGCAGTTCCGCGTCGTCGCGCTCTATCACCTGCATGGCCAGCGCGCGGTAGAGGTAGGCGCCGGCGCCGCCGAACACGATCGCGGCGACCAGGCCAAAGGCCAGCGCCAGGCGGGCAGTGAGCGAGAGCCTGCGCATCAAGGTTCCCGGCGCTCCAGCACATAGCCCATGCCACGCACGGTGTGGATCAGCTTGGGCTGGAAATCGTCGTCCATCTTGGCGCGCAGGCGGCGCACCGCCACATCCACCACATTGGTATCGCTATCGAAGTTCATGTCCCAGACATGGGAGGCGATCTGGGTACGGCTCAGCACCTCGGTGTGACGGCGCGCCAGGAAATGCAGCAGGGAAAATTCACGCGGCGTCAGCTCGATGCGCCGGCCGGCGCGCGTCACGCGGTGGCGGATCAGGTCGATCTCCAGGTCTTCGATCTCGATGCGGTCGGCCTCGCGCACCGGGCCGCGCCGCAGCAAGGTACGCACCCGCGCCAGCAGCTCGACAAAGGCGAAGGGCTTGGCCAGATAGTCGTCGCCGCCCAGCTCCAGCCCGCGCACGCGGTCCTCCACTTCATCGCGCGCGGTCAGGAACAGCACCGGTGTGTCCTTGTGCTCGCGCAGTTGCTTGAGCACGTCCCAGCCGTTCATGCCGGGCAGCATCACATCAAGGATGACCAGGTCGTACACCACCTCCAGCGCCTGGTGCAGGCCATCGGCGCCGGTCACCGCCAGGTCGACCACGAAGGACGATTCGGTCAGCCCCTTGCGCAGGTACTCGCCCGTCTTGGGCTCATCCTCCACCACCAGAATTCTCATGTCCGTCCTCGCCTGGCCTGCACCGGCAGGGCGCGCTTCAGGCGCCTTGCATGCTCGGATGATAGCCGTTGGCGCAGCGCTCCTGAATGACAAATCTGTAATCGATTCGACAGCATTACCGGCTCCCCTGGCTTCCTAGAATGCGGCCATCGCTCACCGCGGCCACCGCAACAAAGCGGCCGTCGCGGCCCCAACCCTCGCGTCCCGGAGTACACACCATGTGGATTGTCAGGCTCGCGCTGAGCCGCCCCTACACCTTCGTGGTGCTGGCGTTGTGCTTGCTGCTGGCCGCCCCGCTGGTGCTGCTGCGCACGCCAACCGACATTTTTCCGGCCATCGACATCCCGGTGGTCAGCGTGGTGTGGACCTACAACGGCCTGTCCGCCGAGGATATGGCGCGGCGCATCGTCACCGGCTACGAGCGCTCGCTGACCAACAGCGTGGACGATATCGAGCATATCGAGTCGCAGTCGCTCGCCGGCGTGGCGGTGATCAAGATCTTCTTCCACCCCGGCGCCGACATCAACCGCGCGATTGCAGAGACCTCGTCGGGCGCGCAATCGATGCTGCGCAACATGCCGCCGGGCACCACGCCGCCGCTGATCCTGAGTTACAGCGCCTCCACCGTGCCGATCCTGCGGCTGGCGCTGGCCAGCGACCAACTGCCGGAGCAGCAGCTTTACGATCTGGGCAATAATTTCATCCGCACGCAGCTGGCTACCGTGCAGGGCGCATCGGTGCCGCTGCCTTACGGCGGCAAGGTGCGCCAGGTGATGGTGGATCTCGATACGCGTGCGCTGCAGGCACGCGGCCTGGCGCCACTGGACGTGGTCAACGCCATCAATGCGCAAAACCTGGTGCTGCCCGGTGGCACCGCCAAGATCGGCGCGCTGGAATACCGGGTCGACCTGAACGGCAGCACGGCCACCGTGGCCGGCCTCAACGACCTGCCGGTCAAGAGCGGCCCCGGCGGCACGGTCTATGTGCGCGACGTGGCCCAGGTGCGCGACGGCTACGCGCCGCAGACCAACGTGGTGCGCCGCGACGGCAAGCGCGCCGCGCTGCTGGAGATCGAGAAGAGCGGCAACACCTCCACGCTGTCCATCATCGCCCAGGTCAAGGCCATGCTGCCGCGCATCATGGCCGGGCTGCCGTCTTCGCTGCGGGTGCAGGCGGTGTCGGACCAGTCGGTCTTTGTTACCTCCGCCATCCACGGCGTGCTGCACGAAGCGCTGATCGCCGCCTGCCTGACCGCCGCGATGATCTTGCTGTTCCTGGGCAGCTGGCGCGCCACGCTGATCATCGCGATCTCGATCCCGCTCTCGGTGCTGGCCGCGCTGATGGCGCTCAGCGCGCTCGGCGAGACGCTCAATATCATGACGCTAGGCGGGCTGGCGCTGGCGGTCGGCGTGCTGGTGGACGACGCCACCGTGGCCATCGAGAACATCACCCACCACCGCGAGCTGGGCAAGCCGCTGGAGCATGCGATCCTGGAAGGCTCGGCGCAGATCGCCGTGCCCACGCTGGTGTCCACGCTGTCGATCTGCATCGTGTTCCTGCCGATGTTCCTGCTCACCGGCGTGGCGCGCTACCTGTTCGTGCCGATGGCCGAGGCCGTGGTGTTCGCCATGGCGGCGTCCTACTTCTTCTCGCGCACGCTGATTCCCACGCTGGCGCATTACCTGCTGCGTGGCGAACGCAACGACGAACACAACGATCAGCACAACAATGCGGCGCAGGCGCGCGACCCAGGCCGCTTGCGTCGCGCCTGCGCACGGCTGCAGGCGCGCTTTGAACACGGGTTCGAAGGCGTGCGCACCCGCTACGCCGCGACCCTCGCTGCAGCACTGCGCCACCCCAGGCGGCTGGCCGCGGCCTTCCTGGCCTGCTGTGCCGCCTCGATGGCGCTGGTGCCCTTCCTGGGGCAGGACTTCTTCCCCAGCGTGGACAGTGGCGAGATCCGCCTGCACATGCGCGCGCGCACGGGGACCCGCATCGAGGAAACAGCGCGCATCGCCGATGCGGTGGAGAACCGCATTCGCGCGGCCATCGGCCCGGACCAGGTGGCCGGCATCATCGACAACATCGGCCTGCCTGTCAGCGGCATCAACCTGACCTATGACTCCGCGCTGCCGATCGGCACGGCCGACGCCGAGATCCTGGTGTCCCTGAAGCCAGGCCATGGCGCCACGGCAGGCTATATCGAGCAGCTGGGCGCCTTGCTGCCCAAGGCCTTCCCGGGCATGAGCTTCTCCTTCCTGCCGGCCGACATCGTCAGCCAGATCCTGAATTTCGGGCTGCCGGCGCCGATCGATATCCAGGTGGTGGGCAATCAGCTGGCAGCCAATCGCGCGGTGGCGCAAAAACTGGTTGCCCAGTTGCGCGCGGTGCCGGGGCTGGCCGATGTGCACATCCAGCAACCGGACGACCAGCCCGCGCTGACGGTGAATGTGGACCGCACCCGCGCGCTACAGGCCGGGCTGTCGCAGCGCGAGGTGGCGCAGAACCTGCTGATCTCACTCTCCGGCAGCAGCCAGACCTCACCCAACTTCTGGCTCAATCCGCGCAACGGCGTGAGCTATCCGCTGATGGTGTCGGTGCCGCAGTCCGCCATGGGCTCGCTGCAGTCGCTGTCCAACATTCCGATGGGACTTGGCGCCGCCACGCCCGGCTCCAGCGGCGGCGGCGGCGACCTGCTCGGCTCGCTCGGCAACGTGGAGCGCTCCAGCCAGCAAGGCGTGGTGTCGCACTACAACGTGCAGCCGGTGATCGACATCTTCGGCTCGGTGCGCGGGCGTGATCTTGGCGCGGTGGCGGGCGACATCGGCCGCATCGTCGATGCCGCGCGCAAGACGCTGCCGCCCGGCTCAGAGCTGGTGGTGCGTGGACAGGTGCAAACCATGCACGCCTCTTTCGCCGGGCTGCTTGGCGGCCTGGCGATTGCGGTGGTGCTGGTCTATCTGCTGATGGTGGTGAACTTCCAGTCCTGGCTCGACCCGCTGGCCATCATCGGCGGCCTGCCGGGCGCGCTGGCGGGCATGGCGTGGATGCTGTTTGTCACGCGCACCACCATCAGCGTGCCGGCGCTGACCGGCGCCATCATGTGCATCGGCATCGCCACCGCCAACAGCATCCTGGTGGTCAGCCTGGCGCGCGAGCTGCGCGCTGCGGGCGTGGCGCCCCTCGAGGCGGCGCTGCAGGCCGGTATCGGGCGCTTCCGTCCTGTGGTGATGACCGCACTGGCCATGCTGATCGGCATGGTCCCGATGGCGCTTGGCGCGGGCGATGCCGGCGCGCAGAACGCCCCGCTCGGCCGCGCCGTGATCGGCGGGCTAGCCTGCGGCACCGTCGCCACGCTGGTGCTGGTGCCCACCCTGTTTGCGCTGCTGCACCGGTGGCTTGCCGCTCGTGCGCCGGCCCCCAGCCCTGTCCCTGATTTGCATCCCGCTCTCGGTCTCGACCAGAAAGGCCCGGCATGACTCTCCCTGCTCCCCCCATGTCCCCATCCGGCGACGTCACCGCCGCCCCGCGCGTGGCACCCGCGCGCACGCGCCGCCTGCGAGCCAGCTTGCTGGGCTTGCTGGTATTGGCAGTGCTTGGCGGCGCGCTGGCCGCCGGCATCCTGCCCAGGCTGCATGCCCATGCCACGCTGGCCGCGCGCACCGCCGAAGCCCTGGCCACCACCGTCGCGACGGTGCGCCCTGCCAGCGCGCCAGCGCTGCAAGAACTGACCTTGCCGGGCGACGTGCGCGCCTTCCAGGACGCACCGGTCTATGCGCGCGTCAACGGCTACCTGCGCCGTTGGTACGCCGACATCGGCACCCCGGTCAAGCAAGGCCAGTTGCTGGCAGAGATCGATGCGCCCGAGGTCAGCGACCAGCTGCGGCAAGCGCACGCCGACGAAGCCATCGCCGCGGCCAACTACGCGCTGGCCAAGCGCACCGCCGAGCGCTGGCAAGACCTGCTCACATCCCGCTCGGTGGCGCAGCAGGACACCGACCAGAAGGTGGCCGACATGCAGGCCAAGGCCGCCACGCTGGCCTCCGCCCGCTCCAACACGGCACGGCTGGCGCAACTCGCCTCCTACACGCAGATCCGCGCGCCCTTCGACGGCGTGGTGACCGCGCGCAACGTGGATACCGGCGCGCTGATCGATGCCGGCAGCGCCGGCGGACCCGGCCGGGAGTTGTTCCATCTCTCCGCCGGCACGCGGCTGCGTGTGTATGTGCAGGTGCCGCAGGATGCAAGCGGCATGGTTGGCCCGCAGATGCAGGCATGGCTGACACTGCCGCAGTTCCCCGGCCAGCGCTTTGCCGCTACCGTGGCGCGCAATGCCGGCGCCATCGACAACGTCACGCGCAGCCTGCGCGTGGAGCTGGACGTGGACAATGCGGGGGGACGGATCCTGCCGGGCGCCTACGCCGAGGTCCACCTCAGCGCGCCGCAAGCAAGGGCCGGCCTGACCCTGCCAGCCAACACGTTGATGTTCCGCCCGCAAGGCACCTGCGTGGCTGTGGTGGGCGCGAACGGCATGCTGGCGATCCGGCTGGTGACGCTGGGCCGGGACTTTGGCTCGCATGTGGAGATCACGGAGGGCTTGCAGGGCGGCGAGCAGGTGGTGGTTAATCCCGGAGACGGCCTGCTGGCGGGCGATCGGGTCCAGGTGGCGGCGGATGCGGTGGATACGCCGGCCACGCCGGCCACCCAGCCGGCAACCACGGCCAGCCAGGCTAAGTAGGCCCGCCATGCAGACTCCCAAGCGCTCTCATCAAACCCGCGTGCCTGCAGCCCGGCCACGCCGGCTGGCGGCGTCGCTCGCCGCCTTGGCGCTGGCAACGCTGCTCACAGGCTGCGCCACCGCGCCAGCCTACCAGCCACCCACTGTCGACACGCCCGCCACGTACAAGGAAGCCGGCGCCAGCGCCGCGCATCCGGGCGGTCCGGCGGGCATCGCGCCGGACTGGTGGCGCGTGTATGCCGACGCGCCGCTCAACGCGCTAGAAGCCCGCATCGACGTTTCCAGCCAGACGCTGCGCAAGGCCGTGGCCCTGCTGGAAGACGCCCGTGCCCAGGCCCGGGCCGCGCATGCGGCTTACTTTCCCACCATCAGCGCCGGGCTGAGCACCAGCCGCAGCCATACCTCGGCCAATGTGGTTGGCCGCTCGCTGGCCGGCAAGACCGAGCCCGACCACCTGCTGGGGCTCACCGCCTCCTGGGAACCCGACCTGTGGGGACGCATCGGCAATGGCGTGGATGCAGCCGAGGCGCGCGCCCAGGCCAGTGCGGACGACGTGGCGGCGGTGCGCCTCGGCCTGCAGGCCGAGCTGGCCGCCGACTACTTCGGCCTGCGTTCGGCCGACCGGGAGATCGACCTGCTCAGGCGCACCGTTGACGCCTACGGCACGGTCCTGCAACTGGCCGACAACCGCTACCGTGGCGGCATCGCCACCGAAGGCGACGTGGCACAAGCCAAGGCGCAGCTCGAAAGCACCAGGGCGCAGCTAGCCGACCTGTGGCTGAACCGCACGCAGCTGGAGCATGCCATCGCCACGCTCATCGGCGAGCCCGTGGCGCGCTTCTCGCTGCCGCCGCTGGCTGATACTTCCGTGCTGCCCACCCTGCCGGCCATGCCGGCCGCCTTGCCCTCGCAACTCCTGGAACGCCGCCCCGACATTGCCGCCGCCGAACGCCGCGTGGCAGCCGCCAATGCGCAGATCGGCGTAGCCCGCGCCGCGTTTTTCCCGAGCCTGCTGCTCGCCGTCGGCGGCGGCCTGGAGAGCACCAGCCTGGCCAGCTGGCTGACCGCGCCGAGCCGCTTCTGGGCGATCGGCCCGGCGCTGGCCGCCACGCTGTTCGACGGTGGCCGCCGCCAGGCGGTGGCCGACAGCGCGCGCGCCCAGTTCGACGCCAGTGCCGCCGACTATCGCGCAAGCGTGCTGCGCGGCTTCCAGGAGGTAGAAGACAACTTTGCCGCGCTGCATGCGCTGCAGGAAGAGGCCAGCAGCCAGCAAGCCGCCACCGAGGCATCCAAGCGCGCTCTGGCGCTGGGGCTGGACCGCTACCGCAAGGGCGCGGTGGCCTACCTGGATGTCAGCGTGCTGGAGAGCACCGCGCTTGCCAGTGAACGGGCCGCCGAACTGGTGCACCGACGCCAGTTGATCGCGAGCGTGATGCTGGTCAAGGCACTGGGCGGCGGCTGGCAACCGACTGCCGTGGCGCCATAGCGGCATTGGCAGCATCAGCGGTACATGACGGGATTGTAATGAGATGGTAAGGCCGAGGTCACCGCGCAAAACCCATACTGGTTACAGCCTTTCATCATCTCGATGAAAGCGCGGCCCTTCCAACTGAAAGAGGTAACGCACCATGAAAGCAATCGTTCGCACACTCTTGTTGTCCTGCGCCCTGGCAGCGCCGGCTCTGTCCTTCGCCCAAAGCGAGCAGGCGCCACTCACCCGTGCCGAAGTCCGCGCCGACCTGATCCGGCTGGAGCAAGCCGGCTACCAGCCGGGCCACGGCGACGACGCGACCTATCCCCAGGACATTCAAGCGGCCGAAGCCAAGGTGGCCGCGCAAGATGCCGCCGCAGCCAAGGGGGCCGCGGCAAGCATGCCCCCGCAAGCTCAGGCCAGCCTCCAACCGCGGATCGACGCCGTGCGCAGCGCCTTCTACTACGGCGCATGACGCGTCAACGCCACTGCAGGCTACGCGTTCCGGCCGCGCATAGCGCGCCCGGAACGCACTATGCGCCATGCAAAACACAAACGGCGGCGGCGTCAAAGCTTGCTCAACACACTGGGGCAAACCGCGGAAGTACCTATCCTCGCGGCGGCAGGCCTTAAAATCGCGCTCATGTTCGTTTCGAGATCTCGAATCTCGCCAAAACCATGATGAAGAAGCGCCCCCTTTTCGCCGCCCTCCTGTTCGCGTCGATCGCCGCCCACGCACAACCGCCCGGCAAGGATGCGGCCCCCCTCGGCCTTGAGCTTGGCAAGACCAAGTGCGCGCGGATGACACCCGGCCCGAATCGCGTCAAGACAGGCACCACGCCGTGGGCGGGCGGGGACACGGTGGAGCTCAAGCACCTTGACCGCTTCAATCTGCCGGGCCTGACCCGCGCGATCGTGAACTGCGACGCGGGCGACGCGGTGGCGCTCGTCACACTGACGTTCGACCGGTCCGCGCTGGATGACGTCAGCAAGAAGCTCGACGCCCGCTACGAGTCCAAGCGCAAGACCGAGCCCAGTGCCGAGAACGGCTACGCCGAATGGGAGGCAACCAACGGCAGCCTCGAGATGCTTTACGCGCGCGACAGCAAGCAGTTCACCCTGGCGTATTGGGCCAAGGGCGCCAAGGCCAAGTACTTCGCCTACAGCGGCACGAGCGACAAGAAACCGGCCGCGCCAGCACAGTCAGCGCCGCCAGCGCAGGCACCCCAGCCACAGCCCGCGCCGCTGTAACTGCCGCCCCGAAACGGGCTTTACGCCCCAGCCTTCAACGCACTTGCTGCAACCGGCGCAGCAACCGCCGTCCTGCCTCGACCACGCCCGGATCAGCCGTCATCTGGTACCGCACGATCATGCCCTCCACGCAAAGCATCACTTCTTCGGCAATGGCATCGGGCTCCGGCAGACCAAGGCGCCTGACCAGCGAACCGATAAAGGCCGCCAGCTCCGCCTTGTGCGCCACGGATTGCGCCACCTGAGTGCCCTCGCCGGAGGCGCCCGCCTCCGCCACCGCATTGATAAACGCGCAACCGCGAAAATCCTCGTCGGAGAACCAGTCGGCCAGCGCGAGCGCGATGACCTCCAGGCCGGGGCTGGCGGCAAAGCGCGCTTCCACGTCCTGCTCGAACCACCGCATCCAGCTCGCGTGGCGCCGGTCGAGGAAGGCCGCGATCAACTCGTTCTTTGAGGCGAAATGCCGGTACAGCGACATCTTGGCCACGCCGGACTCGGCAATGATCTTGTCGATGCCGGTCGCGCGCAGCCCGTCCTGGTAGAACAGGCGGGCGGCGGTATCCAGGATGCGCTCGCGGGCGGAAGGCGTGGCCATGGCTGAAGTGTTCCTTGCTGCGAAAAGTGGCACGAAAGTGGGGCGATTATCCCTGATCGGGCCATGCGGACTAAGAGGCTGATTGTTTCAACATGAAGCGAAGCGATTCAGGCCAGGCGCGCGGCCGCAGACCATACAAGTGGATCCGCCAAGGCCGCGCAACGACGCCAGCGTCTTTTTGTCTTTTTGAAATGGCCTTTAAAGGCCGAGATCGCTCAGGCTGGGATGGTCGTCCGGCCGGCGCCCCAGGGGCCAGAAGAACTTGCGCTCGGACGCCTTGATCGGCGCATCGTTGATGCACGCAAAGCGCCGCTGCATCAGGCCAGCTTCGTTGAACTCCCAGTTCTCGTTGCCGTAGGAGCGATACCAGTTGCCCGAATCGTCATGCCACTCGTACGCGAAACGTACCGCGATGCGGTTGCCGTCGAAAGCCCACAGTTCCTTGATCAGGCGGTAGTCCAGCTCCTTCTGCCACTTTCGCGCCAGGAAGCCGACGATGGCCTCGCGCCCGTTCACGAACTCCGCGCGGTTGCGCCACGCGCTGTCGACGGTGTAGGCGAGCGCCACACGCTCGGGGTCGCGGCTATTCCAGCCGTCTTCGGCACCGCGTACTTTCTGGATGGCGGTTTCACGGGTGAACGGGGGCACGGGCGGACGGATTTCGGGGTTGGACGACATCGACTTCTCCTGGCTGCGACAGCAGTGAATTGAAAAAGGCGGCCCGCATCACATTCGGCAAAACTCAAAATGATACAGACCTGTCTACATTATTTTAGTAGACAGGTCTGTCTGTCAAGGCGAATCTGCAGGCGTGAAAAAGCCGGCGATCAGCCGGCCTGGAATCCGCCATCAGCGCCGAGGAAGCGCTCAGCGCGGGCGCCGCATGCGGAACAGCGCCTCGGGCCCGATCTCGAAGTAGTCGGCCGGCCCGCCGCCGCGCAGGATCGGCCGGGCCGCAGCAGTGTCATAGATGCCGTCCTTCAACAGCGCCTTGTCCACGTGCACGCCGACCACCTCGCCCAGCACCAGCCAGGTTGGCACCTTATGGCCGTCGACGCCCTCGAGCTGGATCAGCTGGGTGAGCTTGCATTCGAACGAGACCGGGCTTTGCGCCACCCGCGGCACCGCGACCAGGCGCGACGCTACCGGCGTAAGCCCTGCCAGCTCGAACTCGTCGACCTCCGGCGGCACGGCCGCACAGCTTGCATTCATGGCATCGGCCAGCGGCCGCGTGGCCAGGTTCCAGCAGAACTCGCGGGTCTGCTCGATATTGCGCACGCTGTCCTTGTAGCCAATGCTGGAAAACCCCACGATGGGCGGCGTGTAGTTGAAGGCGTTGAAGAAGCTATAGGGCGCGAGATTGACAATCCCATCGCCAGCGCGCGACGAAATCCAGCCGATCGGGCGCGGCCCGACGATGGCGTTGAAGGGATCATGCGGCAGGCCATGCCCGTTGGCGGGCTCGTAGAAATAGGGTTCGGCGGACACGAAGCGGGAGACTCGGGAAAACAGCGTTGAGAAGCGGAGGCGGCACCGCCGCCTCCTTTGACCAGATGTTACCGCACGCCCGTGGGCGGCGGGCAAAGCCACCTGGTAGGCCACGCTGGAAGGCGCCGGCGTGCCGCACGGCCGCTGCAAAGCGTGGCCGACATCGTGCAGGACCTACACGTGCAAGCGCGCGGCGTGCTGCTGGAGGAATTCAGCCAGCATGCCAACATTGGCTGACTTTGGATGGCGCTGTCTAGCGGCGAATGAAGCAGGCATAAGCACGCCGCGTGCCGGCAAGACCGGTTAAGCTTGCGCCACCGCAACCACGCCGCTTGCCATGACCAAGCCGAGTACGGACCCGAGCGCGCCCGAAGCCGCGCTGGCAGTTGAGTTGACCATTGCGCTGGAGGCAGGGCTGACGGCGGCCATCACGTATCTGAACCAGGGCAACATCGATGCCGCTGCCAGCTATGCGGCCGCGCTCATCGGCCGCTACCCGGCGCATCCCGCCGTGTGCCAGCTAAGCGCGCAGATTGCCTTGCAGCGTGGCGAGGCCACGCTGGCGCGGCGGCACATCGCGCAGGGACTCTCGCTGCGGCCGGATCACCTGCCCTCGCTATTGATCGCCGGCCGGGCGGCGCTGGCCGATGGCGCGCCGGCAGAGGCGCTGCCGCCCCTGCTGCGCGCCTGCGCACTCAGCGGCAATGCCCTGGAGCCGACCTATCTCGCCTGCATCGCCCGGTTGCAGAGCGGAGCGGCGGACGCCGTGGCGGAACTGGGCCTGCTGATCCAGCGGGCGCCGGGTTTTGCGCCGGCGTGGATTGAACTGGCGGAGGCAATGCGCAAAGGCGGCGAGCTGCAAGCCGCGCTGGCGGCGCTAGACCGCGCCCTGGCGCTGGACGGCAATATCGCGCGCGCGCGGTTCCAGCGGGGCAAAGTGCTGCATGCGCTCGGGCGCAAGGCCGAGGCCGCCGGCGCCTTTGCCAGTGCCGTGGCGCTGGAGCCGCGCAGCCGGGAGGCGTGCCTGAACCTGGCCATCGCGCAGCAGGAGCTCGGCGAGCTGGCCGCCGCGCAAGCCACGCTGGAAGCCCTCGTCGGCGCGCATCCGCAGGACTACGACGGCTGGATCCAGCTTGGGCTGGTGCGGCAGGACCAGCGTGACCTGCGCGGTGCGCAGGCCGCCTTGCGCAGCGCCCTGGCCTGCCAGCCGGACGCTGCGCCGGCGGCGGTCAACCTTGGCATCGTGCTGCAGGAAGACGGCCAGCCGGATGCGGCCCTGGCCGCCTATGCCCACGCTTACCGCGTTGCCCCGGAGACCTTCGGCCGGATCGCGCAGGCGCTGTGCTCGGGACCGCACGGCCGGCTATGGGCCGACCTGGGCGCCTTGCGTGCCTTGCTGGCCAGCCTCGGCTACCTGGCCAACCCGGGCAGCACTCAGGACTGACCACCCCGCTCGCGCGGCGCGCGAAAGCGCTTGCGGTAGACGCCGGGCGTGGTCAGTACCTCTGCCGCCAGCTTCTCGTAGCGCCCGGCGCCCTCCGCATCGATCGTGCCGAAAGACAGTTCGAGCTCCGCGCGTGGCACCGGGCAGCACTGTGCGACCGGCGTGCCTTTGGGCAGGACACCGTCGAACTCCGCGTCGGTCCATAGCGCCGGGAAATTGATGCCCACGTCATGGAAGCGGTCCGCATCGACCAGGCCGCTCAGCGTGCGGAACGGCAGATCCCAGCGGTTGGCCGGATGCATCGCCAGCAGCGACCACCCGGGCGGCAGCTCGATGGTCCAGAAACTGTTGAATTTCAGGGCGACGGCCTCCGAGTGCAGTGGCGTGCCGCCCAGTTGCTCCGGCACGTGAAAGCTCAGCGGCGCGCGTGGATGGCCGTCGATGCCCGGCTCAGGCAAGTCCCAATCCCAGGAGAACACGCCCCGCTCCACGCGCACGTCGCATGGCAGCAGAATCACAAAGCCATGGGTCATGGCATCGATGAACGGCGGGCATTGCTTGATGGTGCGGATGTCGCGGCCGTGCAGGGGCGAGAACGCCTTGGGACGCATCGCCCGCACCCAGTCCGGCAGCGCCTGCTGGGCAGGCTGCGGGCGCGGGAGGTTGTCCTGCAGCAGCGGATCGCAACGGAAGGTCACTTGCATGGCTTGCATGGCTTGGCTAGGTGGAGGCGCTCGATGTGCCGGAGTGGCCATGCAGTGTAGGGGCGAAGAGGCGAAACCGTCTAGCTGCCGCGCCCGCCGCCCCACCCCTTACCCAATGTCCCGGCAGTCATGACAATTTGGGCGGCATTCGCACAATCGCCGCTTTGGTAGTTGCCTTCCTGCCCGCGTCCAGCCACAATCCGCGCTTTTCCGAACGCCCCGCCTGCCGCGAGCGCAACCGGCCACTCATATTCAATTCCCAATGTCAGCCATGTTCCCGCCGTTATGAACGAATGCTGCCCCTCCCTTAGTCTTGCGCCATGTCGGACCGGCAGCGCCAGCACGGAGTGGCGAGCAAGCGGCCGACAGCGGCGTACCGGGCTGCATGCAGTGCCGAATGCGACACAGACCTTGTGCGCAGCGGCCCGCATGACGGCCTCGGCAACGACAACGAAAAAGCGAGACAGCCTGGGAATGAGCGACGTAGCCGCCGCCCCAGCGCACCACAAAGGAGACACTCCGCCATGCTTGAACAGCCGTTCCCCGGCCGTGCCACCGCCCCTGGCACCGACGCGATCGAGGCCAAGGCCATCGACGCCATCGCATCCGTGGAAGCCAAGGGCTTCCTCGACCGCTACTTCCAGATCAGCGAGCGCGGCAGCACCGGGCGCCGCGAGGCATTGGCCGGCGCCACCACCTTCATGGCCATGGTGTACTCCGTGTTCGTCGTGCCGGGCATGCTCGGCAAGGCGGGCTTCGATGGCAGCGCCGTGTTCGTCGCCACCTGCCTGACCGCGGCGTTCGGCTCCTTGTTGATGGGCGTGTGGGCCAAGCTGCCCATCGCCATCGGCTGTGCGATCTCGCTGACCGCTTTCACCGCGTTCGGGCTGGTGCTTGGGCAGGGGCTCTCCCCGGCCGTTGCGCTTGGCGCGATCTTCCTGATGGGCGTGGTCTTCACCGCCATTTCCGTGACCGGCGTGCGCTCCTGGATCCTGCGCAACCTGCCGGCCGGCGTGGCGCACGGCACGGGCATCGGCATTGGCTTGTTCCTGCTGCTGATCGCATCCAACGACGTGGGGCTGGTGATCAAGAACCCCGGCGCCGGCCTGCCGGTCACACTGGGCAAGATCACCGCCTTCCCGGTCGTCATGTCGATTCTCGGCCTGGCCGCCATCTTCGGGCTGGAACGGCGCCGGGTGCCGGGCGGCATCTTGCTGGTGATCGTCGCCATCTCCGCGCTGGGCCTGGCCTTTGATCCTGCCGTCAAGTTCACGGGCGTGTTCGCGCTGCCCGCGCTGAGCGCGCCGGGCCATGCCTCGCTGATCGGTGCGATGGACATCAAGGGGGCGCTGTCGCTGACGGTGCTGCCTAGCGTGCTGGCACTGGTGATGACGGCCGTGTTCGACGCCACCGGCACCATCCGCGCCGTTGCGGGCCAGGCGGGCCAGCTCGACGCGAAGGGCCAGATCCCCAACGGCGGCCGAGCCCTGACCACGGACTCGCTCAGCTCAATCTTCTCGGCCTTCTTCGGTGGCGCGCCCGCTGCGGCCTACATCGAATCGAGCGTTGGCGTGGCCGCCGGCGCAAAGACCGGCCTGGCCGCGGTGGTGGTCGGCCTGCTCTTCCTGGCAGTGATCTTCTTCTCGCCGCTGGCCGGGCTGGTGCCTTCGTACGCGACGGCACCTGCCCTGATGTATGTGGGCCTGTTGATGCTCAGCAGCGTCAGCAAGCTGCATATGGACGATATGGTCGACGCCATGGCCGGCCTGGTCTGCGCGGTCTTTATCGTGCTGACCTGCAATATCGTCACGGGCATCATGCTGGGCTTCTGCACCCTGGTGATCGGCCGCATCGTGGCCGGTGAATACCGCAAGCTGAACGTGGGCACCGTGGGCATCGCGCTGGCGCTGGCCGTGTTCTACGGCGGCGGCTGGGCAATCTGAGGCTTGACGGCCGCGGCACCGCCCGCGGCCGGTGTCGCCACGACAGCGGGTACTGAAAGCCAGCGCAACGATGACACTGGCTTTTTTGCGAAGCGGGCAAATTCCCGTCCCGCTTCTTTTTTTTAGCGGCCTTGCCCTCTCGCGAATGGCCGCAAATCGTGCAGACTCAGGCCGCCGCGCGCCGTTGCGGCACGGATGCCTGCACCGTCGCCGCCAGCCCCTGCGCCAGGTCGGCGATCAGATCCTCCGCTGCTTCCAGGCCGATATGCAGGCGGATCACCGGCTCGGCGCCACGCCAGTATGAGTGTTCCGCCAGGCGCTCCGGCGCTGCCACCTGCACCAGGCTTTCATAGCCGCCCCACGAAGCCCCCAGCCCGAACAAGCTCAGCGAATCCACCAGCTTGCGCGCCGCCGCCACATCGGCGCCGGGCAGCGAGAACGAGACCAGCCCGTTGGCGCCGGAGAAATCCCGCAGCCACAGCGCGTGGCCGGGGTCCGAGGGCAAGGCCGGATAGAACACGCGCCCTACCGCCTCATGCGGTTCCAGGAACTGTGCCACCGCCAAGGCATTGCGCTGGTGCTGCGCCAGCCGCACCGCCAGCGTGCGGATGCCGCGCAGCGCCAGGTAGGCATCGTCCGCGCTGATGGCCAGGCCGAAGCCATCGTAGGCATCGGCAATGCGGCGCGCCAGCCCCTCGTCCTTGACCACCACCGCGCCCTGCATCAGGTCGGAATGGCCGCTGATGTACTTGGTCGATGCCAGGATCGATACATCCACGCCGAGCGCCAGCGGCTGCAGCACATGGCCGGAAGCCCACGTATTGTCGGTGGCCACCACCACGCCATGGCGGTGCGCGATCTGCGCAAGGCGCGGCAGGTCCAGCACCTCGTACAACAGAGAACTGGGCGACTCCAGGTAGAGCAGCCGCGTGTTGGGGCGGATCAGCGCGTCCAGATCGTCCTGGCTGGGCGAGAAGTAGCTGACCTCGATGCCCAGGCGGCGTAGCAGCGTTTGCTCCAGCCTGCGTACCGGCGCATAGACGCTGTCCACCACCAGCGCATGGTCACCTGGCGACAGCAGCGCCAGGAAGGTCAGCGAGATCGCCGCCAGCCCCGAGGGCGCCAGGAAGGTGCGGTTGCCGCCTTCGAGTCCGGCAATCGCGTCTTCCAGCGCCCGGTGCGTATCCATGCCCTGCCGGCCATAGGAGCTGACACGCTCGCCGCGCGCATGGCGCGCCCGGATATCGTCATAGGCGTCCGAGTTCTCGAAGCGCACGGTGCTGGTGCGCACCACCGGCACATTGACCGGGCCGTGGCCCTGGACAAAGGGCGGCGTGCCGGCATGGATCAGTTGGGTATCGCGATGATGGCTCATGGTTCCTGGATAGGGATATTGGCTTGCGCCGCGCTCAGACGGCAAAGCGCAGCTTGTCGAACGAGAAAACGAAGGGATCGGCCTGTGCGCGCGGGGCTGCGCCGAGCGAGCGGTTGAGAAAGGCGCGCGTGCGCTCGCTGCGCGGCGCGCTGAAGATGCGGCTGGCCGGGCCATGCTCGACAATGCGCCCGCCTTCGGTGAAGTAAACCTCGTCGCTGATTTCTTCGGCAAAGCGCATCTCATGCGTCACCAGCAGGCAGGTCAGCCCCTCCTCGACCAGGTCGCCGATCACGGTCAGCACCTCGCCCACCGTCTCCGGGTCCAGCGCCGAGGTCACCTCGTCGAACAGGATCAGCTCGGGCTCCATCGCCAGCGCGCGGGCAATCGCCACGCGCTGCTGCTGGCCGCCGGACAGCTCGCCCGGATATGCGCCGGCCTTGTCGGCCAGGCGCACCTTGCGCAGCAACGCGATGGCCGTGGCCTCCGCCTGGGCGCGGCCGCGCCCCAGCACGCGCAACGGCGCGATGGTGAGGTTCTGCAGCACGGTCAGGTGCGGAAACAGGTTGTACTGCTGGAAGACAAAGCCCACACGCTTGCGCAGCGCAATGCGCTCGGCCTCGCTGCGCAGCTCGCGCACCGAAACACCGCCGACCGTCACCGTGCCCTGCTGCGGCTCCAGCAGGCCGGTAAGGCAACGCAGGATGGTGGACTTGCCCGAGCCGGACGGCCCGATGATGGACACCGCCTGCCCGCGCCGCACTTCCAGGTCGATGCCCTTGAGCACCGGGTTGCCGCCAAAGGCAAGGTGCACGTCCTTGAGCGCAACCAGCGGCGCGGCAGGCTCGGGGACCACGGACAACACGGGTCCGCCATTGTGTTCAGGCAACAGCATATTTTTGTTCCAGGAAACGGGTGAAGCGCGAAATCGGGTAGCACCAGGCAAAGAACATCGCCAGCACGGTGAAATAGATCAGCACGGTGAAGGCGGTCTGGTTGACGGTATTGCTGGCGATCTGCGCGGTATCGAGCAGATCGTGCACGCCCACCAGCGAGGCCAGCGCGGTGCCCATGGTGAGCGTGGCGTACAGGTTCATCCACGGCGGCAGCATGCGGCGCACGCATTGCGCAACGATGATCAGCCGCAGGATCTGCCAGCGCGAGAACGCCATCGAGCTGGCCGCCTCCCACTGCGTGAGCGGGATCGACTGCACCGCGCCGCGCAGCACCTCGGCCACGTTGGCGCTGGCCGGCAGCGCCAGCCCCACCACCACCTTGAACCAGTCGGGAAACGGCACGATATGGCTGCCGATATTCACCTCGAACGGGAAGACGTAGGTGGAGAAGTAGATCAGCACCAGCCAGGGAGCATTGCGGAACACCTGCACGTACAAATGCGCCGGGCGCGACAGCAGCGCCACCGGCGACAGGCGCAACGCGCCGACCAGCAGCCCGCCGGCCGTGCCCAGCAAGATCGCCAGCAGGCTCACGCCGATATTGACCAGGAAGCCGCGCGCCAGCGCCGGCGACCATTGCCAAGCGCTGGCCAGCGCGCGGGCCAGGTCCGGGTGGCGGGTCGCCGCGAGCGCCACCGCCACCAGCGGCAGGAGCCACAGCAGCCCAGCATAACGGCCGGCGCGCGACGTCGCGGGCGCGGCGAGGAAAGTGGAATCAGCGCTCGCCATAGCCGGGCATCCTTAGTCGAAGTTCCAGCCAGTTGCCCGCGTGGCTGACCACCCAGGTCAGCAGGCCGAAGAACAACAGCAGCAGCACCATCAGTTCCAGCACGTTGTCGCGCTGGGTCCAGATCATGATGGAGGCGTAGGTGATATCGCCCACCGCAATCGCGGACGCCACCGCCGTGGCCTTGACCAGCTCCACGGAATTGTTGACCAGGGCAGGCAGGGCAAAGCGCACCGCCAGCGGCAACTGCACACGCCAGAGCAAAGTACGGCGATCAAAGCCGAGCGACGCCGCCGCCTCGAGCGTGACCTTGGGCACCGCCTCGATGCCAGCGCGCAAGGCTTCGGCATGAAACACGCCCTTGTGCAGCGACAGCACTACCACCACCCACAGGAACGGCGTAAGCGGATTGGTCCGCTGCGCGTCCTGCAAGGCATGGGTGATCAGCATGTTGAGAACCAGGAAGGCGCAGTAGAGCTGTACCAGGGTCGGCGTATTGCGGGTGACTTCCACAAACGCGCGCGTGGCACCGGCCAGCAACGCGTTGCGCGAGGTCAGCGCCGCCGCCATTCCCACGCCGGCGACCAGGCTGCCGGCAAGGGTGCAAAGCACCAGCTCGATGGTTACCCAGGCGCCATGCACGAATGAGGCGCGGTCATAGGCATCGGCGAGGAACGCGTAGTTCAGGCCGATGCGGTGCGCCGCATCGATCCACCAGGCAATCGCTGCTTCCATCAGGAACGGCCGCCCTTGAACTTGTCATGCAGCTCGATCAGCGCAGGCGACGGCGGCAGGATGCCGGCCTTCTTCTCGGTGGCAACCAGCCAGCCGCTGCGATGCCAGTTCTGCACGATGCGGTCCACCGCGGAAATGGTGTCCTGCTCGCCCTTGCGAGTCCAGATCACAGTCGGCGCGGGATTGAGCTCAGGCAGCACGATGCGGTAGTTCTGCCATTCCGGGTTGCCCCGCACCAGCGGCTGCAGCAGCGTGTTGTCGTGCACGGCGCCGGCGCAGTTGTCACCGCGCAGCGCCAGCAGCGATTCCGCCGAGCCCTTGAAGCCCTTCGGGATGGCGCCGTATTCCACCTGCACGGGACGCGTATAGCTGCTGCCCTGCGAGATGCACACCGTCTTGCCCTTCAAGTCTTCCCAGCGGCGGATATCGCTTTGCTTGGGCACGATCACGGCGCCGCCCACGCGATAGTAAGGCGTAGGCACGTGGCCCAGCTGCTCACCGCGCTCGGCGTTGTATTCCATCGCCGCGATCAGCACGTCGACTTTGCCCTGCTGCAGGAACTGCACGCGATTGGACGGCTGCACCTGCACCGTTTCCAGCTCCACATTGAGCTGCCTGGCCAGGTCCTGCGCGAGGTCCGCATTGAAGCCGACGGGCTTTTGCGTGGCGGGATCGATCGAGCCGAAAGCGCTGCCAGACAGCATGATGCCGACCGCGATCTTGCCGCGCTGGCGGATCTTGTCGAGCGTGGCGTCGGCCTGCGCGGCGCCGGCAAAGAAGGTGCCGGCCAGCAAGGCGGCAGCGAAGGCGAGAAGACGTGGGGAGCGCAGCGAAAGAGTGCGGGTCATGGTGTGTTCGAGTTCTTGTTGGCTAAGTCGTGGTTGGTGCAATGCAGCCGACAAACTGTACGCAAGCACCGACG
The DNA here is from genome assembly GCF_008801925.2 of Cupriavidus basilensis. NCBI lineage: Bacteria > Pseudomonadati > Pseudomonadota > Betaproteobacteria > Burkholderiales > Burkholderiaceae > Cupriavidus > Cupriavidus basilensis. The sequence goes on along the minus strand of NZ_CP062804.1, from coordinate 1,259,855 downwards.
GGCACGGAACGAATAAATGAGCCAATCGTTATGCGCATTCCGTTGCCCGTGGCAGCACAGCGCGGCCGCATATCCATGCGCGGAAAGATTCGTTGGCCGCAGGGGCCACGCTTTCTAAGCTTGGCGCTCGATTCGCCTCAGGCACTACCGTCATGCAACGTCGCACCCTGTTCCGCACCCTTCTTTGCCTGCCCGTCGCCGCCGCCGCGGCCGCCATCGCTGGCGTACCTTTTCACAGTTATGCCACGCAGGCCCCGCAGGCTTTCCCTGCGCGTCCCGTGCGCATCGTGGTGCCGGTGGCGCCCGGCGGCAGTGCCGACAAGCTCGCACGAACGCTGGCGCTCAAGCTCAGCGAGAAATGGGGCCAGCCCGTGGTGGTGGAAAACGTGGTGGGCGCCAGCGGCACCCTGGGTGCCGCGCAGGTGGCGCGAGCCAAGCCGGACGGCTACACCTTGCTGCTGGGTGGCGAAGGCGTGACGCTGAACGCGTCGCTGTTCAAGACACTGCCGTACGATGCGAGCCGCGCGTTTCGCGGTGTCAGCAAGGCGGTGGTGAATCCGCAGATCCTGGTCGTCAGGCCGGATCTTGGCGTGCGCAACCTGCAGGACTACATCGCGCTGGCACGCAAGAAGCCCGGCGAGGTCACGCTTGGCCTGCCCGGCAATGGCGGCATTGCCCACGTGGCCCATGAAATGCTATCGCGCCAGACCGGCATCAAGGTCAACTACATTCCCTATGCCGGGGGCGCGCCCGCCACGGTCGACCTGCTTGGCGGGCACATCGACGCAACGCTGATCACGCTCGCGGCGGTGACCGATTACGTGCGCTCCGGCCGGCTGACTGCGCTGGCGGTGACCACGCCCTATCGCTCGAAGGCGCTGCCACAGGTGCCGACCATGGCGGAAGCAGGTGCCGCGGGTTTCGCGGTGGAAAGCTGGCAGGGGCTGCTTGCGCCTGCGGCTACGCCTGCTGATGTGGTGGATCGCATCAGCCGCGATGTTGCGGCTGTGCTTGATGTGCCGGCTACGCGGGGGCAGCTGGAGGATGCGGGGTATGTTGTGGTGGGGTCTTCGGCGCAGGAGCTGGATGCGACTTTGGCTCGGGATTTGCCTAGGTATGCTTTGGTGATTTTGGGGGCGGGGATGTCGTTGCGGTGAGTGTCGTTGCGGTGAGTGTCGTTGAGGTGAGTCAAAGGCAACTGCAGTTTCACCACCCCTGCGGGGCGGCGACCTACTTTCTTGTCTTGCCAAGAAAGTAGGCAAAGAAGGCGCGCCGGATGGGGCGACTTCCCCTCGTGATCCGGCGAAAAGAGCGGCCGGGACCCAAACTCGCATCGCCTTAAGGCGATACTCAGACATGGGTCCCTCTTTTCCGCTCTTTTCGCCGGATCCCGAGGCGCCCCATACGGCCTTGGCACACCTACACGGCTCGCTTCGCATCGCCGTGGGGGATTCCCGCCCCTTCGGGCGGGAATCCCGGCTACACCGAATCCTTCACATTGTCCGCTGGTTGGCTCCCCTCTCCCACTTGTGGGAGAGCAACCGTGTCAAGCGGGCAGTTTGTTTTCCCACGGCTGACCGGTCTTCGCCATGGTATTGAGGACTGTCAGCAGCTTGCGCATGCAGGCAGTCACGGCGAGCTTGAATGGCTTACCGGTAAGACTCAAGCGCTCATAGAAACTACGGATGGCAGGGTTATGACGAATCGCAGTTACCGTCGCCATATACAGCACATTGCGCACCTCGGCTCGACCGCCGCGGATGTAGCGTTGTCCCCGGCGCTTGCCACTGTCGTCGTTAAACGGCGCCACGCCGACCAGCGCTGCGATCTGCTGGCGGTTGAGCTTACCCAACTCGGGCAGTCGCCCCAGCAGGGTGAACACGCTGACTTTGCCAATGCCCGGCACACTGCTAAGCAATTCCACTTTGTGCTTCCATACGTCACTGGTGCGCAGCTTGTGGGTCATATCGATATCGAGCGACTTGATACGGGCGTCCAACCATTCGATATGCTCTTTCAGGCTCTTGATGGCAAGCGGCGGCGCAGTGGCGACTCGAGCCTTCTCTTGCGCCCGCATGACCACGAGCTGGCTGCGCCGGTCCAACAGGTCAGCAAATTCGCGCTGCGCCTCGTCGGGCAACGGACGCACTGGCGGCCGGATCTGCTGGGCAAAACGCGCCAGCACGCGCGCGTCGAGCCGGTCGGTCTTGGCCAGAATCCCGCAAGCTTTGGCGAAGTCGCGCACCTGCTTGGGGTTGACAACTGCGACCGGCAATCCGGCACCAGCCAGCGCGATACTGACGCTGGTTTCATAACCGCCTGTCGCCTCAAGCACGATGCGATCGATTTGACCTTCGTCGTTGTGCTCGGCCAGGTATGCCAACAGCGAAGCGATACCCGCTTCGTCATTGATGAACTGCAAGCTCGCGCTGTCAGGCAAAGAGTCCAGATCCAGCGTGTTCTTGCTAACGTCGATTCCTACAACCTTGATATCCATTTGGCTTATCCCATCCTTGTGACCATTCGGCGTGCTGCCATCCAACCGTTCGGGCTTAGGCTAAACGCTATCAAAAATGGAAGCCTCGATCCTCGCTCTCCCTCGAACTTGGGCTTTCGCCCAGGGCATGGGGCCATCGATCTGAGGCTTCCAGGACATATTTTCCGACATACAAGGGGCCGGGGGAGAGGGCGGGTGCTGGCCGAAGCGATGCCTTTGCGCCTACGGCTGGCTGTAATCCACCAGCCGTACCGGCAGATCACCGTCGCGTTCTAGTTGATCGACCAGGCCGATTTCCCAGTTCAGGTAGGCGTGCATCTCGGACTTCCGGCGGCTTTCATCCTCGTAGGCGTAGGCGCTGTACCACGCGTCTTCGTCGCCGGTCAGGATGCGCGCTGCGGCGGCTGTGCCGGCTTCGCCGGATTCCGTTGGCAGGCCAAGCGCTTGCCAGCGTGCGTTGCCGCCGAGCAGCGCGCGTACGTCGCGCTGGCTGGTGCGGCGCAACTCGGCCGCTACCGCTTGCGCCAGCACGCCATCGGATGACGTCACCACGATGATGTCGTCGGCACTGGCCTGCTCCAGCACCAGCGCGACCTTCTCCGGCGTGGCGAACCATGCGCCGGGCAGGTGGCCGCGTCGGAATGCCAGGCTGCTATCCACGTCCGCCACCGTGACCCCGCCCTGCGCTTGCAGCGCGGACAGCGATGCGGCTTCGATCCATGGCGCTTCGACCTCGGAGGCCCGCAGCACGCGCACAGGCTCGGGGCCGGATTCGCGCGGTGCCAGCGGTGCCGGGCGGAACAGGTAGACCTCATGCCCGCTGAACTGGGCCAGCCAGGCTGCCGTGATCTGTGCGCGCACGCCATCCCAGTCGGCCAGCACGATGCGGGCGCGGCGGGTGCCGGCGTAGGCGTCGGTGGCCTGCACCAGCTGGCCGCCGGGGGCGCTGCGCCAGCCCGGCAGGTGGCCTGCGGCGTATTCCTCGGGCGAGCGGACGTCGAAGCGGTACAGCGTGCGGTCATCCGCCTGCTGCGCGAAGGCGGCTAGCTGCGCCGCATCGATATGTTGCACGCCAGCGCGCTGCGCTACGCGGGCGGCCCGTTCACGCGCCGCGGCCTGGGCGGCTTCGCCGGGCTGTGGCGCGAAACGGGTCTGGCCGTGGTCGAGCTGGTAGCCGGCCAGCAGCCATGCCATGGTGCCGTCCTTGAGCGACACCACGCGATTGGGAATGCCGGCGTTGATCAACGTCTGCGCGCCCACGATGCTGCGCGTGCGGCCGGCGCAATTGACCACCACCAGCGTCTCGGGATCAGGCGCGATCTCACCGATGCGGTAGACCAGCTCAGCGCCCGGGCAGTCCACCGCGCCGGGAATGCTCATGTTCTGGAATTCCGTGAAGGGGCGGCTGTCCACCACCACCACATTGTCGCCACGCGTCTGGTGCAGCTTGAGCGCCTCGGCGGTGATCCACGGCGTGTGCAGCTCGTGCTCGATCACTTCGCCGAAGGCTTTGCTGGGCACGTTGGTGCCGCTGAAGATTTCATAGCCGGCGGCCTGCCAGGCACGCGTGCCGCCCTCCAGCACGGATACGTTGGTATAGCCAAAGCGCAACAGCTTGGCCGCGGCCGCGTGGGCGATATCCTCGGCCAGATCCGTCACCACAATGCGCGTGGTGCGGCGCGGCACCAGCCGGTCGATCGTGGTTTCGAGCCGGCCCAGCGGGGCGGGCACGGCGAACAACAGGTGCTCGCGTGAGAAAGCGCCCTCTTCCCGCGCATCCAGCACAGCGAGCTCCTCCCCCTGCGCAATGGCGCGCTTGAGCGCGGCCGGGCTCACCAGCGGATGGCGGATCAGCGCGGGCGCGGCAAAGGTGCGGTAGCTGTATTGCGTGCCGCCCTCGGGCGCGGGGTCGAACTTCACGCGCTCGCTCAGGCGGGGCAGCGTGAGGCCGTAGAAATGCAGGTGCAGGCCGGGCGTGTCGCCGATCAGTTCGATGGTATGCACATCGGTTGGCGATAGCGTGATGGCATTGCCTGCCTGCACGTCGAGCTGGCGCAGCGGCTCCAGCGTGTCGAGCCCGGGCTTGCTGCCCGGGCTGCGGTGAAAGATCACGTTGCGCTCCACGCCGCGCACACCGGCAATCACCGCCCAGGTGGTGTGGTCGTGCGGCGGCTGTGCCTTGCCCGGCAGGCCGGCCGAGGCGAACAAGGCGAAGCGGCCGTCCGGGTCTTCCGCCAGCCGGTAGATCGCGGCGGGCCTGGCCGCATCCACGGGGAAATGCGCCGGCGGGAACAGATGCGCCTGGCCAGCCAGCGCCACCAGTTCGTCGGCGATCGCGGCCAGCGGCGTCTTGTCGGCGGCGTGGCCGCCGGCGATCTCTCGGGCGCGGGCGATGAAGGCGGCGACCGCCGCGGCGCGGGCGCCGCTCACGTGGTCGGCAACGGCCGTGGCTTCGGCGCTTGCGTCAGTATCGGCCAAGGTCTGGGACAAGTCGGTAATGGTCATGGCGGGAAGCTCTTGAAAATGCTGGGCAGGTTGAAGCCTAAAAGATGTTGCACCGGGCGCTAACGAATCAGATCGCAGATCGTTATGCCGTGCCTGGCGCGGACATCATGCCGTCTTGCACCAGATCAAAACCGAATATGCATCGGCGATATTGTTCGTTCTTCCCGGGTCCCGCACTCCGTAGAGTGGAGCACGGCCGCCACCTGCCACGGCATCGTATTCATAACAGGATCTCCCCCCATGACGACCCAGACCAACCAGACCGACCAGCAAAACCAGCGCAATGCGGCCATTGCCGCCACCCTCGCCGAGGTCAGCGCACTGACGGCACAGCGCGAGGTGGATCGCGCCACGCTCGGTCAGATCACCGCCGCCCTGCAGAAGCTGGCCGACCAGAAGGACCTGTTCGGCTTTGCCGATTTCCCGCCGCCCAGCGACGGCACCACCACCTCTACCCGCTACCGCCTGAGCGGAGAAGGCCAGTTGCCGGCGCTCTACCTCAATTCGATCGTGCCGGGCAAGAAGACCATCCCGCACAACCATGACACGTGGGCCGTCATCGTGGCCGTGCAAGGCGATGAGCTCAACCGCGTCTACCGCCGCACCGACGACGGCAGCAACCCCGAGCGCGCCAGCATCGAACTGGAGCGCGAGCTGGTGGTGCGCCCGGGCACGCCGATCAGCTTCCTGCCGCAGGACATCCACAGCATCCACGTGGTGGGCGACGCCCCCACACTGCACTTCCACCTCTACGGCCGTCCACTCGAAACGCTGACGGGACGCATCGGCGTGGAGCTGGAGACCGGGCGCATCGTCAACTACAACGCCACGCAGATGAACCGCAGCGAGAAAGCAGCGGCCTGACATTGCGGCCAAGACGACAGCCCCATCCCTTGTTCACGCGGAGCACGCCATGACCCAATCCATCGACGCCGTCACCTTGCGCGGCTGGCTTAACGACGGCCAGCCCCTGGCGCTGTTCGACGTGCGCGAGCACGGCCAATATGGCGAGGGCCATCCCTTCTTCGCCGTGCCCCTGCCCTACAGCCGGCTGGAGCTGGATGTTGCCCTGCTGGCGCCGCGCCTGGCCGAGCGCATCGTGCTGCTCGACGCCGGCGACGGCGTGGCCGAGCTGGCGGCACAGCGGCTGGCTAGCCTGGGCTACAGCAATCTCACGCTGCTGGCGGGCGGTGCCGCAGCGTGGGCCGCGGCCGGCTACACCTTGTTCAAGGGCGTCAACGTACCATCGAAGACGTTTGGCGAACTGGTCGAGCACCAGCAGCACACGCCGCGCCTGAGCGCTGCTGAGCTGGTGGCGCGCCGCGACAGCGGCGAGCCGCTGGTGCTGGTGGATGGCCGCACCTTTGCCGAGCACCAGAAGATGACCATCCCCGGCGCGCACAGCCTGCCCAACGGCGAGCTGGCCCTGCGCCTGGCGGCGCTGCTGCCGGATGCGCAGACCACCGTGGTGGTGCACTGCGCCGGGCGCACGCGCAGCATCATCGGCGCGCAGACGCTGCGCAACCTTGGCCTGCCCAATCCGGTGCTGGCGCTGGAGAATGGCACGCAGGGCTGGTACCTGGCCGACCACGCGCTCGAGCATGGCAGCCAGCGCCGCTACCCGGCGGCCCCGCCGGCCAGCGAGCTGGCCGAGGCGCGCGCTCGCTCGGCCCGGCTGCTGCAGCGCGCCGGCTTGCCCGCGCTGTCGGCCACGCAGGCGCAGCAGTGGCTGGACGATGAGAGCCGCACCACCTACCTGCTGGATATCCGCACTGCCGAGGAATTCGCGCAAGGCTCGATCGACGGCGCGCGGCACGCACCCGGCGGCCAGCTGGTGCAGGCCACCGACCAGTACATCGGCGTACGCGGCAGCCGCGTGATCGTGTTCGACGACGATGGCGTGCGCGCACCGGTGGTGGCCAGCTGGCTTTACCAGCTGGGCTATGAGAGCGCCGTGCTCGCGCACGGCGTCAATGCCGCCATCAAGGCGAGCGCGCCGCCGCGCACCCTGCCCGCCCACGCCCTGCCGGTGCTCGACGCCAACCTGCTGCGCGCGCTGTACGCACAGGCGCCCGACGCGCTGCGCATCGACCTGCGCGAAAGCGCCGAATACGCCCGCGGCCACGCCGAAGGCGCGGCCTGGTCGATCCGCCCGCGCCTGCCCGCCACGCTGGACCGCCTTGGCGCCACCCCCGACCAGCCAGTCATCCTGATCGCGAGCGAGCCGCACATCGCCAACCTGGCCGGGCAGGATCTGCTGGCCGCCGGCTACCGCCACGTGTACCGGCTGGCGGAGGGCTACCGCACCTGGCAGGCCGCGGGGCTGCCCGAGGCGGCCGAGCCGGTGGGGCTGCCCCCGGAAGCGCGTATCGACTACCTGTTTTTCGTGCACGACCGGCACGAAGGCAACAAGGACGCCGCGCGCGCCTACCTGGCCTGGGAAACCGGGTTGATTGCGCAGTGCGCGCCGGATGAGCTGGGCCACTTCCGCGTTCTGGCGTCCGCAGGGCAAGCGGCAGACCAGAGCAAGGCGGCCTGATCGCACAGGCTATTATGCTATGACATGTTTATTTGAGATATATTATGCAATGACATAATAAACGCTGTCGTGTGCTATGCTATTTCATATCTTTTGATGTGAAAATATGCCATGGCATCATTCTTTGATCAGCTCCAGGCACGCCGAGCCACACGCAAATCCTCGCTGGGGGAAGTGGCCCGGCTGATCGGCATGGCGCCGTCCAACCTGACCACAGCGCTGAGCGGCCGCAGCGATGTGCGCGCCTCCACACTCGAAGCCGTGGGTGCCGCGCTCGATGCGGAATGGGTCCTGGTGCCACGCGAGCACCTGCTCGCCGTGAAGCGCCTGGTCGAGGGCAAGGACAGCGGGCCGGACCGCGAGGCCAAGACCTCGGTGGAAATGTTCCTGGAGCAGGAATCATGAGCACCGGGCTACGCCCCCGCTATCTGGAAGTGCATCTGCACGGCGTGCTGTGCGGCCATTTGTGCGAGGTGGGGCGCACCTGCCGCTTCGTGCCGGCGGAAGCCTTCCGCGGCGACCCGCTGCGGCCCACGCTCAGCCTTTCGCTGACCTTCCCCGGCAACGACACACTGACCGCCTCGGTGCTGTCCAACCCTTTCCATCCCGCGCTGTACAACACCAACGCGGCGCTGCCGCCCTACTTTGCCGGGCTGTTGCCCGAGAGCGAGCTGCGCAAGCGCCTGGAGGCCACGCGCCACCATCCCGAAGACCGCGACGATTTCGGCATTCTGGCCGCCGCCGGCGACGACCTGCCGGGCGCGGTGGTGGTGCGCCCCGCGCCCATCGACGCCCTGCCCGAGCACGTGCGCACCGTCGGCGTGACGGGCGGCGCGGACAACCTCGAAATTGCCGTGATCGAAGGCGCCACCGAAGGCGCGGCCTCGGTCTCGGGCGTGCAGAACAAGCTGGCGCTGTCCACCGCGCATGCCGGCAAGCGCTACACCATGCCCACCCACGGGCACCTCTCCGACCTGATCGCCAAGCTGCCCGCGCGCAATGACGACAGCCAGGTCTTCAACGAATACGTGTCGATGCAGCTGGCGCAGGCCGCTGGCGTGGCGGTGGCGCCGTGCCGGCCCGCGCCGCTTGCCGCCATCGAGGTCGAGGGGCTGGCCGAGGCCCTTGGCCCCGGCCTGCACTTCCTCGCCGTGGACCGCTTCGACCGCGAGCCCGGCGGGCGCGTGCATGCCGAAGACGGCTGCCAGTTGCTGACCCGCATGCCCAACCGCAAGTATGGCGGCCATGACGCCTACGCCGCCCTGGTGCAACTGCTGGAGCGCCTGAGCGTGCGTGGCATCGAAGACGTGCGGCAGTTCTTTATCCGCCAGGCCGTCAATACCCTGCTGGGCAACAGTGACGCTCACCTTAAGAACTTCTCCTTCCTGTACCGCAACGGCGTCGCCCCCGAGCTCTCGCCCGCTTACGACATCGTCAGCGTGGCCGCCCTGCCGGGCTTTGCCGGCTTCGGCCAGAATGTGGCCATCGACCGCCAGCAGCGCGAGCAAACCCTGCAGACCTACCGCGAGTTCGCGCGCAAGGCCCGGATCGCCGAGCGCATCGCCACCGCCGCCGTGAAGGACGCGGTGGCGATGGCGCACGAGCGCTGGCCGGCATTGCTGGAGCAGCTGCCGGCGCCGGCGGGCATGCGTGCCGTGGTGCTGGAACGGCTGGCGACATTGCCGCTGGCACGGCGCAAGGCGTAGAGACCTCTTGGCTCAACGCCGCTCAGCTCAGCCCATCCAGCACCACATGCTGCCCATGGATCGCCTGCGCCGCGTCCGAGGCCAGGAAGGCAATGGCGCGTGCCGCCGACGCGGTGGAGACCCAGTCGGTGGGATCGGCGGCGGGCATGGCCTGGCGGTTGGCATGGGTATCGAGCGTGCCCGGCGCCACGCTGTTGACGTTGACGCCGGCCCGGCGCACCTCGTGCGACAAGCTCTCCACCAGACGCTGCAACGCACTCTTTGAGGCGCAGTAGGCGCCCATCGCGGCGGCCCCGCTGGCGGCGCCGCGCGCGGTCACAGCCACGACCTTGCCGGTGCCCTGCGCAAGCATGGCGGGCAGCAGATGCTGCATGACGGCCACCAGCGACCAGGCGTTCAGGTCCATCATCCGCATCCACGACTCGCGGCTGAGCGCTTGCACGGGCTCGCCCATCTCGAAGCCGCCGGCCACGTGCACCAGCACATCCACGCCGCCGAAGGCGTCGAGGATGCTGCGCGCTGCCACGGCCATGCTGTCCGTCGAGGTCACGTCCGCCGCCAGCAACAGGTGCCAGTCCGCGGCCTCGGGCACCGGCGCGTGCGCGCGCAGCACTTCCACGTCGCGGTCGATCAGGGCCAGCCGCGCCCCCTCGTCCGCGAACGCCTGGGTAACGGCGCGGCCAAGCGCGCCACCGGCGCCGGTAATCACGATGCGGCGGGGGGATGCCGACGATGCCATGGTGTTCTCCTGTTCGGGCTTCTGCCTCCTAGTCACCATAGTCTGCCGCGCTTGAGGTGGAAAGCGCGTTGCAAGGCGAGGCGCAAAACCGGCGCATGCATTCGGCACCGCCGTCCCGGGCTAAGCACAGCCCGGTTTCATTACAAAATCTAACAAACGATAATAATTATCATTTACAATCCGGCGCTTTCAGCACTCTCGCAGCACCATGCTCACTCGCCACCTGATTGCCCCGGCCGCCCTGGGCTGCCTGTTCTCCCCTGCCATGGCCCAGGCCGCACCGGACGCCGAGACCACTTTGCCGTCCGTCACGGTCAGCGCCGCCGAAGACCCCCGTGCCGACACCGGCTTTGCCACGCGCCGGGCAGCTGGGGTGACCAAGTCCGGCACGTCCGCGGCGGACAGCGCGCAGTCCATCACCGTGATCACGCGCGACCTGATGGACAGCCAGCAAGCGCAAACCCTGGGGGACGCACTGGCCAATTCCGCCGGCGTGGTTACCAATGTCTACGGCCGGCGCGGCTGGGACGACTTCATCATCCGCGGCCAGCGCGCATCGGAATCGGTCTTTGTCGATGGCCTGCTGGTCGAGTCCAACAACCGCGTGGCGCAGGAGCTGTTCGGCGCGCAGCGCGTGGAAGTGCTCAAAGGCCCGGCCTCGGTATTGTTCGGCAAGGTGCAGCCGGGCGGCATGGTCAATATCGTCAGCAAGCGCCCCACGCCCGAACTGTTTGGCGAACTGGGGCTGACGGTAGGCAACTACGGCTTTCGGCAGGCCACAGCGGACGTGGGCACGCCGTTGTCGGCAAACGGCAAGGCCGCGCTGCGCGTCAACGCCCTGGCGATGAACAGCGACGACGCGACCGACTACGTCTATTACCGCAACCGCTATATCGCGCCGTCGCTGTCGCTGGACCTGGGCACGCGCACCGACCTGACCCTGCTGGCGAGCCACAACGAGCGGCAATACGTACGCCAGCAAGGCCTGCCCGTGAATGGCACGCTCACCGCCAACCGCAACGGCACCCTGCCCAATAGCCGCTTTACCGGCGAGCCGGGCCTGGCGCCATATGACGGCGAGCAGAACCGGCTGGGCTATGCGCTGACCCACCGCTTCGATTCCGGCTGGACGCTGAACCAGAATTTCCGCTGGCAAACGCTGTCGCTGGCCGGCACGCTGATCGCTGGCGGCACCATGGCCGTCAACAGCCAGTTGCTCAACCGCAGCGGCACGCAGCAGGATTTCTCCGGCACCACCATTGGCGTGGATACCAACCTGCAGCGGCGCTTCGAGCTTGCCGGGCAGCAGCATGAGATCACGCTCGGCGTGGACTACAACCGCAGCAACGAGAGCCGCCTGCAGCGCACCTGCCGCGTCGCGGCGCTGAACGTCTACAACCCGGTCTATGGCGCAGCCGTGAACTGCCCCAGCGCCTACAGCCTGAACCAGGAAGACAACGTCAGCACGCTGGGCTTCTACGCGCGCGACCAGGTGCGCTTTGCCGAGCGCTGGCTGCTCACCGCCGGCCTGCGCCACGACACCGCCCGCACCAGCACCACGGACCGCCTGGCCGCCACGCGCCTGGACGACACCGCGCGGGCCGTCACCGGCAGCGCCGGGCTGATGTTCGACCTGACCAGCTGGGCACGTCCCTATGTCAGCTACGCGACCTCGTTCCTGCCCAATAGCGGCACCGACGTCAACGGCGGCACCTTCAAGCCCGAGACGGGGCGCCAGGCCGAGGTGGGCATCAAGTTCGACTTGCCCAACAAGAGCGGCCTGGTGACGCTGTCGGCCTTCGACCTGACCCGGCGCAACGTGCTGAGCTCGGACCCGGTCAATACCGGCTTCAGCATTGCCACGGGCGAGCAGCGCACGCGCGGGCTGGAGGCAGAGCTGACAGCGGACCTTGGCGGCGGCTGGAGCCTGGCCGGCGCCTATGCCTACATCGCCAGCGAGGTCACGGAAGATACCGTTGCCGCCAATGTGGGCAAGCCGCTCAACAACGTGCCCCGGCACAGCGTCTCGCTTTGGGGCACCAAGCATTTCCGCGGGCCGCTGGCAGGCTGGTACGCCGGCGCCGGCATGCGCGCGGAAAGCGCCAAGCGCGGCTACACCTTCAACTACACCGTGCCCGGCTACGCGGTGGCGGACCTTGGCGTGGGCTATGTGGCATCGCACTGGAAGGCCGCGCTCAACGTCAAGAACGTGTTCGACAAGGCGTACTACGCCGGCGGCCTGAGCAACAACATCGTGCCGGTGGGCAATCCCCGTACGGTCATGCTCAACGTGGCGCTTAACTACTAAGCTACGCCGCCAGCAGGCCTTCGATCAGGCCCGCCACATGCCGCACGGCCACGTCATCGTCGCGGCGCGCATGCCAGGCCAGGTGGAGGGAAAAACCCTCCACCGCCACCGGCGGCGCGAACGTCGCCAGCGCCTGTGCCGGGTCCTCGGGCACGCAGCGGCTGGGCAGCATGGCGATCAGGTCGGAGTCGGCCAGCAGCGGCGGCACCATCATGAAGCTCGGCACCACCATGCCGACGCGCCGCGCCAGGCCCAGCCCGGCCAGTGCATCGTCCAGCGGCCCGTGGATATCGCCACGGCCGGATACCAGCACATGCGGGTACGCCAGCCAGCACTCCAGGCCAAAGCCGGTGGCCGCGGGATGGCCCCGCCGCATGGCAACCACGTAGTGCTCGCGCAATAACGGCCGGCGGCGAAAATCCGCGCCCACGGCGGGAAACACGGATACAGCGAGATCGCTGTCACCTCGCGCCAGGGACCCGAGCGCGGCATCGGCGCCCTGCCACGGCTGCAGCACGAGATTGACGCCCGGCGCGCTGCGCGCCAGTTGCCGATGCAGTTGCCGCGCCACCAGCACGGCGGGATGGTCCGCCATCCGCACGCGCACCGTTTGCGACAAGCTCGCCAGGTCCACCTCAGGCTCACCGATCACCGCCGCCACCGAGGCCAGCGCCTGCTTCAGCGGCGCGCGCAGAGCCTGCGCCTTCGGCGTGAGCTGCATGCCGCCAGGTGCACGCTCCAGCAGGCGATCCTTGAACAGATGGCGGCAGCGCTCCAGCGCGCTGGAGGCGGCTGGCTGGGACAGCCCGACACGCTGCGCGGCGCGCGACACATGGGCTTCGTCGAGCAAGGCGTCCAGCACGGTCAGCAGATTGAGGTCGATCGCACGTAAATTCATGAAACGGATAATAGAGCATACAAACTATCCATTGGAATGATTTGATGTGAAGCGGCATCCTTGAGACATCACCACGGCACGCACCACGTGCACTACCAACCGGAGCCCCCCATGTCCAAGACCCTGATCCTGCTGTTCCATCCCCAGTTCGGCCAATCCAGGGCCAATCGCGCCCTGTGCAATGCGGCCAGCACACTGCCCGGCGTGGAGATCGCCGACCTCTACGCCCTCTACCCGGACGGCGCCATCGATGTGGACGCCGAAGTCCGCCGGCTGCTTGGCGCGGAGCGCATCGTGTTTCAGTTCCCGCTGCAGTGGTATGCCACGCCCGCGCTGCTCAAAACCTGGCAGGACGCCGTGCTGACCCGCATGTTCTACATCGCCTATGAGACCGAGGGCCGCGCGCTGGAAGGCAAACCCATGCTGGTAGCGGCCACCGCTGGCAACGTGCAGCAAGCCTACGGGCCAGGGGGCGTCAATCTATTTGCGCTGGCCGAGTTGCTGCGCCCCTTGCAGGCCACCGCCAACCGCTGCGGACTGCCATGGTCCGCGCCCTTCCTGCTCTATGAGGCGGGCAAGCTGGATGACCAAGCGCTGGCTGCCGCGGGCAAACGCTACGTTGTGCGCTTGCAGCACATCGCAGCCTAGCCAGCCTGGCCAGGATCGTTCAAGATTCGGGCTCGCAGAATCGCCTGAGAGTCGCAATTGCCGCTGAATCGCCTGAAACAAAGTGCCACCTTGATCGCCGTGCTGGCATTGATCGGATCGATGGCTTCGCTCTGCATCGGTACGTCGTTTGCCAAGAGCCTGTTTGCCGAAGTTGGCGCCCAGGGCACCACGGCACTGCGGGTGAGCTTCTCTGCGTTGATCCTGCTGTGCGTGTGGCGGCCCTGGCGGATGCCGCTCAGCCTGGCCAATGCCCGCGTGATTGCGCTTTACGGCGCGGCGCTGGGGGCCACCAACCTGTTGTTCTATATGTCGCTGCGCACCGTCCCGCTCGGGCTGGCGATTGCCATCGAGTTCACCGGGCCGCTGGCGGTGGCCGTGTCGTCGTCGCGGCGGGCCATCGACTTTCTCTGGATTGCCTTTGCGGTGGCAGGCTTGCTGTTGCTGTTGCCGCTTGGGGAGAACGTTGCCACGCTCGATCCCGTGGGCATCGGCTACGCGCTGGCCGCCGGCGTGGGCTGGGCGCTGTACATCATCTTCGGGCAGATGGCGGGCAACGCGCACGGCGGGCAAGCCACCTCGCTCGGGCTGACCATGGCATCGCTGGTCGTGCTGCCCTTCGGGCTGGCGCATGCCGGCGCGGCCATGTTCAGCCGGTCGCTGCTGGTGGCAGGGCTGGCGGTTGGCCTGCTCTCCAGCGCCATTCCCTATTCGCTGGAAATGGTGGCGCTCAAGCGGCTGCCGCGCCGCACCTTCGGCATCCTGCTCAGCATGGAACCCGCCATGGGCGCGCTGGCAGGCCTCGCCTTCCTGCACGAGACGCTGAACACGCAGCAATGGCTGGCGATTGCCAGCATCATCACGGCATCGGTGGGATGCACCGTGACGGCCGGATCGCGCAAGCGCGCAACTGCCGAGGCCTAGGCCGCCGATAGCCGCGCCACGGCCTGCTGCGCGCCGTTGCCGGCCAACTCGCCCAGCACCAGTTTCACCTCATACAGCAGGCTGTCTTCCGGGTTGCGCCGGGTGGAGAAACCGAACTCCCGCATCAGCGCCAGCATGCGGCGGTTCTCGCTCAGCACATCCCCGCGCAGCAGGTGCAGGCCGGCGCCCAGCGCCGCGTCGCGCAGGCGCTGGATCAGCCGGCGGCCGATACCCTTGCCCTGCCAGTCGTCGGCCACCGCCACGGCGAACTCGCCAACGTCGCCGTCCTCGCCACGCGTCACCACGTAGTTAGCGTTGGCGACGATCGTCGGCAGCCCCTCCACTTCCGCCGTGACCACCAGCGCCAGGCCGGCGTTGCTCTCGATGAACAGGTCGATCACCTCATCGGACACGCGTCCGCCGGTCAGGAAGCGGTAATAACGGCTCTCACGCGACAGTGCCTGCACGAAGGCCCGCTCTCTCTCGGCATCGGTGGCACGAACAGCGCGCACGACCACGCGCTCGCCACCGCTCAACTTCCAGGTCTCGGCGCATTCCGGGCACCCAGCATGCCAGCCGCCGCCGGTCAGGCGGGATTGGCCGGCAAGGCTGGGAGGATTCGAGGGCTGCATGTCCGGCTCCTGACTTCATATTTCATAGCCAGGAGTATAGGCAATACCCTGACTTTTGCAAATGAAGTTAGCCTGCTATGCTCAATGCATGGATCTCACCGCCCAAGAACTCCGCAACTGCTCGATAGCCGCGACCCTCTCGCTGATCGGAGAGAAGTGGACAATTCTTATCTTGCGCGACGTTTTCCACGGCATCAGGCGCTTCGACGATTTCCTGGAGCGCCTGCAGTGCTCCCCCGCCGTGCTATCAGCCAGGCTCAAGACACTGACCGAGGCAGGCATCCTGCGCAAGGTGAGCTATCGGGAGCCAGGCGAGCGGGAACGGTTCGAGTACCGGCCGACGCGCGCCGCGGTGGAGTTGCTGCCGGTGATCATCGGGCTGATGCAATGGGGGGATCGCCACATGGCCACCAGCGGCCAAGGCCCGGTGACGTTGCTTACCGCACAGGATGGGCGCCGCGTGCGCGCGGCGCTGGTGGATGATGCGGATCAGTTGGTGCGGCCCAACGATATCGAGATTTACCACGCAAGCCAGCGGCCAGCGCCGGCGGCTGAAGGCGAATCCCCGCAAGCGCCTGCCACGCAAGCGTGAGCCTGGGCGCGATCAGCCGTCAATCCTTCAGCCACCAGTCCAGCAGTGTTTCATCATCGGGATCGTCCAGATTCCGGTAGATGTTCGCGTAGTACCACTGAATCCCGGTCTGGTCGCGAAACCTGTCAAAGACCTCGCGGATTCGGTCCATCCCATTCTGGGATGGGATGGTCAAGGACAGATTCCCGCCGTTGATCCCGTCCAGCGTTCCGCCCAACTCAGCTGCCACCATCTTCTCCAGGCGTGACAGGATTGCCTGCGGGATATCTTCATCCTCATAGATCTGAACGCAGAAATTCCCGCCCCTCGACAGGACCTCGGCATGCGCGTTCTTGCTCTTGATGGAGACGATGTCACCTCTTGCCAGGTTCAGGGCGAGGCCGGGTGATGAGAGTAGCTCGTAGGTATCTTCATCCATTTTGCGGGCGGGCAACTCCTCGAATATCGGCTCGCCGTCGTCGTCCCCTGCATAGACGTGGATCAGAATTGTTGGGTCTTCGGCTTCCATGTACCGGTCCGGGTTGTCTTTGTTTGATGCGGGGTGTCCTTCTTTTGCATGGCAGTCGTTTTCCGCACCATTTCTCGTCGGGATCCCGTCGGGAGTGAGGTGTTGGAAACGGCCGCCGTGCCCGCCGTGAGCCGTCATTCTAGCCACGATAAGGCAAGGCACCTATCTGGTCATCATGCGGGTGACGGGCGGGCAGGCGGCGGGCGGATGAAAGCCGTCATTGCCGTACGGTCGGCACTGCGCGAATCGAGCGGCTGCCCAGGTCGACGAGCCGCTGTCCTGGCCACGCGCCATCCATCGACCCGCATTAGCGGTAGACGCTGCCATTGGCCTGACGCTACCTCGGGCTTGGGCAAATAGATCCGCATTTGAGCGCGCATCCGACTTGCTGACTGCGAATTGGCAATCCTCCATGAGGCGTGTCTCGTTTCGTCACTCCTTACGGGCCTGAGTTGCGGCTTGTTCGATGAGCTTGGCGACTTGAGCCGGGTGCGAAATATAGGCCACGTGGCTGGAGTTGACCTCAATCGTCGTGCTCCCAGCGCGCTTCGTCATGAAACGTTCCAGATCGGGATGGATTGCGCGGTCCGCGGTCGCGACAACGGCCCAGCTCGGCTTCGTCCTCCACGCTGCGTGCGTGATCGGGACACCAAACGACTGGGCTGCCGGCGTCACTTGCGAGATAGCCATGAACTTGGCCTCGGCAGCCGGAACGTCGGCGGCAAAATCCGCATGGAACATCGCCTCATCAAAGTACAGGTGGCCATCTGCAGTCGCCTTGATCGCCTTGGTCGCGGGTGGCATCTTTTTGGTCAGATCAAGGGGGCTTTCTCCCGTGTCCGGCTGAAAAGCAGCCACATAAACGAGGCCGGCGACCTTGTCGTCGTTGCCCGCCTCGGTCACCACCGCACCACCGTAACTGTGACCGACGAGGATGCTTGGGCCGTCCTGCGCATCGATCACCCGGGTGGTCGCCTTCACGTCTTCGTCAAACGAGGTTTCCGGCTCTTGCACAACCGAAACCTTGTAGCCGTCGCACGTCAGGATCTTCGCTACGGCCTGCCAGCCCGAGCCATCGGCGAAATAGCCGTGAACGAGGACGATGTTCTTGACGGGTGCAGCCACCGCTGCGTGTGATCCCAGGGCCGCAGCCGAGAGGGCGATGGCGGCAGCGATACGGCTTACGTGTGAGGAAATCTTCATGTTCATGCTCCAAAGCGTTAGGTAACCAAGAGAACGTCGGCAGGAATCTTCCCAATCGACGAAACCATCCTACTAGTAGGATGGTAAAAATACAAGGAAATCCTCGCGCCTGGAAATTGATGCCGGCTCCGAGTAGACTACTCAGCATTCAACCGACTAGATGGTAGGCAAGATGACAGCAACCGGGGACGTCACCGCGAACAGGATCATTGAGGCGGGAAGGCAACTCATCATGCGTCGCGGCTATAGCGGGTTTAGCTATGCCGACGTCGCCGACGCAATCGACATTCGCAAGGCGAGCATTCACCACCACTTCCCCACGAAAACGGATCTCGTGATCGCTGTGTTGAACGAGTGGCGGGCAACGTTTGACGCCGACGTGGCGTCACTTCAGGCGAGCGGTGCCGACGCTCTTGCGCAGTTGCGCGCATACGTTGGCCATTGGGAACGCTGTATTGCCGACGACAGTGCTCCGTTCTGCGTAGCTGGCATGCTCGGCGCCGAACTCCCGTCACTACCCCACGAAGTGACAGAAGAGGTAAAAGCGTTTTTCGATAACCTCACTGCGTGGATTGAGCACGTTCTCGAGTCGGGCACGAAAAACAACCTCTTCAAACTGGGTTCGTCGGTTCAAACCGAGGCCGCAACGCTCGTGTCGCTGGTCTACGGTGCGATGCTCGCTGCGCGGGCCTCTGGCAACGTTGCGCTATTCAAGGACGTCACCGACAGTGCAGTAGAAAGACTCGTGAAGCCGCGCAAACGAACCCAATCCGCCTGAAGTCGCAGCGTAATCTGCTTACGAGCCTCGCCCTCGATAGAACGCTTTATCGTTGCGCCCCATCCCAGACGTTTTGGCATTGAAACTTCCGGATCTGCGCATGGGCGCCAGGATAACCACCGGGGAGGATTCGTGACTAGCGACGCTTCGAATTGCGGCTACCAGCAACTCACGGGAGGTTGGCTAGAATAACGACCCGAGAACTGACTGGAGCAAACATCAATGCAACTTCTCGATCATGTTTCGATAGGCGTGCCCGACCTTGACGCGGCACGTCCGTTCTACGACTCGGTCATGCAAGCGCTGGGGGCAACGAAGGTCTATGATCGCCCCGATGCGCTTGGCTATGGGGAGCGCTGCACGTCCAGCGATACGGTGTCGACGTGCCTGGCGATCTATCTCGACCCGAGCAGGATCGAAGCCAACAAGCGGCATTGGTGCTTCAAGTCGTCGTCCCGCGAACAGGTGGATGCGTTCTTCGCCGCGGGCCTCGCCGCCGGGGGAGTGTCGGATGGGGATCCGGGCCTGCGGCCTGACTACCACACCGGATACTACGCGGCGTTCCTCTTCGATCCGGCGGGCAATCGCGTGGAAGCGGTGTGTCATTCGGCCTCGATCTGACTCGAAGCGGCCCGAATTGACGACCGCGCCCGGGCAGCATAACGTCCGGCGCGGCTTCCGGCGGCCTGGAGCCAAGGACTTGGCACGCCGGCAGGACGTGGCATAACCATCAGATCCCGGCATCCACGGCCGGGTAGACAGCCTGAAACCAGCTACGGCCCGCACCACCCCGCGCACCGCCCCGGTCCATTGCACTGCACCATGACCGTGCCGCCCCGCCCCACCTCGGCGCATCGCCTCCCGGCCTGACGCCCCTGCGCAGCGCAAAAAACCCGCCATCCATCACAAACCGCCCTGGCACACCGCTTGCGTAACAAGATGCGAGCGGACCAACGGCGGCCCGCTCACCCCACACAGGGTGGTAGCGGTCTTCACCGCTGCCACCAGGACAACGGCGTCCCCTGATCTGGTCTTCACGACCGGATTGCGGGACGCCATTTGTTTTTATGGAGCCATGATGACCGGCAAAGCCACCCGCATCGAACTGCTAAGCCTGCGCACCCCGCAGATGCGCGCCTTCCACCTGACGTGGATGGCCTTCTTCGTGTGCTTCTTCGCGTGGTTCGCCTGCGCGCCGCTGATGCCGGTGCTCAAGGGTGAATTCGGCCTGACTCCCGACCAGATCGCCAATATCAATATCGCGGCCGTGGCCGTGACCATTCTCGTGCGGCTGGCCATCGGCCCGCTGTGCGACCGCTTTGGTCCCCGCCGCGCCTACACCGGCCTGCTCGCTCTCGGTGCGATCCCCGTGCTGGGCGTGGCGATGGCGCAGAGCTACGAAGCCTTCCTGTTCTTCCGCCTGTTGATTGGCGCGGTTGGCGCGAGCTTCGTGATCACGCAGTACCACACCTCGGTGATGTTCGCCCCCAACGTGGTGGGCACCGCCAACGCGGCAGCCGCCGGCTGGGGCAATGCCGGCGGTGGCGCGGCGCAAGCGCTGATGCCGCTGCTGCTGGGTGGCGTGCTGATGCTGGGCGTGAGCCACACCATGGGCTGGCGCGTGGCGCTGCTGGTGCCGGGCGTGCTGATGCTGATCATGGCGGTGCTGTACTGGCGCTATACGCAGGACTGCCCGCAAGGCGACTTCAAGGATCTGCGCGCGCGCGGCATCGCCATCGACAGCGGCAAGAAAGGCGGCTGGGCCAGCTTTGTCGCCGCTGCCGGCAACTACCGCGTGTGGATGCTGTTTATCACCTACGGCGCCTGCTTCGGCGTGGAGATCTTCATCCACAACGTGGCCGCTACCTATTACGTGGATCACTTCGGCCTGTCGCTCGGCAGTGCCGGCCTGGCCGCCGCCAGCTTTGGCCTGCTCGCCCTGTTCGCCCGTGCCCTGGGTGGCTGGCTGTCGGACAAGGCTGCGCTGCGCCGTGGCCTGGATGCGCGTTCCATGCTGCTGTTCGTGCTGATCCTGGGTGAAGGCCTGGGCCTGTTGTGGTTTGCCCAGGCGCATCACGTCGTGGCTGCCGTGGCCGCCATGCTGGGCTTCGGCCTGTTCACCCATATGGCCTGCGGCGCCACCTATGCGCTGGTGCCCTTTATCGACCGCAAGGCGCTGGGCGGCGTGGCCGGCATCATCGGCGCCGGCGGCAATGTGGGCGCCGTGGCGGCGGGCTTCCTGATGAAGGGCCTGGGCGGCAACCTGCAGCAAACACTGACCGTGCTGGGCGCGGCAGCCATCGTCTCCGCCTTGTGCGCCATCGCCGTGCGCTTCTCGGCCGAGCACAAGGCCAGCGAGCAGGCGCTATTCGACAACGCGCTGGCCGGCTCCTGAGCCCGCCCGACGCCACGACGCAAAAACGCCACGCAAGCACACGCACCAGCGGCCCCACAGAACAAGGAAACCATCATGAAACTGATCATCATCGGCCACGGCATGGTCGGCCACAAATTCCTGGAATGCCTGGCCGAGGCCGGCTCGCAAGATCTCGAAGTCACGGTGCTGTGCGAGGAAGCGCGTCCCGCCTACGACCGCGTGCACCTGTCCGAGTTCTTCGCCGGCAAGTCCGCCGAGGATCTCTCGCTGGTGGAAGCGGGCTTCTTCGAGCGCAGCAACATGCTGCTGCGCCTGAACGCGCGCGCCACCGGCATCGACCGCGCGGCCAGGACGGTGACGGTTTCCACCGGCGAGACGCTGCCCTACGACAAGCTGATCATGGCCACCGGCTCCTACCCCTTCGTGCCGCCGCTGCCCGGCAAGGACCGCAAGGACTGCTTTGTCTACCGCACCATCGAAGACCTGGAGGCCATGCAGGAGTGCGGCGCGCGCTCCAGGACCGGCGTGGTGATCGGTGGCGGCCTGCTGGGCCTGGAATGCGCCAAGGCGCTGCGCGACATGGGCCTGCAAACCCATGTGGTGGAATTTGCCCCCCGCCTGATGGCGGTGCAGGTGGACGACGGCGGCGGCGCCATGCTGCGCCGGAAGATCGAAGAACTCGGCGTCACCGCGCATACCGGCAAGAACACCGTTGAGATCGTCGATGGCGAAGACGGCACCCATCGGATGCACTTTGCCGATGGCAGCCATCTGGACACCGACATGATCGTGTTCTCCGCCGGCATCCGCCCGCGCGACGAACTGGCCCGCGCCAGCGGCCTGGCCATTGGCGAGCGCGGCGGCATCGCGGTGGACAACCAGTGCCTGACCTCCGACCCCGACGTGTACGCCATCGGCGAATGCGCGCTGTGGGACGGCAAGATCTACGGCCTGGTCGCGCCCGGCTATGAAATGGCCCGCGTGGCCGCCAAGCATCTGCTCGGCCACCAGGCCGAGTTCGCCGGCGCCGACATGAGCACCAAGCTCAAGCTGATGGGCGTGGATGTGGCCAGCCTGGGCGACCCGCACGGCAAGGCGCCCGGCAGCCGCTCGTTCCAGTTCACCGACGAGCGCAAGCAGGTCTACAAGAAGCTGGTGGTATCCGAATGCGGCAAGTACTTGCTGGGCGGCGTGCTGGTAGGCGATGCCGAGGAGTACGGCACGCTGCTGCAGATGATGCTCAACAAGATCGAGCTGCCCGAGTCGCCGGAATTCCTGATCCTGCCGTCCTCCGACGGCCGGGCCAAGCCAGGGCTGGGCGCCGACGCGTTGCCCGATGCCGCGCAGATCTGCTCCTGCAACAACGTGACCAAGGGCGATATCTGCGCCGCCGTCTGCGATGGCGCCACCACCATCGGCGCCCTGAAGAACTGCACCAAGGCCGGCAGCACCTGCGGCGGCTGCGTGCCGCTGGTCACGCAGGTGATGAAGGCCGAGATGAAGAAGCAAGGCCTGGCGGTCAACAACCACCTGTGCGAGCACTTTGCCTACTCCCGCCAGGAGCTTTACCACCTGGTGCGCGTGGGCGGCTTCAAGACCTTCGACGCGCTGCTGGCTGCGCACGGCAAGGGCCTGGGCTGCGACGTCTGCAAGCCGACCGTGGCGAGCATCCTGGCCTCGTGCTGGAACGAATTCGTGCTCAAGCAAGAGCACGCCAGCCTGCAGGACACGAATGACTACTTCCTGGGCAACATCCAGAAGGACGGCACCTACTCGGTGGTGCCGCGCATGCCGGGCGGCGAAGTCACCCCCGATGGCCTGATCGCGGTCGGCCAGGTGGCCAAGAAGTATGGCCTGTACACCAAGATCACCGGCGGGGCGCGGGTCGACATGTTCGGCGCGCGCGTGGAAGAGCTGCCGATGATCTGGGAAGAACTGATCGCGGCTGGCTTCGAATCGGGCCATGCCTATGGCAAGTCCCTGCGCACCGTGAAATCCTGCGTGGGTTCCACGTGGTGCCGCTACGGCGTGGACGACTCGGTCGGCCTGGCCATCGAGATCGAGAACCGCTACAAGGGCCTGCGCGCGCCGCACAAGATCAAGTTTGGTGTTTCCGGCTGCACCCGCGAGTGCGCCGAAGCCCAGGGCAAGGACGTGGGCATCATCGCCACCGAACGCGGCTGGAACCTGTACGTGTGCGGCAACGGCGGCATGAAGCCCCGCCACGCCGAACTGCTGGCCAGCGACCTGGACCGCGAAACCCTGCTGCGCTACGTGGACCGCTTCCTGATGTTCTACGTGCGCACCGCGGACCGCCTGCAACGCACCAGCGTCTGGCGCGACAACATGGAAGGCGGGCTGGACTACCTCAAGGCCGTGGTGCTGGAAGACAGCCTAGGCATTGGCGCCGAACTGGAGGCGCAGATGCAGCATGTGGTGGACACCTACGAAGACGAATGGAAGGCCGCCGTGACCAACCCGGAAACCCGCAAGCGCTTTCGCCACTTCATCAACAGCGACCTGCGCGACGACAACCTGGTCTTCATGGAAGCGCGCGGCCAGATCCGCCCGGCCACGCCCGAGGAACGGAACTTGCGTAAATCCCGGATTGAGCAGATCCCCGTGATCGTCAAGGCAGCCTGAGCCGTCCCGACCCATCATCTCGCGCCAATGCCCAAGGAGAACATCATGAGCCCCACCCACCATACCGAAGCCTGGACCGCCGTTTGCAGCCTGCACGACATCGTCCCCAATACCGGTGTGTGCGCACTGGTGGACAAGGCCCAGATCGCCGTGTTCCGGGTCGGCCCCGGCCACAGCGACGATCAGGGCGGCAATGGCGACCAGGTGTTCGCCATCTCCAACTACGATCCCAACGCCAACGCCGCCGTGCTGTCGCGCGGCCTGGTGGGCAGCCTGGGCGAACGCATCGTGGTGGCATCGCCGATCTACAAGCATCACTTCGACCTGCAGACCGGCGAATGCCTGGAAGCGCCGGAGCACTCCATCGCGGCGTATCCGGCCCGCGTCCATGACGGCAAAGTCTGGGTGGCCGCATGACCACGCCCCCCAAACCCCGCCTGGTGGTGGTCGGCAACGGCATGGCCGGCATGCGCACGGTCGAGGAACTGCTGAAGCTGGCGCCCGACCTCTATGACATCACCGTGTTCGGCGCCGAGCCGCACGGCAACTACAACCGCATCCTGCTCTCGCCGGTGCTGGCGGGCGAGAAAACGGTCGCGGACATCATGCTCAACACCCGCGACTGGTACGCGCAAAACGGCATCGAACTACTGGCGGGCGATCCGGTGGTGGCGATCGACCGCCGCCGCCGGCTGGTGCGCTCACAATCCGGGCGTGAGGTGGGCTATGACCGCCTGCTGCTGGCAACCGGCTCCAAGCCATTCATCATCCCCGTGCCGGGCCACCAGCTCGACGGCGTCATCGCCTTTCGCGACATCCAGGACGTGGAAACCATGCTGGCGGCGGCCCGCAACCATCGCCACGCGGTGGTGATCGGCGGCGGCCTGCTCGGCCTGGAGGCCGCCAACGGCCTGATGCGCCAGGGCATGGAGGTGAGCGTAGTGCACGTGGCCGACAGCCTGATGGAGCGCCAGCTCGACAAGCCCGCCGCCGCGCTGCTCAAACAGGCGCTGGAACGCAAGGGCCTGCGCTTTTTGCTGGGTGCCAATACCAGCGGCATCCTTGGGAAAGACCGCGTCACCGGCGTATGCTTTAAGGACGGTACCCAGATCCCCGCCGACCTGGTGGTGATGACCGCCGGCGTGCGCCCCAATATCGAACTGGCCCAGCAGGCCGGGCTGCGCTGCGAGCGCGCCATCGTGGTAGACGACACCTTGCAGAGCTACGATCCGCGCGTGTACGCCGTGGGCGAATGCGTGCAGCACCGCCAGGCCACCTTCGGGCTGGTCGCGCCGATCTGGGAACAGGCGCGCGTGGCCGCCGCGCACCTGGCCGGGGCCGGCCATCGCCGTTATGTGCAGCAAGCCACCGCCACCAAGCTCAAGGTGACCGGCGTGGATTTGTATTCCGCCGGCGACTTTATCGGCGGCGAAGGCAGCGAGGATCTCGTCATGCGCGATCCGCGCCGCGGCATGTACAAGCGGCTGGTGCTGCAAGGCGGGCGGCTGGTCGGGGCGGTGCTGTACGGCGACGTGCAGGACGGCCCTTGGTACTTCGACCTGATCCAGAGCGGCGCCCCGGTAGGCGCCATGCGCCAGAGATTACTGTTCGGCAAGGCACAGTGCGAGGCCATGGCAGCCTGACCACCTGAATGCTTGAACGCCTGAACGACCTAGTCCCCGATTGACCGCCAGCAGCGAGCGCTAACGTGAACCTGTCCGATATCCCCGTCATCCTCTCCACCGGTTCGCCCACCCTGCTGCCCGCCGACGCCTCAGTCACCGTCACCGATACCACCTGCCCGTATTGCGGCGTGGGCTGCGGCGTGCGCGCCACCCGCCATGCCGACGGCAGCGTGGAGGTGGCCGGCGACGCCAGCCACGGCTCCAACCAGGGCCGCCTGTGCGTGAAGGGCTCGGCGCTGGCGGAAACCGTCGGCCTGGAAGGCCGCCTGCTGCACCCGCAAGTCCGCGGTGCCGACGGCGCCTTGCAGCCAGTGTCCTGGGACCACGCGCTGGACAAGGTCGCCCAGGGCTTCAAGGACATCATCGCCGAGCACGGCCCCGATGCCGTGGCGCTCTACGTCTCCGGCCAGATGCTGACCGAGGACTACTACGTTGCCAACAAGCTGATGAAGGGCTTTATCGGCAGCGCCAATATCGACACCAACTCGCGCCTATGCATGTCGTCGGCGGTGGCCGGGCACAAGCGCGCCTTTGGCGAGGACCTGGTGCCGGGCAATTACGAAGACCTGGAACTGGCCGACCTGGTGGTGCTGGTTGGCTCCAACACCGCGTGGTGCCATCCGATCCTGTTCCAGCGGCTGCTGAAAGCCAAGGAAGCGCGGCCAGAAATGAAGCTGGTGGTGATCGACCCGCGCCGCACCGCCACCTGCGAGCTGGCCGACCTGCACCTGCCGGTCAAGCCCGGCACCGACGTCTGGCTGTTCAACGGCTTGCTGCACTACCTGGCACAGCACGGCGCGCTGGACCGGTCATTCGTCGCCGCCCACACCAGCGGCCTGGACGCCGCGCTGGCGGCCGCCGGCCCGGACTGCGCCGACATCGCCAAGGTAGCCAAGGCATGCAAGCTCGACCCTGACGCCCTGCGCGGCTTCTACGCATTGTTCGCCGCCACGCCCAAGGTGGTGACCGGCTTCTCGCAAGGCGTGAACCAGTCTTCGGCAGGCACCGATAAGGTCAACAGCATCATCAACTGCCACCTGGCCACCGGCCGCGTGGGACAGCCCGGCATGGGCCCCTTCTCGCTGACGGGACAGCCCAATGCCATGGGCGGGCGCGAGGTCGGCGGGCTGGCCAATATGCTGGCGGCCCATATGGAGCTGGCGGACCCGCTGCACCGGGAAATCGTGCAATCGTTCTGGGGCTCGCCCGCCATCGCGGACAAGCCGGGCCTGAAGGCGGTGGCGCTGTTCGAGGCCATCGAGCAAGGCCGGGTCAAGGCCGTGTGGGTGATCGCCACCAACCCGGTGGTCAGCCTGCCGGATGCCGACCAGGCCCGCCGCGCGCTGGCCAAGTGCCAACTGGTGGTCAGCTCCGACATCATGCTGCGCACCGATACCAACGACGCCGCGCACGTCCTGCTGCCCGCGCTGGGCTGGGGCGAGAAGGACGGCACCGTCACCAGCTCCGAGCGCCGCATCTCGCGCCAGCGCGCCTTCCTGCCCGCGCCCGGCGAGGCCCGCGCTGACTGGTGGATCCTGTGCGAGGTGGCCACGCGCATGGGCTTCGATGGATTCCGCTTTGCCGGACCGCACGAGATCTTCGACGAGCACGCGCGGCTTAGCACATACCGGAACGCGGGCAGCAGCGCTCAGGCCCACGCGCCACGCATGTTCGACCTCGCCGGGCTGGCTGGCATGAGCCAGAAGCAATTCGACGCGCTCGCACCGGTGCAATGGCCGGTGATGGCCACGCCCCCGGGGCGCATCGCCAACGCGTCAGGCGGCACGGCCCGGCTGTTTGCCGACGGCCGTTTCGCCCATCCCGACGGCCGCGCCCGCTTTATCGCCACCGCGCCGCGCGCGCCGTTCCACGCCACCGACGACGAATTCCCTCTTGTGCTCAACACCGGCCGCGTGCGCGACCAATGGCACACCATGACCCGCACCGGCAAATCGCCCAAGCTGGCCGACCACATCGCCGAGCCCTTCGTCGACATGCATCCGCAGGACGCCCTGCTATCCGGTGTCAGCGAAGGCAAGCTGGCCCGCGTGACCACGCGCTGGGGCGCCATGGTGGCGCGGGTGCAGCACAGCGGCGGCATCCCGCGCGGCAGCGTATTCGTGCCGATCCACTGGAACAGCCAGTTCAGCTCCGACGCGCGCGTGGGCGCGCTGGTCAACCCGGTGGTGGACCCTGTCTCCGGCGAGCCCGAGTTCAAGCACACGCCGGTGCGCGTGGAAGCGTTCCGCGTGTCGTGGCATGGCTTCGTGTTGAGCCGCGAGGATCTCCAGGCGGACGAGCTGACCTACTGGACGCGCGTCCAGGGCCGCCAGTTCCAGCGCTACGAGTTCGCCGGCCGCGAGAATATCGCTGACCGCGCCGCCTGGGCCCGCCAGTTGCTCGGCATCGACGACCCTAATGCGGACTGGATCGAATATGAAGACCGCACCGCCGGCATCTACCACGCTGGCCACGTGGTCGACGATCGCCTCCAGGCCTGCATCTACGTGTGCACCCGCCCCGACCTGCCCTCGCGCGCGTGGCTGTCCACGCTGTTCGCCAAGGACCGCCTGGAAGATGCCGATCGCATCGGCCTGCTGCTGGGCCAGCCGATGGAAAAGGGCGCCGACGCCGGCCCCACCGTGTGCTCCTGCTTCGGCGTGGGCCGCAACACCATCTGCGATGCGGTACGCAAGCACGATCTCAAGACACCGGCCGAAGTCACCGCCTGCGTGAAGGCGGGCGGCAACTGCGGGTCTTGCGTGCCGGAGCTGAAGAAGCTGCTGGCGGAGATACGGGTGGCGGAAGTGGCTTGATCGTGGCCGGCGCCGGCCAACGTGCTCACGTTGCGTTGAGCTGGCGCCTTGTCATGGCGCGATAGCGCCGCTCTCCAGATATGACACGTCATAGGAGAACACGATCTGCGGATTCGGGCGTATCAGCGCCTCGTCCTTGTTGGCATAGTGCAGTCGCGTCAGCAGGTCCTTGATGAGGTTAAGGCGCGCCAGGCGCTTATCGTCCGCACGCACCACGCTCCATGGCACCGCGGCGTTCGTGCGGGCAAACATCTCGTTGCGCGCCGCGCTGTATTTCTTCCACAAGCGCACCGCATGCTGGTCGACCGGGCTGACCTTCCATTGCTTCAGGGGATCGCGCCGCCGCTGCGCCAGGCGCTTCTTCTGTTCGTCCTTGCTGATATCGAGGTAGTACTTGATCAAGTGGATCCCCGAGCGAACCAGCATGCTTTCAAACTCCGTGACGCTCGACATGAACTCCTCACGCTCGGCGTCGGTGCAAAACCCCATGACGTGTTCAACGCCCGCGCGGTTGTACCAGCTACGGTTGAACAGCGCGAATTCCCCGGCAGCCGGTAAGTACGCCACATAGCGCTGGAAGTACCACGAGCCGCGGTCACGGTCGGAGGGCTTTCCCAGTGCCACCACCCGTGTTTCGCGTGGGCTGAGATACTCGACAATGCGCTTGATGGTGCCGTCCTTGCCGGCTGCGTCCCGGCCTTCAAGGATCACCAGGATCTTCTCCTGGCAACCAATGAAGTGCTTCTGCAGTTTCACCAACTCTATCTGCAGCAGGCGCAGATCCGCGTCATAGCCATCGTGCCCCTCGTGCAATGGGACGCCGTTCTCATCTCCCGATGAATATTCAATCCGCTTCTTGCTCATGATTCCGCTCCCACCGGCCGTGCGCTGACCGGCATTTCGCCAACCCGGCCGTTCTCCGGCACAATCGCCTTGCCCGACAGCAACTGGTCCAGCGTGGCGCGATCCACGACCTCCTTCTCGAGCAGCAGCTTCGCCAATGTCTCCAGCGCATCCCGATGTTCCAGCAAGGTCTGCTGCACGCGCACGCTCGCCTCCTTCAGCAGTTGCCTGACCTCGTCATCGATCATTTGCGCCGTGCGCTCGCTGTAGTCGCTACGATCGCGCGGGAGCATGGCGGCACCCGCGAACATGGGGTTGGGCAGTGCCTCGTAGGTCGCCAGCCCGAGCCGCTCGCTCATGCCGTATTGGGTGATCATCTGCCGGGCCATGTCGGTGGCACGCTGCAAGTCATTCTGCGCACCGGTGGACACATCGGCAAAAACGATCTGCTCGGCGACGCGCCCGCCCAGCAGTACGTCGAGCCGGTCGAGCAACTCGCTTTTCTTGAGAAGATACCTATCCTCGGTCGGGGTCTGCTGCGTATAGCCCAGCGCCGCGACGCCGCGCGGAATAATGGAGATCTTCGAGACCCGGTCGGCGTTGGGGCGATGTTCCGCAACCAGGGCGTGGCCCGCTTCATGAAACGCGATGGTTTCCTTCTCCCGGGGATTCATGACGCGGTTCTTCTTCTCCAGGCCACCGACGATCCGGTCCAGTGCCTCGTCAAAATCTCCCATCTCGACGGCATCCTTGCCTTTGCGGGCCGCCAGCAGCGCCGCTTCATTGACCAGGTTAGCCAGATCCGCGCCGGCAAATCCCGGCGTACGCCCGGCCAGCCTGGCGAGATCCACGGCAGGGGCCAGGGTCACGTGCCTGACATGCACCCTGAGGATCTGCTCCCGCCCCTTCAGGTCCGGACGATCCAGCGCAACATGGCGGTCGAATCGCCCGGGGCGCAGCAGCGCGGGATCGAGAATCTCGGGGCGATTGGTGGCGGCCATGATGATGACACCCTTATTGGTGTCGAACCCGTCCATCTCCACCAGCAGTTGATTCAGGGTCTGTTCCCGCTCGTCCTGGCCGCCGACGGCGCTGAAGCCGCGCGTCTTGCCAAGCGCATCCAGCTCGTCGATGAAGATGATGCAGGGCGCCTTCTGTTCCGCCTGCGTAAAGAGGTCGCGCACGCGTGCAGCGCCCACACCGACAAACATCTCGACGAAGCCGGAACCGCTCATGCTGAAAAAAGGCACCGCGGCTTCCCCCGCGACGGCTTTGGCGAGGAGTGTCTTGCCAGTCCCAGGCGCACCAAGCAACAACACCCCTTTGGGGATCTTTCCCCCAAGGCGCCGGTAACGCTCCGGATTCTTGAGGAACTCCACAATCTCCATCAGTTCCGCCTTGGCCTCATCGATGCCGGCGACGTCGGCAAAAGTAACACCGGTCTCCTTCTGCATATAGACCTTGGCCTTGCTCTTGCCGATCTCCAGCATCCCGCTAGCCGCGCCACCCATGCGCTTGATCATAAAGCTCCAGATCGCAAAGAACAGCAACGCGGGCACGATCCAGGACAACAGCGTGGCAATCCACTTGTTGTCGACCTTTCCCAGGAAACGTACCTTGGCGGCTTCGAGGTCTTGCACCAGATTGGGGTCATTGACCCGCACGGTGGCGAACTGATGATCGCCCTTCCCCTGGCCCAGCAGCGCATCCACCTGCGTTTTGGGCAGCAAGCCTTCGAGTCCCTGCGTATTGAGCGTACCGGTGACGACATCATCCGCGATCACGACATCATTGATCTTGCCAGCCTTGAGCAGAACCTTGAAGTCGCTGTAGGACAGATTGTCGACATGGACGGAGCCAACGTAACTCTGGATGACAAGCATCATCATCATCGCCAGGAGGACGTACCACAGGGAGAATTGCTGTTGTCGCGGTTCCATGGGCATGCATCACCTCGCGAGTTAGAGGCCGTTTCAAAATGAAGCGAAGCGGTTCTGGCTAGGCGCGCAGCCGCAGCCAGTACAAGTGGATCGGCCAAGGCCGCGCAACGACGCCAGCATCTTTTGGAAACGGCCTCTTAGCATCGGTTCACGGTTTCCTCATTCTTTGGCCAGCCTCGCCCGGCAGCGTGCCGTGCGGCCAGGCAAAAGAATGACCAGGCCGCAAGAACCGGGCCGCGAACAGGATGGGCACGCGAATCGCCTGGCACAACACCACCCAGAAGTACCGATTCAAGCACTCGCCGCCGCGCGAGACCTCACCACCACTCTAGTGTGTGCGTAGCCGGCGCCGACAAATTGATGCGGATCAAGAAGGAACAATTGGCTGTGCCAAGCCAAGGGAAGGGGCCGCGCCCGGGCGGGCGCAAGGAGAGTGGAGCTGGCGGGTCCCGCATGCGTCCGTACCAGCGCATGGACATCTGGGCGGGCCGCGTGGACCTGATGCAGAGGATGGGACAGGTGCCGAACCGGCATGACTGGCTCATGCAGGCACCCGGAAAAGCTCCCGCCAGGCGCCGGATTCGCGCCCCATCTTCCTGGCAGGACCGGGTGGCTACTGCGGTGGGCGATTGCTCAGCAGCATCACGGCCTCGGCGCCCCGGCGCTGCCAGCAGGCATCGTCGCAGTCAGTCGGCGCGGCATCGGCCGCCACCCGGATATCCGCCGTGGCGGCCGATGCGCGTTCGTTCGCGCTGTCCTCCCAGGCTGGTGGCGACGCCGTGATCAGGCCAGCGGCGAAACCTACCGCCAGCACTGCGCCGGCGCCCAACAAACATGCGATGCGATTTCCAGCTTTCATGACAGTCTCCTCCCGGCTTCTATCTTTTTCCCCTCTGCCATGCTCCTGCATCGCTGCGTCGGCACGGTCTCATGCTTCGAAGGTAGGCAATGGAGCGAATAACGTCCTCGTCCAAGCAGACTAGGGGCGATCCCGTATGTCCGTGCACGCGCCGGGAGGCCGGCGAAGCGCCAAGGCGACCGCGAGCTAGTCCCCATAGAGTCGCAGCAGCGGCCCAACGCACCCCGCCAGATCTACCGGCGCCAGTCGCAGCGAACGCGCGCACAGCAGGCCCCAGAGATGCGCCGCCAGCAGCACGGCCTTGTCTTGCTCGCCCAGCAGCCTGCCAAGCTCGTCGCACAGCACCTCGGCACGGGCACGGATGCGCACGCTCAGGTGGCATAGCTCGCACGCAGGCGTGCAAGCGTGGTGCAGCAAGCCGAGGACGATGCCTGCATAGCGCGGCACCGCCTCGTCCTGCAGCATCGTCGCAAGCACGCGCTCCAGATCCGGGCGGGCCAGGCCCCCGCCGTTGCCGGCGAAGGCGGCAAGCCAAGCGGCCAGATGCGCCTCCGCCCGCGCCATGACGGCGGCCAGCAGGTCGGCGCGGCTACGGAAGTGTCCATAGACCGCGCCACGTGTCATGGAGATGGCACCGGCTACCTGCTCCAGCGTGACGCATTGCACGCCCTGGCGCTCGAACAGCAACTCAGCGCTGGCCAGGATGCGCTCTCGCGTGACCGCCGCATCACACGCGCGACGTTTCACCATGGCTGCGTGGCACGTGCCTTACTGCGGATGCACGTCATCCGGCCCCCAGAAGGCGCGCATGCCGGTAATGCGCCCGTCGGCACCGAAGGTCATCACATCGGTCACGTCGATGCGAACCGGCTGGCCCTGCATCCGCGCATACACGGCGAAACACAAGGCTGCGGCGTTGCCGTGCGAACCCCGGGGCGCCGCCACCACTTCCAGGCGCGCGCCGAGCGACGTCGCGTGACGATAGAAGGCGAGGATGCTCTCCCGCCCGGCTATCACCGGGCCGCCAACGGGGTCCTCGACGGTCGCGTCATCGGCAAACAGCGCCGCCACGCGCTCGGCGTCCGCGGCATTGAAAGCGGCCACGTAATCGAGCAAGGTGGCCTTCATGTCGGCGCTCTTGTTCGCGGCCATGGTCATGTCGATGGTCATTCCATTCCTCGCTGGAACAGGCTGAACAGGTTGAACGGATCTTCCACGTTGTCTCCTGCGTCTTTTACCTTGCGCTGCCGCCACGCGGGCCGGCCAGGCTAAACGGCGGCCTCGGCCGTATCCGCGAGGAAGGCCAGGCATTCCCGGTTGAAGTAATCACTGTGCTCGACCATCACCCAGTGGCCGCAGCGATTGATCAGCACGAAGCGCGCATCGCGGCACCCCTGCAGGAACTTGAGGGCACCGCCGGCCGGGTTGAAGCGGTCTTCCGTGCCCCAGAAACCGAGCACCGGGCACGCGATCTCGCCCAGGCGTTCGGTCAGGTTGGGCACCTTCATGGTGGCCAGCACCTCGCGCGGCTGCGCCTTGCAGACAGCCATGCGCTCGTCCACCAGCGCATCGGTGACCAGCGTGGCGTCGTGCACCAGCAACTTCAGCAGCTCGCGCATGGTGTCATGGTTCATCTTCCCGCCGGTAAACAGCGACACCATCTTCTCGATGCCTTCCATGCGGAAATAGGTCTCGCGGTCCTCGACGCCGCCGGGCGCCATCATCACCAGGCGGCTGACATGCTCCGGGTAGTCCAGCGCGTATTTCAGCGCAATGGCGCCGCCCAGCGAGTTGCCCACCAGCACGCAGCGTGGCAGCTCCAGTGCCAGCAACTGCGCGCGCAGCGCGGCGACGAAGAAGTCCAGCGTGTACTCCACATCCGCCGGCTTCGATGACTGGCCGTATCCCGGCAGGTCGACCACCACGGTACGAAAACCCGCCGCGGCAAAAGCCGGTGCGTTGTGCTTGAAGTTGCTGTGACCGCTGGCGCCCGGGCCGCTGCCGTGGATGAACACCACGGGTTCGCCGGCGCCGGCATCGAGGTAGTGCAGGCGCAGGCCGTCCGGCGTGGTGATGGTTTGGCCGGCTGGTAATACCGCAGGCGACGTACTGGACATGTCGGTGTCTCCCCTGTTGTCATGACGAACCCGGCCCATCATGCGCATGCGCAACGGGGCAGGCATCGTCCTTTCAGACTACGAAGCGGACCGTGGATTTCCCTAAGATCGCACTGACCAGCAAGGCAACGAGATCAAGGGAAAACAGAGATGACGGGAATCGACTTCAGCGGAAAGACGGTATTGGTCACAGGTGGCGCGCGCGGCATTGGCCGTGGCATCGCCGAGGGCTTCCTGGCAGCAGGTGCCCGCGTGTTCACCTGCGGGCGCACGCCACCCGAGACTGCCGAGGGGCGGTCCCGTCAGGCGGAGTTCATCACAGCCGATATTCGCGACGCCGAGCAGGTGGAGTCCCTGCTGAGCCGGATCGTCGACAGCGCCGGCTCGCTCGATATCGTGATCCACAATGCCGGCGGTGCGCCCTTCGCGCTCGCCGCGGACGCCTCGCCGCGCCTGATGGATTCAATCATCCGGCTGAACCTGGTGGCGCCGCTGCAGCTGGCGCAGCGCGCCAACGCACGCATGCAAACCCAGGCCAGTGGCGGCACGCAGATCTTCATCGGCAGCGTCAGCGCGCTGCGGCCCTCCCCCGGCACCGCCGCCTACGGCGCGGCCAAGGCGGGCATCCTGAATGCGGTCCGCTCGCTAGCGGTGGAATGG
This sequence comes from Cupriavidus basilensis, assembly GCF_008801925.2. Lineage (NCBI taxonomy): Bacteria > Pseudomonadati > Pseudomonadota > Betaproteobacteria > Burkholderiales > Burkholderiaceae > Cupriavidus > Cupriavidus basilensis. Next base: position 1,225,420 of record NZ_CP062804.1, on the reverse strand, counting down.
GCCCCGCGCGTGCGGGTCACGGCCGTGAGCCCGGGCCTGGTGCTGACCGAAACCGCGCAGCAGCAACACTACGGCGATGCGGCCACGCTCCAGCGGGTAGCCGATACCGTGCCGCTCGGCCGCCTTGCCGCCCCGCGCGACATCGCCGACGCCTGCCTGTTCCTGGCCTCGCCGCATGCTGCGTACGTCTCGGGCGCCAACCTGGTCATCGACGGCGGCGGCGAGCGTCCGGCCTTCCTCGACGCGGCACTCCATCAAGGCGGCTGACTCGCCCCGCGCGCGCCTACTCGACCTTGGCCGGATGTGCCTGCACCGGCCCGCCCAGCACCGAGCGGTAGGAAACGGGCGCCTTGCCGTCGATATCACGAATGCCGTACGCCTGCGCCATCTCGGCGCTGATCAGCACCTGGCCGGATTTCTCCATGAGGGCGTCATCGCCATGCAAGGCGAGTATGACCCTGCCGGTGAACTCGGGGCTTTCCGCGCTCGGCGCAAAGGCAGCGTATTTGCCGGGCTCGCGCTCCCAGACCCGCATGGTGCGCTCGGTGCGCAGCGGGCCCATCCAGACCGATACCGCGGCCACGCCGTACGGGCGCAGGTCGACCGCCATGTCCTTGGCGAACTTGTCCACACCGGCCTTCTGCGCGCCGTAGGCCGGGCCATGCATATAGCAGCTCGCGCCGAAGGACGACGTGAACGCCATCAAGCCGCGCCCGCCAGCCACCATCAAGGGCGCCGCATGCCAGCTCGCCACATAGGCCGAGCGCAGACCCACGTCGAGGATGTCCACCAGCGCCAGCGGCTTTTCCCAGAAGCCGCCCGGCTCGATCAGTTCGTCGTGCAGGAAGGTAGCGTTGTTTACCAGGATGTCCAGCCGTCCCGATTCGTCGCCCACCTGCTCGAACAGCCTGCGCACCTGCGCATCGTCGCGATGATCACAGGCCACCGCGATGCCCTTGCCGCCGCGCGCATCGATCTCGCGCGCGGTCTCATGGATGGTGCCAGGCAACGGCGCTTCACCGTTGCGCTCGGTGCGCCCGGTGACGTACACCGTCGCGCCGGCTTGCGCCAGTGCCAGCGCGATGCCCTTGCCCGCGCCACGCGAGCCGCCCGTGACCACCGCAACGATGGATTCCTTTTCACTGTGCATCGCATTCCTCCTCCGTGATTCCCGCGCCGCGATCTCACCGCGCGGGGCGATGCCCGACGCTATCGCGCATGCCGCCGCGCCTCATCCTCCGTTCGGACTAGCCGCGCGTGCACGCGCAGGAACGCACGGTCATAGGGGAAACCGTCTAGTCCGTTCTGACGATTCCGCGCCCTCCCTCGCTCATTACGCTTCCCATCAAAGAAGAAGCCACGGGACATGCCAGTCAATGCATCACCGCGCATCACCAAAACCATAGGAGGAGACAAGTGCAGACTTCAAGAACCAGTTCACCGCATCGCACACGCAGGCTACGGCCAGCCGCCATCGTTTCGGCCATCGCCGCGGCGATCACGCCGTCGGCCTGGGCCGGCAACACCATCGATCTCGGCAACGATACGTCGCTGAACTACTCTTTTACCGCCACCTACGGCGCAGCGGTCCGCACTGGCGGGCAGAGCGGCGCGCTGCTGTCGCCGTCCAACATCAACGGCGACGACGGCGACCGCAACTTCAAGCGCGGCGACATGATTGCCAACCGCGCCACCGTGCTTGGCGAGGCCAATCTCCAGCGCGGCGATTTCGGTGCGTTCTTTCGCGGCAGTGTGTTCTACGACCAGGCCTATCGCACCTCCAATTCCAACAATGCACCCGCCACCGTCAACCACACCGGCCCTTTCAACGAATTTACGGATTCCGCGCGCTACTACAACGGCCAGCGGGCTCAGTTGCTGGATGCCTACGCCTATGGCGCCTTCAACATCGACACCACTCGTTTGAATGTCAAGCTGGGCAACCAAGTCGTGGCATGGGGCGAGAGCCTGTTCTTCCCCAACATCGCTGGCGCGCAGGGGCCGGCAGACGCCACCAAGTCGTTTGTACCGGGGGCCGAGGTCAAGGACATCCTGCTGCCGGTGCCGCAAGCTTCATTACAGTGGGAGGTGAATCCGAACTTCAGCCTGCTTGGCTACTACCAGTTCACCTACAAGTCCAACCAACTCAACCCCGCTGGCGCGTACTTCAGCACCACTGACGTGGTTGGACCGGGTGCCCAATTCATCATCGGCCCGGTTGGCAGACAGATCCCGCGCGGTTCGGATATCAACCCTCCAGACTCCGGCCAATGGGGCATAGGTACTCGCTTTCGCGCGTTCGACGCCGAGTTTGGTTTGTACCAATTGCGCTACCACGACAAGAATCCGAATGTCGTGACAACCCTGTTCCCGACGCTGCAGTATCAGCAGAAGTTTTTCAGCGGCATCAATCTGACCGGCGCAAGCTTCTCGACGCAATTTCTCGGCGCCAACGTGGCGGGTGAAGTCAGCTACAAAGACGGCGTGCCAATCCTGGTGAATGTCAACGGCGCTGCCACCGCAACGCGCGGCCAGGCAGTCCAGGGCCAGATGTCGGCCATTTACGCCATCGGACCGACATTCCTCGCCAGCTCCCAGAGCCTGGTGGGCGAAATCGCCTACCTGCATGTGCTTGGCGTCACGCCGGTCAATGGCTTCAGCACGCTCACCAACACCAGGAACTCGGCGGCCCTGCAGCTTGGCTGGTCGCTCGCCTATCTCAATATCTTTAACGGCTGGGACATGACGGTGCCGCTGACGTATGCGCATGAATTCAGCGGAAAGGCGGCCGTGGCCGGCGCCTTCGGTTCGCTGACCGGGTATGGTGACCGCCGCGCGAGCGTCGGCGTGACCTTCAAATATCTGAACAACCTCGAACTGAACCTGACATACGCGATGTTCCTGGGTACGGCGAATATTGTGAATCGACCGTTGGCCGACCGCAGCTATGCGGCCTTCAATGCGAAGTATTCGTTTTGACCTGGCAGCGATGCCACGCGCAAGCGCCAGATTTCTCTAAAGGAGTGAGACCGTGATGCGACAGCATAGAAATCTTTTGATCCGTAGCACACTGCTGGCCAGCAGCGTGCTGCTGGCGGCAGCCTCGTACGCCGCGGTAACGCCGGACGAACTCAAGCAACTCGATGCAAACCTGACCCCGATGGGCGCCGAGCGCGCCGCCAGCAAGGACGGGCAGATCCCCGCCTGGGGCGGGAAATGGCTGGGCGCACCGCCCGGAGTGCAGTGGAAGCGGGGAGAGCGCTACCCTGATCCTTACGCCAGCGAGAAGCCGGTCGTGGTGATCACCGCGCAGAACATGGCAAAGTACGCCGATCACCTGACCGACGGCGAAAAGGCTCTGTTCAAGAAGTATCCGGATACCTTCAGGATGCCGGTATATCCGACCCATCGCGACTTCCGCTACGACGATACGATCTACAAGAACATCCGCACCTACGCGCCCGGCACCCGCATGACGGCCGACGGTAACGGACTGAAGGACGCCCCCCCTATCGTCCCCTTCCCGATCCCGAAGAGCGGCCTCGAACTGATGTGGAACCTGCGCTACTCCCCGTCGATGAATACCGAATCCGCCACCTACGACCAGGCAGCCGTATACGGCGACGGCAACATCGCCTGGGGCCGTGTCCGTTATTCGATCCTCTCGCCGCGAAATGGCGCCAACTTCGACCTCAAGAGCGACACCAGGGGCTTTTTCCGTACGGCGACCGACCTTCCCCTGCGCGACCGAGGCATGCTGTCTGTCGGACACGAATTCTATGACAAGGAAGGCTCCGATACCCGCCGCGCGTGGCAGTACAACCCCGGTACGCGGCGCGTACGGCAGGCCCCGGAATTTGGCTTCGACCAGCCCTCCGGCGCAGGCGGAATCCGCACCCTCGACGACGACCGCCTGTTTAACGGCTCGGGTGAACGCTACAACTGGAAGATTGTCGGCAAGCGGGAAATCTACGTGCCGTACAACAACTACAAGCTGATGAGCCCGGCCAAGTACCAGGACATCCTGGGCAAAGGCCACCTCAACCCGGACTATATGCGCTATGAAATGCATCGCGTATGGGTCCTGGAAGCCACCCTCAAGGAGGGCTTCCGGCATCAGTACGCCAAGCGGGTGCTTTACCTGGACGAGGACAGCTGGACCGCCCTCGCTGCAGACAATTATGATGCGCGCGGCCAGCTGTGGCGAACCAACCTGGCGGCAACCGTCTATGCCTATGACGCACGAAACCTCTACCCGACCACAACGACATATCATGACTTGATTTCGGGTGCGTATCTCGCCGACCGCCTGACCAACGAGGGGCCGATGCCGGTGCTCAACAACAGCCCCGAGTTCAACGAGACCTACTTTTCGCCCGACGCGGCGCGAGGCGCCGGTCACTGAGTGCACGCCTTCATTCGCCCCCTTCCCGCCATGGCCAGGGGGCGAATTTCATCGCATTGCCCCCCTAACATCGAGCCTGACCATGGATCCCGAACTGATCGCCGAATGCGGCGATGAACTTCATCGAGCCCTGACAGCCCGCGTGCCGGTCATCCCCTTGAGCGGACGTGGCCACCCGCTCACGGTGCGCGACGCCTATCACATCCAGCAGCATTTCGTTGCACGGCGGCTGGCCCAAGGCGACCGCGTCACCGGCAAGAAAATCGGCGTTACCAGTTTGCCCGTGCAGCAGATGCTGGACGTGCACCAGCCCGACTTCGGCATGCTGCTGGCCAGCATGGAATATCCGGACGGCAAGGCCATTCCCGCAAGCACACTGATCCAGCCGCGCGCCGAAGGCGAGATTGCCTTCTTCCTCAAACGAGACCTGCGCGGCCCCGGTGTGACCCGTGCAGATGTGCTGGCCGCCACCGAGGCGGTCTCGGCCTGCTTCGAGATCGTAGATTCACGCATCACCGACTGGCGCATCCGTATCCAGGACACGGTGGCCGACAACGCCTCTTGTGGCGTCTACGTGCTTGGCAAGGAGCGCGTGAGCCCGGCCGGCCTCGACCTTGCCGCCTGCACCATGGCGCTTGAAAAGAACGGCGCCGTTGTCGCAACAGGCCAGGGCAGCGCCGCGCTCGGCCATCCCGCCGAAGCGGTGGCCTGGCTGGCCAACACGCTCGGCGAACTCGGCATTGCACTGCTCGCCGGCGAGACCATTCTGTCCGGCTCCCTTGCGGCGTTGATTCCTGTCGTTGCGGGAGACCGCCTGCGACTACGCATCGACGGGATCGGCACGTGCAGCACCGAATTCGTCTGAACTCCCCCACAACCCCAAACCAGGCAAGAAGCCCCATGGCAAAAATCAAGTGCGCCCTGATCGGCCCCGGCAATATTGGCACTGATCTGCTTTACAAGCTGCGCCGCAGCACCGTCCTGGAACCCGTCTGGATGGTTGGCGTCGACCCGAATTCGGATGGCCTGGCCCGGGCCCGCGAACTGGGCCTGAAGACGACCGACCAGGGCCTCGATGGACTGCTGCCGCACCTGGCCGCCGACGACATCCGCATCGCTTTCGATGCGACGTCGGCCTACGTGCACCGCCAGCACTCCGACCAGCTCACCGCGCGCGGCGTGCGCGTGATCGACCTGACCCCGGCGGCCATCGGCCCCTTCTGCGTGCCCCCGGTCAACCTGGACGAACACCTCGGCAGCAATGCGATGAACGTCAATATGGTCACCTGCGGCGGCCAGGCCACCATTCCCATGGTGTACGCGGTGTCGCGCGTGCAGGCGGTGGCCTATGGCGAGATCGTCGCCACCGTTTCCTCGCGCTCGGTCGGGCCCGGCACGCGCCGGAACATCGACGAGTTCACCCGCACCACCGCAGGCGCCATCGAACAGGTGGGCGGCGCGCGGCAGGGCAAGGCCATCATCGTCATCAACCCGGCCGAGCCTCCGCTCATCATGCGCGACACCATCCACTGCCTGACCGAGGACGAGCCGGACGTGGAAGCCATCACGGCGTCGGTCCACGACATGATTGCCGAGGTGCGGCAATACGTGCCCGGCTACACGCTCAAGAACGGCCCTGTCTTCGACGGCAAGCGCGTCTCCATCTTCATGGAAGTCGAGGGCCTGGGCGACTACCTGCCCAAGTACGCCGGCAATCTCGACATCATGACCGCCGCCGCCGCGCGCACCGCCGAGCGTATCGGCGCCGCCATGCTGCGCGGCGCGCTGCCCGCCGTGGCCACTACCGCATAAGGAGCCCGATATGAACCAACGCATTACCGTGCATGACATGACCCTGCGCGACGGCATGCACCCCAAGCGCCACCAGATCTCGCTCGACCAGATGAAGACGATCGCTCGCGGGCTGGACGACGCCGGCGTGCCGCTCATCGAAGTGACCCACGGCGACGGCCTGGGCGGCGCCTCGGTCAACTACGGCTTTCCCGCGCATAGCGACGAGGAGTACCTGCAAGCCGTGCTGGGCGAACTGAAGCAAGCCAAGGTCTCCGCCCTGCTGCTGCCAGGCATCGGCACCATCGAGCACCTGCGCATGGCCCATGAACTGGGCGTGCACACGATCCGCGTAGCCACCCACTGCACCGAAGCCGATGTCTCCGAGCAGCATATCGGCATGGCGCGCAAGCTCGGCATGGACACCGTGGGTTTCCTCATGATGGCGCACATGGCGCCGGTGGCAACGCTGGTGGAACAGGCACTGCTGATGGAGTCCTATGGCGCCAACTGCCTCTACATCACCGATTCGGCGGGGCATATGCTGCCGCACGACGTCACCGCCAAGCTGACAGCCGTGCGCCAGGCGCTCAAGCCGGACACCGAACTGGGCTTCCACGGCCACCACAACCTCGCCATGGGGATCGCCAACTCGCTGGCAGCCGTGGCCTGTGGCGCCACCCGCATCGACGCGGCAGCCGCCGGGCTGGGCGCGGGCGCCGGCAATACGCCGATGGAAGTCTTCGTGGCGGTCTGCGAGCGCATGGGCATCGAGACCGGCGTGGACGTGTTCCGCATCGCCGACGTGGCCGAAGACCTGGTGGTGCCCATCATGGACCAGCCGATCCGCATCGACCGCGATGCGCTCACGCTGGGCTACGCCGGCGTGTACTCATCCTTCCTGCTGTTCGCCAAGCGCGCCCAGGCCAAGTACGGCATTCCGGCGCGCGAGATCCTGGTCGAGCTGGGACGTCAGCGCCTGGTGGGCGGGCAGGAAGACATGATCGAGGACACCGCCATGACGCTGGCGCGGGAGCGTGGGTTGCTGGCTTGACGGGACGCGGCGGCACCCGCACTTGCCCTCGTCACCTACCGTGGCCAGGGCAGATGCCTGTTTCATCACCCGCCGTCAAAAGAAGGCTCAAGTCTGCCGGTCATCTTGGCTTAGAATATATGACTATAGACATATGACCAGGAGCAGAGATGGAGAAGCAAGTCTCGAAATCGGACTTCAAGGCACATGCGCTGGAGTACTTCCGCCAGGTTGAGGACTCGGGCGAACCGCTGGTGGTGACCAACCACGGCAAGCCGGTTCTCGAGGTCCGGCCATATCGGAGTACTTCGCGTAGCCCGTTGGCAATCCTGCGCGATTCCGTGGTGCGCTACAACGCACCGACCGAGCCGGTGGACGCCGATGATTGGGAGGCGGCGCAGTGATCGTCCTGGACACGCACACGCTAGTCTGGTGGGTGAGTCGCGATCCGCTGCTGAGCAGGAAGGCCAAGGCGAGCATCGAGAAGGAACTGGACGGCGGCCAGATACTCGTCTCATCGATTTCCGCATGGGAAATCGCAGCACTGGTGGCACGCGAGCGCCTTGTTCTATCAATGGATGCGACCAGCTGGTTCGCCACCGTGGGGCAAATTGAAGCCGTACGCGTAGTACCTGTGGATACCGAGATCGCCATCAAATCGGTAGAACTTCCGGGCGTATTCCACAAGGATCCCGCCGACCGCATGATCGTGGCCACCGCGCGCAAGTTCTCCGTGCCGCTGGTGACGAAGGACGAGAAGATCCGCGCCTACCCGCACGTCAAGACAATCTGGTAACGGCTCCCGTAACCGGCCGGACGCTGTGCCGTAGAACAGCGCCGGCCAAATGCAGCAGGCTGCGACTGGCCAGCCCGCCGCAGCCGTCAATCCTGGCCCTCAAACACGTGGCCTGCGATCAGGCTGACTAGCCTGAAGCGCTCACCCCTGGTGGCGGCACACGCGCGTACGGTACTACCGTACTCGATCGCCGCCACCGTTGCCTGCCATGTCGGACAGAAGCCGGTGTGCCGCCTTAACTGTGCAAGCTGGTTGGCGCCGCAAGCCCGCCACAAAGAAACTCGATCAGAATCTCCACGTGGTTCCACAGGAGCTGATCCCGCGGCGGCTTGCCTGGAGATATCGGCGCTTGGGGACGAGCGGATATTTCGGCGAGACTATGGAGCATCGCATGGGAACAGACAATCAGGCGCGACCTGAGCACTTCCATAGGGATTTCGGGCAGGATGTGCTGGAGCATGGCAACCAAGGCGGCGGCGTTCCCCCCAAACGACTGCTCGAATATCTCGGCGATCTTCGGGTTGCGGTCCGTATGGAGACGCGCCAGAAACTGAACATAGCGTGCACCCGCACTGCCCTCTTCAATGATCTTCCTGGCAAGCGGGATAACAAGTATTTCCACAACGCCGCGGAGCGTGACCTGCGGCTGTGCCTGAAGTGAAGCGTACATTTCGCGGCGTTGTGCCATCAACGGCATCATATGGCGTTCCAGCAGCGCGTCCACCACCTTATCCAGTCCGCCGAAGTGATAGTGGAGAATACCGGCGCTAACGCCAGCCGCTGCGTTGATGCTGCGGGCCGACACGCCGTCCACGCCATACCTGGCCATCAGCTCTTCGGCCGCCAGCAGAATGCGTTCCCGGGCCTCGCCTTTTACAGTAGGAGATGTCATCGATTACAAGTAGTACGGGATGCCGCCTGCCCCGCTGGGGGCGATTGGCCAATGACGCCAATACCCCCGGCGAAACAGCGCGGCAGGGCACCACTCAATGAATGTGGCGCCCGATTATACGTTCAGCACTACTGCCGACTCACATACGCTGCGATGAGATGTTGCCACCATCCACCACGATCTCCGCCGCGGTGATGTAGCTCGCCTCGTCCGACAACAGGAAGCGCGCAACGCGGCCGATCTCCTCCGGCTGTCCCAGTCGGCTGAGGAGAATGCGGCGCTCGAAGGTTCCTGCCGGCAAACTGTCCACGGCGGGTTGGAGCATTGGCGTCAAGATCTGGCCCGGGGAAATCGCGTTGATGCGGATGTTATCGCGCCCAAGGCCGTCCGCCAACGACCGGATCAGTGACAACATGCCGCCTTTCGCCGCGCTGTAGATGGGGTTGATGTGATTGCCCAAGGTGGCATTGATTGACGCGATGCCGACCACCGCAGACCCCGGATTGGCCCGCAGATCCGGCAATAACGCCTGCACCAGCAGTGCAAATGCGCGGAGGTGAACATGGATGCCAGCATCCCATTTTTCCGGAGTGATACCTTCGAGCGACCCGGTATCGACCGTGCCCGCCGCGTGGAGCAAGCCACCGATCCGGGGCAATGCCGCGCGGGTTGCGTTCAGCGCAGCCCGCAGCGCGCTGGGATCGCACAGGTCGACGCCAACACCAAGCGCCGCAACGCCAAATTCCTTGGCAATCTCCGATGCTCGGTTTTGCGCCTTTTCTGCCTGAATGTCCCACAGCGCGACGTCGCGGCCTACGGCGGCTAATGCGCGGGCCGATGCAAGCCCAAGCCCGGACGCTCCACCGGTGACGATCACGGCTGTATCGGGTGACGCGAGTAACGATTTCATTGGGGGTCTCCTGTCAAGATGGTTTGAGTGATCGCATGAAACTGGCAACAAAGACTGATGAGTCAAAGGCGCCGAGCAGCGTGCAATCGACGACCGTAGCCGGTGAAATTTTGTCTTGACGACGGTCCACGGCGCTTGCTAAATTCCATTCGAACATTTGATTCAATCGAACGCTCAGAAATTTTGGCACACGCCCACGCGAAAACGCAATAGGCATCGACGAGAACGAAAAAAACAGGAGACGCGGGAAACCATCATGAACAGACTACGCAAGCGTTTGGCCACGGCGTTGTGCCTGGCCCTAAGTTGTGCCGCGACCGGTTTTGGCTGGGCTGCCAGCAACGAGGAGCAGCCTGGCGATACCCCGCCAGTCGTGCCGTTACTGCACGCGCCGGCCGGTGCGCCAAATGTGGTAGTGGTCTTGCTTGACGACGTAGGTTTCGGTGCGGCCTCCACCTTTGGCGGACCGGTCAAGACGCCGGCGATGGATGGCCTGGCCCGTGAGGGCTTGAGCTATAACCGATTTCATACCACTGCAGTGTGTTCGCCGACACGCGCCTCGCTACTCACAGGCCGCAATCCCCACGCAGCCGGTGTCGGCGCAGTGCTGAACTCGCCAAGCAGTTATCCGGGTTATCGTGGGGTTCTGCAAAAGGACTCCGCAACCATCGCCGAACTGTTGCGTCAACAGGGCTACAGTACTGCGGCCTTTGGCAAGTGGCATTTGACACCCTGTATAGACCGGGGACATAGGTGACGGGTGTGCGAGGACATGGTTGACACTTTCGGGCAATGAATCTGCCCGGAATCCGACCATGCCTTGGAGCACGCGCGACACCATGAGCCTTCGTCAAGAATTCATCCTTCTGGCCCAGCAAGAGGGCAGCAATCGCCGCGAGTTATGCCGGCGTTTCAGCATCAGTCCCCAGACCGCCTACAAATGGCTCGCGCGCTATGCCGAGCAAGGCGAGGCCGGTCTGGTCGACCGCTCTCGGCGGCCCAGTCGCAGCCCGGAACAGACCCACGCCGACCTTGAACAGGCCGTGATCGCGCTTCGCCAGCAGCATCCTGCCTGGGGCGGGCGCAAGATCAGCCGCCGCTTGCAGGACCTGGGGCATACCGAGGCGCCGGCTCCCAGCACTGTCACCTCGATCCTGCATCGCCACGGGCTAATTACCCCGGAGGCCTCCGCCAAATCGGTGGCATGGCAGCGTTTCGAGCATCCCGAGCCCAACCATCTCTGGCAAATGGACTACAAAGGCTGGTTTGCCACCCGAGACGGCGTGCCGTGTTACCCGCTGACAGTGCTGGACGACCATTCCCGCTTCAATATCCTGCTCACGGCCTGCACCAGAACCCAGACTGCAGTGGTGCAGCGCCATCTGCGCGAGGCTTTCCGTCGTTATGGGCTGCCGCTGCGCATCAACGCCGACAACGGTGCGCCCTGGGGCAGCCCTTCCCAACCCGGCCAGCTCACGGCCCTGGCGATCTGGTTGATTCGCCTGGGCGTACGCCTGAGCCATAGCCGCCCCGCGCACCCACAAACCAATGGCAAGGATGAGCGGTTCCACCGCACCTTTAAGGCCGAGGTGCTCACCGGCAACGACTTTGCTTCCTGCCGTTATGCGCAGCGCGCATTCGATCGCTGGCGCGATGTCTACAACCAGCAGCGACCTCACGAAGCCCTTGGCCTGGCGACGCCCGTCACGCGGTATCGGCCCAGCCCGAGGCCATATCCGGAGCAGTTGCCGCCCATCGAATACGGCCCTGACGACACCGTAGTGCAGGTCAAATGGCACGGCGAGCTCTGTTTCCAGGGACGTCGCTTCAAGGTTTCGAATGCCCTAGCCAAGCTGCACGTGGCGCTGCGGCCTGACGCCAGACACAGCGGCAAATACGCCCTTTACTTCGCACATCATCGCTTCGGAAGCATCGACCTAAACGACCCGAATGCCGCTTAAAATGTGTCAACCATGTCCTCGCACACCCGTCACCTATGTCCCCGGTCTATACACCGACGCAAAGAAGAGTGACCGGCAGCCCCCGCAGGGGGATGTCGTATGGCTCTTGGGTGCAAAAACCAACGCCGTTCAAAGAAACAGCGACCAACCCAGCAGAGCAATATCGTATGGCACCTTGGGTACAAGATGCCACCGCCGCTTACAACCCCTTCACCCCCTTCAAATCCTCCTCTGCAAACACCTCCTCCGCCATATGAAAAGCCGAATTAGCCGCCGGCACGCCACAATAAATAGCGGTCTGCAAGAGCACCTCCTTGACCTCGTCGCGGCTAACCTTGTTGTTCGCCGCGGCGCGCAGATGCAGCTTGAGCTCTTCGCTGCGGTTAAGCGCCACCATCATGGCGATGGTGATCAAGCTACGCGAATGGCGCGGCAAGCCTTCGCGCGTCCAGATCTCGCCCCATGCATAGCGCGTGATCAGGTTCTGGAACTCTTCGGTCAGCGGGTTGAGCTTGGCCAGCGAGCGATCCACGTGGGCGCTGCCCAGCACCGCGCGGCGCACGGCCAGGCCGGCCTGGTAGCGCTCGCCATCGTTGGCGGGGCGGCTGGCGGGTTGTTGCGCATCGCCGCCCAGGAAGTCCAGCAATGCCTCGGTGAAGCGCGCGGGCTGTTCGCGGTTGGACAAGTGGGCCGCTTCCAGCTCGAGATAGCGCGCGCCCGGAATGGCGTCGGCCAGGGCGCGCCCTTCCGCCGCGGTCGTGGACGGGTCCGCGCTGCCGGCAATCACCAGCACCGGCACGGGAATCGTCCTGACCGCTTCGCGCAGGTCGGCGTCGCGCACCGCGGCGCAGTTGGCGGCATAGCCCCGGGCATCGAGGCCGGTCAGCACCTGGCGCAGGTCGTCCAGTTGATTGCCGGCGGCGCTGACGAAGGCAGGCGTGAACCAGCGCTGCAACGAGCCATCCACCAGCGGCGCCATGCCGTCGCGCAGCACGCCTTCGATGCGCGTGTTCCACGCCTCGGGCGTGCCGATCTTGGGCGCGGTGTTGGCCAGCACGATGCGGGTAAAGCGCTGCGGTGCGTTCACGCCCAGCCACATGCCGGTGAGGCCGCCCATCGACAAGCCGCAGAAGGCGGCCTTCTGGATCTGCAAGGCATCCATCAGGGCGATGACGTCGCTGCCCAGTTCCGCCACGCTGCTCGGGCCCGGGGGCAATGCGGACTGGCCATGGCCGCGGGTGTCGTAGCGCAGGATGCGGAAGTGCTGGCCCAGCGCTTCGGCCTGCGGCGCCCACATGGTGTGGTCAGTGCCCAGCGAGTTGGAGAAGATGAGGACGGGCGCGGATGCCGGGCCTTCCAGTGTGTAGAAGAGGCGGTTGCCGGCGTGGGTGATGAAAGGCAAGGTGGTCTCCAGAGAATCGGGTTCGAGGTTCAGTTACGTGTGTTCTTCAAGCGCTTGTGGCCGGGTTCCCGGGGCGCTCAATGCTGGCCAGCTTCCTGCCGCCAGGTCGCCAGGACCGCATCGACGAATCCGGCCGCCTGCCCGGCGTAATTCGCCGGATCGCAAACCCGGTCCAGCGCCGCCGCATCCATCAACCCCGCATGCGCTGGGTCCTCGGCCAGGGTCGCGCCCAGGGCTTCGCGCAATGTCGTGCCTTCGGCCACGGCCCGCCGGCAGGCGCCTTCCACCAGGTGATGCGCAGGCAGCCGGCCAATCTTGCCGCCGAGCTCCAGCATGGCGGCTTCCGCCAGGATCAGCCCGTGTGTCACACCCAGGTTGGCGCGCATGCGCGCGGCATCCACCTGCAATCCTCCCACCACTTCCAGCATCTGCCGCAATGCCCCTGCCGCCAGCGTGACGATTTGCGGCAAGGTGTCCCATTCCGCCTGCCAGCCGCCCAGCGCGCGCTCATGTTCCTGCACCATGCCGGCCAGCATGGTCGCCACCAGCGGCGGCACGCGCACGGCAACGGTGAGCACGGCGGCGCAGCCGACCGGGTTGCGCTTGTGCGGCATGGTGCTGGAGCCGCCGCGCCCGGGGCCGGTGGGCTCCGCGACCTCGGCGACTTCCGTTTGCATCATCAGCGACACGTCGCGGGCGATCTTGCCCAGCGTGCCGGTGAGCATGCCGAGCGTGGTGGCCACCTCGACCATGCGGTCCCGGTAGGCATGCCAGGGCGTAGGCGCCACCGCCAGTGAGAGCGCACGGCCAAGTGCCGTTGCCACTGCCGGCGCCGCGGCGCCCAGGCTGGCCAGCGTGCCGGCGGCGCCGCCGAACTGCAGCGTGGCGGCCTGCGTGCGCGCGGCGTCCAGGCGGCGCAGGTCGCGGCGCAGGGCATCGAGCCAGCCGGCGGCCTTGAGGCCAAAGGTGGTGGGCAGCGCGTGCTGCAGCCAGGTGCGCGCCACCATCGGCGTGTCGCGGTGCTGCGCGGCGAGCGCCGCGCAGGCATGGCCAAGGGCCTTGAGATCGGCGTCGACCGCCTGCAAGGCTTCACGCAATTGCAGCACCATGCCGGTGTCGATCGCGTCCTGGCTGGTGGCGCCCCAGTGCACGTAGCGCGCGGCTTGCGCGTCGCGCGCGGCCACGCGGGCGGTGAGTTGCTTGACCAGAGGAATGGCAAGGTTGCCGCCTGCCACGGCGGCAGCGGCCAGCGCGTCGAAGTCGATCTCGCCGGCGCGGCAGGTGGCAGCGATCGCCTCGGCGGCGTGGGCGGGGATGACCCCGCAGCTGGCTTCGGCGTGCGCCAGCGCGGCTTCAAAATCGAGCATGCGCTGCACGGTTGCCGTATCGGAGAAAGCGGCCAGCGTGGCGGCGCTACCGAACATCGGGTCGGTCAGTCGGGATGAAGTCGGCATCGAAACAGGTTCGCATCGTCATGGAAAAACCCCAGCGCCGGGCCACGATGGGTCCGGCGCCGGGGCTTGGTTCAGCGCGGGCGCGCTGGCAATGGCTGCGCGGGATCAGATGTCGAAGAAGACCGTCTCGTCCTGGCCTTGCAGCACTACCTGCCATTGCAGCCTGCCTGCGCCTGCCTGCTGCGCCACCAGCGTGTGGCGGCGCGCGGCGGGCACCTGCGACAACGCCCAGTCGCTTGCGTTGGCCTGCGCTTCGTCCGGGAAGTATAGGCGCGTGGACAAGTGCTTGAGCAGGCCGCGCATGAACAGCGAGACGACGATATGCGGTGCCTGCGGCCGGCCGTCGGGGCCGGGCACGGGGCCTGGCTTGACGGTGACGAAGCGGAAGCTGCCGTCGGGCCCGGTCGGCAGCCGGCCAAAACCGGTGAAGCCGGGCACCAGCGCCGTCTCGGCGCCGTCGCGCGCATCGTCGGGGTGGCGGTAGCGGCCAGCCGGGTTGGCTTGCCAGATTTCGACCATGCCATCGGGCACGGGATCGCCCTTGCCGTCGATCACGCGGCCTTCGATCACGATGCGCTCGCCCGTCAGCTCACTCGCCTCGGCGGTCAGGTCGGCGCGGTCAAGGCCGGACAGGCCGATATGCAGGTAGGGTCCAACGGTCTGGGATGCGGTGGCGTACAACATGGCTTACTCCATCGGCGTGGCATCGCGGCCACGCAGCACGATATCGAAACGGTAGCCGAGCGCGTACTCGGGGACCGTGGTTTCCCAGTCGAAGGTGGACACCAGGCGATCACGCGCCTTGGCGTCGGGCACGCAATTGAAGATGGGATCGAAGGCGAGCAGCGGGTCGCCCGGGAAATACATCTGCGTCACCAGCCGCGTGGCATAGGCGTTGCCGAACAGCGAGAAATGGATATGCTGCGGCCGCCAGGCGTTGTGGTGGTTGCGCCAGGGATAGGCGCCAGGCTTGATGGTCTTGAACTGGTAACGGCCCTGCGCGTCGGTCACCACGCGGCCTTCGCCGGTGAAATTGGGATCGAGTGGCGCGTCGTGCTGGTCCCGCTTGTGCACGTAGCGGCCGGCGGCATTGGCCTGCCAGACCTCGATCAGCGCGTTCGGCACCGGACGGCCGTTTTCATCGAGCACGCGGCCGCTGACCAGGATGCGCTCACCGATGGGTTCGCCGGCGTGGCCGGCGGTGAGGTCGCTGTCGCCGTTGCGCACGAACTCGGCGCCGAACAGCGGGCCGGTGACCTCGGACAGGGTCTGGTTCAGCGCCACCAGCGGCTCGTTGGGCGAGCGCAGCGCCGTGGAACCGTAGGGGTCAAAGCGGTATTCCGGCTGGGTGTCCCAGTAGTGGCGGCGATATTGCGCCAGCCCTGGCGGCAGCTTGATAGGCGAGTCGGCCATGCTATGTGTCTCCGTGGGGTGGAATTTTCATTACTTTATTTGCAGTCACGGTGCATGTATATTGAGTTTTTTGACTATTTGCATAACTTTTAGATATGCAACCGACCTTCCGCAACCGTGTCCGCCTGCGCCACCTGCATTGCTTCGTGGCCGTGGCACAAACCCAGCACCTGGGCCAGGCCGGGGAGCAGCTGGGCCTCAGCCAACCCGCCGTCTCCAAGACCCTGACCGAGCTGGAAGCGCTGCTTGATGCACGTTTGCTGGCCCGCGGCCGGGCGGGCACCGAGCTGACCGAGCTGGGCCAGCGATTCCTGCGCCACGCCCTGCGCGTGCTGGAGGACCTGGACGAAGCCGCGGTCAGCGTGACCGGCGCGGACGCCGACGGCCTTGCGCATATCCGTGTCGGCGCCCTGCCCAGCGTCGTGCCCGACCTGCTGCAGGAAGCCGTGCTGGCCTTTCGCCGCACGCATCCGGACGTGGGTCTGGCGGTGCAGACGGGCATGAACCGCACGCTGATCGACTGGCTGAAGGCCGACGTGCTCGATATCGCCATCGGCCGCATGGACAATCCGACGGTGATGGAGGGACTCTGGTTTGAAATGCTGGACGCGGAGCCGCTGCTGCTCGCCGTGCGCAAGGGCCACGCGCTGGCTAACGCGCCCCCTTCCCTGGCGGAGATCATGGCTTGCCAGCTGGTGGTCCCCGCGCAAGGCTCGGCGCCACGGCACAGCGCCGAGAGCCTGCTGGCCCGGCACGGCTTCATGCTGCCGCCGGGGGTGCTGGAAACCTCGGACGCTTACCTGGGCCAGCTGGTCGCCCTGAAATCCGACGCCATCTGGCTGGCGCCGCGCTGCGCCATGCGCCAGGCGCTGGAAAGCGGCGAGCTGGTGCTGCTGCCCATCTCCGGCCAAGGCAGCGAGGAACCGGTCGGGCTGTTGCGCCAGGGCGGGCGCGAGCTCGGCGCCGCCGCTGAGGCCTTTGTGCAAGACCTGCGCGAGCGCGCCGCGGCGCGCTCGCACGGGCTGGCTGGCAAAACCAGGGCATAGCCGGCGGCTACATCTCCGTGGCGTCCTCGACGCCCTTGCCGGCCGGACGGGCCACATCCGGGGACAATTGCAGGAAGATCCACGCAGAGGCCGAGGTAATCAGCCCCACGCAGATAAACGTGGCATGGAACGCCGGCAGCGCGCTGGTGGCGCCGTGGCGGCCAAAGGTGCCCTGGAAGGTCGCCAGCAACGCGCCGGCCGACGTCACCGCCAGGCTCATCGACAGCATCTGCACCATCGACAGCAGGCTGTTGCCGCCGCTAGCCCCGGCCGTGCCGAGGTCCTTCAGCGTGACCGTGTTCATGGCGGTGAACTGGATCGAATTGACCATCCCGAACAGCGCCAGCTGCACCAGTACCAGCGCCAGCGGCTGGGTGGGCGAGATCAGCGCGAACGACGCCATCGCCAGCCCCACGAGGAAGGTATTGGTGACCAGCACCTTGCGATAGCCATGACGCTCGATCAGGCGCGTGGCAAGCCGCTTGGACGCCATGCCCGCCGCCGTGATCGGCAGCATCATCATGCCCGCCTGGAACGGCGAGTAACCCAGGCTGACCTGCAGCGTCAGCGGGATCAGGAACGGCATGGCGCCGTTACCGATGCGCGCAAACAGGTTGCCCAGCAGCCCCACGCTGAAGGTATGGATGCGAAACAGCCGCAATGCAAACAGCGGGCGCCGCCGCCGCGAGGCATGCAGGACATAGGCAGTGAGTGAAGCCATGCTGGCAATCAGCAGCATCAGCACGGTGGCATGCTCGAAGCCAAGCTCCGCCAGGCCATCCAGCGAAAACGAAATCGTCAGCATCGAGATCGCCAGCAACAGGTAGCCGCTCAGGTCGAACGGCGCCACCCCGTGCAGGCGCGCGTTGGGCATGTAGCGCATGGTGGCCAGACCTCCCAGCAGCCCTACCGGCACATTGATCAGGAAGATCCAGTGCCACGAAAACGTCTGGGTCAGCCAGCCCCCCAGCGTCGGCCCGATCAGCGGTCCCACCATGCCCGGAATCGCCACAAAGCTGAGCGCCTGCAGGTACTGGTCCCGCGGGAACGTGCGCAGCACCGCCAGCCGCCCCACGGGCAGCAACATCGCGCCACCCACTCCCTGCACCACCCGCGAGACCACCAGCCAGGTCAGGCTATTGGAATAGGCGCAAGCCAGCGAGCCAGCGACAAACAGCACGATGGCCGTCTGGAAGATGGTGCGGGTACCAAAACGGTCCGCCAGCCAGCCCGACGCCGGAATGATCACCGCCATGGTCAGCGAGTAGGCAATGATCACCGACTGCATCCGCAGCGGGCTCTCCCCCAGGCTCCTGGCCATCGAAGGCAATGCCGTGTTGACGATCGTGGAATCCAGCGTCTGCATGAAGAAACCGATGGCGACCACCCACAGCATGATCCTGCGGGTGCGGTCGTCGGTGGCGAGCGGAGTGGTGTCTTGCATGGAATGTGGGCGTAGTGCGGCGCTGTGGCGGCTGTCGGGATAGTGTAGACCAGCGACCACGGGCCCGGTGCCGACGACATCCGGACAGCATGGCATGCATGCCGCCCGCCTTCAGATCTCCGCCCGCAGCCCCACAAAAAACCGCCGCCCCGGCGCCGGCTCGAAATACCGGCCATTGCTCTCGTTCACGATCACCGACCCGATGTAGTGCCGGTCGGCAATATTGTCGATACGGCCATAGGCATACCAGCGCATGCGTCCCACGCGGAAGTTGTAGCCGGCGCGCAGGTTGAAGGTGGCGTAGCCCGGCGCATATTGCGTGTTGAGGTCGTCGGCGAACACGCGCCCTTCCACGCGCATCTCCACACCCAGCGTGAGGTCGGCCACGGGCTTGTAGGTGGCCTCGGCGAACAGGCTGTGGCGAGCGGTGCCGGGCAGGCGGTTGCCAGAGGCTACCGTTGCGCCCTGCGCATTGCGAAAAGCATCGCCAAAGTAGGCGTCGAGCCAGGTGTAGGCCAGGCCGGTGCCGTAGCGCTCGCCGGGGCCGTAGGTGCCGCGCCATCCCAGCTCCAGACCGCGCCGGTGCACGCCGTTGACGTTCTGGTAGACGGAGCGACCGTTGTCGTTGGACAGCGGCACGATCTCGTTGTGGCTGCCGGCGTCGAACACCGCGGCTTCCAGCCGTTGCCCTTTGCCTTGCCATTTGACGCCGATCTCGCCCTGGCGGCTGGTGGAGGGCTGCAGCCCGAGGTTGGTGCCGATGCCGCCGGGGCCGTAGGCGACTTCGGTCAGCGTCGGGGTTTCGAAGCCGCGGCCAAGGTTGGCGTAGACATTGAGCGACTCCACCGCCTGCCAGACCACGCCGAGCACCGGGCTGACGTTGTTGTAGGTGGCGGTGCCGCTGTCGTCGGGGCTGGCGGCGGTGATGTAGTGATCGTCGATGCGCAGCTTGACCTGGCTGGCGCGCACGCCGCCGACCAGCCGCCAGGAGGGATTCCAGGTCCAGTCGAACTGGGCGAAGGCGCCCAGGCTGCCGGCCTTGTCGGTTTCGTCGCGGCGCAGCGCGCCCTGCGTGCCGTTCTGGTTCACATAGCCGGTGCGCGCATCGCGCATGCCGTCGGCGTCCAAGCCGGCGCTCCATAGCAAAGGCAATCCGGCTACCGTGGTGTTGTGGTGCCATGACATCGCACCGCCGCCGTAGGATCTGTCGATATCCACGATGCCACCCGCCGACGAGGGCGCGATGCCGCTGAAGCCCAGGTACTGGGTGAGCTCGCGGGTGCCGCCATAGAGGCGGAATTCAAGGTTGTCCTGCTGGCTTAGCCGTTGCTCGACCAGCACGCCGCCCTGGTTCTGCCGCACGGTCTTGCCGGTATTGAACTGCGTGGCCAGCGGCACGGCCTGGCGCGGGTTGGCGTCGGCCTGGGCACGCGTGAGGCCGAGCGGGTCCTGCGCCTGGGGCTGGTCGAAGGCGTTGAACAACAGCGTGACGCGGGTGCCGGTGACTGGCTCTGCCACCACCTTGGCGTTGAGCTGGCGGCGCCGGGCCGCACTGTGATCACGGTAGCCGTCGGTCTCGAATGTCCATGCATCCAGCACGCCGCCAATCTTGTCGTTGCCGCCGCCCACCGTCACGCCGGCCATCCATTGCCCGTCGGAGCCGAATCCGCTGGTGGCGCGCGCCATCGGCGCCTTGGGCGGATCGGGCGTGAAGATCTGCACGACACCGCCCGACGCATTGCCGTAGAGCTGGGCAAATGGGCCGCGCAACACCTCGATGCGGCTGGCGTTGGTGAGATCGGCGGTGGAGGCCTGGCCCTGCCCGTCCGGCATGGTGGCGGGAATGCCGTCCACAAACAGCCGCACGCCGCGCACACCGAACGTGGAGCGGCTGCCAAAGCCGCGCACCGCCAGCTGCAAGTCTTGCGCGTAATTCTGCCGCTCGCGCGCGGTCACGCCGGGCACGAGCGGCAGCAGCTCGGACAGGTTGACCAAGGGGCTGGGCGTGCTCAGCGAATCGACGGGAACGCTGTCGATCGCGGCCGGCGCGTCAAAACGCTTTTGCTCGGCGCGGCTGACGCTCACCACCACGTCCGGCAGCGTTTCTTCGGCCAACGCCGCGCCGGGCGCGGCGGCAAGCATCGCCGCCGCCAGGCAGCACAGGCGGTGCGAAGCCTCTGCGGAAACCGGATTCCTGCTTCGCCCACCGCCCGTGTTGCCTGCCATATCCCTGCCCTGAGTTTGTTGATGACTTCCTTTGCTGCCGAGCGGGCGGCCCGCCCGGTCGCTACTTGGCCATTGCCTGCGCCTTGGGCCGAATGGCGTCGGCGGTGCCCTGGATAAACGCCTTGATCTTCTCGACATCGTCCGCGCTCAGCTTGCCGGTGAAGTCCGGCATGCCGCGCGCCATGGCGGGTCCCTTGAAGATGAACTTGTCGAGATTTTGAATATAGGCGGTATTCATATAGCCGAGGTTGGGAATATTGCCGCCGCGATCCACGCCGGGCACGCCATGGCAGAGCACGCAGTTGCTGACGTAGAGCGCCGTGCCGGCCGCGACGTTGGCCGGGTCGTACTTCACGCCTGACAGCAGTTCACCCGCGCGGTACTGCACGAACGCGGGCATCGGCGCCTTGCCGCCAACCGCGAAGGTGTAGACCGTGCCCGGCCCTTGCCGCTCGGTGGCGCGCTGGGCCTGCCCATAGACGCCACCCCAGCCGACGGCGACGGACACGTACTGCTTGCCGTCCACCAGATAGCTCACGGGCGCCGCGATCACGCCGGTGCCCGTGGGCGATTCCCACAGCTTCGCGCCGGTGGTGGCGTTGTAGGCGATGAAGCGGCCATCGGCCGTGCCCTGGAACACGAGGTTGCCGGCGGTGGTGAGCGTGCCGCCGTTCCACGGCGAAACCTGCTCCTGCGTCCAGACGGCCTTTTGCTGCACCGGGTCCCAGGCGATCAGGCGCCCGAAGGGCTGGCTGGTGGGCGGCTCTGCATTGAGGAACTTCGCCGTGTTCCATCCCACGTTGCCGTGCGGCTGGCCGGGCTGCTTGCCGTTGAACGTCCAGTTCTTGTCGTCCATCAGGTTGAGCGGCACATGCTGCGCGGGCAGGTAGACCAGGCCGGTCTGCGGGTTGAACGACATCGGATGCCAGTTGTGCGCGCCGTAGGGCCCGGGGATGGCGTCATAGGGCTTGTCGGTGGCGCGTGCCTCCGGCAGCTCGATCGGGCGGCCGTTCTGGTCGTAGCCGCTGGCCCAGTTCACGTCGACGAAGTTCTTGGCCGAGATGAACTGGCCGTTGGTACGGTCGATGACGAAGAAGAAGCCGTTCTTGGGCGCGTGCAGGATGACCTTGCGCGCCTTGCCGCCAATATTCAGGTCGGCCAGGATCATGGGCTGGGTGGAGGTGTAGTCCCAGTTGTCGCCGGGCGTCTCCTGGTAGTGCCAGACGTATTTGCCGGTATCCGGATCCAGCGCGACGATGGAGGCCAGGTAAAGATTGTCGCCGCCGGCCGGGCTGCGCTTGCTGCGCGACCAGGGCGAGCCGTTGCCGGTGCCCACGTACATCAGGTTGAGCTCGGGGTCGAAGGCCAGCGTGTCCCATGCGGTGCCACCGCCTCCGGCTTCCCAGTACTTGCCGGCCGGGTCCCAGGTCTTGGCCGCCTTGGCCATCGACTCGTCCTCGAACGGCTTGCTGGGGTCGCCGGGCACGGTGAACCAGCGCCATTTCTGCTCGCCGGTGCCGGCATCGTAGGCGGTGATATAGCCGCGCACGCCGTACTCGGCACCGCCGTTGCCGATGATGACCTTGCCCTTGAACACCCGCGGCGCGCCGGTGATGGTGTACGAGTGGGTGCGGTCGATGATGGTGTCCTTCTCCCACAGCTTGCGGCCGGTGCCGGCATCGAGCGCGATCAGGCGGCCATCATAGGAGGCGACAAAGACCTTGCCCTGGTACAGCGCCACGCCGCGATTGACCACGTCGCAGCAGCCCTTGTAGCCGATCGACTTGTCGACCTTCGGGTCGAAGGTCCAGATGCGCTTGCCGCTGCGGGTGTCGATGGCATGCACCACGCTCCATGACGCGCTGACGTACATGATGCCGTTGACCACCAGCGGCGTGGCTTCCACCCCGCGCGTGGATTCAAGATCGTAGGACCAGGCCAGCCCGAGGTCCTTCACGTTGTCGGCATTGATCTGCGAGAGCCGGCTGAAGCGGGTTTCCGCGTAGTCCAGGCCGTAGCTGGGCCAGTCGGGTGTCTTGGCGGCGTTGCCTTCGATAAAGGCGCCGTCGACGCCTCGGGTGACGCTACGGATGTGATCGGCGCTGGCCACCTTGGCCGTCGGCTTGGCCTGCGCCGCCGCCAGCGAGAACGCCGCCAGCCCCGCGACCAGCAATGCCACCTTGCGTGACAGGCCTGCTTGATTGCCGGCGCGCTGCGCAACGCGCGGCCAGCAGGAGAAAACCCGCTCGGGTTCTTGGCTCATTGTGTCTCCTCTTCTTGCTTCTTCTTGGGGGGAAGCCAGGCTGGTTCTATGCCAGCGGCTGGCCAATGGCGCGACGGACATCGCCCGTCGCGCCACCGGTTTGCAGCAGTATCTAAGAATGGCCGCAGGGGTAGGTTTTACCCACTCGGGATTACCCGCAGAGCGAACGCCCCCACCACGCGCGGCGATGCCGCTCAGTACGCCATGCAGACCGACTTGATCTCGGTATAGGCCTCGATGGCGGAGCGGCCATGCTCGCGGCCGACCCCGGAGGCCTTGTATCCACCAAAAGGCATGTTGGGGTCCACGATGTTGTGTGTATTGACCCAGACCGTGCCGGCATCCAGGCCATCGACCAGCCGCTGCACCGCGCGCAAGTCATTGCTCCAGATGCTGGCGCCCAGGCCGTACTCGGACCGGTTGGCCTCGGCCAGCACGGCCTCGGGGTCGTCAAACGGCATGGCCACCACCACCGGGCCGAAGACTTCCTCGCGCACCAGCGTCAGGTCCTTGCATGCAGCGTTGGCCACCACGGTTGGCCGCACGAAATAGCCGGGGCGGTCCAGCGCAGTGCCCCCCGCGACGATCTCCGCGCCTTCGCTGCGCCCGGTGCCGATCAGCCCCATGACCTTGTCGCGGTGACGCGACGACACCAGCGGCCCCATCTGGCTGGCGGGATCGAGCCCGGAGCCCAGCACCGTGGCATTGGCCACCTTGCCCAGCCCCTCGACCACCTGGTCATAGTGGCGGCGCGCCACGTACAGGCGCGAGCCGGCCGTGCAGACCTGGCCCTGGTTGAGGAAGATGGCGCCGGCCGCGCCCTGGATGGCATGCGCGGGATCGCAGTCGTCCAGCACGATGACCGGGCTCTTGCCGCCGAGCTCCAGCGACACGCGGCGAATATCCTGGCCGCAGCGCGCACCGATCAGGCGCCCCACTTCGGTCGAACCGGTGAAGGTAATCTTGTTGACGCCGGGATGCGCCACCAGCGCCGCGCCGGGCACGCCGTCGCCGGTCACCACGTTCAGCACGCCCGGCGGGAAGCCCGCTTCCAGCGCCAGCTCGGCCAGCCGCAGCGCGGTCAGCGGCGTTTCCTCGGCCGGCTTGAGCACCACGGTGCAGCCGCAAGCCAGGGCCGGCGCGATCTTCCAGACCGCCATCAGCAAGGGGAAATTCCACGGTACGATGGCGCCCACCACACCCACCGGCGAGCGCCGGGTCATGGCGCTATAGCGCGTGCCCGGGGGAAACGGTACCGATACGTCCAGCGTGCTGCCTTCGATCTTGGTGGCCCAGCCGGCCATGTAGCGCAGCCATTGCGCGCTGCCGCCCACCTCCAGGCCTTGCGAGAACGCCAGCAGCTTGCCGTTGTTGAGGGTTTCAAGCCGGGCCAGTTCGTCGCCGTGCTGCTCGACCAGGTCGGCCAGCTTGAGCAGCAGGCGCTCGCGCTGGGCCGGCATCATGGCGCGCCACGTGCCGCCGGCAAAGGCGCGCCCGGCCGCGGCCACCGCCGCATCGATATCCGCCGCGCCGCCCGCGGGCACGCGCGCGATCTCCTCGCCGGTGGCGGGATCGAACACGGCGAAGGTCTCGCCGGACTCGGCCTGGCGCCACTC
The DNA here is from genome assembly GCF_008801925.2 of Cupriavidus basilensis. Lineage (NCBI taxonomy): Bacteria > Pseudomonadati > Pseudomonadota > Betaproteobacteria > Burkholderiales > Burkholderiaceae > Cupriavidus > Cupriavidus basilensis. The sequence continues at coordinate 1,200,768 of NZ_CP062804.1, read as the reverse complement.
GCCGTCGATCAGCATGGCATTGCGGATGGCCTGGTTCAGGCCGCTGCGGGCTTCCTTGGGTGCATTCATCTTCGTCTCCGGTTGGTCTTGGCTGGTGCCTGGTTATGGAGATCGAAGTTAACACCACGGCCTGATCATGGCTTGTCTGGCCGTGCACAAAGCTTGTCGATGCGTGCAAAGCGTGGAAAAGGCTAAAGCCGAAGCCGATGGCCCTCGGCACCACAACGCCACAACGCGCGCCCGCCCTCCCCCCTCGGTTGCTCTCCCACAAGTGGGAGAGGGGAGCCAACCAGCCGCAAGATCAACCGACTGTGGTAGCCGTGATTCCCGCCCGAAGGGGCGGGAATCACCCAAACGCGATGCGAAGCGAGCCGTGAAGGTGTACCAGGCCGTATGGGGCGCCTTCTTTGCCTACTTTCTTGGCAAGACAAGAAAGTAGGTCGCCGCCCCGCAGGGGTGGTGAAACGGCAGTTGAAGTTGCCTTTGACGTTGAAGTCAATCCGTTGCAATTGCAGTCGCAGCAAAGCCCCCCTTCCCCCCCGCATTCTGCTGCCGCCACTGCGTCGGACTCATCCCGAACCGCTCATGGAAGACCCGGCTGAAATGCGCCGCATCGCCAAACCCCAGCGCAAAAGCAATCTCGGTAATGCTGCGCCCGGCGTCGCCGCTGCCCGCCAGCCGCGCCGCCGCCTGCCGCAACCGGCGCGACAGGATATAGGCATGCGGGGTCTGCCCGGACTCACGAAACAGGTTGTACAACGTGCGGCGCGACACGTTCAGCACTGCCGCCAGCCGTTGCGCCGAAAGCGCCGGATCATGCAGATGCGCATCGATGAACTCGGCCAGCCGGCGCATGCGCGCTTCGCCAAGATGCCGCGCCACGGCAGCGTCCCCGCCATCGCCAAGGGCCGGCGGCAGCGGCGTGCCGGCGCCTTGCAGCGCCGTCTCCATCAATGAAACCACGGAATCCTGCAACACGATCTGGCCTTGATGATCCAGCAGGTGCCCCGCGCAGGTGTCATGCAGCATGGCGCCCAGCGCCGACAGTGCGATGCGCGCCGCGCCCTCCCCGCGCAGCGCCCGGCCGCCCAGGCTGGTCGCTGCCTGGCGCCAGCCGAAGGCGCGTTCCTGCGGCACCAGCAGCACCAGCACCCGGCAGCGGTCCGCCATCTCGATGCTATAGGGCTGCGCGGTATCGTAGATCGACCACATGCCCGGCTCCAGCGAGGCCTCGTTGCCGCGCTGCGCCACGCGGCTGCGCCCGCTGAGCTGCCAGAAGATCTTGAAGAAACCCGCGTCGGATGCCGCCACGTGCCGGGACTCGCGCGCAACACGGTGCGCGTCGACATCCATGTCTGCCACCGCGCTGGCGCCGAAACGCGCATAGCTGACGTGGCAATGAAAGCCCCCGCGCGTCTGGCGCGAATAATCGAGCGGCAGGAAACTGGTGTCGATGGCTTCACGCCATTGATCGAAGGTCACGGTGGTCAACCGCGCCGGCGTCTGCTGCAGGTGCTGCGCTGCGGGCATCAGGACATCTCCAGTAGCCGGCGGTGTCTGGGCAACATGCAGCGAACATGCAGGGAACGCGCCGGAGGCCTCGAAGGTGGTTGCAAAGCCTAATGGAAAGCCCGTGAGCCGACAATGGGAACAATCACGCAGGCGCGCCGGCCAGCACGGCGGCAAACGTGCGAAGCCAGCGTCACTTTTGATATCAGACCACGCGATAGATTTCCCAGCGCGCGGTGCCGGAGACGACGAACGGTTCCAGCTCCTTGCCCCATTGCGCGTGGGCAGGTATCGACGCGAGCCGGGCCCAGGCGCTATCCAGCTCGCCGAGGTTGTTCACTTCCCAGTCGTGGATCACCGTGGCCTCGAGCGCGCCGATCGAGCCGGTCAGCAAGCGTCCGGTGACGAGGCCGGCTTGCGGGGCGATCTCGCGCGCCCATGCCTGCAGGCGCTCGATGACTTCTTGCTTGTGCCCGAAACGGGCATCGATCTGCCACCTGGCTATCAACATGATGCTGCTCCTTGAACATTGGACATCGGCCGCAGGTGTCGCAAGGGCGGACCGCCCCGCTGCACGCGGCGGCGGGCCCCCACCCCGCCCCACCCATGTGCTACTTTTTCGGGGGACCACGCCACCGCGTCGCCCCCCGGTTGCACTATAGGCCGGCACCGTTGGAATCACGGTCGGAGAAAGCTATCCTTCTAGCCGAGCACCGCCCGGCGCACTTTGACCAACGCGTCCTCCAGCGCTTCCTGCGAGATGGAGCCGATCGCCAGGCGCAGCGCATGCGGCACGCGTGGCGTGGCCGCAAACGGCTGGGCCGTCGTCACCAGGACGCCTTCGCGCGCCAGGCCAGCGGCGACGCGATCCGCGCGCAGGTCTTCCGGCAAGGTCAGCCAGAGATAGTAGGAAGCGCGATGCGCTTTGATATCGCAACCGCGCAGCACGCGGCGCGCCAGGCTTTGCCGCAGCCGCGCGTCCTTGCGCTTGCGGTCCTCGAGTTCGTCGACCAGTCCGGCCTCGATCCAATGGCAACCCAGCGCCACGGTCAGCGTGGGCGTGTTCCATGTCGAGACGCGGATCGCCCCCTCCAGCGCCGGCACCAGCGCAAGGGGCGCGGCGACAAAGCCCACGCGCAAGCCGGACGCGACGCTCTTGGACAGCCCCGAGACATAAATCGTGCGTTCAGGCGCGTAGGTAAAGACAGGCTTGGGTGCCGGCTCGGCCAGGAAGGCATAGGCGCCATCTTCGATGACCAGGAAATCATGCTTCCCGGCGAGCTCGGCAAGCCGGACCCGGGATGGCTCAGCCATCACCGTGCCCAGTGGGTTGTGCATCGTAGGCATGGCGTAGACGGCGCGCACCGGACGCCGCTTGCATAGCGCTGCCAGATGCTCCAGGTCCATGCCGTCCACCGTGTGCGGCACCGCCTCCAGGTCAAGACGGTGCGACTGTGCGAGCCGTTTCATGCCGGGATAGGTCAGCGCGTCCACCGCCAGGACATCGCCCGGCTTGAGCAGCCCCATGACCGCCACGGCGAGGCCCTGCTGCGCGCCATTGACGATGAGCACCTGCTCGCCGCCCACCCGGATGCCCCGGTTGCGCAGGTGCCTGGCCGCGCTCTGCCGTTCGTGCACCCGCCCGCCCTGGGGCGCCGAATGCAGCAGCGCATCGAGGTCCCCCGAGGCCGCGATGGTGCGCAGGCCGTCGCGCAGCATGTCGGCCTGGCCCGGCAAGGACGGATAGTTGAAGGTGAGATCGACCGCGCCGAAACGCACCGGGTGCTGCTCCAGGCCCAGGCCGCGCGGCAGCGAGGTGTCGCGCACGAAAGTACCACGGCCGGTCTCGCCGACGACCAGCCCGATGGACTCCAGCTCCCGGTAGATGCGCGATGCGGTGGCCAGGGCGATGCCATGCTGCTTCATCAAGGCGCGAACGGTCGGCAATTGCGTGCCTGGCGGCAGCCCCCCCTCGCGAATGCGCCCCGCGATCTCGTCCATGATGGTTTTGTACCGGGCTGGGATCATGCCTTGGCCTGCGCGCCTTGATCGGATCGTTCTTTGTATCTAGAACAATTTTTTGTTTGTATCAGGCACAAAGATTACGCTACCAGCCTCGACAACGTAAAGGGCTCTGCGGAGCTATCTGGAAACCTGGGCATGACCGAATTCGCTACCTTGTCGGTGTTCGCCGCGGCCGTGATGGCGCTGCTGCTGTCACCCGGGCCAAACATGGCCTTCGTCATGGCACACGGCGTCACCTACGGCCCCGGCGGCGGCGCGGCGGCCGCGCTCGGCATTGCCGCGGCAGACCTCGTGCTGACCGTCCTGACGGCAACCGGCATCACCGCCGCAATTGCCGCCTGGACCCCGGCGCTCGACCTGATCCGTTATGCGGGGGCCCTGTACCTGCTGTGGATGGCCTGGAAAGCGCTGCGCCGCCCGCTGCTGCCGCTGGGCGCGGTGACCCGGCAGGCCTCGTTGAAATCGGTGTTTTTCCGCGCTACGCTGAACAGCTTGCTGAATCCGAAAGCGTTGCTGTTCTTCATGGTCTTCCTGCCGCAGTTCGTGGACCCGGGAAAAGGCAACGTGGCCCGGCAGCTGATTGTCCTGGGCTGCGTGCTGACGGCGATCAGCACCGTGTTCCACGGCCTGCTGGGCGCGGCTGGCGGGTCGGCACAGCGGTTCCTGAGCCGCAACCCGCGTGCCGCCGTGTTCCAGAAATACGGGCTTGCCGTGGTGCTGGCGCTGCTGGCGCTGAGGCTGCTGGCCATGCCGAGGGTGTCCTAGCTGGCGAAATGACCTCGCGGTATCAAAGGTCGATTGCGTCCATGGCGGCGGCGGCCTTGCTCACTTCACGCGGTTCGGCAAAAAAGAGAAAAAAGGCCGGTCAATCTGACCGGCCAAGCGATCCTCGCGCAAAAGCAAGGTCGATATGATTGTTGGCGGCATCCTCCATGCGCAGGATGCCGCCCAGGTGCTGCTCAGTGGCCGCTCGGATGCGGCTTAGAAGCGGTGACGCACGCCGACGGTGGCGCCGGTCTGGTTCGCGCCCGGCAGTGCCGTGCCGGCACCGTTCAGGCCCAGGGTGGAGCCCGACTTGTTCTTCACGTAGCCGATGTTCAGGTAGGCGTCGGTACGCTTGGACAGCGAGTAGTCGCCCGACAGCACGTACATCCACGAATCCGCGCCGCTGTTCTTCAGGTCGGTGTAGTACGCCGCGCCGGTCAGCTGGAACGCAGGCGTGAACTTGTACTGCGCGCCTGCCCAGTACACATTGCTGCGGGTGACGGTGGCCGTGGCGCTTGCCGTGCCGTCGTCACGCAGCCAGCGGTAGCCGGCAAACACCTTGGCATCGCCAAAGGCATAGGACGTGCCGATGGCCGCGCGCTTGGCGGTGCGATCCTGCAGAGCCACCGACGAACCCTGGAACTGGTCGTACGCGGCGCCAACGGAGAAGCCACCCGCCGCGTAGGCCAGGCCCGCGCCGTAGTTGCGCCCCACCTTGCTTGCGCCCGGCACTTCGCTGCCGTTGGTCACCGTGGCATCGCGCCCGGTGCTGTAGAAGCCGGTAGCCGTCAGGCCGCCGAACTTGCCCGTGTACTTGAAGGCGTTGTCGGCACGGCCGTTGAACAGCGAGTCGACACTGTTGAGCGAGTAGCGCGGGCCGACGGCCATCGGGTCATAGGCGCCGAACAGGTCATACAGCGAGTTTTGCTGGCGACCCAGCGTCACGGCGCCGAAATTGCCCTGCAGGCCCACGTACGACTGGCGGCCGAACAGGCGGTTGCCCTGGCCCGAGGCGCCGGTATCGATATCGAAGCCGCTTTCCAGCACGAAGATACCCTTCAGGCCACCGCCCAGGTCTTCGCTGCCGCGCAGGCCCCAGCGCGAGCCCGACAGGTTGCCGGAGTTCATGCGGGTAGCGGTGCCACCCGCGGAGCCAGTGGCCGGCATGTGGTTGATGACTTCAATGCCGACGTCGGCAATGCCGTACAGCGTGACGCTGGACGAGGAGGTTTGGGCGAACGCTGCGCCGGAGGCTGCGGCAGCAGCCGCGGCAGTCATTGCAAGGAGAGCTTTCTTCACTGATTTTCTCTGTCTTATGGATGGATGAGGCAGTCTTCCGCCAGCCGCGGGCAACCATGCGATAGACGCCGTGAACCGCACCCGTGGCGGCAGACCGCATTGTCTAGGTCTTTTGTGAAAGCTTGATGTCGCTTTGCATGGCTACATGTCTGCATGACTGTCATTGCAACCATCCAGGTACGCCTTACGCTGCAGCGATCCGGCTGGATATAGCACAACGTGATGCAAATGGATTTCCGCGGGTCGCTGGCGGCGGGTGAGCAGTGCACCACTTGGCCGCTGCATGGCTTGAGATCCGCCGCGGAAGTTCCCTGCCCCATGGATTTTCAGCGCTAGGGATTACGCGTAGCCACGAGAAATTCTCTTCAACATCTCTGTCCCGAAAGCCGATTGCAAGCCGTCGGAAAGCCGTTTGGAAGATGCCGTTCCTACAGTCTCGACACCCGCTCACGCCCGCGATGAAGTCGCGGCAAGGCAAGGGCGTAAAAACAGGAGACGGAGAGACCACCTCATGCATCGACACACCAACGCACGCTACCGCTCGGGTAGCCGGACCAGAGGGGACCTGCAATGAACACCCCCTCGCGTTTCAAGAAGGACTACTACGGCGGCGGGCTCATGACGCTGATCGGGCTCGCCACGCTAGTGGCCGGCCTGCAATATCGCACCGGTACGCTGAGCCACATGGGGCCCGGGTTCTTCCCGGCAGCGGTAGGCGCGCTACTGGCGATCGTCGGCATGCTCATCGCCATCTCGGCGCGCAAGGAGCCACCGGCGCAAGCCCAGGCATCCGGACACGGGCATGGCGCCGGGCTGCCGGATCTGCGCGGCTGTGCCTGCATCATCCTGGGCGTGCTCGCCTTCTTGCTGCTGGGCAAATATGGCGGCCTGATCCCCGCCACCTTCGCCATCGTGTTCATCTCGGCGCTGGGCGACCGGAGCAATACCGTGAAGCAAGCCGCCATCCTGGCACTGGCGATGTGCGTCATCGCCACGGTCGTGTTCTGGTGGGCGCTGCAGTTGCAGCTGCCGCTGTTTGCCTGGGGGGTCTGAACATCATGACCGCGAACGCTCTGCATGATCTCTGGTTCGGCTTTGGCGTTGCCTTCCAGGGCTCCAACCTGATGTGGTCCTTCTTCGGCGTGCTGATGGGAAACCTGATTGGCGTGCTGCCCGGCATGGGCGCGCTGTCGGCCATTTCCATCCTGCTGCCGCTGACCTATGCCATGCACCCGGTACCCGCCATCCTGATGCTGGCGGGGATCTTCTATGGCTCGCAATATGGCGGCGCCATCGGCGCGATCCTGCTCAACCTGCCCTCGCACCCGCCGCATGCGGTCACCTGCCTGGACGGCTATCCGATGACGCGCGCCGGCAAGGGCGGCACGGCGCTGGGCATCACCATGATCTGCTCATTCTTCGCCGCGTCGGTGGGCATCATCGTAATGATCTTCGCCTCGCCGCTGCTCACCGAGATTTCGTTCAAGTTTGGCCCAACCGAGATCTTCTCGATCATGCTGCTGGGCTTGCTGGCCGGCTCCACCATGTCGCGCGGGTCCCCGCTGAAAGGCGTGGCGATGACGCTGTTCGGCCTGATCTGCGGCTGCGTCGGCACCGACGTGAACAGCGGCACCTTCCGCCTGGCGATGAACATCCCCGAGCTTAGCGACGGGCTGGAACTGGTCGCCATCGCCATGGGCCTGTTCGGCGTGGCGGACTTCCTGCTCAATGTCAACCGGATGAGCGTGATCGCCAGCAAGGCCAAGCTGCGCATCCGCGACATGCGGCCCAGCCTGGCCGAGCTCAAGACCGCCTTCTGGCCGATGGTGCGAGGCACCGCGGTAGGCACCGTGTTCGGCGCCATGCCCGGGACCGGCCCCACCATCACGACCTTCGTCGCCTATGCCCTGGAGCGCAAGATCTCCAAGACGCCGGAGAAGTTCGGCACGGGCATGATCGCGGGTGTCGCCGGGCCGGAAGCCTCCGCGCACTCCAAGACGCAGGTCGATTTCATCCCCACCATGAGCCTCGGCATTCCGGGCGACGCCGTGATGGCGCTGATCCTTGGCGCGCTGATGATCCAGGGCATCGCCCCGGGGCCGCAGCTGATCAGCGATCACCCCGACATCTTCTGGGGCCTGATCGCCAGCTTCTGGATTGGCAACCTGCTGCTGATCGTGCTGAATGTCCCGCTGATCGGCGTGTGGGTCAAGCTGCTGCAGGTGCCCTACCGCTACCTGTTCCCCTCGGCCATGTTCTTCATCGTGGTCGGCGTGTTCAGCACGCAGAACAGCCTGTTCGAGATCTGGGAAGTACTGGCGTTCGGCGTCATCGGCGCGGTGCTCATGTGGCTCGGGTTCTCTGTCGCGCCCATCCTGCTTGGCTTCGTGCTCGGGCCGATGGTGGAAGAGAACTTCCGCCGCTCGCTGCTGCTGTCGCGCGGCGACATGATGGTGTTCGTGCATCGCCCCATCAGTTGCGTCTTCGTCGTGCTCTCAGCCCTGCTGCTGACCGGGGTCACGTACTCTGCGTGGCGAGCCAGCCGCGGCGCGGGCAAAGGGGCTGTGCTTGCCGCCGGCGAGCTTGCCGTCAACGAGTAGCCACGACGCAAGCCTGCACCGACGCGGCTAGCCCGGGAAAGGATAGTCCGCGTCGAACGCCGCGAAACGCGCCTGCAGGAACTCGATCAGGCGGCGCTGCCGGTAGGACGGAAACCGGCTCTGCAGGAACACCAGCTGCAGCGGCACGCTGTCCTGGTACCACTCGGGAAACAGCAGCACCAGGCGGGCGGCGCTGACGTCGGCCGCGACATCGAACCAGCTTTTGAAAGCGATGCCATGGCCCGCCAGCGCCCAGTCGCGCACCACCGCGCCATCATCGCTGGTGCGCCGCCCGTTCGCCTCCACCTCCAGCCGGGACTGGCGCGAGCGAAACGGCCAGCGCATGCGCGCCTGCCCGCCTGGCGCGAGGCATAGCATCTGGTGCTGCGCCAGCGCCTCGGGCGACGCGGGCGTGCCGCAACGCGCCAGGTACGCCGGCGCGGCCACCGCCACGCGGCGCGTCAGCGCAAGCTGCCGGCGCACCAGCCCCGAATCCTCCAGCCAGCCCACCCGCACCGCCAGGTCGACATTGCTGCGATACAGGTCAGCAAGCGTATCGCCGATGGACAGTTCAAGCGAAAGCTGCGGATGCGCCACCAGGAAATCGTCCAGCCAGCCACGCAACAAGGCGCGCCCCAGGTCGGCGGGCGCCGAGAGTCGCAGCGGCCCGGCCAGTTCCTCGCGCTGCTCCGCCAGTGCGCCCTCGCCCTCCTCCAGCGCCGCCAATGCCTTGCGCGCTGCCTCCAGGAACACCCGCCCCTCCTCGGTCAGGCGCATGCGGCGGGTGGTGCGGGCGAACAGGCGCGCGCTCAGGCGTTGCTCCAGGCGGATCAGGGCGGCGCTGGCGGTGGCGGCGGTCCGGCCCAGTTCGCGCGCGGCCGCGGAGAGGTTTTCAAGCTCGGCGGTGCGGACAAAGAGTTTCAGGTCGTCTAGGGAGTACATTCAAAGCAGTCCGGTACGCATTGCCGAGCGTCATCATGCAGGGCGACGTAATCGCCATGGGCATGCCGCCGGTATCCATGAAACCGGGCGACAGGATCGAAATCGATATCGGAGGCATTGGTGGACGAGCGCTTGAGGCGCGCATCACCTCAAAGGCGCCCCGCCAGCTCCGCGGCCGCCTCCTCGTCGGTGCGCTCGAAGCGCAGCGGCGTCACCGAAATGGCGCCCCGGCCGACCACCACCGCCTCGCTGTCGTCGGTATCCGGCTGCGGCCCGCGCGAAAACTGCAGCCAGTGATACGGAATGCCGCGCGGGTCGACATGGGCCCGCACGGCAAGATCCTTGACGAGGCCGACGCCCTGGCGGGTGACGGTGAGCGGGCCGGCTGACCCGGGCTCCACATCGGGGAAGTTGACGTTCAGGCAGGCCTGCGGGTTCCAGCCGGCGGCAAGCAGGCGGCGGATCACGCCGGGCGCCAGCGCGCGCGCCGTTTCCCAGCGCACCGCGTTGCGATCGGTGAAGGCCTGGCTCAGCGCAATGGCCGGGATGCCCAGCAGCACGCCGGTCATGGCGGCGCCGACGGTGCCGGAGAACACGGTTTCGAGGCCGAGGTTGGCGCCACGGTTGATGCCTGACAGGACCAGGCTCGGCGGGGTGTCGGCCATCAGGTGCCGGGCGGCCATGACGACGCAGTCGCCCGGGGTGCCGCTCACGCCGAAGCGGCGCTCGCCCTGCTGGCTGATGCGCAGCGGCGCGTGCAGGCTCAGGGAGTGCGAGGTGCCGCTCTGGTCATGCTCGGGCGCGACCACCCAGACCTCGCGCGCCAGCGTTGCCGCCACGGCTTCGAGCACGGCCAGGCCGGGGGCGTCGATGCCATCGTCGTTGGTGAGGAGTACGCGTTCCAATAAGGGTTCGGACATGGTGATAGAGGACCGTGGGTTGACGAATGCCGGGCTGCCCTTGCGCGGCACGGAGCGTGCGGCATCGCAGTCGGGGCCAGCGCCAGACTATAAACCGAAGCCGTGGCGGTTCGGCCGCGCGTTGCCGGATTTGCCAAGACAGGACGGCATCGGGCGACTAGCCTGCAGCCCATTGTCGATCATTGCCGCCCCCGCGCGCGCCGCCGGCGCGTTGAAACATCATGCCCTCATCCCGCCTCAGCGTCCCCGCCTCGGCCGCCTGGCTGTCCAGCCTGGCTTTTGTGCTGATCTGGTCGACCGGATTCATCGTGGGCCGGGCCATCGTGCCGCTAGCCCAGCCCAGCCTGTTCCTGCTGGCCCGCTTCTCCCTGGCGGCTGTGCTGTTCGCGGCCGTGGCCATGGCTGGCGCGGCGCGCTGGCCAGCATTGCGCGAAGTGCCGCGGCACTTGCTGGCGGGCGCGCTCCTGCATGGCAGCTACCTGGGTGGCGGCTACTGGGCCATCGCGCATGGCCTTGCGCCGTCGGCCATGGCCTTGCTCGGTGCCTTGCAACCGCCGCTGACCGCGCTGCTGGCAATCCCGTTGCTGGGGGAGTTTCCGTCCCGGCAGGGCTGGGGCGGGCTTGCACTGGGCTCCCTGGGCGTAGTATTGGTGGTGGCACCCGCCACCCTGGCCAGCGCACCCAGCCCCGTTTCGCCGTGGGTGGTACTGGTGGCGGTCATCTCCATTCTCTCCATCACCATGGGCACGATCCTGCAGAAAACCTCGATTGCCGCGGCCGACCTGCGCGCCAGCATGGCCTGGCAGAACGTGGGCGGCGCCCTGGTGGCCGGCGCGCTGGCATGGCTGCTGGGGGAGTCGCACTGGCAGCCGGGCATGGCGCTTTGGTCGGCACTGGCCTGGGCCACGCTGGTGCTGTCGGGCCTGGGCACCTATCTGCTGGTGCGCATCGTCAGGCGCGGGCAGGCTGCCACCGCCGCGTCGCTGATGTTCCTGGCGCCGCCGCTGGCGGCGCTGCAGGCCTGGCTGCTGTTTGGCGACAAGCTCGGGGTCCTGCAGTTACTTGGCCTGCTCGTTGCCGGCATTGGGGTCTGGCTATGCCAGGCCGCCCAGGGCGCCGGGACCCCGCGCAAAACCCGCCATGCCGCCGCACGATGAAGATGTTGTGCAGCTAGCCCAGGCGGGCCGGCCGGCGCCGCTGGTGGAGACCCGCGTCTACCAGCCGGAACGGCAGTGGCATCGCCATGACTACCACCAGGTCCTGTTCGGCCTGGACGGTGCCTGCGAGCTGGAAATCGGCGGCCACCTGCACCGGCTCGATCCCTGCGGCGGGCTGATCGTGCCCGCCGGGGAGCGTCACGACTTCCTGGGGCTGGACGACAACCGGCAGTTGGTGCTGGACATTCCGCCGGGCTCGCTCGCGTTGCCGGCCGCGCTGATGGACCGGCCCAAGGCGTTTGCCATCACGGACGGCTGGAGCGAACGCGTGCGGCGCCTGGCTACGCTGCCCCAGGCAACCAGCTCCCCGCAACATCACTGGCAACTGGCCGCTACCCTTGCCGCCGACCTGGCGCAGGCGTTGGGCGTGGGCGGCCGCGCCCGGCCCACGCATTTTCCGCTGGCGCAAATCGACGCCTACCTGCGCCAGCACCTGGATACGCCGCTGCGGGCCGACCAGCTCGCGGCACGGTTCGGCTGGAGCGTGCGGCGCTTCCACACCCTGTTCTGCGACGCCTTTGGCGATACGCCGCATCGCTACCAGACGCGCCTGCGGCTGGACCAGGCCGCGCGCCTGCTGGCGGACCGGACCCAGCCACTGGCGGATATCTCGCTGGCGCTAGGCTTTCCCGACCAGACCACCTTTACGCGCAGCTTCACCCAGCGCTTCGGCATGCCGCCGGGGGCATGGCGTGCGGGCCTCGGGCTGGCGAACATCGCCTTGCCGCCATCGCGCTAGCGCGCGAGCGGCGGTCCAGCACCAGGCCTAAGTCCCCCCCTGCGTTGCGTTGCGTTGCGTTGCCTTTCCATGCCGTACCCTGCGCGTGCCGTGATGCGGGTGCGGCACGCGCAAGCGCGCCGGCCACGCTAGAATTACCCCCGGACCATCAACCGCCAGGGGAGCAGGATGTCAGACGCGCTTGCCACACCCAGCAGGACCAGCGAGCCGAGCACCGAGGCCAGGGCCGCCGCCGTGGTCGCTGCCCTCGCCAAGGCCGAGATCGACCAGGCCGACCATGCCATGCGCAACTGGACCGACCCCGAGCCCGGGCCGGTCCGCATCGGCTCGCCGCAGCATCTGCGCATGTTCTGCAATATGCTGCTGCAAACCCACAACCCCTACAAACCCGCCGTCATCGATTGGCCCAGGCTTGACCCGGATGCCCTGCACCGGGTGACCTCGCTGCCAATATGGGATATCGCGGTGCAGACCGAAGGCCGCGCCTCCGTGCGGGTGCAGGCCTTCGCCGATACCGTGACCAACCCCCTGCTGCGCAGCGCGCTGGAAATGGATGGCGGCGAGGAGGCACGCCACAAGGTGGTGCTGTCGAAACTGGTGGAAGCCTACGGCATCGCCCTGGCCCCCGAGCCTGAGTACCGCCCGCCAGCTGACGTGGAGTGGGGCTGGCTGGTCACCGGCTACAGCGAGTGCATCGATAGTTTTTTTGCCTTTGGCCTGTTTGCCGCGGCCAAGCGCTCGGGCTTCTTCCCCGCGGAACTGGTGGAGACGTTCGAGCCGGTCATCCAGGAGGAAGGCCGCCACATCCTGTTCTTCGTCAACTGGGCGGCATGGTATCGCCGCAACCTGCCCTGGTGGCGGCGCCCGCTTTACACGCTCAAGGTGATGCGGGTGTGGGCCTTCCTGATCTGGGAGCGCGTTGGCATTGCGCGCGGTATCGATGCCGACGGCGTGGCCAAGGACGCCAATTTCCCCATGAACAGCACGTCCTCGCTAGCCGAAGCCCTGTCGCCGCGGGCGATGATCGAGCTTTGCCTGGCCGAGAACGATCGCCGCATGGCCGGCTACGATCCACGCCTGCTGCGCCCTGAAACCGTGCCCAAGCTGGCCCGGCTTGCCCGGCGCCTGTTGCGCTGATGCGTGATGCGTGATGCGTGATGCGCTAACACGCTGATGCCGTTGCTGCCCTACCCATCCTGTCCTGGAGTTTTTTGAGATGTTTGTGTTGTCCCTGATCTCGCTCGCCATCTGGTGCGTGCTGCTTGCCGGCCGTGCCGGCTTCTGGCGAGTGCGCAAGCCCGGCCCCGCGCCCGCGCCCGCGCAATGGCCTGAGGTGGTCGCCATCATCCCGGCTCGCAACGAGGCGGACGTGATTGGCGGCGCCGTCGCCAGCGTGCTGGGCCAGGACTATCCCGCTGCGCTGCGGCTGGTGGTGGTGGATGACCATAGCACCGACGGCACCGCCGACTTCGCGCGCAGCGCAGCGGCTGCGCTGGGCAAAGCGGATGCGCTGACCGTGATCACGGCGCGCGACCTGCCGGCCGGCTGGAGCGGCAAGGTCTGGGCGCAGTCCGAGGGCCTCGCCGCCGCCGACAAGGCAGCGCCCGGAGCCGGCTGGGTATGGCTGACGGACGCCGACATCCATCACGGCAATGGCGTGCTGGCCCGGTTGGTGGCGCGCGCCGCCCATGAGCAGCGGGACCTGGTGTCGTTGATGGTGCGGCTGCGCTGCGCATCTTGGTGGGAGCGCCTGATCGTCCCGGCCTTTGTGTTCTTCTTTGCCAAGCTCTACCCGTTTGCGCGGGTGAACAATCCGCGCAGCAGCGTGGCGGCGGCGGCCGGCGGCTGCATGCTGGCGCGCCGTGCCGCGCTGGCCCGCATTGGCGGATTTGCCGCGATCCGGGGCGAACTGATCGATGACTGCAGCCTGGCTGCCTGCATCAAGCAAGGTGGCTCGATCCGCCTTGACCTGGCCGACGACAGCATTTCCGTGCGCCCCTACGATGACTGGCGCAGCCTGTGGGACATGATTGCCCGCAGCGCCTACACCCAATTGCATTACTCGCCGCTGCTGCTGGCCGGCGCCGTGGCCGGCATGGTCCTCACCTACCTGGCGCCGCCCTTGCTGGCGCTGGGCGGCGGCCTGCGGCTGTGGCCGGCATGGGCGGCCTGGCTGGCCATGGCGCTGGCCTACGTACCGATGCTGCGTGAATACCGCCAGCCGCTCTGGCTGGCCCCCCTGCTGCCGGTGACGGCGTTGTTCTACCTCGGCGCCACGGTCGACTCCGCGCGCCGCTACTGGCTGCGCAAAGGCGGCCAGTGGAAGGGACGCGCGCAGGCGCCCCAACGGGGCTGATGGTCAGGACTGACCGTCGGGGCCGACCGTCGACGCTTATCCCAGGTAGCCAGCGCTACGGAACCAGTCGAGCGCTTCGCTCAGCCCTTGTTGATAAGGCCGCGCCTGATAGCCTAGCGCCAGGCGGGCCTTCTCCGAGCTGAAGAACATGCGGTACTTCGACATCGACAGGCCGTCCGCCGTCAGGAAAGGCTCCTTGCCGGTCATGCGCGCCACCGCCTCCGCCGCGTAGGCGAGCGGGTAAAGCGGCCAGCGCGGCAAGCGCATGGTGGGGGCACGCCGCCCCGTCATGGCCGCAATATCGGCCAGCATCTGTTGCAGGCCCACGTCCTGCCCGCCGAGGATGTAGCGTTCGCCGGTCACGCCGCGCGCCAGGGCCAGCATATGGCCTTCGGCCACGTCGTCCACGTGCACCAGGTTGAGGCCGGTATCGACGAAGGCGGGAATCTTGCCGGTGGCGGCCTCTACGATGATGCGCCCGGTGGGCGTGGGCCGCACGTCACGCGGACCGATCGGCGTGGAGGGGTTGACGATCACGGCAGCAAGCCCGTCGCGGGTCACCATGCGCTCCACCACGCGCTCAGCCAGCACCTTGCTGCGCTTGTAGGCGCCAATTGCCTCATGGCCGGCCATGGCGGCCTCTTCCGTCACCGGCGCGGTGGCGCCCGCCACGCGCAGGGTAGCCACGCTGCTGGTGTAGACGATGCGCTCGACCCCGCAAGCTTGTGCCGCCCCCATCACTGTCTCGGTGCCAGCCACATTGGTGCGCACGATTTCCTCGGGATCCGGCGCCCACAGGCGGTAGTCCGCCGCCACGTGGAAGAGATAACGCACCCCGCGCAGCGCGCTTTGCATGGCGCGCGCGTCGCGCATGTCGCCCTCGGCGATCTCTACGGGCAGGCCCTCCAGGTTGCGGCGCGGGCTGCCGGCGCGTACCATCGCCCGCACGCGAAAACCGCGCGCCAGTGCCTGCCGCGCCACTGCCGAGCCGAGAAAGCCGGATGCGCCGGTTACCAGGACGTAGTCCCCTGAACTCATATCACCCACCGAAAAAACCCTCAAAGTGTTGCTGGCCGTAGCCAGGTGCCAGGCAAAGGTTGCGGCACCGGTATATAGTAACCACCGTATGACGGGAAAGTGATTCCGGAATATCAACTTATGCTGAACCCGTTGACTGGGTCGGGGGGCCTATCTTTATGCAGGTGATTCTTGCTCAACCCCGTGGTTTTTGTGCTGGTGTGGTGCGCGCGATCGAGATTGTAGACCGTGCCCTCGTCAAACACGGAGCCCCGGTGTTCGTGCGACACGAAATCGTGCACAACAAGCACGTGGTCGAAGGGTTGAGACGCAAAGGCGCGCAATTTGTGGAAGAATTGGACGAAGTGCCGACCGGCGCCGTCACCATCTTCAGCGCGCATGGTGTCTCCAAGGATGTCGAGAGCGATGCGAAGGCCCGCCAGCTGCACTCGATCGACGCGACCTGCCCCCTGGTGATCAAGGTCCACACCCAGGGGCGCCAGTACGCCGCCAGTGGCCGCACCGTGATCCTGATCGGCCATGCCGGCCATCCGGAGGTCGAGGGCACGATGGGGCAAATTCCCGGCAAGGTGATCCTGGTGCAGAGCGAAGCGGAAGTCTCCCTGCTCGACCTGCCCGCGGACACCCCGGTTGCCTACGTGACCCAGACAACGCTCAGCGTGGACGACACACGTAATATAATTGCCGCCCTGAGCCGGCGTTTTGCCAATCTGGTCGGGCCGGATACGCGTGACATCTGCTACGCCACGCAAAACCGCCAAAGCGCCGTGCGCGAGCTCTCCAAGCAGGTGGAAGTGATCCTTGTGATCGGCGCCACCAATAGTTCCAACTCCAACCGCCTGCGTGAAATCGGCACGGAGAGCGGTGTGCCCAGCTATTTGATTGCCGATGGCAGCGAACTGAACCCCGAGTGGGTGCGCGGCGTCGAAGTTGTCGGGATCACGGCCGGCGCCTCCGCCCCCGAGGAAATGGTCAATGACGTGATCGCCACGTTGCGCCAGCTCGGGCCGGTGGACGTGTCGGTCATGGACGGCCGCGAGGAACACGCCGAATTCCGCTTGCCGGCCGAGCTGGCCGATCCGTCGCCACGCAGGCAGGCAGCCGGCACGGCCACCGCCGAAGCCGCGCCGCAGCCAGACCCGCAAACCGCCGCTGGCTAACGCCCGGGCGCCCCTATAACAAGGAAGTACATTTTGGCCATTCCCTTTTTGCAGGTTGCCCGCGTGGGCGCCTATGTCGTCAAGCAGCACCTCTCGGGCAACAAGCGCTATCCGCTCGCGCTGATGCTCGAGCCGCTGTTCCGCTGCAACCTGGCCTGTAACGGCTGCGGCAAGATCGACTATCCGGATCCCATCCTGAACCAGCGCCTGTCCGTCGAGCAGTGCCTGGGCGCGGTCGACGAATGCGGCGCGCCGGTGGTGTCCATTGCCGGTGGCGAGCCGCTGCTGCACAAGGACATGCCCACCATCGTCAAGGGCATCATTGCGCGCCGCAAGTTTGTGTACCTGTGCACCAATGCGCTGCTGATGGAAAAGAAGCTGGACCAGTACGAGCCGAGCCCGTACTTCGTCTGGTCGGTGCACCTGGACGGCGACCGCGAGATGCACGACCGCTCGGTGAGCCAGGAAGGCGTGTACGACCGTTGCGTCGAAGCCATCGCGGCGGCCAAGAAGCGCGGCTTCCGCGTCAACATCAACTGCACGCTGTTCAACGATGCCGAGCCGGAAAAAGTGGCCCGCTTCTTCGACTCCGTGAAGGCCATGGGCGTGGACGGCATCACCGTCTCGCCGGGCTACGCCTACGAGCGCGCACCCGACCAGCAGCACTTCCTGAACCGCGGCAAGACCCGCCAGCTGTTCCGCGACATCCTGTCGCGCGGCCGCGCCGGCAAGAACTGGGCGTTCAGCCAGTCCACGCTGTTCCTGGACTTCCTGGCCGGCAACCAGACCTACAAGTGCACGCCCTGGGGCAATCCGGCGCGCACCGTGTTTGGCTGGCAGCGTCCGTGCTACCTGCTCGGTGAAGGCTACGTCGACACCTTCAAGGAACTGATGGAAGGCACCGACTGGGACGCCTATGGTGTGGGCAACTACGAGAAGTGCGCCGACTGCATGGTCCATAGCGGTTTCGAGGCCACCGCGGTGGCGGACACCATCGCCCACCCGCTCAAGGCGTTGGGCGTGAGCCTGCGTGGCGTGCGTACATCGGGTCCGATGGCACCGGATATCGACCTGACCAAGCAGCGCCCGGCCGAGTACGTGTTCTCGAAGCACGTCGAGATCAAGCTCGAAGAGATCGGCCGCTCGAAGCCTTCCAAGGCAGCCAACGACGCCGCGGCACGCAAAGCTGCCGCGCACTAGGCACGCCGGAATGCATAAAGGCTCGCTCCCGGGTACGCGTGGTACCCGGGAGCGAGCCTTTTTTGTCTGACGCTGTCGCTGATGCGCCGGCTCAGGCCCGGCGCTCAGGCTCAGGCGTCGGCGGACTGCCGCGCGTTGTGGTTGGCCAGGTACTTGAGCAGGCCGTCGATGCCGTTGCGCGCGACGATATCGGCGAACTGGCGGCGGTACACCTCGATCAGCCAGGCGCCCATCATGTTGATGTCGTAGATCTTCCAGCCGTTGCCGCTGCGCTGCAGGCGGTAATCGATCTGCATTTCGTCGCCGTTGTTCAGCACGCGCGTCTCCACCACGACATCCGTGGCGCCGCTGGCGGCCAGCGTCGGCTTGTAGCTGAACTTCACGTTCTGCTCGCGCAGTTGCGACAGCGACACCGCGTAGCTGCGCACCAGCAAGGTCTGGAACTGCTCGTAGAGCTGCTTTTGCTGCTCAGGCGTGGCATTGCGCCAGGCGCTGCCGACCGCCAGCCGGGTGGTGCGCTCAAAATCGGTGTACGGCAGGAACTGGCGCTGCACGACCGCGGTGATCTTGGCGAGATCGCCGTTGCGGGTGTCGGGGCTGGACTGGATGGTGCCGATCACGCCCTCGACCGCCGCGCGTACCAGGCGGTCCGGCGAGGACCTGTCGGCCGTTTGCGCTTGCGCGGGGCAAACCATGGCCACGGCGGCAAGCGGAACGAGGGGGACGAGGGCCTGGAAAGCAATACCGTGTTTCTTCATGCGAATTTGGACCTGAAAATGCCAGTCGGTTCGCCGCCGGCATTGCCCGGCAGACTTGCCAGGAAAATCAAACAGGAAACGCGCGGCGCGGCGCCGCTGCAAGGCTGCAGCACGGTCCGCGCGCACGTGCCGGGGCAGTATAGCGTACCGGCGCGCACGCTCCGCGCAGCGCCACACCGTGCCGTCCCGTTATACTCGCGGCTGCCACTTTGCGCCCTGCTTTGCGCCTTTGACTACGCGCGTCGTTGCGCACCACACCGTTACTGCTCCCTATATCGCCCATGTTGACGTCGTTGGTCATCCGCATTGTCCAGTTTTCCACCCGCCGCGCGTGGCCCGTCATCGCGCTGGCGTTGCTGCTGACCGTCGTCAGCGGCGTCTATGTGGCCGGCCATTTCGCCATCAATACCGACATCAGCCGCCTGCTCGAGTCGGACCAGCCCTGGGCGCGCCGCGATGCCGCCGTCAGCGCCGCGTTTCCCCAACGCGACCAGATGATCCTGGCGGTACTGCAGGCGCCGGCCCCCGAGCTGGCGGACGCCGCCGCCAATGAACTGGCCGACGCGCTCGCCAAGCAAGGCAAGCTTTTTCGCGCCGTCAGCCAGCCTGGCGGCGGCGAGTTCTTCGAGCGCAACGGCCTGCTCTTCGTCGATACCGCCAAGCTGCGCGACGTGACGTCGCAGCTGACCCAGGCGCGGCCGCTCCTGAACGCGCTGGCGCATGACCCGACCCTGCGCGGCCTTTCCGATACGCTGTCGACCACGCTGTCGCTGCCGCTGCAACTAGGGCAGGTCAAGCTGAGCGACATGGCCAAGCTGCTCGGCAAGAGCGCGGATACGGTCGACCGGGTGCTGGCTGGCAAGCCGGGCGCCTTGTCCTGGACCGGGCTGGTGGATTCGAGCCAGGAGCCAGCCCCGGGCCACCCCGCCACGGCGTTCGTCGCGCTCAGCCCCGTGCTTGACTACGCTGGCCTGCAGGCCGGCGCGGATGCCGCCGATGCCATCCGTGCCACGGCCACCAAGCTGGGCCTGGCACAGCGCTACGGCGCCCAGGTACGCCTGACCGGCTCGCAAGCGCTGGCCGACGACGAGTTTGCCTCGGTCAAGGAAGGCGCGGCCTTCAATGGTGCGCTGACGGTGCTGGTGGTGATCCTGATCTTGTGGCTGGCGTTGCGCTCCAAGCGCCTGATCCTGGCCGTGCTGGCCAGCCTGGCGGTCGGACTGGCCATCACCGCCGCCCTCGGGCTGGCCATGGTGGGCGCGCTCAACATGATCTCCGTGGCCTTTGCTGTGCTGTTTGTCGGCCTGGGCGTGGATTTCGGCATCCAGTTTGGCGTGCGCTACCGTGCCGAGCGCCATGTGCATACCGACATCCCGGACGCGCTGGCCAGCACGGCACGGGCAGTCGGTGTGCCGCTGGCGCTGGCCGCGGCCTCCACCGCGGCGGCCTTCTTCTGCTTCCTGCCCACCAACTATCGCGGCGTGGCCGAGCTGGGCCAGATCGCCGGCGTGGGCATGCTGGTGGCCTTTCTCACCACCATCACGCTGCTGCCCGCCCTGATCACCGTGTTCCGCCCGAAGGACGAAGTGGGACGGGTCGAAGTGCCTGGCTTCAAATGGCTGGCGCCCGCCGACGAGTTCTTCGAGCGCAATCGCAAGGCCGTGCTGCTGGCAACCGCCGCCCTCATTCTGGCGGGGTCGCCGCTGCTGATGCACCTGCGCTTCGACTTCGATCCGCTGCACCTCAAGGATCCGCATTCCGAGTCGATGGCCACCTTGCTCTCGCTCAAGGATGCGCCCCAGGCCGGCACCGACAACGTCAGTGTGCTGGCGCCCTCGCTGGCCGCCGCGCAGACCGCCGCCGCCCGCCTGGCAGCGCTGCCGGAAGTCTCGCGCACCGTCACGCTGCAGACCTTCATCCCCGACGACCAGCCGGCGCGGCTCGCCTTGATCGCCGCCGCCTCGGCCAGCCTGATGCCGGTGCTGACGCAGGCAACGGCCACCCCTGCCAACGATGCCAGGCTCGTCAATTCCCTCAAGAACGCGGCACGCCAGCTCGCGCTGGCCGCGGACGAACATCCCGGGCCAGGCGCCGCCGAGGCGGCGCGCCTGGCGGCCTCGCTGCGAAAGCTGGCCGCCGCGGACGCGGCCACCCGCGAACGCGCCGAGCAAGCCATCGCCCAGCCGCTGCGCCTGGCGCTGGCGCGCCTGCAGCGCGCGCTAGCGCCACAGCCGATCACCCGCGAAACCCTGCCACCGGCACTGGTGCGCGACTGGGTTGCCCCGGATGGCCAGGCGCTCGTCAGCGTGAGCCCCAAGCTTCCCGTCGCGGCCAAGCCGGCAGACGCCGCCAGCACCAGCGACAGCGATGCGCGCGACGCCGCGCTCACGCGCTTTATCGACGCCGTCCAGCGCGTCGAGCCCACCGCGGTTGGCGGCCCGATCTCGATCCGCGGCTCCGCTGACACCATCATGACGGCCTTTGCCCAGGCCGGCGTGTGGGCCGTGCTGTCGATCACGCTGCTGCTGTGGATCACGCTGCGTCGCGTGGGTGATGTGCTGCGCACGCTGGTGCCGCTGCTGGTGTCCGCGCTGGTGACGCTGGAGCTGTGCGTGGTGTTCGGCATTCCGCTCAATTTCGCCAATGTCATCGCGCTGCCGCTGCTGTTCGGCATCGGCGTGGCCTTCAAGATCTACTATGTGATCGCGTGGCGCGAAGGCAAGACCCAACTGCTGCAATCCCCGCTGACGCACGCCGTGCTGTTCAGCGCCGCCACCACCGCCGCCGCGTTCGGCAGCCTGTGGCTGTCCCAGCATCCGGGCACGGCCAGCATGGGCAAGTTGCTGGCACTCGCGCTAGCCTGCACGCTGGTCGGTGCCGTATTCTTTCAGCCGATCCTGATGGGGCGGCCGCGCGAGCGGTCGGCCCCCGCCACCGGCCCGGCCCATTGATGTCTCGTCTCCATAGAACAATGACTCACCCCGACTCTCGCCTCTCTCGCCTCCTGCCGGCGCTCTCGTTCTCGCTGCTGGCCACAGCCTGCGCCAGCGGCCCGCAAGCCAGCCCCGACGACCCCCTGGAGCCGCTCAACCGCGTTGTCTTCAAGGTCAACGACAAGGCCGACGAGTACGTGGCGACGCCGCTGGCCAAGGGCTACCGCGCCGTCACGCCGCAACCGGTGCGCACCGCGGTCACCAATTTCTATTCGAACCTCGCCGACGTC
Organism: Cupriavidus basilensis; assembly: GCF_008801925.2. Lineage (NCBI taxonomy): Bacteria > Pseudomonadati > Pseudomonadota > Betaproteobacteria > Burkholderiales > Burkholderiaceae > Cupriavidus > Cupriavidus basilensis. The sequence goes on along the minus strand of NZ_CP062804.1, from coordinate 1,179,017 downwards.
GGCAATACGGTCAACAACCTGCTGCAAGGCAAGGGCGTGGATGCGGCGGAAAGCTTCATGCGGGTGGCGGTGAACTCCGTGCTGGGCATTGGCGGCCTGATCGATATCGCCACGCCCGCCGGCATCAGCAAGCACTCCCAGGACTTCGGGCTGACGCTAGGCGTGTGGGGCGTGCCGGCCGGCCCGTACCTGGTCCTGCCGCTGTTCGGCCCCAGCTCGATCCGCGACGGCGTGGGGCTGTATGTGAACTTCCAGCTGTCCCCAACCACGTGGGTAAACGATGAAAACGTGAAGTGGGGCCTGTGGGGCCTGGGCTTCCTGGACGCACGGACCAATGCGCTTGGCGCGACCGATCTGCTGTCGCTGGCGGCGCTGGATAAGTACAGCTTTGTGCGCGATGCTTACCGCCAGCGCAGGCAGTACCTGATCCAGGGCGGTCGCGGGAAGCTGCCGGATTATGAGGATACCGACGCGCCGGCCGAAAACGCGGCGCCTGCGCCTGGCGGCACGGAAGACAAAACGCCGGATGGCGAGGCGAAGAAGCCCTGAGCCTGACTTGCGCCTTATCCCAGGCCTAAGCCAATAAGCCAAACCCCATCCCCACCCTGCCCCTGGCGGCCAGCAGCGCAAGCCTGGCCAGCCTCGCATCCCTGCCCAGCCGGATCAGGTCCGGCACCTGTCCCGGCCCCGCCAGCAGCGCCTTGAGCAATGCCCAGATGTCGGTGCTGCCATCGGGACCCATGCCAGCCACCGCGGCGGGCGGCACTTCCCGCTGCGCGGGATCGATCACCACCCGGCAGGCGGCGAACGGCAGCCCGAATTCCTCGGCGACACGCGCCGCGATATGCGATTCCATGTCGACCGCCAGCGCACCGGTGGCCGCATGCAATGCCATCTTGGCCGCCACCGAGGTCACAGCCTGGTCAGCGCCGGCGAGCACGCCGGAAATGGCCTCGGGCAAGGCAAGCGAAAGCGAGCGCGACCAGCTGGCGTCAACGGGCCGCAATCGAGTCCCATCCTGGATGGCGGAGGCGACGATCAGCCGGCCTGGCAATAGCGCGGGGTCCAGCCCGCCGGCCACGCCAAAGCTGATCACGCCGGCGCAGGGACGCGCCAGGCGTTGCCGCAGGCCTTGCGCCAAGGCTTCGGCGCGCAGGCCGTGCAGGGTTTCAACGCCGGGGCCGGCGGCGATGCCGGCCTCGAAGCGCATGCCAGTCACCACCAGCGTGGGACCGGCATGGCGTTGCGGCGAGCTTGGCGTCGTCACATCCCCCACGCCACCACCCGCGTGCCGTCGCGGCGCAGGTTGCGGTAGCGCGCCAGCGCCCACAGCGGGAAGAAGCGCGCGTAGCCGTGGTAGCGCAGGTAGAACACGCGGGGGAAGCCCACCGCGGTGAAGCGCGCCTCGCTCCACAGGCCGTCGGCCTGCTGCATGCGCATGAGGTAGTCCACACCACGCGCCACGGCCGGATGATCGACCTGCCCCGCGGCCATCAGGCCCAGCATCGCCCAGGCGGTTTGCGACGGCACGCTCGGCGCGGTCTCGTAGCCCTGGTAGTCGAGGCGGTAGCTGCTGCCGTCCTCGCCCCAGCCGCCGTCGGCGTTCTGGATCGAGATCAGCCAGTCGGCGGCGCGGCGCATTTCCGGCGCTTCGGGCGCCATGCCGGCGGCATTGAGCGCGCACAGCGCGCTCCACGTGCCGTAGACATAGTTCGTGCCCCAGCGGCCATACCAGCTGCCGTCGGCCATCTGCTCGTCGAGCAGGTAACGCTGGGCGCGCCGGAAGGCTTGGCTGCTGGCCGCGGTCTCGCCCAGCTGCGCGAGCATCGACAGGCAGCGCGCCGACACGTCGGCGGTGGGCGGATCGAGCAAGGCGCCGTGATCCGCGAACGGGATATTGTTCAGGTACTCATGCGTGTTCTCGGGCTCGAACGCGCCCCAGCCGCCGTTGCCGCTCTGCATGCCCGCCACCCACTCGCGCGCACGGCTGACAGCCTCGTCGTAGCGTGAACGATGGCTGGCCGGCGCCACGGCCGGCGCGGCTGCGCCGGTGCGCGCCGCGCGGTCCATGGCCATCGCCACCACGGCGGTGTCGTCCACGTCCGGGTAATGCGGGTTGGCGTACTGGAAAGCCCAGCCGCCGGGACGCACGTCGGGGCGCCGCACGATCCAGTCGCCGCGCACGTCCAGCACCTGCAGCGGGCGCAGCCATTGCAAGCCGCGCTCAACGGCCGCCTCGGCACGCGGGCCACCCACCTCCAGCAAGGCGTGGCTGGCCAGCGAGGTGTCCCACACCGGCGACAGGCACGGCTGGCAATAGGCCTCGTCGCCATGCACCACCAGCAGCTTCTCGATGGAGGCGCGGGCCACCGCCACATCGGGATCGGTGCGCGGCACGCCAAGCACGTCGAACATCATCACGGCATTGGCCATGGCCGGAAAGATCGCGCCCAGGCCATCCTCGCCGTTCAGGCGCTCGCGCACGAACTTCTCGGCGCGGGCGATGGCGCGCGCGCGCAGGCTGCGGGGGAACAACGGCTCCGCCACGCGCAAGCCGGCGTCCAGCACACGGAACAGGCCGAACCACACGCGCTTCTGGTGCGGTGCGCGCGGGGCCAGCCGGGCTGCCTGGCAAGGACGGATGAACAGCTCGTCGATGCCTACGCCACGCGGGTTCCTGGCCTGGGGACGCAGGCTGTTGAGCACCAGCAGCGGCACGATCACCGTGCGGGCCCAGTACGCGACCTTGGACAGGTGGAACGGGAACCACAGCGGCAGCAGCATGATCTCCACCGGCATCATCGGCACCGCCTGCCACGGCATCACGCCGTACAGCGCGAGCAGCGTGCGGGTAAAGACATTGCTGGCCTCGGCACCACCCATCCCGTGGATGGCGGCGCGGGCACGGCGCATAGGCTCCGACTCGGTGTCGTCGCCAATCATCTTGAGCGCGAAATACGCCTTCACGCTGGCGCTGATGTCCGAGCGGCCCTGATGGAACAGCGGCCAGCCGCCGTCGGCATTCTGGATGCGGCGCAGGTAGCGCGCGATACGGGCTTCCAGCACGGTATCCGGGGTCTCGCCCAGGTAGTGCACCAGCAGTACATATTCCGCCGGAATCGTGGCGTCGGCCTCCAGCTCGAACACCCAGTGGCCATCCGGCCGCTGGCTGGCCAGCAAGGCGTCTAGCGCGCGGTCGAGCGTGCCTTCCAACTCGTCTGGCGCGGGCGCGGCATGCGCGGGCGCATTCGAATTGGGGGATAGTGCAACTTGGCTCATCGGTTTCGATGTCCTCTTTTCAACAACGCAATTACGGCAATGCCGCACGCGGCCGTGAGCGGCCATGGGCGGCAGTCAATCGGCGGATTCACCTCACACGAGGCCATGCCGCAGCAAAATCCATAGCAATCGCGGGCGCGGCACGCGCACCCGCGCCCGCGGGCTGGCCCAGCCGCGAGCCAGCAGACGCTGCAGGATCACGTGGTAGACCTCGCCCATGATGCGCGGCGAACGGACCGTGCGGCGCGGCGCCGCGTTCATGATGACGAATGCCTGGTCGTAGTACGCCTGCGCCTGCTGCGCGACGTCCAGGCACGCGCGGCCAACGGCAGGATGCCCGACGATGGCATGCGGCGTGCCGATCGGCACGCCCGCGCCCAGCAGCGCTTCGGCCGGCAGGTACACACGGCCCAGGTCCGCGTCTTCGTCGATATCGCGCAGGATATTGGTCAGTTGCAACGCGCGGCCAAGGTGATGCGCCAGCGCGACGCCGGCGTCGCGCTCCATGCCGAACACGCGCACGGCAAGGCGCCCCACCGCGCTGGCCACGCGGTCGCAATAGAGATCCAGCGTCGCGTTGTCCGGCGCGCGGATATCCGCGTGCACGTCCATGGCCATGCCATCGATCACGGCGAGGAAATCCTCCTGCTGCAAACCGAAGCGCTGGATCTGGGCGGACAGCCCGCGCAATGCCGCCGGCGGCGTGCCGGCATAGCACGCGGCAAGATCGGTGCGCCAGGCGTCGAGCCCGGCAAGGCGCGTGGCACGCGGGCCATCGCCATCGGCAATATCGTCCACCGCACGGCAAAAGCCATAGATCTCGAACATCGCCTCGCGTTGCGCGGCGGGCAGGATCTTGAGAGCGGTATGGAATGAGCTGCCGGACGATACGGCATGGCCCGCTTGTGGGACGGTTTGCACTGCGATTTCTGTTCCGGCCACGTAACTCCTCGTCACGCGTTGGACCGCCGTGCTGCTTTGCTGCCTGGGCCTGGCTTGTCGCCACAGCCCGGCACGCAGCGCCAGGCGGCATGTTTGGGGTAGTGGGCGATTATACCAACTCCGGCCATGGGCTCGGCCGCCAGCCGAAGAAGGGGGTTGGAGGGGGATGTGCCGTGCTGGCCACCGCCAGCGCCGCCGGGCCATGCACTGGCCTGAAGCGCGCGGCACCGCGTTCAGGTTGGCTGGCAAGCGCCTATCTAACGCGCGGGCTGGCGCGGCGGCGCTCCATCACGAATTTGCCGCGCCTTGGATCGTAGCGTGCTATTTCGATGTAGTTGGCATCGTTTAGCGGGTTGTTATCGCATCCTCCAGCACCTGCGCCACTTGCCGCAGCCTGTGCGGCCAGGGCACGCTCGGCCTCGGCGGCGGCGCGCATGCGGCGCAGGTCGGCCAGCACGGATGGCGAGATGCGATCGAGCAGACGGCTGGACCTCAGCTTGTTCATGGCGGCCTTCCTCGAAGGGATGGCGCCAGTGTAGGCCCGTGGTACGGCCGTTTAATGTGCCCTGGAGCACGCACCGGCGCATTTTTTTTGCGCCGTGGCTGGCGCGAGCCACGCCGGCGCCGCCAGCCCGCGGGCAGGGAACGTGCTCAGAACCCCAGCGGATAGCCGTCCTTACGGTGGTCCGAAGCCGCCGCGTAGCCATCCTCCAGGCGCATCGCGATCTGCGCGCCGCCGAATTCCAGGTTGCCTTGCGGCGCTACCTCCACCTTGTGGCCGCGCGCGCGCAAGCCTTCGACGGTGGCGGCGGGGCAATTCCACTCCACCGCGATGGTGGCGTTGTCGTCCAGCACGCGCCAGCGAGGCGCATCGCACGCGGCTTGCGGGTTCTGGCCGAAATCCGCGAGCCGGCTGGTCATTTGCAGGTGGCCTTGCGCCTGCATCGAGCCGCCCATCACGCCGAAGCTGGCCAGCGGCGCGCCCTTTCGCATCAGGAAGCCAGGAATGATGGTGTGGAACGGCCGCTTGCCAGGGCTTACCTGGTTGGGGTGGCCCGGCTTGAGATTGAAGCCCCAGCCACGGTTATGCAGCGCAATGCCGGTGCCGGGCACGACCACGCCGGAGCCAAAGCCTTTGAAGTTGGACTGGATGTACGACACCATCATGCCGCTCTTGTCAGCCGTGGTCAGGTACACGGTGCCGCCGCTGTGAGGCTTGCCCGGGCCGGCCGCCGCCGCGCGCTCCGGGTCGATGGCCTTGGCGCGGCTGGCCAGGTAGCCGCGATCGAGCAGGTGGGCGGCCTGCACCTCGGTCATTGCCTCAGGGTCACCCACGTACGCGTGCAGGTCGGCAAACGCCAGCTTCATGGCTTCCACCTGCACATGGATGGCGGCGGCGGAGTCCACGCCCATGGCCGCGACATCGAAATGCTCCAGCATGCCCAGCGCCATCAGCGCCCCGATGCCCTGCCCGTTCGGGCCGATCTCGAACAACGCCAGGTCGCGATAGGACATGCTGATCGGCTGGACCCAGTCCGCGCGATGGGCGGCGAGGTCGGCCTCGGTGATCAGCCCGCCGGTGGCGCGCGCATGCGCGGCGATGCGGCCGGCCAGTTCACCGTGATAGAAGTCGTCGCCCTTGGTCTCGGCGATGCGCGCCAGCGTCTGCGCCTGGCCCGTGCAGATGAAGCGCTCGCCCGGCAGCGGCGCACGCCCGTTCGGCGCGAAGGCGTCGGCAAAGCCCGGCTTGTCGATCAGCACGGGCACCTGTGCCTGCCACTGGCGGTGCACGGTGTGCGAGACCAGGAACCCGTTGCGCGCATATTCCAGCGCGGGCTCGAAGAGCTCGGCAAACGGCAGGCTGCCGAACTTTTCCCACGTGGCGCGCCAGCCGGAAACGGCACCAGGCACGGTCACGGTGTCCCAGCCGTTGACCGGCATGCTGCCGTAGCGCGAGAAATACTCGGGCGTCCACGCCGCCGGCGCCCGTCCACTGGCGTTCAGGCCGTGCAGTTCCTTGCCGTCCCAGATCAGCGCAAAGGCATCGCCGCCGATCCCGTTCATGCACGGCTCGACCACGGTCAGCGCGATCGCCGTGGCCAGCGCCGCGTCCACGGCATTGCCGCCACGGGCCAGCATGCGCAGGCCTGCCGCTGCCGCCAGCGGCTGCGAGGTGGCCACCACGTTGTCGGCCAGCACGGGCACGCGTTGCGAGGGATAGGGGAAATTCCAGAAATTGGTCATGGCTTTGCGAGGCTCCGAGGGTTGGGGGTTCTGGCCAGCGGCTTGCACGGCAGCGCCGGCCAGATGCGTTTGTGCTTTGTGCTTTGTGCTTGCGCGGTGGCTACTCGATCTTGATGTTGGCCGCGCGCGCCACCTTCTCCCACGCGCGCATCTCGTCGCCGATCATGCGGCCGAATGGCTCGGGTGCGGTGTACTTGATCTGCACGCCCTGTGCTTCCATGGCCGCGGCCAGCTCCGGCGAAGCCAGAACCTCCTTCATCGCGGCGCTGAGTTGCTTGAGCACCTGGGGCGGCGTGCCCTTGGGCGCAACCAGGCCGAACAGGTTGTCGGCACGGAAATCGCGGATGCCGGCCTCGGTCACTGTCTGGGCATCGGGCAAGGAGCTCAGACGGTGATCGGACGCCACCGCCAGCAACCGCAGCTTGCCGGATTTCACGTGCGGCAGGGCCGAGGGAATGCTGTCGAACATCATGCTCGCACGGCCTGCCATCAGGTCCGGCAGCGCGAAGGCGCTGCCCTTGTACGGCACGTGCACCACGTCCACGCCGGTACGCAGCTTGAACAGTTCCGACTCCAGGTGCGACAACGTGCCGGAGCCCTGCGAGGCAAAGTTGTACTTGCCGGGTGACGCCTTGAGCAGGCTGACCAGCTCAGGCACCGAATGCACCGGCAACGAGGCCGGCACCACCAGGATATGCGGCACGGTGCCGATGCCGGCAATGGGCACGAAATCGCGGGTGAGGCTGGCGGGCTGGTTGCTGTACGTGGCAGCCGCGATGGCGGCATTGCTGACAGCGGCCAGGTAAAGCGTATAGCCATCGGGCGCGGCCTTGGCCGCGAAGCTCATGCCGATGGCCCCGCCGGCGCCGGGGCGGTTGTCCACCACCACCGGCTGCTTGAGCACGGCGGACAAGCGCTGGCCCACCGCGCGCGCCAGCACATCGGTGGCGCCGGACGGCGGGAAGGACAGCACCAGCTGGACCGCGTGGTCCGGGTAGTCCGCGGCGGCGGCTGGCGTGGTGGTGGTTGCGGCGCACACGGCCAGCGCCAGCAGCAGGCCGGCTTGTGCCCGCTTGCCCCCAAGGAAGCGACGGGCTGGCCCCTGCAACGCGCGGGTACGGTAAAGCGACTGGATAAACATGATCAGGGTAGCTCCGGATAGCGTCGAAGACGTTAACTGCCGAGGTAGAGTCGGAACGTTCCGGGGCGCAGCCGCTTTGGCTGCCGGCTTGTTTGCGCGCCCCTGTCATGCTGGATCTGGCTTCGCCCTGGGGCGATATTGACTGACGGGAAGCGCAGATTTTAGGCGTGCCCGGCGGCCACCGGAATGCGGATCGGCCATAGAGCTATGCGAAAATGGAATACGCATTGCGGCCACCGCCTGGCGCCCTTGCCAGGCAAGACCGGCGGCAGGCTTTCCCTCATCGCCCGACGCTTCCGAAGACACATCCCATGCAGCTGAAATGGATCGACGACCTGCTGGTCCTGGAGAAGACGCGCAGCTTCTCGCGCGCCGCCGAGTTGCGGCATATCACGCAGTCAGCGCTGTCGCGGCGCATCCGCTCGCTGGAGGACTGGGCCGGTGCGGTGCTGGTCGACCGCAATACCTTCCCCATGGACCTGACCCCGGCCGGCAAAACCTTCTGCACCAGCGGGCGCGAGGCACTCACGCTGCTGATGGAGGCACGCGCCACGCTGCGCCAGGAAAGCCGCATGCCGGGCAAGGCGATCCAGATTGCCGCCGGGCATACCTTGTCGCTGACCTTCCTGCCGGGCTGGCTCAAGGCATGCCAGAAGCGCTACGGCCAGTTCAATGCCCGGGTCGTGGCCGCCAACGTGCTCGAAGCCGTGGTGGCGCTGTCGGAGGGCAACTGCGACCTGATGCTGGGCTACAACCATACGCGGGTGCCGGTCTCGCTGGACCCGGACAAGTTCCGCAGCCTCACGGTCGGGCACGACGTGCTGATGCCGCTGTGCGCGCCCAATGCGCGCGGCGCCCCGCTGTTCTCGCTAGGCAGCAGTGGCGCCAAGCCGATTCCCTACCTGGCCTACACGGCCAGCACCACGCTCGGCCGCATCGTCGAGGTGATCCTCGAAGACGCGCCGCCACGCCGTGCGCTGGCGCGTTGCTATGAGGCAGACATGGCAATCCTGTTGATGAAGATGGCCAGCGAGGGCCACGGCGTGGCCTGGCTGCCGCGCACCACCGCGGCCGATGCGCTCGCAGCGGGCACGCTGGTGCCGGCAGGAGACGCCACATGGTGCTCGGCATTCGATATCTGCGCGTATCGCGCCGCCCATGCCAGCAACCCTACCCTGCTGGCGCTCTGGGAGGTGCTGGAGCACGTTCCCGCCCATGGCGAGGGTGGTGGCCGTGAACCGAACTGCTAGTGGGAACCGTTTCACCCGGATAAGCAAGACGCGGCGCCGCGTGGCTGGGCCATGCGCGAGGATCCGAACACCGCGCGCGAAATCCTCCGGATCAGCGCGCGTTGCCCCGCCAGCGGGCGCGTCCCTTGCCTCAGGTGCTGGGAGCAACCGTCACGAACACGGGGTTCGAATAGAACCACAGGTCGTTGTAGTTGCGCGCGTTGATGGCATTGAAGCGTGGCGTGTTTTCCGTCAGGTCCGTCTTCAGGTCGGGCAGCGGGTTGCCGTTGGCGGTCTCGCCCGGCACGTTCATGCCAAGATTGGTGCCGCGCAGCCGGAAGTACTGGCTCTTGGCCGCATTGAAGGTGTAGGTCACCGTGTTGTAGCCGTCCTTGTCCAGCTTCCAGTCGGCCTTGGTGAACGTGGCGATGACCTTGGTGGAGTCGTTGGTGTCCTTGCTGTAGCCGGGCGTGCCGGGCAAGGCGCGCGGCGTGACGTCACCAGCGATCAGGTCGATGTGGTCCACCGTGGGCTTGACGTTGACGTTGGCGCCGCTGTCCAGCGGGTACTCGAAGTTGTTGCGGTCCGGGCTCTTGAAGCGGATGGTCACGGTCACGCTATCGCCGGCGCGGGCCTTGAGCTCACCGCCCATCTCGCGCTTGGTGCCGCTTGCGGCCACATTGAAGTCCAGCGCGTTGATGAGATCGCCGAACACCGAGAACGCCTTGCCCGCGCGCAAGCCATCCAACACCGACTTGATGCCGGTCCCCTCCAGCCAGACGTAGTTGCGGGCGTACTCGCCGGGGAAGTAGCCGCTGCTGAATAGCCCGCCGGCAGTCTTGAAATGGTGGTCCGAGTTGGCGATGTTCCAGAAGCGGCGGCCGTCGCCCAGCAGCGCGTCCCAGATCCCGCCGACCTGCGCGACCACGTAGTCCACGCCGCCGTAGGTGCGCGACTTCAGGTTCGCCGGGTCGTAGCTGCTGTTATAGCCGCCGCGGTCGGGCTCCATCTGATTGCCAACCATGCCTTCCACCGCGAACGCGATGTTCGGTGCGAGGTCATTGAACTCGCGGTAGTCGGCGACCGTGTACTTGCCCGGATTGCGCGACGGATGGTTGATCAGCGCGTAGCTGGTATCGGGGAAGTTGGTCTTGAGCCAGGTGAACGCCTGCACCGCATCGGCGTGGCTGGAGGCGGCGGTGCGCGGCGCCTTGGCGTTCCAGGCCGCCACGTCCGCCGGATCGAACATGGTGTCGGGACGGCCGGTGAAGAAATACTCGAATTCGTTGGCGCCCTTGACCGCCGTTGCGAGTGCGGGCGAACCGCTGAAGATGCCCACGTTGACGTGATCGTGGGTGGGCATGTCCCACTCGAAGGTCGAGAAGATCAGCTTGCCGGGATAGCGGCCATCGGCCTGCAGCTGCTTGAGCGCCGGGACTTCGTAGTTGGCCAGGGCCTTCGAGAACGGGATCGGGCCGCCCGGGATTGCCGTGCCCGTACTATCGCGATCCGACACGCGCAGGTGGTTCGACAAGGCCATCCAGTCGAGGTTGTTAGCGGTGAAGGCCTGGTCGAGCACCGTGGTGAGCGGACTCTGCGCGTCGTTCGATTCGATGGTGTGGACATGCAGGTCGCCGGTGGTCCACTTGCCGGTGACTTCGGCAACCGGCGTGACGGGCGTGATGGGCGTGCTCGGTGCGGGTGCGGCCGGCGCGCTGTTGCCGGACGGCTCGCCGTTGCCGTTGCAGCCGTAGAAGCCGCCGGCGATGCACAAGGAGGCCGCTAGGCCGAGGATGGATCTGGTGTGGCGCATTGGATTCGATTTCCCTGATGACACTGTTTTGTATTGACCCGGCTGGTCCGCGCGTCTTTCGTCCGGGCGCGCTGGCAAGGCTCTTATGGGCGCAGATAGTGATTGGCGTTCGTGACACAGAGGTGACGCAAAGACGACAAATTCAGCATTCAGGTAAATCGATGCACTTATTTGGGAAAATTCGTATCGTTGAGACGACATTCCGACTTACAGAATGATCAACCGCGTGTGCGAAGCCTCGCTTAATGCGCGCGTCATGCAAATCGGCTAGTGCGGAGAGAAGAAAGCGTCACTGAAGCGAATGGCGAAGGCCGATGCGGCAAGCACTATAGTGAAGACTGTTTCCACGCCGCCAGAAGGATGCAGCATGAACGCCAGCCTCTATCGCATCACCGCCGTGAAAATCCTGATCGCCGCGCTGCTACCGGTGGCAGCCGCGCATGCGCAGCTCGGGGATCTGCTCAAAGGCGCCACGCAGGGCGGCACCGAGAGTTCGTCCGGTGGCCTGAGCGGCCTGGGCGGCAGCCTGGGCGGGATGAGTGGAATGCCCTCGCTGCAATCGCTGAGTTCGGGCAGCACCGGCAATGTCGCCGGGATCCTGGAATACTGCGTGAAGAACAACTACCTTGGCGGCGCCAGCGGCGCCGCCTCGGTCAAAGACAAGCTGCTGGGCAAGGTCGGCGGCGACTCGCCCACATCGGACGCCGGCTACACCAGCGGCGCCAAGGGCATCCTGAGCAGCAGCGACGGCAAGCAGTTCGACCTGAGCGGTGGCGGCCTCAAGGACCAGGTCACCAAGCAGGTCTGCGACAAGATCCTCGCGCAGGGCAAGTCGCTGCTGTAGGGCCAGGCGCGCCGAGCGCCCCGTCAGCGCTCAGCGGCTCAGCGCTCAGGCGGGCGACAGGCGGAAGGCCGACACGGCATGGTGCAGCGCGCCGGCCTGGTCTTCCAGCGACGTGGCGGCCGCGCTCGCTTGCTCCACCAGCGCCGCGTTCTGCTGCGTCATCTGGTCCATCTGCGCGACCGCGCGATTGACCTCCTCGATGCCGGTGCGCTGCTCCGCGGTGGCCGAGGCAATGCCATCCATGATGGACGTCACGCGGCCGACCGCGTTGACGATCTCGGCCATGGTCTGCCCGGCCTGCTCCACCAGTGCCGAGCCGCTGTCGACCTGGCCCACGGACTCGACGATCAGCGTCTTGATTTCCTTGGCCGCGCCCGCGCTGCGCTGCGCCAGGTTGCGCACCTCACCGGCCACCACCGCAAACCCGCGGCCTTGCTCGCCGGCGCGCGCGGCTTCCACCGCAGCGTTAAGCGCCAGGATATTGGTCTGGAAAGCGATGCCGTCGATCACGCCGATGATGTCGTTGATCTTGCGCGAGCTGGCGGTGATGCCGCGCATCTTGTCCACCACCTGGCTGACCACGCTGCCGCCCTGCTGCGCGATCTGCGAGGCGTCGGCCACATACTGGCTAGCCTCCTTGGCGTTGTCGGCGTTCTGGCGCACCGTCGCGGTGATCTGCTCCATGCTGGCGGCGGTCTGCTGCAGCGAGGCCGCCTGCTGCTCGGTGCGGCTCGACAGGTCGCTATTGCCCGAGGCGATCTCCTGGGCCGCCGAGGTGATGGAATCGGCCGATTGCTGGATGCCCGCCACCGTGCCGGCGAGCTGGTCGCGCATATGGCCGATGGCGTACATCAGGCTGGAGCGGTCGTCCGGGTGGGTTTCGACGCGCGCCGTGAGGTCGCCGCTGGCCATGCGCAAGGCAACGGCCGCGGCGGTAGCGGGCTCGCCGCCCACCGAGCTCTGGATGCTGCGGATCAGCAGCGTGGCCACCGCGGAAATCACGATGCCCAGCAGCACCAGCAGCCCCAGCGATTGATACAGCGAGGCGCGGAACTGCGCTTGCACGTCATCCATGTACGTGCCGGCGACCAGGTCCCAGCCCCACGGCTTGAAGCGCGCCACGTAGCCGATCTTGGGGCTCGGCTGGTCGCTGCCCGGCTTGGGCCACCAGTAGTCCAGGTGGCCTGCGCCTTCGGCCGACGCGCCGCGGGCCGCGATATCGGCATACAAGGCGTTGCCCTTGGCGTCCTTGAAGTCGATCATGTTCTTGCCGTTGAGCTTGGGGTTGATGGGATGCATCAACAGCACGGAATCCGCGCCGACAATGGTGATGTAGCCATCCTTGCCATAACGCTGCGCGGCGACGCGGGCCGTGGCCTGGGCCTTGGCATCGGCCTCGGATATCTTACCCTGGCGCGCCTGCTCGGCATAGTCGCGCACCAGCGAGAGTGACATGTCGACGATGTTAGCCAGCTCGCCGCGGCGATCGGCCATTTGCAGCTGGCGGGTCTGGAAGGCGTGCATCACGGTCAGCAACAGCAGGCCGAGCCAGGCCAGCACAAGGGGAATCCACAGCTTTTTCCGCAGGGTCAGACGATTCATGGCATTCGCTTCTCGAGGCAATGGCCGGCCATGCAGGAGGCATGCGGCATCTCCGGATATCGGAGCCAGGCCCGCCTTCTTTAGCGAAAGGCGCGGCAGGACCGCAGGAAAGGCCACGAAGCGCAAAAAATATCGCATGAAGCACCAAAATGGCGACAGGTTGTGCCAGGCGCGAAACGCTCGCGCACCCGCACGGTGCAAAAAAACGCCTGCCATCTGCCCCCGAATGCGGCGCAAATACCGCTACAATGCGCCTCGCATGCCACTCAGTAATTGCAACCAACTTGCAAATACTGAGTGGCATGACAAGGGTTCGAAGGTGCCTCCGGCGCGCAGCACGCGGCGGGGGTTAAACGGGAAACAGGTGCGCCGCCGGCCATGCCACGGCTAATCCTGTGCTGCCCCCGCAACGGTCAGCAGGTACAAAGGTGTCACGCCGCGCCAACAGGCCGCGGCAGCCACTGCGCATCATCGCGCGGGAAGGCGGCACCCCGGACGCGCCCCAGCGGCAGGCGTCCCCCTGCAAGCCCGGATACCGGCCTTCGACCGATCACCGGGGCTGCGGACGGGCGGCCAGGCGTGAGACGGCTGGCCACGCGCCTGGCCGTCACTGCGCGCGCGTCCGCGGCTGGTTCGTTTATTGCCGCCGGGCGGGGTCGCCCGCGGCCAATGATGGAAAACGCATGTCCGCGCGCCCTCGCATTGCCCATACCGCCTCGCCGGCGGCCGCCAAGCCACCCCAACGTCGTCATGCGCCCAAGCCGCCACGCCAGCTCGCGCAGCATTGCGCGCTCGCGCTGTCGCTGGGGGCCTTCGCCGGCATCGGCGCCGATGCCGCCTGGGCGGCGGAAGATGCCCAACCTTCAGAGCGAGCGCAATCGCAGCGGTCGCGCGGCGACAGCACGGTGCTACCGCCGGTGGTCGTCAGCAGCGCCTCGCAGCCGCCCGGGCTGGCGCTGTCCGAGCCCACCAGCACCGGCAGCCGCCTTGGCCTGACCCCGCTGGAAACGCCTGCCAGCGTGGAAGTCCTGTCCGGCGACACCATTCGCGAACGCGGCGATTTGTCGGTGCGCGAGGCCGTGACCCGCGCCACCGGCATCACTTCCAATGGCGCGCCCGGCAACGGCGGCACGGCGCTCGCGGCACGCGGCTTTGCGGGACAAGGCTCGGTGATGCAGCTGTACGATGGCACGCGCCTCTACGTGGCCTCCGGCACTGTCACATTTCCCTTCGATACCTGGTCCGTGGACCGCATCGAGGTGCTGCGCGGCGCGGCCTCGGTCATGGTTGGCGAGGGCGCGATCGGCGGCGTGGTCAACGTGATTCCCAAGAAGCCGATGCCCGCGCCGATCGCCAACGAGCTGCAGCTCACCGGCGGCACGCAGAAAACAGCGCGCGCGGCGTTCGACAGCGGCGGCGCGGTCAACGAGACCCTCTCCTACCGCCTCAACGCCAGCTACGGCCGCTCCGGCGGCTGGGTGGACCGGGGCGACTCGCGCAGCCTAGCGGTGTCGGCCGCGGTGCGGCTGGACGTATCGCCCGAGTTCAACCTGACGCTGTCCTATGACGACGCCGACCAGCATCCGATGCAATACCTGGGCACGCCGCTGGCGGCCGGCAGCCTGGACACCTCGCTGCGCAAGAAGAACTACAACGTTGGCGACGCCGACATCACCTATCGCGACCGCTGGACCCGGCTCGCGGCGCAGTGGCAGCCCAACGAGCGCGTCACGGTGCGCAACCAGTTCTACTACCTCACCAGCCAGCGCCACTGGCGCGACGCCGAGTCCTATACCTTGCTGCCCGCGACGGGCCAGGTACGCCGCACCGACTACCTGGAGATCCTGCACGACCAGGAACAGGTGGGCGACCGCGCCGACCTGATGATCGATGGCCAGCTGTTCGGCATGGCCAATACCGCCATGGTGGGGTTCGACGTCAACCGCATCAACTTCACTCACAGCAACAACTCGCCCTATGGCGGCGCGTCCACGGTCAATGCCTACCAGTTCGACCCGGGCCAGTTCTTCAGCCCGCCGGGCATTGTCACGTCGCCGCGTTTTCGCACCCACACCACGCAAGCCGCACTGTTTGGCGAGGACCGCCTGCAGCTGACCCGGCAATGGTCGGTGATTGGCGGCGTGCGGCTGGACCATGCGCAGCTGGAACGCGGCAACCTGGTCACGGGCGACGACTGGACCCGCAGTTTCAACAACATCACGTGGCGCGCGGGCACGGTCTACGCATTCACGCCAGCCTTGTCGGTGTATGCGCAGTACGCCACCGCCACCGATCCCCTTGGCGCACTGATCTCCACCTCGGACGCACAGAAGGATTTCAAGCTGGCCACCGGCAGGCAGATCGAAGCCGGGGTCAAGCAATCGTTCTGGAACCAGCGCGGCGAGTGGACCTTTGCCGCCTACCAGATCGTCAAGAAGAACCTGCTGACACGCGACGCCAGCAACCCGGCGTTGTCGGTACAGGTGGGCGAGCAATCCTCGCGCGGGCTGGAGGCATCGGTCAGCGTGGCACTCATGCACGGGTTGCGCCTGGATGCCAACGGCACCGTGCTGCGCGCCCGCTACGACAACTTCGCGGAAAGCGTGAACGGCGCGCTGGTCTCGCGCAATGGCAACGTGCCCACCAGCGTTGCGCAGCAGGCGGCCAACCTGTGGCTGACATGGGCCTTCGCACCGCAGTGGCAGGCAGGCGGCGGCCTGCGCTACGTGGGCAAGCGCTACACCAACAACGCCAATACCACCGCCATGCCGTCGTACACGGTGGTGGATGCCTCGCTGCAATGGCGCGCATCGCGCAAGACGGCGCTGACGCTGCGCGTGTACAACCTGTTCAACCGAGACTACGCCGAGTCCGCCGGCAACAGCGGCGGCCAGTGGCTGCTGGGCCGGCCGCGCGCGGCCGAGCTGTCGGCCAACTTCTACTTCTAGGCCGGCCATGGCAAGCACACCCCTGCCCTGGCGTGAAGCCTGCTGGCGCTTCACGCGCCGCTGGCTCTACCTGGTGCACCGCTGGGCCGGGATCGCGGGCTGCCTGCTGATCGCCATGTGGTTTCTCTCGGGACTGGTCATGATGTATGTGGCCTTTCCCGCGCTGACCGATACCGAGCGCCACGCGGGGCTCCCGCCGCTGGACCTGCCCGGGGTAAGGATCACGCCGGATGCCGCGATGGCCAGCGCGGGCCTCACCCGCTTTCCGCGCAGCCTGCGCCTGGAGATGATGGGCGCGCACCCGGTCTACCGGATGATCGACTGGAACGGCAAGCCTTACACCATCTCCGCCCGCGACGCGGCGCGCATCGAACAGGTGGATGCCGCTGCCGCACAAGCCATCGCCCACCGTTTCTCCGGGGCGGCGGGCGCGCGCTGGGTGGAAACCGCGGAGCGCGACCAGTGGACCGTGCCCAACGGGCTCAATCCCTGGCGGCCGCTGCATCGCATTGCGCTGGACGATGCGGCCGGCTCCGAGCTGTATGTGTCGGCCCGGACCGGCGAGGTGATGCGCGACACGAACCGCGCCGAACGGTTCTGGAACTGGCTCGGCGCGGTGCCGCACTGGCTGTACTTCACGCCGGTGCGGGCCGACCCGCCGCTATGGCGGCAGGTCGTGCTGTGGACCTCCGGCGCATGCATTGCCGTGGCCGTCAGCGGCATCTGGATCGGCTGGCTGCGGCTGCGCGTGCGCCGCCGGTTTGCGCACGGCAGCGCCGGCGGCACCTCGCCCTATCACGGCTGGATGGCTTGGCACCATGTCGCCGGGCTGGCCGCATCGCTGTTCCTGCTGGCGTGGCTGGCCAGCGGCTGGCTATCGGTCAATCCCAATCAGTGGTTTCCCGGGCGCGCGTTTGCGCAGCCAGCGCTGGAACGCTACGCCGGAGAAACCCTGCCGCGCTTTCCCGCCGGCGACGGCACGGCGCTGGCGAGCCTGCTGTCCGACACCACGCTGCCTCCAAGGGAGATCAGGCTGGCCTGGCAGGCCGGCGTGCCGGTCATGCTGGTGGCGACCGCGGCCACGACGCACGCCTATCACGCCAACACCGGCGCGCCGCTGGCGCTCTCTGCCCAGACACTGGCCCAGGCAGCCGCGCAGCTGATGCCGGACGCCACCGTCGCCGGCCACGACCTGCTGCACGAGGACGACGCCTACTGGTACAGCCACCACCAGCCGCGCAAGCTGCCGGTACTGCGCGTGCGCTTTGACGACGACTGCGCCACGTGGGCGTACATCGACCCGGACACCGGCAACCTGCTGGGCCGCAGCGACCGCAGCCGCCGTGCCTACCGATGGCTGTTCCATGCCGCGCACAGCTGGGACTTTGGCTGGCTGGTGCGCCATCGCCCGGCCTGGGACGCGACGGTCTGGTTGCTTTCGCTTGCCGGGCTGGTAGTCTCGGTCAGTGGCGTGGTGATTGGCTGGCGCAGGTTGTTTCGCGGGCGCCGCCGGCGGGCATGAGTCCCGGCCTGGCGTCCATCCATTCAGAATTCCCGATCTTTCACGGACCGCTCATGTTCCGCTTTCTAGCCAGCATCTTCAACGACCAGGACGCCGATGTGCGCCGCAAGGTCATTACGCTCTACGTCTTCCTGATCGCCGCCAACGTGGGGGCCTGGCTGTGGGCACTGGCAGCGTTTCGCGACCACCCCATGCTGCTGGCGTCCGCCGTGCTCGCGTACACGCTCGGCCTGCGCCACGCCGTTGACGCCGACCATATTGCCGCCATCGACAAC
The DNA here is from genome assembly GCF_008801925.2 of Cupriavidus basilensis. NCBI lineage: Bacteria > Pseudomonadati > Pseudomonadota > Betaproteobacteria > Burkholderiales > Burkholderiaceae > Cupriavidus > Cupriavidus basilensis. The sequence goes on along the minus strand of NZ_CP062804.1, from coordinate 1,161,178 downwards.
GTCACGCGCAAGCTGATGCAGGAAGGCAAGCGCCCCGTGACAGTCGGCTTCTTTTTCTCGCTCGGCCACTCCACCGTGGTCACGCTGATGTCGATCGGCATCGCGGTTGCCGCCGCCGCGCTGCAAACGCGCTTTGCCGACATGAAAGCCGTGGGCGGCATGATCGGCACCAGCGTCTCCGCGCTGTTCCTGTTCCTGCTGGCCTTCTTCAACCTGTTGATCCTGATCTCCGTGTGGCGTGCCTTCCGCGCGGTCAAGCGCGGCGAAGCGCTCAAGGAGCAGGACCTGGACCTGCTGCTGAACAACCGCGGCGTGCTCTCGCGGCTGTTCCGCCCGCTGTTCCGGCTGGCCAGCCGCAGCTGGCACCTGTTCCCCATGGGGCTGCTGTTCGGCCTGGGTTTCGACACCGCGACCGAGGTCGCGCTGTTCGGGCTGTCCGCCGCCGAAGCCGCCAAGGGCGTGCCCTTCTGGACCATCATGGTGTTCCCCGCCCTGTTTACCGCCGGCATGTCGCTGGTGGACACCACCGACGGCATCCTGATGCTGGGCGCTTACGGCTGGGCCTTCACCAAGCCGATCCGCAAGCTCTACTACAACATGACCATCACGCTGGTCTCGGTGGTGGTCGCGGTGGTCATCGGCGGCATCGAAGCGCTCGGGCTGATTGCCGACAAGCTCGGGCTGGAAGGCGGGCTGTGGGATGTGATCGGCGAGCTTAACGCGCATTTCGGCATGCTCGGCTATGTGATCATCGGCGTGTTCGTGCTGAGCTGGCTGATCTCGATGGTGGTGTACCGGGTGCGGCGCTATGACGAGATCGAGGTGAGGATGGGGTGAGATCTGGCGCGGCGGACCGACGCCGCTCGCTGAAACAGGAACCGGGTCGGCGCCCTTGCCCAAGCCATTGGGCGAGTCTGGCCGGCGCAGAACCTATACGGGTTGCCCGCCGGTGCCCTATGCGCAGGACGGCTCCGCTTCGTCCATGATCGGACGAACAATCGGCTTGATGTGTTTGCGGGGTTTCTGCGCGGCCATCCAGAGGTCGTAGGCGGTCTGCATACCGCACCACATCTCGCGGCTGGCACCCAACGCTTCTTCCAGGCGAATGGCAATATCGGGCGTAATTGCCGCATGGCCGTTCACGATACGCGAGAGCGTGGCGCGCGTCACTTCGATGTGCCCGGCGAACGCCGTGATCGTCATGTCGTCGAGGCCCGCCAGCCATTCAGCGAGAACCGTGCCGGGATGCGGAGGCTTGTGCATCCGAGTCATGATGGGCTCCTTGATGTCACAGTACGTTGGGGGTCAGTGGTAGTCGCGGTAGTCCACAACCAGCGCATCGCCATCCTCGAATCTGAAGGTTATGCGCCAATTCCCATTGACGGTGATTGACCAGTGTCCGGCCATGCGGCCTTTGAGTTCGTGCAATCTCCAGCCGGGCACGCCCATGTCCTCCGGCTTGATGGCGTGGTCTAAAGCACCAAGCTGTATCCGAAGTTTCTCGGCATGCCGAGGCTGAATCCCGGCTTTCGATCCGGTCTCGAAGAATCGCTGCAGGCCAGAGTGAGCGAAGCTTTTGATCATTGCGGAATCACACGGAGTGTATAGCCTAACTATACGAATGACAAGCCTGACGCCAATGCCCGAGGCCGCCATCCAGGCCGCCGAGTGTATGTTTCGCTTTCACGCGCATGATCCGGCGGAGGAAATGGCATCCTACACCGGCACTGTATAAACATACAGTGCCGGTATCTCATCCGATCAACGCATCCGCCACCAGATATTCCCCCTCCCATCCCAGCGCCAGCTGCCGGCAGCGCCCCAGCGCCACCGCCTGGCGCTCGAAATCCACCACCATCACCGCATCGGCCCAATGCGGGCGCGGCGGCTGCTCGGTGCTGCGGCCGTCGCTGAGCAGCCACAGCCAGCGCTGTTGCGCCGGGTGCCGTCGCGCGGCGTGGGCCAGCAACTGGCCGGCGCGCTCCATGCCGAGCGCGAGCGGCGTGCCGCCGCCGCCGGCGATCGGGCGGATCCAGGCTTCGCTCCATGGGCGGGCGCGTGCCGGCTGCAGGCGGACTTCGGCGCGGCCGGCGGCGAAGCACACCAGCGCCACCTCGGCGCGCGCCTGGTAGGCGCGTTGCAGCAGGCGCAGCAGCACGCCCTTGGCCAGCGCGAGCTGGCGGCCGTGCAGCATCGAGGCCGAGCAATCGAGCACGAAGCAGTGCAGCACGCCGGCGTGCGCCTGCTGTGCGCGCCAGCGCAGCTGGCTGGGCGCAAGCGGCTGGCTGCCCTTGGCGGCCAGCGTCCGTGTCCAGTGGATGCGCGAGCTGCCCGGGCTGCCGGGCGGCGCGGCGAGAAATGAGGCAAAACGAGGGGCTTGCCACCGGTTGCCGCCTTGCCTGGAATCGGTGGCGGCCTGCCGGTGGCTCAGGCTTTTTTTGTGGGCAGCGGCCTCACACCCTTGACCGGGGCAATGCCGGCCGCTGCGCTTGCCGGCGCAGGCGGGAGCGCCCCCCATGGGTTGTTGGCGGCGGCGTCGCCCGCATTGCGGCCATTGCCATCGCCGCTGCTATTCGCGCTGCCATTTGCGCTGCCATCGCCACCGGCCTGCCTGCCGGCGTTGTGCGGCGCCTGGCGCCGGTGGTGCAAGACCAGTTCCGCCACGGTGTCCACATGCGCGGGCACCACCGCCGCGTCGCACTGCAAGGCAGCCAGCGCGCGCGCCGCGCGCAGCATCACCAGGTCGGCTCGCACGCCATCGACGGCGGCGGCCAGGCACAGGTGGCTGACACGCTCGTGCACGGCATCGCTGAACGCAAGCGCAGACAGTGCGGCGCGCGCCAGCCGCACCTGCCGCGTGAGCGTTTCCTGTTCCGTGGCAAAGCGCGCGCACAAGGCCACCGGATCGTTGTCGAACGCGAGCCGGGCCTTGACGATCGCCTGGCGCTGCGCGGCGTCCGTGCAGTTCTCCAGCGCCAGCGACAGGCCGAAACGGTCCAGCAGCTGCGGGCGCAACTCGCCTTCTTCCGGGTTCATGGTGCCCACCAGCACAAAGCGCGCCTCGTGCTGGTGCGACACGCCGTCGCGCTCCACCACGTTGACGCCGCTGGCGGCCACGTCCAGCAACTGGTCGACGAGGTGATCCGGCAGCAGGTTGACTTCGTCCACATACAGCACGCCCTGGTGCGCGCGCGCCAGCAGGCCGGGGGCAAAGCGGACCTCGCTCTGCTTCAGTACGTGGCCGAGGTCGAGCGTGCCGATCAGTTGTTCCTCGCTGGCACCAAGCGGCAGCGTGACGAACTGGCCTTCGGGCAGCAATTCCGCCAGGGCTCGCGCCGCGGTCGACTTGGCCGTGCCGCGCGGGCCGCTGACCAGCACGCCGCCGATGCCGGGGTCCACCGCGGCGAGCAGCAGCGCTTGCTGCAGGCGCTGCTGGCCGACCAGGGCACTGAAGGGAAATGGCATGCGGGCGGGCCGGGCGGTTGCATTCATGAGGGGATTCCTTCGATTCCTTTGATTCCTTCGATTCCTTCAAGCGCCTGCTCGCTGTCGAGCAGGTGCTGTTCCAGTTGGGCGCGACGCTCGCCCGGCTCCTGCCACAGGCCGCGCTGCGCCGCTTCGAGCAGGCGCTCGCAGATGGCGTGCAGCGCGCGCGGATTGTGCTGGCGCAGGAAAGCGCGGGTGCCGGCGTCGTTCACATAGGCATCGGTCACCAGCGCGTACTGGTGATCGGCCACCACGCGGGTGGTGGCATCGAAGCCGAACAGGTAGTCCACCGTGGCGGCCATCTCGAACGCACCTTTGTAGCCGTGCCGCTTGACGCCGTCGAGCCACTTGGGATTGACCACGCGCGCACGGATCACGCGGCTGATTTCTTCCTGCAGCGTGCGGATGCGCGGCGCCGCCGGGTTGCTGTGGTCGCCGTGGTAGATCGCTGGCTGCGCGCCGCCGAACTCGCGCGCGGCCGCCACCATGCCGCCCTGGAACTGGTAGTAGTCGTTGGCGTCGAGCAGGTCGTGCTCGCGGTTGTCCTGGTTCTGCACGACCGCATCCAGGCTGGACAGGCGCTGGGCAAAGCTGGCGCGCGCCTCGACGCCATCCGTGCCTTGCCCATAGGCGTAGCCGCCGGCATGCAGGTAGGCCCGCGCCAGATCGCTGTCGTCCTGCCAGTTGCGGCTATCGACCAGGTCCTGCAGGCCGGTGCCGTAGCCGCCCGGGCGGGCGCCGAACACGCGCCAGCCGGCACGGCGGCGCGCCTCGGGAGCGGGCACGCCCTCGGCTTCCAGCCGCGCGCGCTCGCCCTCGATGCGGGCGCGCACGGGATTGACGTCGGCGGGTTCGTCAAGCTGCGCCACGGCCTGCACGGCGGCATCGAACAGGCGCATGACGTTGGCGAAGGCATCGCGGAAGAACCCCGACACGCGCAGCGTGACGTCGACGCGCGGACGGTCGAAGATCGCCATCGGCAAGATCTCGAAGTCGGTCACGCGGTAGCTGCCGGCTGCCCACTTGGGCCGCACGCCCAGCAGCGCGAAGGCCTGCGCGATGTCGTCGCCGCCGCTGCGCATGGTGGCGGTACCCCAGACGGACAGGCCAATGGATTGCGGATACTCGCCGTGCTCCTGCAGGTGGCGCTCGATCAACTGGTTGGCAGACTTCAGGCCCAGCGTCCATGCCGTGCGGGTTGGCACCGCACGCGTGTCGACCGAGTAGAAATTGCGCCCCGTGGGAAGGACATCCGGCCGGCCGCGCGAGGGCGCGCCGCTGGGGCCCGGCGGCACGAACTGCCCGGCCAGCCCGCGCGACAGTTGCCGCATTTCCTGCGGGCCGCAGGCATCCAGGCGCGGCATCACGTCCTGGCGCAGGCGCGCGAGCACGGCCGAGGCCCGCGGCAAGGCAACGTCGCCAGCCGCCTCGCCGAGCAACGCGGTGGCCAGCATCTCAAGGCGCTCGCGCGTATCGCCATGATGGCGCCACGGCCCGGCGTCCAGCGTGGCCAGTTGCGCCGGACGCGGCCCTTGCCAGGGCGCGGACCAGTCGGCATCGAGCGGGTCGAAGCCATCGCCCAATGCCAGGTCGGCGGCCAGCGCCGCCAGCAAGCTGGCTTGCGCGCCCTTGCCGTCGCCCACCGGAAAGCGCCCGAGCGCGAGCAGCGTATCGCGCCGCTGGCGGCCCTGCGGCGACACGCCGAACACATGCAGGCCATCGCGGATCTGGGATTCCTTCAGCTCGCACAGGTAAGCGTCGGTGCGGTTGAGCAGCGCATCTTCTCCATCGCTATCCGCCGGCGCATCCAGCCCCAGCTCGCGATGCAGCTGCTGGTCCACGATCAGCTTCAGGATCGCCTTGCGCAGCATCCGCGCGCGGCGCGGGTCCACCGCCAGCGCCTCGTAGTATTCGTCAACCTGCCGCTCCAGGTCCTGCAGCGGGCCATAACTCTCGGCGCGCGTGAGCGGCGGCATCAGGTGGTCGATGATGACGGCCTGCGCGCGCCGCTTGGCCTGCGCGCCCTCGCCCGGGTCATTGACGATAAAGGGATAGAGATGCGGCAGCGGCCCGAGGATGGCATCGGGCCAACAGGTATCGGCCAGCGCCACGCTCTTGCCGGGCAACCACTCCAGGTTGCCGTGCTTGCCCACGTGGACGATGGCGTCGGCGCCGAAGCTGTGGCGCAGCCAGAAGTAGAACGCCAGGTAGCCATGCGGCGGCACCAGATCGGCATCGTGGTAGCTGGCGTAGCTCTGGCTGCCTTGCTCGCCCGGCAGCGCGTACGTCCGGGCAGGCTGCAGCCCGACGAACAGATGCCCGCTGCGCACGCCGGCAATCATGAAGCGCCCTTGCCGCACCATCGGGTCCTGGTCCGGGCTGCCCCAGCGCTCGGCAAGGGCGCGCTGGTTGTCCGCCGGCAGGCGGCTCAGGTGCGCCAGGTAGTCGGCCATCGACAGGCTCTGGAATGCCGGGCGCAGGTCGCGGTGCGTCGGGTCGTTGGTGATGCCCTGCGTGAGCCCGCGCATCAGGTCGTCGCCGTCCGCAGGCAGGCCTTCGCAGTGGTAGCCCTGCTCGCGCAGCATGCCGAGAATGCCCACGACGGAGGCCGGCGTATCCAGCCCCACGCCGTTGCCGATGCGCCCTTCGTTGGCCGGATAGTTGGCCAGCACCAGCGCCACGCGCTTGTCGGCATTGTCCAGCTGCCGCAGGCGGCACCAGCGGCGGCTGAGCTCGGCCACGAAGGCGATGCGCTGCGCGTCGGGCTGGTAACGCACCACATCGACCTCGGTATGGGGGCAGCGATAGGCCAGCCCCTTGAAGCTGACGGCGCGCGTGATGATGCGCCCGTCCACCTCGGGCATGGCGATATGCATGGCCACGTCGCGTGGGCCCAGGCCCTGGCTGTCCTGCAGCCAGTCCTCGCGGTTGCCGCCGCTCAGGATCACCTGCAGCACCGGCGCGTCGCCGGCGAGCGCCAGGGTTTCAGGCGCGTCCAGCGACGAGACGGCGAACGCCGTGGTGTTCAGCACCAGCGCCGCGCCGTGCCCGGCGCACAGATGCTGCAGCACCTCGCGGCACAGCGTGTCCTTGAGTGAATTGACCGCCAGCGGCAGCGGGTTCATGCCCTGTGCGCGCAAGGCGGCGATGAGGGCATCGAACACAGCAGTGTTGCCAGCCTGCAGGTGGGCGCGGTAGAACACCAGCGCCACGACCGGCGCATCGGCATGGCCATCCTGCGCCCACGCCCGCTGCCAGTCCGCCGCGGTGGCCACGCCGTGTGCCGGGTGATAGATCGCCGCCTGCGGCAGCACGCGCGGCTGCAGGGCAGGCTCGCCCCAGCCGAAAGCGTGATGCGCCAGGCAGCGGAAGAACTGCTCGGCGTTGTCCGCGCCGCCCTCGCGCAGGTAACGCCACAGGTTGCTGGCCAGCGCTTGCGGCGCGTTGCCGCGCCCGAGCAGGTTGGCGTCCTCGGCCAGGTCGCCGGAGAACATCACCAGCAGCTGGTTGCGCGAGCGCGCCAGCTCGGTCAGCCGCTCCAGGCCATAGGGCCAGTCGCTGTCGCCGCCAAGATGGTCGACCACCACCACGCGCGCGTGCTGCAGCACGTCGTCCACATACATGTCGAGCGAAGCCGGCTGGCGCAGGTACATCTGGTTGGCCAGCCGCACCGTGGGAAAACCCGCTCCCAGGCGCGGGAAGACGCCGGCCAGCAGCGACAGCGTGGTATCCGCCGCGCTGAGCACCACGATTTGCGCCGGGCTTTGTGCAATGCGCACCACGCCGGCGTTATCGTCGACGAAGCCGCCCGGACGGGTGGAAAGCAGGTGCATCGGGTGCCTGGGCTGATGTGGACTGGTGTGGGCTGGTGCAGGCCTTTTGCCGTGTGTCTGGCGCCTTGCGCCTTACGCGGTACGCACGGCGGCGGCGCTCAGCGCGGCCTCCAGGGCAGCCTGCAGCGTGGGCTGGTCAAGCGCCTGGCCGATCAGCACGATACGCGTGGATTGCGCCTCGCCCGGCAGCCAGCGGCGGTCGAAGTAGCTGTCAAAGCGCCGTCCCACGCCATGCAGCACCAGCCGCATGGGCTTGGCGGGCAGCTTGGCAAAGCCCTTGATGCGGTAGATGGTGTGGCTTTCCACCAGCTGGCGCAAGCCATCGATCAACGGGTCGCGGTCCACCTCGCCCAGCTCTACGACGACGGAGTCGAACTCGTCGTGATGGTGGTCTGCGTGATCGGGATCGTCCGCGGAGCCGTGGTGATCCGGGCGCAGGTGAATGGTGTCTTCCGATGCGCGGTTCAGGCCCAGCAGCAACGCGATATCCAGCTTGCCGCCCTGCGCGCCGACGATCTTCACTTCGGCGGGGATCTCGGGGCGGATCAGCGCTTCCACGTCGGCGCGCTGCGCGTCGTCGATCAGGTCGGTCTTGTTGAGGATGACGAGATCGGCCGCGCCGAGCTGGTCTTCGAACAGCGCATGCAGCGGGGACTCGTGATCGAGGTTGGGATCGGCCTTGCGCTGCGCGTCCACGGCGTCCGGGTCGGCGGCGAACTGGCCGGCCGCGGCTGCCGCGCCGTCCACCACGGTGACGACCGCATCCACGGTGAAGGCGTTCTTGATGCTGGGCCAGTTGAAGGCCTGCACCAGCGGCTTGGGCAGCGCCAGGCCGGAGGTCTCGATCAGCACGTGGTCGATATCGCCGCGGCGCTCCAGCAATTGCTCCATCACCGGGAAGAATTCCTCCTGCACCGTGCAGCACAGGCAGCCGTTGGCGAGCTCATAGAGCTGGCCATTGCTCTGGCCGGATTCGTCGCAGCCGATGCCGCAGCCCTTCAGGATCTCGCCATCGATGCCCAGCTCGCCGAACTCGTTGACGATGACCGCAATGCGCCGTCCGTTGGCGTTCTCGAGGATATGGCGCAGCAAGGTGGTCTTGCCGCTGCCAAGGAAGCCGGTGACGATGGTGGCGGGGATTTTACGGGTCTGCATGGCGGATAGGAGAATTCAGCGCTGGCGCTGGGGTTGAATCGGGGCGCGCGATGCGCGGCGTGGCAGGCCCTTCGCAAGTTATGTTTTGCGCAGCCGGTAATCAGTATCGACAAACGCAGTATCGACAAACGCAGTGTCGGCAAACGGCGACGGGCCTGGCCGCGGCGAGGGATTCAGCATAAAGAGATCGCACGGTGCTGTCCACCCGCAGCGCGTCAGCGTGGCGCGGGCTGCCGCCGGCCACGGCCGCGCCACCACTCCGCAAAGGCGCCAGCGCCAACCAGCAGCAGCATCAGCGCAGCGGTCCACAGCGCCTCGCGCGGCGCCGGGCCACTAAGCGGGACGGGCGCCGCGAGCTTGAGCACGCGGCTTTCGAGCAACTGGCCTGTCACTTGGCCGGTCGCGGGATGCGGTGGCGCCGCCGGTGCTGGCTGCGGCCTGGCCTGCCGGGCCGGCGGCGGACTCGCACGGGATGCGTCGGGCGGTGCAGCCCGGCCAGACGCCGCGGCCGGCGCGGCTGGCTCGCGCCCCGGCATGGCTGTCGCCAGCCGCGCGGAGAATTCGCGCAGCGCATCCGTGGGCAGCCGGGCTTGCTGCCCCAGCCCGGCGATGTACTGCATCAGCACGGGATTGCCGCAGCTATTGGCCGAGCAGGACAAGCCGTCGCGATTGACCGACGCCACATAGCGTCGTGCCATATCGGCGCGCTCGGCAGGCGTGAAGCGGTAGCTCCCCTGCCGGTCCACTTCCAGCAGCCGGGCCAGGATGCCCTGCCGCGCGTGCGGGTTGTTTTGCGCAAAGAAAGCGTCCATGCCCAGGCCATTCTTGTCGGCCACATAGACGTCATAGGTGTTCTGCCAGAAGCTGCCGCTCATCTGCTCCGGGCTGGTGGCCTGGAAGCCGTAGAGATGCTCGATCTCCTTGAACATTTCGCGCGCGCCGGCATAGCCCGAGCGCTGCATGCCTTCGATCCAGCGCGGGTTCCAGTTGCGCGCGTTGAGCTCGGTGGCCAGCCAGGTACGGGCATCCACGGTCTGCTCTTCGCCGGCGCGGCGCAGGTTGTGCAGCCAGAAGCGCGGCGCCTGCCCGCTGACGGCGCGCGTGGCCATGTTGAGGCCGCCGGCGTACTGGTAGGTATCGTCGTTGTCGAGCGCACCATAAAGCGTGCTGGCGCGCGAGAACAGCACGGCCTGGTTGGATTTGAGGTGGCTGGCCAGCGCCTGCGGCGCGGTCTCGCCCCAGCCTTCGCTTGAGTACGCAAAGTTCATGTAGCGCAGGTACTGCCGCGCCAGCGCGCCCGGCGGCTCGCCGGCCTGCGCCGCGTCCTTGCTCTGCTCCACCATCTGCTGCACGCCGATGCTGTAGTTGCCGGGCTTGGCAGCGAACACGCGGGCGCGGGCCAGGCGCGCGGCCAGTTGCGGCTCCACGCCGGCTGCCAGCAGCGTGGCCTGCGCTTCGTGGTCGTGGCGGCTGATGGCGTTGTCGCCGGCTTCGGCGGCCAGGCGCGCGGCCTTGTCCAGCAGCGCCACCTTGTCGCCGAAGCCGTCGCGGTAGATGCCGGAAATGGTGAACAGCACATTGACGCGCGGGCGGCCGAGTTCGGCATCGGGGATCAGGCGCACATCCTCCACCACGCCGCGCGCGTTCCAGACCGGCTCCACGCCCATCAGGTAGAGCGCCTCGCTCTCCATCGCGCCTTGGTGGCGCTCGGTCTCGCCGTACCACAGCACCATCGAGACCTGCTCGGGCGCCTTGCCGGTTTCCTCGCGATAGCGCGCGAGCGTCTGCGCGGCCAGTTGCTTGCCGAGCTGCCAGGCCGCAGGCGTGGGGATCAGCGCACCGTCGAAGGCGTGCAGGTTGCGCCCGGTGGGCAGGCCCTGCGGGGTGCGCACGGGGTCGCCCAGCGGCGCGGTCGGCAGGTAGCGGCCGGACAGCACGGTCACCAGGCCATCGAGCTCGCGGCGCGGCGATTCGCGCAGATTGGCCAGCCAGGCGCGCGCGCTGGACAGCGCGGTTTTTACCTTGTCCGCCAGCGGCGGCGGCAAGGGCGCGCTGGCAGCGCCGTCCGGCTCGCGGCCTTCCGCCAAAGCGCCGGCCCAGCGCGCGAGCGTGTCCTTGCCGAGCACCCGCGCCTCGCTCGCGTCGAACGCGCTTTCCAGCACGGTGGCCAGCGCCTGGCGCTGCGCATCCAACGGCGGCAACTCGCCCAGCGTGTGAATGCCCAGCGGCACCGGCTCGGCTTCCACCTTATGCAAGAAGCGGTGGATCACCGGCTCGACCTGCTCCCATGGCGCGCCGGGATCCAGCCCAAGCTGGCCGTCCAGCCCGAGGGCGCGGATCTGAGCCAGCGCCTGCAGGCGGTACTGGTCCGCCAGCGCGGGGGAGCTGTCAGCGGCGGCCTCCTGCTGCTCGATCACCGCGTCGAGCTTGGCCAGTTTGTCCGGCCAGCCGGCACGGGCGATCAGTGGGGTGAGGTGGCTGACCAGCACGGCGGCGCTGCGGCGCTTGGCCTGGATGGCTTCGCCGCCGCCGTCCTGGATGTAGTAGTAGGCGTTGGGCAGGTCGCCCAGCAACACCTCGGCGCTGTCGTCGCCGCTTTGCCCTACCTGCTTGCCTGGCAGCCATTCGAGCGTGCCGTGGCGGCCCACGTGGACCATCGCGTCCGCGCCGAAGGCGTGGCGATACCACAGGTAGGCGGCGATATAGGAGTGCGGTGGCGGCGTCACCGTATCGTGCGAGCTGTCCATTGCTCGCGCGAAGGTGGAGCGCAGCGGCTGCGGGCCAACGAACAGATTGCCGAAGCGCAGGCCCGGAATCACGAAATCCTGCCCGCCATGGCCGTCACCCACCAGCATCAGCGGATTGCGCTCGGGCGGGCCCCAGGCGGCCACCACCGACTGGCGAAACGCCGCCGGCAAGGCATCGAACCAGCGCTTGTACTGCGCCATCGGCAGCAGCGTAACGCGGCCGCGCGACACCATCTCGGCCAGTTCGCCGGGCGACCATTCCTCCATATTGCGGCCATTGCGCTCCAGCAGCGCCGTCAGCTCGGCCGTGTCCGGCAGCGTGGCGCCCGTGCGGTAGCCCGCCTCGCGCAGCCGCGCCATGACCTGCACCAGCGAGGGCAGCGTGGCCAGGTAGCTGGCGCCGATATTGCCGCGGCCCGGCGGGTTGTTGTAGTAAAGGATAGCGATGCGCTTGTCCGCCGCGGGCTTGTCCTGCAGCGCGATCCAGCGCCGCACGCGGGCCACCGCCGCGTCTGCCCGCTCCGGCACGGCATGGCTGGCCTTGGCGCCGTGTTCGTCCTCCAGCGTGGCGAACAGGATCGGCTCCGAGGCGCCGGCCCGCTCGGGCGTGTTAAGCAGCAGCGGCAGGCGCTCGCCGCCAATGCCGCGCGCATCGGCCCGCCAGCCGGCCTGGCTGTCGCGCGTGGCGATCAGGTTGATGGCATGCAGGCCGTGGCGCTCCAGCCAGGCCTTGTCCTCGGCGCGGCTGATGGTGAGGTTCAGCGCCAGCAATGCGCGCAGCGGGCTTTGGCCGTCGACCGTGAGCATCGGATCCAGGCCGGACAGCGGCCAGCCGAACACCGGCACCGCGCCGATGCCCTGGCGCTCCAGCGCGGCGATCAGCGCATCGATATGCGCGAGATCCTGCTGGCGATAGTTGCTCGCATAGAAGGCAATGCCGACCAGCGGTGCGCCAGCCGGCAGGCCGCTTGCACCGGCGCGGTACCAGCCGAGATAGTCCTTGAGCGTGGCAAATGCTTGCGCTGCGCGCGGGTGATAGATGCCGGCCGCAGGCAGCGGGCGCGGCGGCGGCACGGCGATGACCTGCTCGCCGCGCACGGCGGCCACCAGCCAGGCCATCCAGCCCGCGAGGTTGTCGGCGCCGCCGGCGCTCCAGTAAGCCTCGGCAGCCTGGTTGCGCGCGGCGTCCAGGCCAAAGCCCCAGGCGGCCTCGGCGGACGCTGCCGGCGCGGCCAGCACCAGCGCGCCGCGCTGCCGCGCCTGGCGCACGGCCGGCGCCATCTGGCGCAGCACGGCCGTGGGAACGAAATACGCGTAGATGACATCGGCGGCGGCGACCTGCGCGGCATCGGGCGCTGCCGTCACGGCGTCCAGCACCACCCTGCCCGGCCCGGCCTGCTCGCGCAGGCGCGCTTCGGCCGCGGGCAGCAGGTGCGTGTTGGTGGTGACCAGCAGCACGCGTACCGGGGCTGACTGTCCGGGCTGAGCTGCGCGGGCGTGGCCAGGGCCGGCAAGGCACCCGCACAGCAGCCCAAGCATCAGCAGCAGCCAGCGCCGCCACAGCGAAACCCGCCGCGCCGAAGCCATCAACGCGCGCCCGGGGCCGAGGCCGCGCTGGCCGCCGCGCCTTCCGGCACATACACCACGCTGCCATCCGGCAACTGGTAAGCCACGCCCAGCCGGGTGCCCTCGCCCGTTTTCTGCTGCGGGGACATCTTGCTGACCTTGACCTCCTTGCGGTTCTTCTCCAGCCATTGCAGCTCGCCGGTGCGCGGATCGCGCTGGACCAGGGTGAACTGCGAGTCGGGATTGAGCAGCTGGGTCAGGCTGAACGCTTGCGTGAGCGCCACCATCAGGCCCACGGCAAAGACGATGGAGGCATCGAACAGGTTGGCCACGCCGGCCAGCGGGTCTTCCCGATGCACCGAGGCAAGCTCGCCCTGCGCGCGTCGCCGCCGCACAAAGCGCCGCCGCCTGAACTGGTGTCCCTGGCCCGCGTCCATCAGGCCTGGGTCCCGGCCAGATGGATGGCGGCGCGCGCGTGTGCCGCGGGCGCCACCGGTTCGGGCATGGCCCGCAGCACCAGCTCGCACAGGTTTTCCATTTCCTTGAGATCGCTGCGCGCCCAGCGCTCGCGCGTGAGCGTCAGCACGTAGGCAATGCCGCCCAGCACCAGCCCGCAGACGACCGCGCCAAAGCCGATCACCAGGTGGTTGACCATGCCGGCCATGTCGCCGCCGAGCAGCGATTGCAGCGCCGGCCCGAGCGGGATGATGGTGCCGGCCAGGCCCAGCATCGGCGCGATGCGCACCAGCGTGCGGGTCAGGTCGAGCCGGTTGGCCACGCGCATTTCCTCGCGCTGCAGCGTTTCGTCCAGCCACAGGTCAAGGTGTTCGTGCGAATCGAGCCGGGCGAGCCGTTCTTCCAGCATGCCCCAGAAGCGGGCTAGCGAAGGCGACAGCAATGCCGCGTCCAGATGCGCCCGCGTGCCATTTTGCAGGCTGGAGGCCAGCGCGTTGGCCAGCGCGGGGAGATCGCTGCGCGGCGCCACGGCGCGGCGCCGGGACTGCACGATCAGGCCGCCGAGATCGGCCAGCGAGAGCACGAACAGCACCAGCAACGCCAGCGCGACCGGCCAGAAGAACGCCGTGGAAAGGCGGAAGAAAATCTCGGTGACGACGCTTTCCATTGTGATTGGCGGCAATTGGGTTAGGGGGATCGGCAGGCCGCAGCCGGCCCCGGCGCAGTATTGTACGTCGCGGGCGCCCCGTTATCCCAAGCCAGGACCCGCCCCGCGATTACCTTGCCGCCAAGGCCTCAGGGCCAGCTGTCGCGCGCATATACGCCCGACTGCGCGCGCAGCCGCGCGGCGCGTTCGGCCACCCGCGCATCCGTGTAGAACGGCGGGTCCGCCAGCACCAGGCCGTTCTCCCGGGCTTCTTCCACCAGGATCTGCAGGTACTCGGTCATGTGCGAGGCCGTGTAGTCGTTGGTGTCATGAAAGCTCACCACGATCGGCACCACGCCCCCCATCAATGGCAGCCGCTGCTCGGCGATGGCCACCTTGACCTGCGCCAGCTCGCTATTCATATGCGAGCGGCGGCGCAGGCTGATATGCCAGCCGTAGATCTTGCCGTCGCGCGCGTTCACGTCCGACATCAGCATGCCCAGGCCGAGCTTGCGGTAGACCGCCTGCACCGCATCGTTGTAGGCCCAGTTGGGCGGGCGTACCAGCTGAGCCGCGCCGCGGCATTGCGCGATGATGTCGGCCTCGCCCGACAGCAGCGACGCCTCCAGTTCCTCGGGCGACATGCGTGTATGCGAGAGATGCCCGATCGGCAACCCGCTATGCACCGCCAGCCGATGGCCGGCGAGGCAGGTAGCATGCATCTGCGCTTTGCCGGCCTCGCCGCCGCCGCGCCTCGGGTGAGCGGTTTGCACGAAGAAGAGCGCTTTGATGCCCGGCGTCACCGGGTTGTCGGCAAGCTGGCGCAGGATCAGCGGCGTGCTGCCATCCTCGCCGGCATCGGGGCCGTCGTCGAAGGTGAGCAGGAAGCGGATGGGCGGGAGTGGCCGCTGCGCGCGCAGTGCGGCCAGCTGAATCTCAGGCAGTGCGCTCGCTGACATGTCGGCGAGGGCTGCCGGCGCGGCCACGCAGGCGAGACTCAGGCTGTACGCCAGGGTCCCGGCGGCGAGACGAACAAAATGGGAAAAGCGCATGCGGGGCGTCCGGCTGGCCACTTCGGGCGCTCTTTGGCGCGCTGCGCGGGCAATCCGGAATGAGTCTCAAGCAAAGAAAACGAGGGCGAACCGCAGCCATGTGCGCGAACCGCCGCAGCGATCGCCGTGGCCCCGGCAAAAAGCAAGATGGCATTGTGCCATATCGTGTTGGCGCGCTTTTGCGCTGGCGCGGCCGGGTCCGCGCAGCGAAAAAAACCAGGCCATGAGACATGGCCTGGCGGGCAAATCGGCAGCAGGGGGCACCGCTGCCTGCGGGCAAGGGATGCCGTTTTGGACACCCCGGCCGACAGGTTAGCGGCTCCCCCATCTTGCAAAGGCAAACAACTGTGTCACAGCGCCTTACCCGTTTGGCGATCCCGCCAGACGATACACATGGCACGCGCGTAGGGCGCATGGTCCGGCTTTGTCGAAAGGCGTGAAAGACAGCGGCAATGCGCAAAGCGCACAGGCATGCCGCCGAGCCAGCATCGGACAGCCACGAGGCTTTCGCTGCCGCCCGGTACAAATGTCAACAATTGTGAACGCTGAGTCGGAGCCGGCTCAGTAGGTTTCGTCCGCGGGATCGATCATCAGGTGAAGCTGCATGGCAAGCCTGGCCAGCACCGGCTCATCCGCGCTGCGGATCATCCATCCCGCGTAGGCGTCAGCCTGCGTGTCCCAGCACCACAGCGTAAAGCCAGCCGCTTGCAACGAGACCTGCGCGATCGCCATCAAGCCGGGCACATCCTTGCCCGCGAGGAAGGCTGCCGCGAGCGGCTCGGGCACGCCCCAGTCCACGCGCAGGCCGACCCGGTCGCACAACGCTTGCACACCGCGCACCACGGCGGCCGTGTCTTTCCATTCCACGTAGAAGCCCGCGGCGCCGATGGCTTCGGTCAGCGGCCATAGCAGCATATGGCCCTCGCAGCCGGTATCGGTGCGCGCAAGCGCATGCTGGAACGCGGTCCAGTATTTGTCAGCGGCATCCTGGTCGTGCAGAGAAATCAGCAGGATCAGCTCGCGCACGGCGTCCTGCGTTTCACTCGGGAGCACAGTGGTCATAGGCTTCTGGCAGGTTGGGAACACAGGGAACGGAAGGGGTTCGATGCTGGCAGGCCACAGCGTGATGCCGCGAGCCGGCGCGGTGGTTGACTCGGATGCCGGAACCTTGTGCGAGCATCCGAGTGGCCGAACGTCTGGCGGTGCTTTGCCCGACGCCGGGAAAATGGCAGCCCCCTATTCTGACAAAGGTTGGTGCGTGGCGCTACTACGCATACGCATGGAAGGGGCATCCCTAACGCGCGGATCGCCTCACCGGACCAGCGCAGTACAAGTTGCCTTACGGCACGAAAAACGCAAAGTTTAGGACGTGTCCTATCTGACGGAAAAAGCCGGAAGAAAAAGATTGCCAAGCGCGCGCCGCCTTTGTTACCCTTCGCCCCGTTATCGCTTCGGAGTCATCTCCATGGACAGTTGTTCTAGTTGGCCTTACGGCCAAACCTTGAACGGCTAGGCAAGTCCAGGCGTCTTACCGCCACTGCCTAGCCGATACCGGCGGGTAGTGGTCCGTTGCACGGGTTCTCCGTGCGACCCCCTCCCAGTTCGTTGTAAATGCCTGCGGCTATCCCGCCGCGAGAATGCGTTCGTCCGCAGTTTCGCGATGCGTTATCCGCCGCTGCCTGCGCGCGCCCTCGAGCGTTAGCGCCAGGAGGCCCCATGCCGTCCCTCTTCATCGCACAACATGCCTTGCTGGCGCTGCAGATCCTGCGCTGCCACGCCGGCGGGCCAGGCAGTGCCGCCGTCCTCCTGCTCACGCTGGCCCTGCCCCCCGCGCGCCGTGCCGCAGCGCGTCATGACGCCACGCGCCGGCCCCGGCCGGGCTGACGCGCGCGCCGCTGTCACGCTCACCGCATCCGGCGAAGGCGGCACGCCCGCCTTTGCCGCTCCTCGCCTCAATCCAGCATCGCTGCCCGGCACGCCGGGGCTTTTGGGAATCCGCACCGATGAACCTGATGAAAACGCTCTTTGTCGCCTTCCTGCGCACGCGCCGGGCGACCCACCACTTCCGCCGGCTGGCGATGTTCGAGTCGCTGGGCAAGCCAGGGCCGTCGCGCGCGGTGCCGGAGCAGTTGGCGCAATCGCTAAAGCGCGCCGCGCGCGAAGACGTGCCGGCCGTGCTGGTACGCATGCACTCCCACGAGGACGGGCTGACCAGCGCCGAGATGGAGGAAAAGCTCAAGCAGTTCGGCCCGAACGAGGTCGACCATGAGAAGCCGCTGCCGGCGTGGCTGCACCTGTGGCATTCGTACAGCAACCCCTTCAATCTGTTGCTGACACTGCTGGCGGCGATTTCCTATTTCACCGAGGACATGAAGGCAACGATCGTCATCGGCACCATGGTGACGCTGTCCACGCTGCTGCGCTTCGTGCAGGAGCGGCGCTCCAACCAGGCCGCGGAGAGCCTCAAGGCCATGGTCAGCACCACCGCCACGGTGATCCGGCGGGACCTTTCGGCCGGCGTTGCCGCCTTCAGCGCAGAGTACTTCAACGTGCACGTGCATTCCCGCCCGCCGCACAAGATCGAAGTGCCTATCCGCAAGCTGGTGCCGGGCGACCTGGTCGCACTCTCGGCTGGCGACATGATTCCCGCCGACTGCCGCATCATCGCGGCCAAGGACCTGTTCATCAGCCAGGCGGCCATGACGGGCGAATCGCTGCCCGTGGAAAAATTCGCCGAGCTGCGCGATCGCCACGACAGCCCGCTGGAGCTCTCCAACATCGCCTTCATGGGCACCAATGTGGTCTCGGGCGCTGCCACCGCCGTGGTGCTGGCCACCGGCAACCACACCTACTTCGGCACGCTGGCCGAGCGCGTCACCAGCACCGACCGCTCGGCCACGGCCTTCCAGGCGGGTGTCAACCAGGTGAGCTGGCTGCTGATCCGCTTCGCGCTGGTGATGGCGCCGCTGGTGCTGCTGGTCAACGGCTTCACCAAGGGCGACTGGACGCAGGCCTTCCTCTTTGCCTTGTCCGTCGCGGTAGGGCTCACGCCCGAGATGCTGCCGATGATCGTGACCTCCACGCTGGCCAAGGGCGCGGTGATGTTGTCGCGCCGCAAGGTCATCGTCAAGCGGCTCGACGCGATCCAGAATTTCGGCGCCATGGACGTGCTGTGCACCGACAAGACAGGCACGCTGACGCAGGACAAGATCGTGCTGGAGCGCCACACCGATGTGCTGGGCCGCATCAGCACCGACGTGCTCAAGCACGCTTACCTGAACAGCTACTACCAGACCGGCCTGAAGAACCTGCTCGACCGCGCGGTGCTCGATCACGTGGAGCTGCAAAGCGAGCTCAAGCTGACGCAGCATTACAGCAAGGTCGATGAGATCCCGTTCGATTTCGAGCGGCGCCGCATGTCGGTGGTGGTGGCCGAGCGCGAGGATCACAACGCGCTGATCTGCAAAGGCGCGGTGGAGGAAATGCTGGGCATCTGCACGCGCGTGCAGATCGATGGCGCGGCGCAAGCGCTGGACGCCGACATGCTGGCGCGCGTGCGCCAGGTGACGCACGACCTCAACGAGGAAGGCCTGCGCGTGGTCGCGGTGGCCATGAAGGAAACGCCCACCACGCAAACGCAGTACGGCGTGGCCGACGAATGCGAGCTGACGCTGGTCGGGTACATCGCTTTTCTCGATCCGCCCAAGGATTCCACGCTGCCCGCGCTCAAGGCGCTGGCCGAGCACGGCGTCACGGTGAAAGTGCTGACCGGCGACAACGAACTGGTCACCGCCAAGATCTGCCGCGAAGTCGGGTTGTCCGTCACGCGCGTGCTGCTGGGGCCGGACATCGAGAAGATGGACGCCCCGACGCTGGCCCGTGCCGTGGAAGATCACAACGTATTCGCACGCCTGTCGCCGCTGCACAAGGAGCAACTGGTGCTGGCGCTGCGCGCCAACGACCACGTGGTTGGCTTCATGGGCGACGGCATCAACGATGCACCCGCGCTGCGCGCGGCCGATATCGGCATCTCGGTAGACAGCGCGGTAGATATCGCCAAGGAAGCCGCCGACCTCATCCTGCTGGAAAAAAGCCTGATGGTGCTGGAAGAAGGCGTGATCGAAGGGCGGCGCACCTTCAGCAACATGCTGAAGTACATCCGCATGACGGCCAGCTCCAACTTCGGCAACGTGTTCTCGGTGCTGGTGGCCAGCGCCTTCCTGCCCTTCCTGCCGATGTTGCCGCTGCAACTGCTGGTGCAGAACCTGCTGTACGACGTCTCGCAGATCGCGATTCCGTTTGATCGCGTGGACAAGGAACTGGTGGCGCGGCCGCTGCGCTGGAACCCGGGCGACATCGGCCGCTTCATGGTGGTCTTCGGCCCGATCAGCTCGATCTTCGACATCACGACCTATGTGGTGATGTGGTACGTGTTCGCCGCCAACAACGTGGAGGCGCAGGCGCTGTTCCAGTCCGGCTGGTTCGTGGTCGGGCTGCTCACGCAAACGCTGATCGTGCACATGATCCGCACGCCCAAGCTGCCGTTCATCCAGAGCCGCGCGGCGTGGCCGCTGACGTTGGCCACGGTGGCCATCATGGCCGTGGGCATCTGGCTGCCAATGGGCCCGCTGGCGGCGTACTTCAAGCTGGAAGCATTGCCGCCGGGCTATTTTCCCTGGATGATCGGCATCGTGCTGGGCTACGCGCTGCTGGTGACGGCGGTCAAGCGGTTCTATATCCGACGCTTTGGCTGGCAATAAGCTTTGGGCGGCGCCTATCGCGATGCTTGCGCGAGAGGCGCCGCCCATGACATCGGCGTGACACCTGGCCGGCGTAAAAAGACGCGAGCGGTTCCATAACAATAACTTTCAAGCCCGGGAAAACCATCATGTCCCTCCAAGCCTTTCAGAACATCAACCTTGACTCGCTGCTCGACACCGCCGTCAGCCTGAGCACCGCCTTCATCCTCGGCGCGGTAATCGGCTACGAGCGGCAGATCCGCCAGCGCACGGCCGGCCTGCGCACCAATGTGCTGGTGGCGGTAGGCGCTGCCATCTTCGTCGACATGGCCAACCGCATGGCAGGGCACGACGGCGCGGTGCGCGTGGTGGCCTATGTGGTCTCGGGCATCGGCTTTCTCGGTGCCGGCGTGATCATGCGGGAAGAAGGCAATGTGCGGGGGTTGAATACCGCGGCCACGCTATGGGGCTCGGCGGCGATCGGCGCCAGTGCGGGAGCGGACCTGATTCTCGAGGCCGGGCTGGGCTGCCTGTTTGTGCTGGCGGCCAATACCCTGTTGCGGCCGGTGGTGAATCGCATCAACCAGCAGCCGATGGATACGACCGCGGTGGAGGTGACCAACACGGTCTATGTGATTGCGCCGCGCTCCGCGCAGAAGCTGGCGTTGCGCTTGCTTGAAGATAAGCTGGAAGCGGGGAACTACCCGACCCGGGACCTGGAGGTACATGCGTTCGGGGATAGCGATGTCGAGATTGAAGCGGTGCTCACGTCAACTTCCGTCGATGGGGATGTGCTGGATCGGTTGATGGCGGAGCTGGCGGAGTCGGAGCATATTCATCAGGCGTTTTGGAGTCCTAGTACGACGGATTGAATTTGGTTGGCTTGTGCTTGTGGTCTATTTGGGGCGGCGCTGTTTATTTCATCGGCGTTGGTTTTTGCACCCAAGGTGCCATACGACATCCCCCTGCGGGGGCTGCCGGTCACTCTTCTTTGCGTCGGCAAAGAAGACTAACGAGAAGAAAGCCGACCCTGCCGGGAGCAGAGCAATCAGGCTGTTTTTGCCTCGGTGGTTGCGTCGTACGGCCCGGAGTGTTGGCTGGCCTTTGCCATACCGGCTTGGAGGTCATCGCTACGGCATGACCCTATGGTCACGTGGTGGTGCCCCTGATCGCTTTGCTCGATGCGCGTTCGGGCATCTGCCGTTCGCGGTGCGCAGCACCACGATCCTGCCTGCCTTGGTGGTTTCGTGGTTTTGTCTCTGACGGCGGGCGCCCGGCCATTTGATGCCCTGCCGTACCGGCGCAGCCGACTCCTTGCTTTCAACTCCCTGGTTTCGTGGTGGGCACCGTGGCCCGTCCGCGAGGGCCGTGCTCACACTCACGACGCTCGTCCTCCGAGACAAAACCACGAAACCAGCCACACTCGAAACGGCGCAGCACGTTGCACCGCGAACGGCAGATGTGGGAACGGGCACCGCACACGAGGTCAGGGGCTGCACGGCGTAACCCATGGGTCATGCAGAAATGATGTCCTTGGGACCGGTAGGATCCGCCAGCCAACACTCCGGGCCGTACGACGCGACCACCGCCCCACATAAGCCTGATTGCTCTGCCCCCGGCAGGGCGGCTTTCTTTTCGTTAGTTTTCTTTGCCGGTCAAAGAAAAGTGACCGGCAGCCCCCGCAGGGGGATGTCGTATGGCTTTTGGGTCCAAAAACCAACGCCGCTCAAACAAACAGCGACCACCCCCGCAAGGGCGATGTCGTATGTATGGCACCTTGGCTGCAAAAGCCAACGCCGCAACAAATCCCCCAAACCCCACCCCTTGACATCCCCCTCCCCCTATCCTCCCACCTAAATTCCCTAAGTAAGACTAACGTTCCATTCTACAGAACGAAAAGAGCCATCCGCCGGTGCCGTGCACCACCCCGATCCGGAGACACAACACAATGAAACGCTTCCCCATCCGCGCCCTGCTGCTGCTCGCAGTCCCCGCCCTGCTCGCCGCAGGCGCCATCCCCGCTGCGGCGGACACCTATCCGAGCCAGCCGGTGCGCCTGGTGGTCCCCTTCCCGCCGGCCGGCGGCACCGACGTCATGGCGCGCCTGGTGTTCAACAAGGTGGGCATGACCACCCACTGGAACGTGGTGGTGGAAAACCGCGCCGGCGCGGGCGGCAATATCGGCATGGACGCGGTGGCCAAGGCCCGCCCCGATGGCTACACGCTCGGCATGGGCCAGACCGCCAACCTGGCGATCAATCCCACCCTGTACCCCAGGATGCCCTACGACGCGGTCAAGGACTTCACCCCGGTGGCGCTGGTTTCCGCGCAGCCGCTGGTGCTGATCGTGCGCAAGGACGCGCCGTACAAAAACCTGGCCGACCTGATCGCCGCCGGCAAAGCCCGGCAGCTCTCGATGGCGTCGGCCGGCACGGGCACCGTGGGCCACCTGACGGGCGAGATGTTCGCGCGCCGCACGGGCATCAAGATGCTGCATGTGCCCTACAAGGGCGCCTCGCCGGCGCTGACCGACCTGCTGGGCGGCCAGACCGACTTTTACTTCGCCACGCCGCCGATCGCGCTGCCGATGATCAAGGCCGGCAAGCTGCGCGCACTCGGCGTGACCTCGGCCAAGCGCCTGCCGCTGCTGGCCGACGTGCCGACCGTGATCGAAGGCGGCTATGCCGGCTTCCAGGCGGAGGACTGGAAGGCGCTGGTGGCGCCGGCGGGCACGCCGGCGGAGATCGTCAAGCGCGTCAACGAAGAGATCAACAAGGCCATCGCCCAGCCCGATACCCTCGCCAAGATGCGTGAGGAAGGCAGCGAGCCGCGCGGCGGCTCCCCGCAAGACCTGGCCGCGTTCATCAAAGCTGAAAACACCCGCTGGGGCACCCTCGTGCGCCAGTCCGGCGCCAAGGTAGAGTAACGCCTTCGCCGCTCGCCGCGGCCGGCTTCGCCACTGCGAAGCACCGCGGCACCGACACCTCAACGCCTCGCCATGCAAAAACCGCTACGCCATATCCGCGTCCTCGACCTCACCAACGTGCTGGCCGGACCCTTCTGCTGCCACCAGCTCGCCCATATGGGCGCCGAGGTCATCAAGGTGGAAACCCCGGGCACCGGCGACCTGGCCCGCCAGCTGGGCGCCGATGCCGAGCTCAACAGCCGGCTCATGGGCGTGTCCTTCCTGGCGCAGAACCCGGGGAAACGCTCCATCACCATCAACCTCAAGCACGCGAGCGGCAAGGAAGTCTTCCGCAAGCTGGTGCAGAGCGCCGACGTCCTGGTGGAGAACTTCCGCCCCGGCGTGATGGACCGCCTGGGGCTGGGCTTCGCGGCGCTCAAGCAGATCCATCCCAAGCTGATCTATTGCGCCATTTCCGGCTTCGGGCAGGACGGCCCGCTGTCGGACCTGCCGGCGTACGACCAGATCATCCAGGGAATGTCCGGGGTGATGAGCATCACCGGCGACCCGCAGACCGCGCCTTACCGCGTGGGCTACCCGGTCTCCGACACCATCGGCGGCATCACCGCGGCCTTTGCCGTGGCCGCCGCGCTGGCGGATCACCGGCGCACCGAGGGTTACTTCATCGACGTGTCGATGCTGGAAGCCACGCTGGCCACCATGGGCTGGGTGGTGTCCAACTACCTGATCGCAGGCAAGACCCCGGCGCCGATGGGCAATGAGAACATGACGGCCAGCCCGTCCGGCGCCTTCCACACCGGCGAGGGCCTGATCAATATTGCTGCCAACAAGCAGGAGCAGTTCGAAGCGGTCTGCCGCGTGGTGGGCCGCCCGGAACTTGCCACCGACGCGCGTTTCTCGCAGCGCCAGGCGCGGCTGGCCAACCGCGCCGAACTCACGCGCGAGCTGGAGGCAGAGCTGTCGAAGAAATCCGCCGATGCGTGGTGGAAACTGTTCAACGAGGCGGGCGTGCCGGCCGGCCCGGTCTATAGCGTGCCGCAAACGCTGGATCACCCGCAGGTAAGCGGGCGCGGCATGATCGGTGAGTTTGCCGAGGTGCCCGGCGTGGGCCGCGACATCCGGCTTGTGCGCACGGGCTTCAAGCTCAATGGCGAGGCCCCGTCGGTCGACACCCCGCCGCCGGAGCTCGGCCAGCACACCCGTGAGATCCTCGCCCAGCTTGGCTACGGCGAGGCGGATATCGAAACCCTGCAAAAGGAGCGCGCGGTATGAGTGAACCTGCCAAGCCAAACACCGGCACCCATGACATCAACGAAGGCCAGCGCCTCTCCCAGGACTGGTGGCGCACCGAGATCATCGACATGCAGCCCGGCGAGATCCGCTACCGCGGCTATCCCATCGAGCAACTGATCGGCCAGGTATCGTTCGCGCAGATGATCTGGCTGATGCTGCGCGGCGACCTGCCGGCGCGCGGGCAAGGCGAGTTGCTGGACGCCGCGCTGATGTCGGCGGTGGACCACGGCCCGCAAGCGCCGAGCATCGCCATCGCCCGCATGGCCGCCACCTGTGGCGTGGGCCTGAACAATGCGATGGCGTCCGCCGTCAACGTGCTGGGCGACGTGCACGGCGGCGCCGGCGAGCAGGCCGTGGAGCTGTACCAGGATGTGGCACGCCGTATCGACGGCGGCGCAACCCAGGAAGCCGCGGTCAAGGCCGCCCTGGCGGATTACCGCGACAACCACGGCAAGTTCGTGTCCGGATTCGGCCACCGCTTTCATCCGCTGGACCCGCGCGCCCCGCGCCTGCTGGCGCTGGTGGACCAGGCCGCGGCCGATGGCGTGGTCTCGGGCCGCTTCGCCACGATTGCACGCGCGGTGGAGGCCGAACTGGGCGCGGGCCGCAGCAAGCCGATTCCCATGAATATCGACGGTGCCACGGCCGTGATCTACGCGGAACTGGGCTTCCCGGCGCCGCTGGCGCGCGGGCTGTTCTGCCTGTCGCGCTCGGTCGGGATCCTGGCGCATGCCTGGGAGCAAACGCAGCAAGGCGGCCGCAACAAGGGCCCGATCCCGCGCCAGTACATCTGGACTTACGACGGCCACCCGCCCCGGGACGTGCCGACGGCGCAGGACTGATCCAGGCGAGAGAAAGCGCTAACGGCCAGGCACGTGGGCGGAGTCGCCCACGTCGCCGGGCACCGGGCGCGTGGAAGGCGCCATCCAGGACGCCAGCGCATAGCGGTCCCGGCCAAACTCCTTGGCCGCATAGAGCGCCCGGTCGGCCGCCGCGAACAAGGCGCGCCACAACCCTTCCACCCCCGCCGCCCCGCCCCGCAGCTCGGCCACGCCGATGCTGACGCTGGCAAACGCCGCCGACTCGCCGGGCAGCGCAATGCCGCGCACCTTTTTCAGGATCCGGTTGGCCAGCGCGGTGGCCTGGCCTTCGTCGGTATGCGGGCAGAGGATGCAGAATTCCTCGCCGCCGTAGCGCCCGGCCACATCGGAGGCACGCCGCGAGTTGTCGATGGCCTCGGCGATCAGCTTGAGCACGGTGTCGCCGGCATGGTGGCCATGCCGGTCGTTGACCTGCTTGAAATGGTCGATATCGATCACCAGGCAGGACAAGGGCTGGCCGTGGCGCTCCCAGGCGGCCACCAGGCTGATGGCTGACTTGTCGAGCGCGCCTCGGTTGAGCAGGCGCGTCAGCGCGTCGAGCCTGGCACCGTTTTCATTGGTAGCAATGACCTGCTCCATGGCCATGACCGTAAATCCGAACAGGGCCAGCAAGGTGCCCACCAGCGGCGCCACCAGCAAGATCCCGTTGGCACTGCTGGCATAGAACGGCCCCGAGGCCACGTTGCCTGCCAGCCCGGCGGCAAAGCCGGCCAGGTGCGTGGCCAGGTGAATCAGGCTGGCAATCACCACCAGGGGCGTGCCCACGCTGCGCCGGCCATCGTAGGCGTGCAGCAGGGTAACGACCGTCAGCACGGCCACCAGGGCCAGGCTGCCGTAGCCGATCACATGCATGCGCGCCGGGCCGCCAGCCATGCCGGCTGCGCCAGCCAGCGCCAGCGCGGCCACCGTCACGCCCACCGCGAGCGTGCGATCCCACGACGCCATGCCGTAGTACACCCGCACGCCGCGGTAGATCAGCAGCCTGCCGGCGATAAAGGCGGCCGCCCCGCCCGCGCTGACATAGACCTGCCTGGCCGAAGCGTTGGCCGCCAGCACCAGCCCGGCGGCCGACAACAGCAGATGCCCGAGCGCCCACAGGCGCCCGGCCGCGCTAGGCCGCAAGGCGCTGAGCAGGCCCGCCGAAATGGCCAGCGTGCTGGCATACACCACCACCATGACGACGACAATCGTTTGCTGGTCTAACTGCACGGAATTCCTTTGAAGATACCGTGTTGCCGGTGACGTTGACGGGAGGCTTCAGAGGCAGGCCCGGTTGGTTGGTCAACTTCGCAAAGGCGCATGATATCGCCACGGACGCCGACAGGGCCACCCCCGACAAGCCGGGCATCGGCCTGGATGCCGGGCACGGCACAAGATGCAAGGAGCAAGCGCCACGCCGAATCGGCTTTGCACCGATATGGGGCAGATCAGGCGGGAAACGGGAACGTCCCCCCCAGCGCCAGGGTCAGGTCGCGGGCCGCCCGCAGGACGTGCGGGCGGAAAGCCTCGTCAAAGCGCGGCGTCGGGCAGGTCAGGGTCAGCGCGCCCTTGAGCTCGCCGTCCGGGCCAAACACCGGCGACGATACGCCGGCAATCTCCGGCAGACGATCCCCGACCATCGCCGCGACGCCCTCTTCCCGTATTTTCTGGTAAAGCTCGCCCCGCGCCCCGCTGAACGCACGCAGCACGCGGCCACCGGCGCCGCGGTTGCGCGGCAGCAGCTCGCCCGCCTTGGCATGGTCGCGCACCGGCTGGGGCGAGTCGATGCGATACAGGCACAGGCGGTGCTCCCCCTGTTCGACGTGGTAAGCGGCGCTTTCGCGCGTGGCCTGCACCAGTTGGCGCAGCACCGGCATGACGATCAGCTCGAGCGAGAACGAAGCCGAATACACCGAGTTCAGCCGCGCCACTTCCGGGCCCAGCCCGTAGCGGCCATCGGTATGGCGCAGGATCAGCCTGGCGTGCTCCAGCGACGCCAGCAGGCGCAGCAGCGTGCTTTTGTAGAGCCCGGTGCGCTGGGCCAGCTCCACCAGGCTCAGCGTGGTGTCGCCCAGGCGGAACGCGGAAAGCACGAACAAGGCCCGGTCTACAGCTACGGCACCGCCTTCGGCGGCATGCTTGTCGGCTTCGGAGAGCTGGGCGGCTTTACGTGGCATGAAGGAAACAGGGCAGGAAAGGTCAGGAAAGCAGAAAAAGCGGAGCGGCGGCGTGGCACGGGGCCGGCATCCCGCCGGCCGGGGAAAGCCAGCAGCATAGCCGCACAGAATTCCACGGTACAGAACGGTACCAGCCTTGTCAATCGGTGCCGGGAGCGGGTGCAGAGGGACGCCCCGCTGGCCAGATGCCCTGCGGCGAAGCGACACGGGGCCCGCGCGAAGCGAGCGGCCAAGCCATCCGGTGGCAGCGCCTGTCGCGCATTCACACTGGGCGCCGTCCTGCGTCAATGATGATGGCCGCCACCATGGAACCCGCCCTGGAAGCCGCCGCGCGGCGCGCCGACAAACGACCCGCGCGAGCCGCCATGGAAGCCGCCGCCCGGGCGGGGCAGGAACACACGGCGCATGCTGTGCGCGTGATGAAAGCGGTCGACAAAGATAAAGCTCGCGCCAAAGCCGACGCCAACCGGCGTCCAGTACCAAGGGTCGTAGTAGTAAGCTGGCTGGCCATACGCCACCGCGCCGCCCGAGCTATCCACCATCTGCCAGGAGCCATCCGGCTGCAGGCAGGCCAGCCCCACCACCTGCTGCAGGTAGCCGTCAAGCTCCACCTGCCCCGCCATCGGCTGGCAAGGCGACGAATCGCCATTCCATGCGTCCGCGGCTACCACCTGCGCCGCCACGGGCGCGCTCAGGCCGAGGCCGGCAAGTAACGCCGCCACGGCACCCAGAGCCTTGCTCATGATGTCATCCCAGGATCGAATGCCCGACGTTGCGATGCGCCGGGACATTGCCCGAACCGCATCCTGCAGCACATCGGTTTGCCTGCCGGCCCGCTGGCACGCTTGCGCGGCGCGCGTTCCTGCATTTGGTAAACGCGTGGCGCCCCGGTTTTATTCCGCAAAGCGGATGTTTTGCCCCCGCTCCCACGCTGCGCGCTGCATGGCCCACATCTTGGCCCGGCGCCGTGCGGCACGCGATACTTCGAGACGTTTCTTGCTTTGTCATGCAAGTGATCTAGAGTGGTGTGGTGCACCATTTCGCCCGGCTGTGGCGGTGCTGGAAAGGCCACAGCGTGCAACGACACGATGGAGTGATCGCGCAATGGCTGGAGTGAGTGCACTGATACGGACGGGCTCGCATCCAGCTTGCGGAAATCATCTCCTTCCACCTTCTTCGTCTTCGTCCTGCCACCCGGCATGGCAAGGTCAGGCATCCAAGCTTTCGCGGCCACTCCCGCACGCCGCGCGAGGCTTGCGGCCATTGCAGGCGCCCCGATCGCCGCGTCTGTCCATAACCGAATCCACGACAACCGCCCAGCGGCAGGCAAGGCCGGGGAGGCAGTTGCCGGCGCGCGTCTTCGATCACCGTGCCGTGTTGCGGCTGCGCCTGTCCATGCCGCGTGGCCAGCGCATGCGCGTGTTTGCGCTTTCCGTCCACTTCCACCGATTCCGAGGTCCCTTCATGCACATCGAGCGGGTTCCCTTTCGCCATATCAGTGCCGCGACGGTTGCCGTAATTCTTGCTGCATGCGGACAGAAGCCCGCCGCGCCGCCGCCGCAGACGCTGGAGGTCGGCGTCGTCACCGTCAAGCCGGCCACCGTGCCCGTCACGTCCGAACTGCCGGGCCGCACCAGCGCCTTCCTGGTCGCGCAGGTGCGCGCGCGGGTCGACGGCATCGTGCTGCGCCGCGAGTTCACCGAGGGCGATGAAGTCAAGCTGGGCCAGCGCCTCTACAAGATCGACCCGACGCCCTACATTGCCGCGCTCAACAATGCCAAGGCCGTGCTGGCAAAGGCACAAGCCAACGTGGGCACGCAGAACGCACTAGTCCAGCGCTACAAGATCCTGGTGGCGGCCAACGCCGTGAGCAAGCAGGACTACGACAATGCCGTGGCCGCGCTGGGCCAGGCCGTGGCCGACGTGGCATCGGGCAAGGCGGGGGTGGAAACCGCGCAGATCAACCTGGGCTACACCGATGTCGTGTCCCCCATCAGCGGGCGCAGCGGCTTGTCGCAGGTGACGCCGGGCGCCTATGTGCAGGCCAGCCAGGCCACGCTGCTGACCACGGTCCAGCAACTGGATCCGGTCTACGTCAACCTGACGCAATCGAGCGTCGAGGGGCTGCGGCTGCGCCGCCAGATCCAGGAGGGCCGCCTGCAGACCACCGGCGCCAATGCCGCCAAGGTCACGCTGTTGCTGGAGGACGGACGCGCCTATCCGCAGCCCGGCCAGCTCCAGTTCACCGACGTGAGCGTGGACCAGAGCACGGGATCGGTGACGGTGCGTGCGATCTTCCCGAACAAGGATCGCGTGCTGCTGCCCGGGATGTTCGTGCGCGCGCGCATCGACGAGGGTGTCAACGACAAGGCCATCGTCGTGCCGCAGATCGGCGTCACGCATGATGCGAAGGGGCAGGCCGTGGCGCTGGTGGTCGGCCAGGACAACAAGGTGACGCAACGCCAGATTGTCACCACCGGCACCTACGGCAGCGGCTGGGTGGTGGACAGCGGCCTGCAGCCGGGCGATCGCGTGATCGTCAACGGCGTGGAGAAAGCCAAGCCGGGCATGACGGTCAAGCCGGTCGAAGCCCAGGTACCGGCACAGCCGGCCTCCGGCGCGCAGGCCATGGCTGGCGCCGGCGCGCCGGCGGCATCGGCGCCTTCCGCAGCATCGGCAGCATCGGCCGCGCAATAA
This sequence comes from Cupriavidus basilensis, assembly GCF_008801925.2. Taxonomy (NCBI): domain Bacteria; kingdom Pseudomonadati; phylum Pseudomonadota; class Betaproteobacteria; order Burkholderiales; family Burkholderiaceae; genus Cupriavidus; species Cupriavidus basilensis. Next base: position 1,131,545 of record NZ_CP062804.1, on the reverse strand, counting down.
CCGGGAGCCAGCTTCATGGCAAAGTTCTTTATCGACCGGCCAATTTTTGCGTGGGTGATCGCGATCATCCTGATGCTGGCCGGCCTCGCCGCGACCACCACGCTGCCCATTGCCCAGTACCCCACGATTGCCCCGCCGGCCGTGCAGATCAGCGCCACCTACCCGGGCGCTTCCGCCAAGACCGTCGAAGACACCGTCACGCAGGTGATCGAGCAGCAGATGAGCGGCCTGGACCACCTGCTGTACCTGTCGTCGACCAGCGACGACTCCGGCACCGCCACCATCACGCTGACCTTCGCGGCCGGCACCAACCCGGACATTGCGCAGGTCCAGGTGCAGAACAAGCTGCAACTGGCCACCCCGCTGCTGCCGCAGGCCGTGCAGCAACTGGGCACCAAGGTCACCAAGTCGAGCAGCAGCTTCTTGCTGATCCTCGCCTTCGTGTCCAAGGACGGCAGCATGGGCCGCTACGACCTGGCGAACTACGTGGCGTCGAAGGTGCTGGACCCGGTCAGCCGGATCGACGGCGTCGGCACGGTGACGCTGTTCGGCTCGCAGTACGCCATGCGGATCTGGCTCGACGCGACCAAGCTGAACAACTACAGCCTGACCCCGATCGACGTCAAGAACGCGGTGGCCGCGCAGAACGTGCAGGTTGCCGGCGGCAGCCTGGGCGGCACGCCGTCGGTGCCGGGCCAGATGCTGCAAGCCACCATCACCGAGGCCACGCTGCTGCAAACCCCCGAACAGTTCGGCAATATCCTGCTCAAGGTGAATACCGACGGCTCGCAGGTGCGCCTCAGGGATGTGGCGCGCATCGAGCTGGGCGGCGAGAACTATAACTTCGACACCAAGTACAACGGCCAGCCGACCGCAGCCTTCGGCATCCAGCTCGCCACCGGCGCCAACGCGCTGGCCACGGCCAAGGCGGTGCGCGCCAAGATGGCCGACCTGCAGCGCTACGCACCGCAAGGCGTGGTGGTGGAGTATCCGTACGACATCACGCCGTTCATCACGCTGTCGATCGAGGAAGTGATCAAGACGCTGATCGAAGGCATCGTGCTGGTGTTCCTGGTGATGTACCTGTTCCTGCAGAACCTGCGCGCCACGCTGATCCCGACCATCGCGGTGCCCGTGGTGCTGCTGGGCACCTTCGCGGTGATGTCGGTGGTTGGCTTCTCGATCAACACGCTGTCGATGTTCGGCATGGTGCTGGCCATCGGCCTGCTGGTGGACGATGCGATCGTGGTGGTGGAAAACGTCGAGCGGGTCATGGCCGAGGAAGGCTTGTCGCCGCGCGACGCCACGCGCAAGGCCATGGAGCAGATCACCGGCGCGCTGGTGGGCGTGGCGCTGGTGCTCTCGGCGGTGTTCGTGCCGGTGGCATTCTCCGGCGGCTCGGTGGGGGCGATCTACCGGCAGTTCTCGCTGACCATCGTTGCCGCCATGGTGCTGTCCGTCCTGGTGGCCCTGATCCTGACGCCGGCGCTGTGCGCGACCATGCTCGAGCCGATCCCGAAAGGCCACCACGATGAAAAGACCGGCTTCTTCGGCTGGTTCAACCGCACCTTCGCCAGGAGCCAGAAGCAGTACCACGGCGGCGTGGAACACGTGATCCGGCGCTCGGGCCGCTGGCTGGTCATCTACCTGATGGTGATCCTGCTGGTGGGCTTGCTGTTCGTGCGGCTGCCGAAAGCCTTCCTGCCCGAAGAGGACCAGGGCACCATGTTCGTGCTGGTGCAGGCGCCCGTGGGCTCCACGCAGGAGCGTACCGCCAAGGTGCTGCTGGATGTGCAGGAGTACCTGCTCAACAGCGAGAAGGAATCCGTGGAAGCGGTGCTGACGGTCAACGGCTTCAGCTTTGCCGGGCGCGGCCAGAACTCGGGCCTGGTGTTCGTGCGGCTCAAGGACTTCTCCCAACGGGAGTCCGCCAATCTGAAAGCACCCGCTTTGGTCGGGCGGATTTTCGGGCACTTTGCGGGATACAAGGACGCCAACGTGTTCCCGTTGAACCCCCCTTCCATTCCGGAACTCGGCACGGCCGCAGGCTTCGACTTCGAGTTGCAGGACCGTGCCGGCGTGGGCCACGAAAAGCTGATGCAGGCGCGCAACATGCTGCTCGGCATGGCGGCCAAGGACGCGCTGCTGGCACAGGTGCGCCCGAACGGCCTGAACGACACGCCGCAGTTCAAGGTCGACATCGACCGCGAAAAGGCCAATGCGCTGGGCGTCAGCGCCGCCGACATCGACCAGACCTTCTCGACTGCCTGGGCGTCGCTATACGTGAACAACTTCCTCGATACCGACAACCGGATCAAGAAGGTCTACGTGCAGGGCGAACCGAGGTTCCGCATGAACCCGGAGGACCTGAACGCCTGGTACGTGCGCAATGCGGCTGGCACGATGGTGCCGTTCGGCGCCTTCGGCTCGGGGGCGTGGATCTTCGGCTCCCCCAAGCTCGAGCGCTTCAACGGCATCCCGGCGGTCGAGATCCAGGGCTCGGCGGCGGCGGGCAAATCGACCGGCCAGGCCATGAACGCCATGGAAGCCATCGCGCAGAAGCTGCCCGACGGCATTGGCTACGAATGGACCGGCTTGTCGTACCAGGAGCGCCAGTCCGGCTCGCAGGCGCCACTGCTCTATGGCATCTCGATCCTCGTCGTGTTCCTTTGCCTGGCCGCGCTGTATGAGAGCTGGTCGATCCCGTTCTCGGTGATCATGGTGGTGCCGCTGGGGATATTGGGCGCGCTGCTGGCCGCCACCCTGCGCGGGCTGGAGAACGACGTCTTCTTCCAGGTCGGCCTGCTGACCACGGTGGGGCTGTCGGCGAAGAACGCCATCCTGATCGTGGAGTTCGCCCGCGACCTGCGCGACCAGGGCATGAGCACCGTCGACGCGGCGGTGGAGGCGGCACGCCTGCGCTTGCGCCCGATCCTGATGACATCGCTGGCCTTCATCCTTGGCGTGCTGCCGCTGGCGCTCAGCAATGGCGCCGGCTCCGGCAGCCAGCATGCGATCGGCACCGGCGTGATCGGCGGGATGCTGACCGCCACCTTCCTCGCGATCTTCATGATCCCGATGTTCTTCGTCGTGATCGGCAAGTTCAGCAAGACCAAGCACAAGCCCGGGTCGCCGCCTGCGCCCGTCCCGTCCGGCCATGCGGGCGGCGGCAATGACGATGGCAGCGGTAGCAGCGACAGCAGCGACAGCGGCGCCGGCGCCGGCACGCCTGGCCAAGGACATTGAGATGCCCAGACTCGCACTGATCGCCACCGCCGCCACCGCCATCCTGGCCGCCGGCTGCACGCTCCAGCCGCGCTATGAGCGCCCCGCCGCCCCCGTTGCCCCCACCTTCCCGGCCGGCGGCGTCTACGACACCCAGCCGGAAGCCGCCAGTGCCACGGCCAACACGCCGGCCCCGGAGATCGGCTGGCGGGACTTCTTTACCGATGCGCGCCTGCAGCGCCTGCTGGAACTCGCACTCAAGAACAACCGCGACCTGCGCGTGTCGGTGCTGAACATGGAGGCGGCGCGCGCGCAGTACCAGATCAGCCGCGCCGGCCTGTTCCCGGCCGTCAACGCGGTGGCCTCGCAGAGCCGCTCGCGCACGCCGGAGAACCTGTCCTTCCTTGGCAAGACCATCTCCGGCGAGTATTCAGTTGGGCTCAGCGCGTCGTGGGAAATCGACTTCTTCGGCCGCATCCGCAGCCTGAACGACCAGGCCCTCGCGCAGTTCCTGTCGCTGGCGGAAAGCCGCAGGGCGGCGGAGCTGGCCTTGCTGTCGTCGGTGGCGAACCAGTACCTCACCATGCTCGGCTACGACGACGCGCTGGCCGTCACGCGCGCAACGCTGGTGACGGCCGAGGAGTCCTTGCGCATCACCAGCCTGCAGTTTGACGTCGGCACGGGCTCGGAGCTGGCCCTGCGCCAGGCCGAGGGCGTGGTCGAGCAGGCGCGCGCCAACCTGGAAACGGAAAGCCGGTTGCGCGCGCAGTCCGAGAATGCGCTGGTGCTGCTGGTGGGCGAGCCGCTGCCGGATGACCTGCCGCCTGGCCTGCCGCTCAACAGCCAGGCCCTGCTGGCCGACATCCCGGCGGGCTTGCCGTCCGACCTGCTGACCCGGCGCCCGGACATCGCCGCCGCGGAGCAATCGCTGCGGGCAGCCAATGCCAACATCGGCGCGGCGCGCGCGGCGTTTTTCCCGCGGGTGACGCTCACCGGCAGCGCGGGCACGCTCTCGCCCACGCTGGGCGGCTTGTTCAAGCCGGGCTCCGCCGCCTGGTCGTTCGCGCCGCAGATCACCTTGCCGATCTTCCAGGGCGGCCAGAACGTCGCCGCGCTGGACCTGGCGCAGGTACAGAAGCGCATCGAGATCGCCACCTACGAGAAGGCCATCCAGACCGCCTTTCGGGAGGTGTCCGATGGTCTGGCGGCGCGCGGCACCTTCGACAACCAGATCAAGGCGCTAGAGCGCTTCACCGGCTCGCAAGAACGGCGGCTGGTGCTGTCGGACCTACGCTTTCGCAACGGGGTGGACAGCTACCTGAGCGTGCTGACCGCGCAGAACGACCTCTACAGCGCGCAACTGCTGCTGATCAACGCCCGGCTGCAACGGCTGACCAACCTGGTCGATCTCTACCAGTTCCTCGGCGGCGGCTGGATCGAGCATGCGGGCGACACGCCTCGCCCTTCGGACGCGCCGCTCGACTACAGCGCGAACGCGCCGGGCCCGGCGGCCGCGCCGTAGCGTGCCCGCCGTGTGTCCGCAGCGTGTCCGTCAGGCCAGCCGCTGGCAGCTATACGCCTCGGTCCGGTAGGGAAACGCCACGCTGGCCTTGCCGGCCAGCGCCGGGCTGCCGTCGATCACGGCCAGCAGCCGGGCGCGCACCGCGTCCTGCTCCGCGGCCGGCAGCGAGGCAATGAAGCTGACCGACATCACCCGGTCCACGATCACCTGCTGCGCGGGACCAACGTGCTCGTAAGGCAGGCTGGCCAGCCCCAGCTCGCCGAAGCCGCTGGCCGGGAACACCTTCTTCCAGTCACCCTTGTAGAAGCGCGGCGCGTCGCCCTCGAGCGGGGTCATGATGGCGGTCAGCTGCGCCACCCAGTCGACCGACTCATCGCGCACGTTCCACACCAGGCCGAGCTTGCCACCCGGGCGCAGCACACGGCCGATCTCGGCCATGGCCGCGGCGTTGGCAAACCAGTGGAACGCCTGCGCGCAGACCACCGCGTCGACGCTGGCGTCGGGCAGCGGGATGGCCTCGGCCGTGCCCGCCAGCGCCTGCACGGCGGGCAAGGCGGCGCTTAGCTGGGCGCGCATCGCCGCCACGGGTTCCACCGCGATCACGCTGGCGCCGGTGGCCAGCAGCAGGCGGCTGAACTTGCCGGTGCCGGCGCCCAGGTCCAGCACCGTCTTGCCGGGCTGCAGGCCAAGCTCCGTCGTCAGCCAGGCGCCAAGCGCGCTCGGATAGTCGGGGCGCCCGCGGGCGTAGGTATCGGCCTGGCTGGAAAAGCCCTGGGCAGCGGCGTGGTGGATGTCGGTCATGGTGTGCGTCTCTCTCTCGTGCGTTGGACAGGCACTCCGGAGCCAGCCCCTTGCCGCAGCGGCCCTGGAGTGGGGCAAGGAAGTGGAACTAGAACGAAGGCACCGGGTTCTCGCCCTGGCTTACCTGATACTTGCCGTCCTGGAAGCGATAGCGCACCACCGCATCCAGCGATTTGCGCCGCGGCTTGGCCGCGCCTCCCGGTACTTTGACCTCCTGGCCCCGGAACGTCACGGTCAGGTCACCCGGCGTGTCCGCGCCAAGGGCAAATGCCGGTTTGCCCTCTACCGCAAAGCAGACCTGCTCGCCGGCGTCCTGGCTATCCGCGCCGCGTTGCGCGAGCACGTCGGACTTGCCTGACAGCGCCTGCTCGCATGGCTCGAGCGCGCCGGCATTCTCCGCGCTCATGGCCTCGCCGGCCAGCAGGGTGGAGATCTGCCCCGGCGCCAGGCGATAGAACGAGGCCCAGCTGCCGCAATAGCCTTGCCAGCAACCGCCCCAGGTCAGGGTGAGCGCAAAGTCCGTGGCCGATATCTGCGCGATCGAGGACTCGCCGAGCGAGCCTCGCCCGCCTGAGAAGTCGTAGCCATCAACACGCCGGCTGAGCCGCCATCCGCCGGGGCTTTCGCCACTGGCCGTGGCCTCGCGCGTAAAGAAGTACGCGCCCAGCCAGGCACCCGCCGCGTAGCTATTGTTGCGCGTGCCGCCTTCCTCCACCACCATGCCCTCGGTCAGCATCACCGCATGGGTGTCGTCCAGCCGGATCACCTGGATCGGCTTGACATCGATGGTGCCCTCCACCAGCGGCGGCTCGCCCGTGCCCTTGTAGTCCGGGTCCGGCAACGCGGCGCGCACCACGCGGCCTTTGTCGTCGTCGCGCCAGGCGGGAAAGGCCAGCAGGATCAACGCCTCGCGCTTGAGGGTGTCAGCCTGCGCCACCGCGGCGGAGGCCGGCGCGGCCTGCGCGGAAGCAGCGCCAGCCGCCGCGGGCGGGGCCTCATGCCGCGAGCAGGCGGACAAGCCAAGGCAAAGCGCCAGGGCCGGCGCCAGCATCCGCCTGGCAATATGTCGGGAATCCGCGGAGGCGGCACCAAGCGAGCAAAAGGTCATGTTGACGGCGGGCGCAAGGGCCGCGGCTGCGCGGCCAGGAATAGGGAGGCAAAGCGGGAGGCAAAGCGAGAATCACGCACAGCAGGAACCGCAGGAACCGTGGAAACCTTGGGAAAGGGCCACGCGGATACCGCGCACCGCACTATCCGCGAGCCGGTCCGCGCCGTCAAGGCGGGCCGGCTGCCATCCGGGCCCTCAAGCCGGGGTGTTGGGCGTAGAGGCAGAGCCCATGGCGGCCTCCAGCGCGGGCAGGTTGCCCTCGCCGAAGCCATGGTAGTTGTCGCGCTGGACGATTTCGAAGAAGAACTCGCCGGCCTCGCGGCGTGCAAAGGCTTGCAGGAAGGCCTCGCGCGTGCCATCGGCACGCAGCGCACCGTCTACCAGGATGCCGTAGCGCCGCAGGGCCGCCAGATCCAGCCCGTGGCCCGGCACGCGTGCGTCGACAGTGTCGTAGTAGGCCGCGGGCGGCTCGACAAAGCGCACGCCGTTGCGCGCCAGGGCGGCGGCGCTGGCCACCAGGTCGTCGGTCGCCAGCGCAATATGCTGGATGCCCTCGCCATGATGCCCTGACAGGTAGTGCTCCATCTGGTCGTGGCGCTGCGTGCCTTTCTCGTAGATCGGGATGCGGATCAGGCCGCAGGGCGAGAGCAGCACGCGGGAATCGCTCGCGACATGCCAGCCGGCATTGACCTCATGGATCTCGCGAAAGCCCAGCACCTTGCGATAGAAATCGAGCCACTCCTCCAGATGCCCGGGGTCGACCGCCTGCGTCACGTGATCCACGCGGGCCAGGCCAGCGCCAGCGGTGGTAGTGGCGGCAGTATCCGTGGCGGCAGGCGCCAGCGCGCGGAAATCCACATCGTAGATGGAGATGTCGCCCACGTCGCCGGGCCGCCCCTCCTTGCCGCGCCAGCGGTCGATAAAGTAGATGATGGAGCGGCCAATGCCCTGGATGGCCGGGATATTCAGCTCCATCGGGCCAACCGTGCCGGCCTCGAACGGCCATGCACCGGCATCGACCGCGCGCGCGAATGCCGTGGCGGCATCGTTCACGCGGATGCCGACCGCGCAGATCGAGAGGCCATACTCGGAGGCATAGCGGGTGGCAAAGGAATCCGGCTCCGCGTCAACGATGAAATTCATCTCGCCCTGGCGGAACAGCTTCACGTTCTTGTGCCGGTGCTGGGCGATGGCACGAAAGCCGAAACGCTCGAAGGTACGCCCAAGCGCCGCGGGATCGGGGGACGCAAATTCGACGAACTCATAACCCATGATGCCCAGCGGGTTCTCCCAAGGCTGGAAATCGTCGGCGCGCGGCGAAAAAACGTCTGCCGGTCGGCTCATGTGTGCTCCTTTCTATGTGGTCCGTGGTGGCTGCGGGTGTGAGCCATCATAGCAAGGGCCATGGCTTCGCTCTAGCCCGGGCGCCGTGCCCCCCGTGGCGCCGTGCCGGGGTCGGCCGTCGGCCGTCGGCCGTCGGCCGTCGGCAGCCGAAGCGTAGCCGGCGCCCCGCGTGCCAACAATGGGAGCGCCCCGGCCTGTCGCGCTATTCGTGCGCCGACGCGCGATGAACGCACAAATCAAGGGTAAACCCTTATCTTCGATACCATCCCCGCAAAATGGGCTCATCCACCGGGGCAAACCCGAATTTCGCCCCATAAGCGCGCACATACGTCCGCCTATCGCGCATATTGCGCACTACACCTCTTGGTTCGCCTCATTTCACCGCTTAAGCTTGCGCTACCCACCTCGCTTCCGCGTTGCGGAACAGACAGCAACAAGCAGCAGGCAACAGGTAATACGGACACCACCATGATCGACGGCAAGACCACCCTCATCGCGCATATCGGCTACCCCACCGAGTCCTTCAAGGCGCCGATGATCTACAACCCCTGGTTCGCGCAGCGCGGCATCAATGCCGTCGTGGTGCCCATGGGCCTGAAAGCCGAGCACTTCGCCGAGGGCTTGCGCACGCTGTTCCGGCTGACCAACCTGCGCGGCGCGCTTATCACCATGCCGCACAAGGTCTCCACCATGGCGCTGGTGGACGCGCTCACCCCGACGGCCCGCATCGCCGGTGCCTGCAACGCGGTACTGCTGCGCGACGACGGCACCCTGCTCGGCGATCAGTTCGATGGCGCGGGCTTCGTGCGCGGCATCCAGCGCAAAGGCTGCCAGCTGCAGGGCGCCAGCGTGCTGGTGTCCGGCTGCGGCGGCGTGGGTTCGGCCATTGCCGCGTCGCTGGCCGGCGCCGGGGTGGCGCGGCTAGGCCTGTTCGATGCGCGCGACGCCTCGGCGCAGGCACTGGCCGCGCGGCTGCAGGCGCACTACCCGCAATTGCAGGTCGGCACCGGCTCGAACGATCCTGCCGGCTACCAGCTGGTGGTCAACGCCACGCCGCTGGGCATGAACGAGGCCGATCCCCTGCCCTTCGACGTCAGCCGCATCGACCCGCAAGCCTGGGTAGGCGAGGTGGTGATGAAGACGGAGTACACGCCTTTGCTGCGCGCGGCGCTGGAGCGCGGCTGCCAGGTCCAGGTGGGCACCGACATGTTGTTCGAGATGATTCCTGCCTATCTTGAATTCTTTGGTTTTGGCACGGCGACGGCCGAGGAATTGCGCGCCGTTGCCAGGATTGCCTATTGAGTGTTTGCCATTCGTGCGGTTTTCACTGTGAATTCAACGGCTTAACTGCTTAACTGCTTAAAGTCAAAGGCGGTTTCACCTCCCCTGCGGGGAGGCGACCTACTTTCTTGTCTTGCCAAGAAAGTAGGCAAAGAAGGCGCGCCGGATGGGGCGACTACCCCAGAGCGCCCCATACGGCCTGGGTGAACCTTCACGGCTCGCTTCGCATCGCGCTGGGGTGATTCCCGCCCTTCGTGCGGGATCACGGCTACACCGAATCGATGTTCAAAATCTCCTGCCGGTTGGCTCCCCTCCCCCACTTGTGGGAGGGGCCAGGGGAGTGAGAGAGACAGCCGTCGTCATGGCACGCGGCTTTGGCCTGTGCTTCGGCTTCGGCTTCGGCTTGTGCATTGGATTTGTCAGGCCGGCGTGCCCGCCAGTTTCGCGGCGATGAACTGCAACGCCAGTCCGTACCCCTGGGTGCCGAACCCCGCCATTACCGCCTCCGCGATATCCGACAGGTAGGAGTGGTGGCGGAACGCCTCGCGCTTGTGGACATTCGAGATATGGACCTCGACGAAGGGAATGGCGACTCCGGCAAACGCGTCGCGGATCGCCACGCTGGTGTGGGTGAAGGCGCCTGGATTGATCAGGATAAAGCTGACGCCTTCGGTGCGCGCTGCGTGGATGCGATCGACGATGGCGCCCTCATGGTTGCTCTGGAAGCAGGCCAGGGACAGACCCAGCTGGCCGGCCTGCTGGCGCAGGCTGGCCTCGACATCGGCTAGCGTGGTCGAGCCATAGATCTGCGGCTCGCGCGTGCCCAGCAGGTTCAGGTTGGGCCCATTCAGGACGAGTACGGATTTCATGGTGGTTCCTCTGGTTTCCTCTGATGGGTCTGGTTGATTGTTGCCGGCCGGTTGCCGCCGGCGTGAAGACACCCGGCTCAGGCGTCCATCGTCTCGACAATGCGCCCGCTGCGCGCGGCTTCGGCGATGGCTTCGGTCACGCGCAGATTCTGCAGCCCGTCATGCACGGTGACAAGCGGCGCGGCAGCGCCGCGGATCACATCGCAGAAATGCGCGAGCTGGCGCGCGAGCGGGTCCTCGCGCGTGAGCTCGACCACGCTGGCCAGCAAGGGCTTGAACCACGAGCGGTCCTGGTCTTGCGCATAGGTCTTGAGCCGCATGGTGGGCACCGCGAGCGAGCCGCGCGTGCCGGCAATCACATAGCAATCCTCGTCCGGATAGCTGGCATAGTCCGCGTTCTCCCGCGAAGTCTGCTCCCAGCTGCGCGCCGAAGCCGCGCTATCGGACAGCATGAACGTGCCGAGCGCGCCGTTGGCAAAGCGCAGGTTGATCGCCACCGTGTCCTCGACCGGAAACTGCCGCGCGGCGTTCGACGCCATCGCCTGCACCGCCACGATTTCGCCGCACAAGGCCCGCAGGTTGCCGATCTCGTGAATCATGTTGATCAGGATCGGCCCACCGCCGCGCTGGCGGCGCCACGGCGCCGCCGCGAAGTAGTCATCGGGCTTGCAGAACATCGCCGTGCCAACCACCGCCACGGGCGTGCCCAGCACGCCTTCCTGCACGATCGCGCGCGCGCGGGCCAGCAGCGGGCTGTGCGCGCGGTGATGTCCTACCAGCAGCTTTGCATTGGCGGCCTCGGCTGCCCGGCGCAGGCGCATGCCCTCTTCCAGGCTGTGCGCCACGGGCTTCTCGATCAACGCCGGAACGCCCGCGCGCAAGCAGGCCAGCGCGCCTGCCACATGCAGCTTGTTTGGCGTGGCGAGGATCACGCCATCGAGCCGTTGCGCTGCAAGGAGTGCATCTAGCGAAGCGTACAAGGGCACGCCCGTCGCGCGCGCCACCTCGGCCGCGGCCGCTGCGGGGTCGGCAATGGCAGCCAGCTCGCAGGCCGGGCTGGCCTGCACCAGTTCCATATGGCGGCGGCCAATCAGGCCGGCGCCGGCAATGCCGATTCTGAGCTTTGTCATTTGCTGTGCTGGTGAGGGATGACTGTGGGGTGACCCCGGGTGAGCCCCCGGGTGAATCCCATCTCCGGCCGCCTGGACGGGGGCCATCGGCACAGCGTACTGTTATACGTCGATACGATAATCAGGCGTCATGGAAACTCACAATGTCCCATCAGCGAACAATGATCCCTTCCTCCGGGATCTACGCCTGTTCTGCACCGTGGCCCGGCGCGCCAGCTTTAGCGCCGGCGCCAACGAGATGGGCCTGTCCGCCGCGCATGTGAGCAAGCGCATCGCCGCCCTCGAGACCATGCTCGGCGTCAAATTGTTCCACCGCACCACGCGCCGTGTCAGCGTGAGCGCCGACGGTGAAGCGGCCTTCCTGTGGGCGCAGAAGATCCTGGATGACGTCGAAAGCATGCTGGAAGCGGTTGGCGGCGCAAGCGCGGAGCCACGGGGCCTGCTGCGCATCAGCACCAGCTTGCGGCTCGGGCGCGACCACCTCTGCCCGGCGCTGTCCCTGCTGCGCCAGCGCCATCCCGCGCTCGAAGTCTGGCTGGAACTGCTGGACCGCCGCGTCGACCTGATCGCCGAGAACTTCGACCTCGACATCCGCGTGGGCGAGGTCCTGGAACCTCACCTGATTGCCCACAAGATCGCCCCGGGCAGCCGCATCCTGTGCGCCGCGCCCGCCTACCTGGCCCGGCACGGCCCGCCCCGGACGCTCGCGGAACTGGCACAGCACGACTGCCTGCCGTTTCGGGACCGCGACCAGCGCTTCGGGGTGTGGCGCATGGCCGGGCCCAGCGGCACGGAAACCGTCAAGATCACCGGGCCCATGGCGTCCAACCACAGCGATATCGTGCGCCAATGGGCGCACGAAGGCTACGGCATCATCATGGCCTCGATATGGGACGTGGCCAGCAGCATCCGCAGCGGCGCACTGGTGCGCGTGCTACCCGCGTACCACCAGCCGGCCGACGTATGGGCGGTGACCACCGCGCGCGCCTCAAGCTCGGCCAAGATGCGGGCCTGCATCGATTTCCTCAAGGCGCAGCTGACGCAAGGACCACACGCGCTGGCAACCAGCCTGGAAGCCGGAGCAGAGTAGCGTGCCGCACCTTGGAAAAAAGGGCGTGAACCGACACCAACCAGCGTCGAATGATCTAAAAATCACTTTTCTGATCGGGCAGACAACCCCGGTGAGGCTGCCACACCCCTGAGACGGACGTGGAATCCGACCACTCCTCGCAACGGATTGGGGTGCTATCCCTCTGGTAGAAACCCGACTTTTGCGCGCATATCGCCCCGTCTGCGCGAATAGCGCGCAAATTGCGAGAATTCGCCTTGTCGACGATCAAGGGATCGCTTAATTTCCAGCCAACAATGATTGGAGACGAAATTGGCTACTACCCTCAATGACCGTGACCTGCACGGCGAGCGCCAAACCAAGAAGGCGACTGCAAGCGGCTGGATCGGCTCGGCACTCGAGTACTACGATTTCTTCATCTACGCGACGGCGGCGTCGCTGATCTTCCCCCAGATCTTCTTCCCCTCGGGCAACCCCAAGGTCGCCATCGTTGCTTCGCTGGCAACCTACGGTGTCGGCTATATCGCCCGGCCCATCGGCGCCCTCTTCCTGGGCCACTGGGGCGACACTCATGGGCGCAAGAACGTGCTGGTGCTGTGCATGTTCCTGATGGGCTTCTCGACCGTGGCAGTCGGCCTGCTGCCGACCTACAGCCAGGTTGGCATGCTCGCGCCGGTGCTCCTGGTAATCCTGCGCCTGATCCAGGGCTTCGCGGTCGCCGGTGAAATCTCCGGCGCCAGCTCGATGATCCTGGAGCACGCGCCGTTCGGGCGCCGCGGCTACTACGCCAGCTTCACGCTCCAGGGCGTGCAGGCCGGCCAGATCCTGGCCGCCGCAGTCTTCCTGCCGCTCGCCTATTACATGCCGTCGGACGCGTTCAATGCCTGGGGCTGGCGCATTCCCTTCCTGCTGAGCGCCGGCGTGCTGGTGGCCGGCTTCATCATCCGCCGTGAAGTCTCCGAGACGCCAGCGTTTGCCAAGGAAGCCAAGGCTGGCGAAGTGGTGCGTTCGCCCATCATCGAAGCCTTCAAGTTCAGCTGGCGCGACATGGTCCGCGTGGTGTGCATGTCCCTGATGAACGTGATCCCGGTGGTAGCCACGATCTTCGGCGCGGCCTATGCGGTGCAGCCGGCGTACGGCATCAGCTTCGACAAGAGCCTTTACCTGTGGATTCCGGTGGCAGGCAATATTCTCGCGGTGCTGGTCATTCCGATTGTCGGCAACCTCTCCGACAAGATCGGCCGCAAGCCGCCGGTCGTCATTGGCGCGCTTAGCTCCGGGTTGCTTTCCTTCCTCTATCTCTACGCCATCAGCATCCATAACGTGCCGCTTGCCATCGTGGCATCGCTGTTGATGTGGGGCATCGTCTACCAGGGCTACAACGCGGTTTTCCCGAGCTTCTTCCCCGAGCTGTTCCCGACACGCTCGCGCGTGTCGGCCATGGCCATCGCGCAGAATATCGGCACCGCCGTGACCGCCTTGCTTCCCGCGCTGTTCGCCACCGTGGCACCTCCGGGATCGACCGATATCCCGCTGACGATCGGCGCGATTACCCTCGCCGTGACGATCGTTGCCGCCCTGGCAGCCCTGAGTGCCCGCGAAACCCACCGCATCCGCATGAGCGAGCTCGGCGAGCCCAACGCCGCCCCCATGGACAAGCAGGACTACGACCGGCTGCGCGCCGAGGCCATGGGCGAGACAAAGGTGGCCCGGGCAACCGCCTGAGCGCACCACAGCCTGGCTAGGGAGCACAGAGCAGCCGGTCCGCCGCGGACCAGCGCTCCCTGAAGCCAGGGTCTACCTCCGCCGCCCACCACCGATATGCACTAGTTGGCGATATCGGCGATACCGCCGATATCACGGCCCTGTCACGCTCCTTTCACCGGATGTCGGTGCGATCGCACGCACCGAAGGGGGGCCCGTTTCTCCGAAAGCGCTGAAACAAGAAAAGCGCAATCGAATGAAATTGAATCGAATCGAATCGAATTGAATTACCAAGCCCACGTTTTTAAAAAAACAATACCAATATTGATATCCATATGAAAAGTATCTGGAGGAGTATCGACATGAACAAGAAAGCCGCCGCCCTGCTCGTTCTGGGGAGCGCCGCCCTGCCCGCATTCGCCCAGCAATCCGGCGTCACCCTGTATGGTCTTGTCGACACCACCATCCGCTACAGCACCCATGCGAACGCCGCCGGCAACAGCAAGTGGGAAATGACCGATGGCGAACTCACCGGTAGCCGCTGGGGCCTGCGCGGCACCGAAGATCTCGGCAATAACCTGAAGGCCTTTTACATCCTCGAATCGGGTTTCAGCCCGGATACCGGCAGCAGCCAGCAAGGCGGCCGCCTGTTCGGGCGCACCGCGGTGATCGGCCTGGACGGCGATTTCGGCAAGCTTGCGCTGGGCCGGCAATACACGCTCGCCCACGAAATCCTGTCCTCCTACGAGGCCATGGCCTTCGCCAACAACTCCATCGTCGGCTACCAGGGCGGCAACTACACCGGCCTGCGCTACGACAACACCATCAAGTACATCAAATCGTTCGGCGGGCTGCAGGCGGCGGCGGCCTATACCTTCGGCGAGGTCGCGGGCAGCATCAAGGCCAGCAACGCCAGTGCCGGATCGCTGGTCTACAGCACCGGGCCCATCGAGGTTGGCGCCGTCTACCAGGTCACGCACGATGTCTCCTCCGCCTTCTTCGGCGCCGTGCCAGCCGCGCAGGCCAGCAAGCAAACCGTGTGGGGCCTGGGGGGTACCTGGAAGGCGTCGCGCGCGCAGTATTACCTGGGCTATACCAACAACCGCCTAGATGTAGCCGACTACCGCAACAACGTTGGCTATATCGGCGCGCGCGTGAATATCACCGAAGCGCTCAGCTTGATCGGCACCTTCCAGTACGACTGGCTCAAGCATGCCGGCGAGAGCGGCAAGCGCATGACCACCGCGGGCATGCTGGACTACAACTTCAGCAAGCGCACGGACGTCTATGTGGCAGTCGATTACACCCACCTGAGCGGCGCCTGGATCCCGCTGAACAGTTCGCCAAACTTCAACAACAGCGGCAATACGTTCGGCAACACGACCCGGCTGGGCTTCATGGCCGGCCTTCGCCACAAGTTCTGAGGCGCGTAGCCGGACCTAGACAGGCAAGCAGACAGTCCGACAAATACCGACAAGAATTCCGACAAGACTCGCATGCTCAATATCCTGGCGATCATCGCGCCGATCTACATCCTCATCCTGATGGGATTCGCGACGACCCGCGCCGGGCTGTTTGCCAAGGCCGACATGCGCGTGCTCGGGAAGTTCGTGATCAACCTGGCATTGCCGGCGCTGCTATTGCGCGCGCTGTCGCAACGCCAGGTTGGCGAGATTCTCAACGTCAGCTACCTGCTTGCTTATTGTATCGGGTCGTGGGCGGTGATCGGCCTGGGCTATGCCTGGTGCCGCCGCGTCAGCCGGCTGAATCCGGCCACCAGCGCGTTCTATGCGATGGGCATGTCGTGTGCGAACAGCGGGTTCATCGGCTATCCCATCCTCCTGTTGACGCTGGCGCCGGTAGCGGGCGTTTCGCTCGCGCTCAACATGGTGGTGGAAAACCTGCTGGTGATTCCTTTCCTGCTCTTTATGGCGGAGCGCAAACCGGGCAGCGCGGGCCGGTGGCAATCGTTAGGCAAAGCGCTGGCCCGGCTGATCTGCAACCCGCTGATCCTTGGCTTGCTCGCGGGGCTGACGGTGTCGGTGCTTGGCTTGACATTGCCCGCGCCGGTCACGCGTACCGTCGATACGCTGGCAAGCGCCTGCAGTGCGCTCTCCCTGTTTGTCATCGGCGGCACGCTGGTCGGACTGCCCATGGGCGGGCTCGGCTCGCGCATTGTGCCCATAGTCGTGGGCAAGCTGGTGCTGCATCCGTTGTGCGTATTGCTGGCGATCACGATGCTGCCGATGCTCGGGCTGCCCGAGATCGACCGCTCGCTTAGCGCAGCGGCTGTGCTGATGGCGGCCATGCCCATGATGGGCATCTACGCCACCCTGGGCCAGGCCTACGGGCAGGAAGATTTCAGCGCTGTGACCTTGCTGATCACAACCATCGCTTCCTTCTTCACGCTCAGCGCTTTGCTCTTTTTGCTCGGCGCATTTCACGCGCTCCCCTGACAGGCCTGCCGGGTGCGGCGAGTCTCACAACACCCGCATGATCGAGATCGCCGTATCCTGCAGCACCCGCAGCACCCGCTCCAGGGCCTGCTCCGCGCTCTCGTCCCCGATCTGCATATTCACGCTGAGCGCGGCGATCACCTTCCCATGGCGATCCCGCAGCGGCACCGCCACTCCCCGCACGCCGATCTGCAACTGCTGCTCGACCAGGGCATAGCCCTGCGCGCCGGCACGGCGGATTTCCGCCATCAGCCGGTCCTGCTGCATGATGGTGTACGGCGTGTAAGGCGTGAGCACGCAGCCTTCCAGCCAGGCCTTGACCTTATCCTCCGGCTCGGACGCCAGCATCATCACGCCGGCGGACGCCAGCGGCGCCGGCACGCGCGCGCCCAGCACGAAGCCTGTGTTCATCACCCGGCTGGTGCCGGTGCGGCAGATAAACACCAGTTCCCAGTCGTCCAGCACGCTCAGGTAAGCCGGCTCGCCAACGGCGGCGGTGATCTGCTGCAGGAAGGGCTGCACGGTGCGCGGCAGGCGCGCGGAGTCGAAGTACGACCAGCCGACCTTGAGCACGCGTGGGGTGAGGCTGAACAAGGTGCCATCGCTGGTGGTATAGCCCAGATGCTCCAGGGTCAGCAGGTAGCGCCGCGCCGCGGTGCGCGTGAGACCGGTGAGCTGTGCCGCCTGCGTGGGCGTCAGGCGCGGATGGTCGTTATCGAATGCCTCCAGGATGGCCAGGCCCTTCTCCAGCCCGGCAATCCAGTCCCGACGGCTCAATGGTGCTTTATCCATAGCGAAAACCCTAGTCCCGAGCGCCAGTCGCTCGCATACGCGCGATTGTCGCACGTCTACGCGCGAATTGCGCTTGTTGTCACCTACGATCAGTCCTAATCTTGCCCCACACGAAGCACGCAGGATCTGACATGGACACCACCGCCTGGCGCCACCCGAAATCGATCGCTACCGTATCGCTCTCCGGCACGCTCCCTGAAAAACTCGAGGCCGCCGCCGCGGCCGGCTTCGATGGGGTCGAGATCTTCGAGAACGACCTGCTGAACTTCGACGGCTCGCCAGCCGACGTGCGCCGCATCGCGGCCGACCTCGGCCTGGCCATCATGCTGTACCAGCCCTTCCGCGATTTCGAGGCCATGCCGGATGCGATCCGCGAGCGCAACATGGCGCGGGCCGAGCGCAAGTTCGACGTGATGGAAGAGCTCGGTGCGCGCATGGTGCTGGTCTGCAGCAATGTGCAGGAGATCACCATCGACGATCCCGCGCGCGCGGCAGCCGACCTGCGCGCCATGGCCGAGGCCGCGGCAAAACGCGGGCTGTCGGTCGCCTACGAGGCGCTGGCCTGGGGCCGCCACACCCGGCGCTGGCGCCAGGCGTGGGAGATCGTGCGGCAGGCCGACCACCCCGCGCTGGGCCTGGTGCTGGATAGCTTTCACACCCTCGCGCTTGGCGACACGCTCGAAGGCATCGGCGAAGTGCCGGCGGAAAAGCTCTTCTTCATGCAACTGGCCGACGCGCCGCGGATGAGCATGGACGTGCTGTCGTGGAGCCGGCATTACCGCAATTTCCCCGGGCAGGGCGATCTGGCTGTCACCGAGTTTGCGCGCGCGGCAATGGACGCGGGCTATCGCGGGCCGCTCTCGCTGGAGATCTTCAATGACGAATTCCGAGCGGCACCCGCGCGCCTGACCGCGCTCGATGGGCTGCGCTCACTGATCTGGCTCGAGTCCGAGGCGGGCGGCCCGCCCCTGCCGGCGCCGCCGCGCTTTGGCGGCGTGGACTTCCTGGAGTTCGCGGTGGACTACGTGACCGGGCGCGAGCTGGGCGCGCGCCTGCGCTCGCTGGGCTTTGGCCATGCGGGCCGCCACCGCTCCAAGGCGGTGGAGCTCTACCGGCAGGGCGGCGTCAACATCATCCTCAATGCCGAGCAGGACAGCGCCGCGGCCGAGCACTTCCAGTTGCACGGCCCCTCCGTGTGTGCGCTGGGCCTGAAGGTGGACGATGCCCAACGCGCCGTCACGCGTGCCCGGGCCCTGTTGTGCAAGGAGTGGCGCGAGCGCATCGGCCCGCACGAGCGCAGCATTCCGGCATTGCGCGCGCCTGACGGCATGCTGTTCTACCTGATCGACGAACAGGGCTCGGACCGCAGCATCTACGAAAGCGACTTCGTGCTCGAACCTGGCGGCGCCGGCAGCGCGGGCGCGGGGCTGATGGCCATCGACCATATCGCCCAGGCGCTGCCGCCGCACAGGCTCGACAGCTTCGTGCTGTTCTACAAGACGGTGTTTGGCCTGCAGGCGCAGGCGCTGCACGAAATCGCCGATCCCTACGGACTGGTCAAGAGCCGCGCCATGGTCAGCGCGGAGCAGAGCCTGCGGATTCCGCTCAATGTCTCGGAGAGCAGCCGCACCGCGACCGGCCGGTTCATCACCGCCTACTCGGGCTCGGGCATCCACCACATCGCATTCCGCACGCCGGATCTGTGCGCGACGCTGGCGCAGGTCGTGCCCGCCGAGGCCGCCATGCTCCACGTGCCGGACAACTACTACGACGATGTCGGCGCCCGGCTCGGGCTGGACGATGCCGCGCTGGAACGCCTGAGGCAACACCAGCTGCTGTACGACCGGGATGCCGGTGGTGAATTCCTGCACGCATACACCGAGCCCTTCCACGACCGCTTCTTCTTCGAGCTGGTGCAGCGCGATGGCTACCTCGGCTTCGGCGCGGCCAACGCCTCGCTGCGCATGGCCGCGCAAGCCCTGGCCAGCCGCAACCGCCAGGCCCGTCCGGCCTGAAGCCGGCGGCGTCATCCCTTATCGGAGCCTCACAATGGAGCCTCACATGCAAGATCCCTGCATCATCTCAGTCGCCATCACCGGCTCGGTGCCCCGCAAGAAAGACAATCCCGCCATCCCGATCTCGGTGGCCGAGCAGATCGAGAGCACGCAGCAGAGCTTCGAGGCAGGCGCCACGCTGGTGCATCTGCACGTGCGCGACGATGCCGGGAATTCCAGCTCGGACCCGGCGCGCTTCGCCGCGCTGCAGGAAGGCATCCGCAAGTATTGCCCGGGCATGATCGTGCAGTTCTCCACCGGCGGGCGCGGGCGCGCCATGGAGCAGCGCGGCGCCATGCTCGACCTGCGCCCGGACATGGCCTCGCTGGCCACGGGCTCGGTCAACTTCCCCACCACCGTCTACGAGAACCCGCCCGACTTCGTGCGGGCGCTGGCCAAGGCCATGCGCGATTACCACATCAAGCCCGAGATCGAGATCTTCGACCTGGCGATGCTCTACAACACGGCGGACCTGGTCAAGGAGGGCTTGCTGCTGCCTCCGGTGCATGTGCAATTTGTGTTCGGCATCAAGAATGCGCTGCCGGCGCGCAAGGACATCCTCGAATTCCAGGTGGCGCAACTGGGCAAGGTACTGCCCGGCGCGACCTGGACCGCGGCGGGCATCGGCCGGCACCAACTGGAGGTCAATCACTGGACGCTCCAGCTCGGCGGCCACTGCCGCACCGGCCTGGAAGACAATGTGCGCTGGGACAAGGACACATTGGCCGCCAGCAACGCGCAGCTGGTGGGCCGGGTGGCGGCGCTGTGCGCACAGTACGGCCGCGCCGTGGCCACGCCGCAAGAGGCTCGCCAGCTGCTCGGCCTGGCATGAGCTTCTTACCCAACCGTTTTGATCGCCACGCATCTCGTGCTACCGTAGAGAAGACCGGATCCGGAGCCGAAAACGGCTCAACGCAAACTTGGATTTCGATAATCTCTTCTTCGTGGGCTTCATGGGCGCCGGCAAGACCACCATCGGCAGGACGGTGGCGCGCCGGCTCGGGCTGCCTTTTTTCGATTCCGACCACGAAATCGAGGCGCGTTGCGGCGTGCGGATACCCACGATCTTCGAGCTGGAAGGCGAGGAAGGCTTTCGCGAGCGCGAAAGCCGGGTGCTGGATGAGCTCAGCCAGCGCCGCGGCATCGTGATGGCCACCGGCGGCGGCGCCGTGCTGCGCCCGGAAAACCGCGAGATGCTGCGCTCGCGCGGCTGCGTGATCTACCTGTGCGCCTCGCCCGCCGAGCTGTGGCACCGCACGCGGCGCAACCGCAACCGCCCGTTGCTGCAGGTTGCCAACCCGCGCGCCACGCTGGAAGCGCTGTTCCAGGTGCGCGACCCGCTCTATCGCGAGACGGCGCACCTGATCATGCCCCCGCATGGCGACAGCGTGGCGAATGCCGCCGGCCGCGTGCTGGAGCGCCTGGGCTTGAGCGAGCGGGTTCTGCCGCCTCCGGTCGATCCCTGAAGCCGCCCCGGCGCCGCGTGCCGGCTACAGCACTATTTCCCATTACCGCCAGCGTCAGTGCTGCATGCCCCAGCGGCGCACGGTCACACGCTCCAGCGTCCTGAACACCAGGTTCTCCACCAGCAGCCCGATCAGGATCACCATGGCCAGGCCGGCGAAGACGCGGTCGGTGTACAGCTCATTGCGGTTCTGGAAGATGTACCAGCCCAGCCCGCCCTTGCCCGACGATGCGCCAAACACCAGCTCCGCCGCGATCAGCGTGCGCCAGGCAAAGGCCCAGCCTATCTTCAGCCCGGACAGGATGGCCGGCAGCGCGGCGGGCACCAGGATCAGCAGCACGTAGCGCAGCCCGCGCAGGCCGTAGTTGCGCCCGGCCATGCGCAAGGTGGCCGGCACCCCGCGAAAGCCCGCATAGGTATTGAGCGCCAGCGGCCACAGCACCGAATGGATCAGCACGAACACCAGGCTCTTGCTGCCAAGGCCAAACCACAGCAGCGCCAGCGGCAGCAGCGCAATGGCCGGCAGCGGATTGAACATGGCGGTGAGCGTGTCCAGCACATCGCGCCCCAGCTCGGTCGACACCGCCAGCGTGGTCAGCACGAAGGCCAGCACAATGCCGCCGGCATAGCCTTGCAGCAGCACCGACATGGAGATGCCGGCCTTGGCCAGCAGCTCGCCATTGCCGATGCCTTCGGCAAAAGCGCGTGCGGTGGCGAGAAAGCCCGGCAACAGCAGGTCGTTGTCCTGCACGCGCGCGATGATTTCCCACAGGCAGGCCAGCACCACCAGGATCAGCGCCTTGCGCAGCCAGCCCTGCTGCCACAGGCGTTGCGGCCAGGGCAAGGCGCGCGCCACCGGCAAGGCGGTGAAGGGCTCGAGCTTGCGCTCGTATTCGGCGCGGACCACCGTGGTGGCGGAAAGAGAGGTGGTGCTCGTGTATGTACTCGTCATGGTCAATCCTGGCGGGCGTTCAGCGCGCCTGCGCGGTGCGCGCCGGCGACGGCGCCGGGTGCGGCGCTTCGTCGAACAGCAGATGGTGGATGCGTTGCGCGGTAGCCTGGAACTCCGCCCCGCCCTGGCTGGCCAGGTCGAACTGGTGGCTGTTGAGCTCGGCGCGCACGCGCCCCGGATGCGGCGACAGCAGCAGGATGCGGCTGCCCACCACCAGCGCCTCTTCGATCGAATGCGTGACAAACAGCAGCGTGAAGGCGGCGTCGTGCCACAGCGCCAGCAACTCCTCCTGCATGCGCCGGCGCGTAAGCGCATCCAGCGCGGCAAAGGGCTCGTCCATCAGCAGTACCTTGGGGCGCATCGCCAGCGCGCGGGCAATCGCCACGCGCTGCTTCATGCCGCCCGACAGGGTATGCGGATAGGCATCGGCAAAGTTGGCCAGCCCCACCTTGTCGAGGAAATGCAGTGCGCATTCGGACGCCTCGCAGCGCGACATGCCGCGCGACTGCATGAGCGGGAACATCACGTTCTGCCGCACCGTCTTCCAGGGCGGCAACTGGTCGAACTCCTGGAACACCACGATGCGGTCGGGGCCGGGCGCGCTGACGGGCGCACCTTCGAGCCGGATCTCGCCCTCGCACGGCGCAACGAAGCCCGCCACGGCCTTGAGCAAGGTCGACTTGCCGCAGCCCGACGGGCCGAGCAGCACAAAGCGATCGGCCGCATGGACATCGAAGCTGACCTGATGGGTGGCACGCACCACGCGCTCGGGGGTGCGGTATTCCAGCGAGACGCCGTCGACCTGCAACAGCGGCGCGGGGGCAGCGCGGGCGGAAACCACGCGTAGCGGGGAAGGTTGCGCGCTCATGTCAGCTGCCCTGCGCGGTGACCGGATCCTGGAAGAAATAATCCTGCCAGGATTCCGGCTGGTTGCGGATGGCGCCCACCCGGTGCATGAACTCGGCCAGCGCAAAGGTGTTCTGCGGCGCAACCTTGAACTGCACCTGCGGGTTCTTCAGGATCTTGACCAGCAGCGCGCGATCGATCTTGGCCTTGTTGACGCGGATATACAGGTCGGCGGCGGCTTCCGGGTTGGCGGTGGCAAACCTGGCCGCCTCGGCCAGCGCATCGACAAAGGCGCGGTAGGTCTTGGGGTTGTCGTTGCGGAATTTCTCGGTGGCATAGAGCACCGTGGCCGAGCTAGGGCCGCCCAGCACGTCATACGAGTTGAGCACGATGCGCGCATTGGGATTGCCGGCCAGCTCCTGCTCCTGGAAC
This sequence comes from Cupriavidus basilensis, assembly GCF_008801925.2. NCBI lineage: Bacteria > Pseudomonadati > Pseudomonadota > Betaproteobacteria > Burkholderiales > Burkholderiaceae > Cupriavidus > Cupriavidus basilensis. The sequence continues at coordinate 1,108,495 of NZ_CP062804.1, read as the reverse complement.
GGCGGGTTGCCGAAGTGGCCGCTGATCTCGGTGCCACCGGCGATGATGGCCGCAGCGGCATCGGGATGCGGCACCGCCACCGTCCACTTGTCCAGCCGGTTGAATTCCTTGTCGCCCCATTGCTTGGCCGCAGCCAGTTGCAGCACGCGCGACTGCACCGAGACCGATACCGCGGGCAGCGCGATGCGGTCCTTGTCGGTAAAGTCGGCGATGGTCTTGACCTTGGGATTGTTGCTGACCAGGTAGTAAGGGAAGTTGCCGAGCGATGCCACGCCCTTCACGTTCTGCTTGCCGTGCGTGCGGTCCCACACCGTCAGCAAGGGGCCCACGCCCGCGCCGGCGATATCGATGGCGCCGGACAGCAGCGCATCGTTGACGGCGGCGCCGCCGGAGAGCTGGGTCCATTCCACCTTGACGTCCACGCCCTGCTGCTTGCCTTGCTTCTCGATCAGCTGCTGGTCGCGCGCCACGTTGAGCAGCAGGTAGACCACGCCGAACTGCTCGGCGATGCGGATCTTCCCCTCCGCGTGGGCCGCGCCCGTGGCCGCCATGCCGGCGGCGAGCGTCAGCGCGACGACGCCACGCGGCCAGCGGGCGGAGAAAAGACGGGAACGTAGCAGGGACATGCGGGACTCCGGTGGATATTGTGAGTATTGCGGATACTGTGGATACGATAAAAGCCGTGAATTCGGCAGCGTGCAGGAGACGGGCCAGGCCCGCCCTGCCACGTGCGATGCGTGCCGCTCAGACGGGCAGATCGCCTTCGATGGTGGTGCGGTACATCACGCGGCGCATGGCCTGCGGGCAGCCTGCAGCCAGATGCAGCAGCGAGCGGTTGTCCCAGAACACCAGGTCATGTTCCTGCCAGGCGTGGCGGTAGATATGCTCGGGCTTGACGCTATGCGCGAACAGCTGCGCCAGCAGGTCGCGGCTTTCGTCTTCGGGCAGCCCCTTGATGCGCGTGGTGAAATGCTCGCTGACGAACAGTGCGCGCCGCCCGGTCTCCGGGTGCGTGCGCACCACCGGCTGCAGCACGGGGGCCACTTGCGCGATCTGCTCGGGCGTCAGGTTGGGACGCCACGGGCTGCGCTGTTGCAGCTCGGCGTATCTGGCCAGGTAGGTGTGCTCGGCCTTGAGCCCGTCCACCTTCGCCTTGAGATGCGCGGGCAGCGTTTCCCAGGCCAGGTGCATGTTGGCGAACAAGGTGTCGCCGCCCTCGGCCGGCAATTCCTGGGCATGCAGCAGCGAGCCCAGGCTGGGCTTTTCCTTGTACGAGAGATCGGAATGCCAGAAATGCCCGGCATCGCCCAGCCCGATCGGCTTGCCGTCCTTGAGCACGTTGGAGACGATCAGGATCTCGGGGTGGTTGGCAAGCTGGAACTGGTGCAGCACATGGATCTGCAGCGGGCCAAAGCGGCGGCTGAACGCGATCTGCTGCGCGGGCGTGATGCGCTGATCACGGAAGACCACCACGTGGTAATCGAGATGCGCGCGGTGGATGCGGGCGAAGTCTTCCGCGGACAGCGGCTCGGCGAGGTCCAGGCCGACGATCTCGGCGCCCAGCGGCGCGTCGAAGGGGCGGATCTCGAACCGGGCGCTGCCGGCGAAAGCAGCGGGCGCGGTGGCGCGGGAAATTGAGGCCGGGTGGGTTCCAATCGTCATGACAAGCTCTTAAGCGGGGGACCGAAAGTGCGTAGCGGCAAGCGCGCGGCTCCGCACCTGGCTGCTCAAGGCAACAGGCAGGCCTGCACCGCTTGTTCTTAAGCTTTGCACTGTAGTGATCCCGGACTGGAGCGGTCAACGAATGTAATCGCTGCCGCTTATTCGCTTATCGCATATGGGCGTCTCGCGTGATGTCCGCGCAGGCTCAACGTGCCGGTGCGCCACAGCCGCGGCGGCAAGGCACATTCGCGGTATCGGGCCGCGCGTCCGCGACGAAGCCATCGCGATTCGGCATGCGCACCTGCGGCAACGTGCGTGCATCCAGCACGGCATCCGCCGGCACGATGCCGTTCAGGTGCAGCAGATAGGCGGTGACGGCATAGACCTCATCCGCCTTGAGGCTCTGCGGCGCGTTGTATGGCATGGCCCGGTTGATAAAGTCGAACACTGTCGTCGCATACGGCCAGAAGCTGCCGATGGTTTTCAACGGCGGCTTGCCATTGACGCCACCGCCTTTCAGGCTGCCATGCCCGCCGGCCAGCGCATCGGCCGGCTTGCCTTCTCCTTTCAAGCCGTGGCACGCGGCGCACTGGTTCTCGTAGACCTGCTTGCCAAGCGTCACGCTGCCGCTGCCTGGCGGCAGCCCGGCGCCATCTGGCGTGACATCGATGTTCCAGGCGGCGAGATCGCGCTCGCTGGCCAGCAAGCCAATGCCGTAGGTTTGCGCCTGTGCCTGTGCGCAAACCGCGGCCATCGCCAGTACGGCGGCGGCAAGGTGAGGACGGTGGGATTCAAGCGCGCGCATTGGCAATGCTCCCGTCGGCGCTGACGCGCCAGGCTTGTATGGCGTTGTAGTGGTAGGTGGACTCATAGCCGCGCGCGGCCACCAGCTGGTCCGGCAAGGGCTGCACATTGCCCGCCTCGTCGATGGCGCGGCTTTGCAGCACGGCCGGGCCGCCCTCCCAGCGCCATGGCGTGCGAAAGCGCGTGAGCGCGCGGTCCAGCACGGGATCCTGCAACTGCGCCTCGCGCCAGTTGCGCCCGCCGTCCACCGACACTTCCACGCGCCGGATGCGGCCGTAGCCGGACCAGGCGAGGCCGGAGATTTCGTAAAAGCCCTTGTCGCGCAGCCGGTGGTCCGGCGCGGGAAAGGTGATCACGGACTTCACGTCCATCATGAAGGTGAACTGACGCGCGCTGCCGTCCGGCAATGAGTCCGTGTACTTGGATGTCTCCTCGCGCGTCATGAAGGGCGCGCGGCCGAGCTTGAGCCGGCGCAGCCATTTGATGCTCATATTGCCCTCGAAGCCCGGCAGGAACAGCCGCAGCGGGTAGCCGTGCTCGGGCCGCAGCGCCTCGCCGTTCTGCGCGTAGACCAGCAGCGCGTCTTCCATCGCCTTGGCCATCGGCACGCTGCGCGTCATGGTGGCGGAGTCAGCGCCCTCGGCCAGCAGCCAGGCGGCTTCGGGGCGCACGCCCACCTCATCCAGCACGACGGGAAGCGGCACGCCCGTCCATTCGCAGCACGACAGCAAGCCGTGGCTGATCTGCACGGAAGTAGCGCTGGGCGCGCGCCATTCGCGCCCGGTATTGCCTGAGCACTCCAGGAAGTGGATGCGCGAGACCGATGGCAAGCGCACCAGGTCGTCCATGGTGAAGATGCGCGGGCGCTCCACCAGGCCATGCACAGCGAGGCGATGCTGCGCCGGATCGATCTGCGGGATGCCCGCGTGGTGGCGCTCGAACACCAGGCCCGTGGGCGTGATGATGCCGCGCAGGTCCTGCAGCGGCGTCATGGAGGAGTTCGCGCCGGGCATCGGCGCGGGGCCGCGGTTGCGCCGGATCACGTTCTTCTCGAACGCGGAGGGCTGGCCGTAGGCGTGCCACAGCACCGGCTCGCCGGGCGTGCGGGTCCAGGGCGGCACCGTCAGTACTTCGGCCCGCACGGGGGTGGGCGCACCGGCGGCGAGCGCCACGCCACCCAGGCCCGCGCCCTGGCGCAGGAAGCGGCGCCGGGCCGGCTGCGGCCGCCCGTTCTTTTCGTTGTTGCTGGTCATTGGCTCAGCCCTTGTGCGTTCGGCACATAGCGAAAATGGCGCACTCTATGCCACCGAGCCGCCTCATGGAACGAAGGAAAGCGCATGCCCATATGCGTTGCCGCGTCACCATCGCCATCTGTGGCGCATATGCGCGCAGGCCATATCCAAAAGCAGAAACATTCGTTCTGCCATGCCGATGGCGCCGCGTATCTTGAGAGCCGTTGGTGGAATTCTTCCCCACGAGCATAAGACACAGGACCACATCCAAGATGGCAATCACGCGACGAACCCTTCTTAAACGCCTTGCGGTGTCCGGCCTGGGTGCCGCCGCGTCCGCTGGCCCGCTCAGCGTATTTGGCGCGTCGGGCGCGGCGCGGCCCGACGTGATCCGCATTGGCGTGGCGCAGCCGGCCACCGGCACGCCGCCCACTTTCGCGGGCAGCTCCATCGCCATCGCGCATGCGCGCGGCTGGCTGGAAGAGGCGTTCAAGCCGTCAGGCACGCGCATCGAATGGCTGTTCTTCAAGGGCGCGGGGCCGGCCGTGAACGAAGCCATCAGCACCAACCAGCTCGATTTCGCGATGCAGGGCGACCTGCCCGCCATCGTGGCGCGCGCCGCCGGTCTCAAGACGCGGCTGGTGCTGGCCACGGGCGTGCGCACCAACATCTATATCGGCGTGCCGCCCGACTCCCCGCTCAAGACGGTGGCGGACCTGCGCGGCAAGCGCGTGTCGCTGTTCAAGGGCACCAATATGCATCTGCCGGCATTGCGCCTGCTTGAGGCCAACGGCCTGGCCGAGAAGGACCTGCGCTTGCTGAACCTGGACACCGCCGGCTACCTGGCCGCGCTCACCACGCGGGATATCGACGGGGCCATCGGCGCCATGGATATCCTGCGCCTGCGCGACAAGGGCGCGGTGCGCATCCTGTACTCCAGCAAGAACCAGTCGCCCATCTACACGCGCCAGAGCCATGTGCTGGTGACCGATGCGTTCGCCAGCAAGTACCCCGAGGCCACCCAGCACCTGGTCAAGACCGCGGTGCAGGCCGCGCGCTGGGCCTCCGACGAAAAGAACCGCGAAGACGTGCTGCGCACCTGGGCGCGCGCCGGCACGCCCTATGAGCACTGGAAAGAAGACTACGAAGGCGAACCGCTGCGCGTGCGGCTGAACCCGAACTTCGACCCCTTCCTGGTCAACCGCTACAAGGACGCCACCGAGCAGGCGTACCGCCTGCGGCTCTCCCGCGCGAAGTTCGACGTGGACCAGTGGATCGACCCGAGCTTCCTGAAGGCCGCGCTGAACGACCTGAGCCTGCAGAGCTACTGGCCGGTCTACCAGCCCAACGGCAAGATCCTCGGAGCCTGACGCGATGGCAGCCAACGATACCCTGGCGCTGCCGGCCGCGGCGGGCACCGCCCCCGCGCAACGCGGCAAGCGGTTGCACGGCTGGCGGCCCACCCGGCAGCATGCCGCGTGGCTGCTGGCCTGGCCGGTGCCGCTGACGCTGCTGCTGGTCTGGTACGTGGCGGCGCGCTTCGCGTGGATTCCGCCGCAGGTGCTGCCCGCCCCCGACACCGTCTGGCACACCCTCACCGAGCTGTACCAGAGCGGCGAGCTGCAGGCCAACCTGGCCGTCAGCGCGTTGCGCGTGGCGGGCGGCTTTGCACTAGGCCTGGCCGGCGGGCTGGCGCTGGGCGTGGCGATGGGCCTGTCGCCCGGCTTCCGCGATTATGTCTATCCCACCTTCAAGGCCTTCAGCCAGGTGCCCGTGCTGGGCTGGCTGCCGCTGCTGATGCTGCTGGTCGGCATTGACGAAGCGCTCAAGATCATCCTGATTGCCAAGGCCTCGCTGGTACCGATCGCGCTCAATACCTACAAGGGCATCCAGAACGTGCCCACGCGCTATATCGAGGTGGCGCGGGTGCTGCGCTTCACGCGCTGGCAACTGCTGTCGCGGGTGGTGTTTCCCGCTGCCGCCGCGCCGATCTGGAGCGGCATCCGCTACGGGCTGACGCACGCGTGGCTGGCGCTGGTGGTGGTGGAGCTGCTGGCCTCCTCCGAAGGGCTGGGCTACATGATCGTGTACGGCCGGCAGCTGTTCCAGCTCGACATGGTGATTGCCGCGGTGATCGTGGTGGGCGCGGTGGGCTTCGCGCTGGACAAGGTGCTGGCGCTGGCCGAGCGCGCGGTATTGCGCTGGCGCAAGCCGGGGCTCTGAGTTGCGGCGCAAACCAACAGCAAAGGAAAACAACATGGCCGATGCCTCCACGACGCCGGCAACGAAATCCGGCAACCCGCGCTCCCTGCGCCTCCCGCGCGCGTTGCGCGGCTGGGTCCTTCCTGTTGGCCTGATCGTCCTGTGGTGGGCCGCGGTACGTTTTGGCTGGAGCACGTCACCGCTGCTGGTGCCGGTGTCCAAGGTCTGGGCCACGGCGGTGGAGCAGGTGCGCAGCGGCGCGCTGTTTGTCGCGCTGTCGGCCAGCCTGTGGCGCGACATTGCCGGCTTCGCGCTGGGTGCCAGCGCGGGCCTGTTGTTTGGCACGGCGCTGGGGCTGTCGCGGCTGTTCGAGCAACTGGTGGGGCCGACGTTCCATACCATCAAGCAGATCTCGCTGTTCGCCTGGATCCCGCTGATCTCGGTCTGGTTCGGGCTGGGCGACACCGCCAAGGTGGTGTTCCTGTCGCTCGCGGCCTTCTTCCCCGTGGTGCTCAACACCTTCGAGGGGATCCGCGCCGTGCCCGCCGATCTGCTGGAAGTGGCCAACGTGCTGAAGTATTCGCGCCGGCAGGTGCTGTTGCGCGTGGTGCTGCCGTCGGCCTCGCCGTCGATCTTCGCCGGCATCCACCTGGCACTGATCTACGCCTGGCTGGCCACGCTCGGCGCCGAGTACATGCTGGTGTCCGGCAAGGGCATCGGCAACACCCTGACCGATGGCCGCGAGAATTTCTGGATGGACCTGGTGATCTTCGGCGTGATCGTGGTCGGGCTGGTCGGCTTTACGCTGAACTGGATCGCCAGCCGCATCGAGAGCCGCCTGCTGGCGTGGCGCGGGCGCTCCGTCGCCGCCTTCTGATCCTGAACCCGTTGCGTCTGAACCCGTTGCTTCTGAACCCATCCCGGAGACCTGTCATGGCCCGAGCCGGCACGCTCGATATCGCGCACCTGCGCAAGCAATACGAAGTCAAGGGCGAGCCCCTGCCCGTCCTCGAAGACATCACGCTGTCCATCGCGCCCGGCGAGTTTGTCAGCATCGTCGGCGCCAGCGGCTGCGGCAAATCGACCTTGCTGCGGCTGGTGGTGGGGCTGGAGGAAGACTACAAGGGAGAGATCCTGCTCGACGGCAAGCGCGTGGTGGGCACCAGCCTGGACCGCGGCATCGTGTTCCAGGAGCACCGGCTGTTCCCGTGGCTGACGGTGGAGCAGAACATCCGCACGGCGCTGCTCAACGCCAACCTGACCGAGACCGAGAAGCGCCGCACGGTGCGCGAGCATATCGCGCTGGTGGGGCTGGCCGGCTTCGAGACCGCGTTCCCCCACCAGCTATCGGGCGGCATGTCCCAGCGCGTGGCCATTGCCCGCGCGCTCGTCACGCGCCCGGAGATCCTGCTGCTCGACGAGCCCTTCGGCGCGCTCGACGCCCTGACCCGCGCCTACCTGCAGCAGGAGCTGCACCGCATCTGGCAGGCCGAGGGCATCACCATGATCCTGGTCACGCACGATGTCGAAGAAGCCATCTACCTGGGCGATCGCGTGGTGGTGATGGAGCCGCGGCCCGGACGCATCCGGCGCATCCTGCCGGTGCCGCTGGCCCATCCGCGCGACCGCGCCGCGCTGGGCTTCGCGCGCGTCAAGGACGACGTGCTGCAGGAATTCACCGGGCGCCTGGCCGATCTCGCGGAGGCGCCCATCAAGCGCGAACCCGATCCGGACACCACCGACCGGCTGCCACCTCATATCCAGTTCGCGATCTGAATCGCGCCCCTCGCCCACAGGAGAATCCCAGATGACCCAGCAGCAAGCCGCAACACAAGTCACGCTAGACATCCACCCGGTAGCCGGGCGCATCGGCGCCGAGATCCGCGGACTAAAGCTCGCGCCGGACCTCGATGCCGCCACCTTCGGCGCCGTGCGCGCCGCGCTGCTGCGCTACAAGGTGCTGTTCTTGCGCGACCAGGACCACCTGGACGACAAAGCCCAGGAGGGCTTTGCCAGCCTGTTCGGCACGCCCGTGCCCCACCCCACCGTGCCCTCGCGCGACGGCACGCGGTTCCTGCTCGAACTCGATTCCGAGCACGGCGGCCGCGCCAACTCCTGGCATACCGACGTGACCTTCGACCTGGCCTACCCGCAGGTGTCCGTGCTGCGCGGCGTGGTCATTCCCGCCGCCGGCGGCGACACCGTATGGGCCAATACGGCGGCGGCCTACCAGGATCTGCCCGAGGCGCTGCGCGAACTGGCCGACCGCCTGTGGGCGCTGCATACCAACGACTACGATTACGCCGCCACCCGCAACACGGTCAGCACCGAAGCCATCAAGCGCTACCGCGAGGTCTTCACCGCCGCTATCTACGAGACCGAGCATCCGGTGGTGCGCGTGCACCCGGAAACCGGCGAGCGCACGCTCGTGCTGGGGCATTTCGTGAAGAAGCTGCTTGGCTTCTCGTCCTCCGACTCGCAGCATCTGGTCTCCTTACTGCAAGACCACGTCCATCGCCTTGAGAACACGGTGCGCTGGCGCTGGCGCGCCAACGACGTGGCGATCTGGGACAACCGCGCCACCCAGCACTACGCCATCAACGACTACGGCGACGCCAAACGCGTGGTACGCCGCGTGACCATCGCGGGCGATGTGCCGGTCAGCGTGGACGGACGCCGCAGCGTGTCGGTGAAGTCTGCGGCGCCCAAGCAAGCCGAGCCGGCCAACCACGCGGCGCCGGCGCGCGCCGCCGCGTAAGGGAGCCACGAATGAGCCAACCCGCACAGAAGCGCCAGCTCAAGCTCGGCGCCTTCCTGCAAGCCACCGGCCACCATGTGGCCGGCTGGCGCCACCCCGGCGCGCAGGCCGACGCCGGGCAGAATCTTGCGCACTATGTGCGGCTGGCGCAAAGCGCCGAGGCCGCGCAGTTCGATACGATCTTTCTCGCCGACGGCGTCGCAATCCGCGCGCTTGACGACGCCACCCTGCCCCGCACGGCGCGCGCCGCCAGCTTCGAGCCGCTGACGCTGCTCTCGGCACTGGCCGCGGTAACCGAGCGCATCGGCCTGGTGGCCACCGTCTCCACCACCTACAACGAGCCCTTTCACGTCGCGCGCAAGTTCGCCTCGCTCGATCACCTGAGCGGCGGCCGCGCCGGCTGGAATGTGGTGACGTCGTGGTCCGACGCCGAGGCGCGCAACTTCAACCTGGACAAGCACCCCGAGCACGCCGACCGCTACGCGCGCGCCGAGGAATTCGTGGATGTGGTGACAGGGCTCTGGGACACCTGGGAAGACGACGCCCTCCTCTACGACAAGGCAAGCGGCCTGCATTTCGCGGCGGACAAGCTGCACGCACTGGATCACCACGGCAAGCATTTCCAGGTGCGCGGGCCGCTCAACGTGTCACGCCCGCCGCAGGGCCATCCGGTCATCGTGCAGGCGGGCTCATCCGAGGCCGGACAGGAGCTGGCGGCGCGCACGGCGGAGGTCATCTTTACCGCGCAGCAGTCGCTGGAGGATGCCCAGGCCTTTTACCAGGGCCTGAAAGGCCGGCTGGCGCGCTATGGCCGCACGCCTGACCAACTCAAGATCATGCCGGGCGTGTTCCCCGTGATCGGGCGCAGCGAAGCCGAAGCGAAGGAGAAATTCGAAGCACTGCAAAGCCTGATCCATCCGGCCGTTGGGCTGGCCCTGCTGTCGCAGAACCTCGGCGGCGTGGATCTCTCCGGCTACCCGCTCGACGGGCCGCTGCCCGACGACCTGCCCGAGCCCAACGGCGCCAAGAGCCGTTTCCAGCTGGTGACCGGGCTAGCCCGGCGCGAGGGACTGACCATTCGCCAGCTCTACCTGCGCGTGGCTACCGCGCGCGGGCACTGGTCCATTCATGGCACCGCCGAGAGCATCGCCGATCAGTTGCAGGCGTGGTTCGAAGGCGGCGCCGCCGACGGCTTCAACATCATGCCGCCATGGCTGCCGGGCGGGCTCGACGACTTCATCGAACTGGTGCTGCCGGAGTTGCGCCGGCGCGGGCTGTTTCGCGAGCGCTACGCGGGCAGCACCTTGCGCGAGCACCTGGGTCTCGCGCGGCCGGCGCATCCGCGCGCGTTCGGCGACGCGCGGCAGGTGGCCTGACGGGCCAGGGCTTCCCTTGCGAAGAAGCAAGGCTTGCCCGTTGGCCCGTCCGAGGCAACAGGGCTGCGCAAGCACAGCCATGCGTGCACGGTCAGAACACGTGTTTCATCCCGACCATGGCACCAAGCTGGCTACCGCCGGGTGCGGGATTGGTGCCCGTTCCCGCATTGCTGACGGACAGCGCCAGGTTGCCGCCGTTGTTGATGAAGCCGGCCGTGCCATAGACGGAGGTGCGCTTGGTGAAGGCATAGACGCCGCGCGCCGCGAACAGCCAGGCCTTGTCGGCGCTGTTGTGATAGCGCAGGTTGAACACTTCGCCGTCGACGCTGAAGGCCGGCGTCACCTGATACGTCACGCCGCCGTAGAACATGTCGCTCACCGGGGCCGGGCTGGCCCGGTTGTCCCGGCGCAGCCAGCCCAGGCCGATCTTGGTGTCCCGGTTGACCAGTACATAGCCGTTGATGGACAGGCGGTCATCCGTCAGGCTGCTGCGGTTCAGCCCGGCGAAGGCACCCGGGCCGCCGCGCAGCGAATCGTAGGCGGCTGCCACACTCCAGGTCGCGGTGTCGTACTTGAGCATCGCGGACCACTCCCGACAGGCGCGCTGGTCCGCCGGATTCTCCCCGGCGCAGTTGGCGCCCGAGGGGCTCGGGCCCGCGTTGACCGTATCGCGGCCGAAACTGTAGGTGGCGCCGGCGGTCAGTCCGCCGAAGGTACCCTTGTACGAGATGGCATTGTCCGTGCGTGTGTTGGGCAGGTAGCTATCCAGCGAGCCCGACCCGAAGGCGTTCGGCCCCAGGATGTCGGGGTCGGCCATGGCCCAGAACAGCATGGTGTACTGCCGTCCCAGCGCGACCTGCCCCCAGTTCCCCGACAGGCCCACCAGCGCCTGGCGGCCGAACAGGCGTCCACCCTGGTTGCTGGCGCCGCTATCGGGCCCGAACCCGGACTCCAGCCAGAAGATCGCCTTCATGCCGCCGCCCAGGTCCTCGGTGCCGCGCAAGCCCCAGCGCGACGGCACCGTGCCGGTCAGGTTCGGCATGCGCAAGACATTGTCCTTGGCCGCGCCGATATGGGAGATGTATTCCACGCCCGTATCCACCACCCCATAAGCCGTCACGTTCTGCGCCGCGGCAACCACCGGGATCGCTGCCACGAAGGCTGCGACCGTATGTCCAAATTTCATTGTCATCCTCCCGTTTCTTCTAATGTTTGGGGCAAGCCGGGGGCCTGCCGCCCGATGTCGGCACGCTATTGCGTGTTCTATGTGGTACCGCTCAGTGCGCGGCGATACGTACCGCTTGTCCGTCTGCGGCCGGGGACCGGCCAAGCAAGCCGACGCTGGCGATGGCTACCAGCAGCGGCAGCGCGAAGACGTAGTACAGGTTTGCGGTGGGCCAGCCCGCGTCGACCAGCGCGCCGGCGACCAGCGGGGCCAGCACCGCGCCGAAGCGGCCCATGCCGATCGACCAGCCCATGCCCGTGGTGCGGTTCTGCGCCGGATAGAGAATCGGCGCGTAGGCATACAAGCCAACCATGCAGCCAAAGATGCCGCCACCGATAAACAAGGCCAGCACGAACGCCACCGACAAGGTATTGGCGTACATGCCGAATGCCACCAGCAACAAGGCGGTCAGGACAAAGCAGCTCCACAGCAGCGGCTTGAGCCCGATGCGTGCGGCAAGGAAACCGAACAACGTGCCGCCCACGATGCCGCCGACGTTGAGCAGCACGCCGCCGGTAATCCCCTGCTGCGCCGACATGCCGGCCGCCACCAGCAGCTTCGGCGTCCAGCTCAGGACAAAGTAAAAGCTGAACATCACCAGGAAGAACGAAGTCCAGATCATCAGCGTCTGCATGGCGAGGCGGCCGCCAAACAAGCTGCGAACCCCGCCCTGGGCTGGCGTCTGCGCGGCAGCGCGTGCCGGCATTTCGGCAATGCGTTCGCGCCCCATGCCGGCGAGAAGCTTGTTGAGCTTGTCGACCGCGCCGGCCGGGCGCCTGGCGATCAGGAAGTCCAGCGATTCAGGCAAGCGCGCCAGCACCACCGGGATCATGGCCAGCGTGACCAGCCCGCCAAAAACGAAGACGCTGCGCCAGCCGTAGTGCAGCAACAGCACGCCGGCGATGGCGCCGCCAATCGTGGCGCCCACCGGATAACCGGTGGCCTGCAGCACGATCGCGGTGCTGCGCCACTTGTCGGAGGCGTATTCGCCGGTAATGACGTTGATGCTGGCCAGCATGCCGCCGATGCCCAGCCCGGTGATCGCCCGCATGGCCGCCAGTTGGGTCACGCTCTGCGCGAACGCGGAGCAAAGCATGCCCGCCGAGATCGTCACCAGGCAGATCAGGATGACGGGGCGGCGCCCGAGCCGGTCGGCCCAGGGCGCCAGGAACAGCGATCCCGCCGCCATGCCGAACAGCCCGGCACTGAGCAGCACGCCAATCTCCTTGCCGCTCAGGTGCCAGTCGGCCGAGATATGCGAGGCGGTGAACGCCATCGCCAGTACGTCAAAGCCGTCGAGCATATTGAGCACGATGCAGATCGCTACCGCCATGATCTGGAACCGGCTCATCTCGCCCTGGTTGATGGTTTCCCTGATGTCGAGCTTCATTGTCTACCTCCATGGTTTTATTTTGATTTACCCGGCCGATCCGATCGATCCGATCGATCTGGATTGACGGCAACTACAAATCCAGCACCAGCAAACCCGTCCGGGCGCGCGAGCAGCACGGCAGGAACTGATCGTTGGCGGCGCGTTCCTCGTCAGTCAGATAGGCATCGCGATGGTCCGGCTCGCCCGCCAGCACACGCGTCAGGCAGGTTCCGCACACGCCCTGCTCGCAGGAGGTCTGGATCTCCACGCCATTGGCCGACAGCGCCTGCACCACCGTCTGTTCCGGCTCGACATCGATCACCAGCCCGCTGCTCTGGACCTTCACCTGGAAGGCCCCGGCGACGGCGCCCGGCACCTCGGGCGCGGCGAAATACTCCCGGTGGAGATTCGCCTCCGGCCAGCCGGCCTCCTTCGCCTGGCGCAGCACCGCATCCATGAAGCCGGCGGGGCCGCACACGTAGAGATGCGTCTGCGCGCCGTGGCCAGCGAGCAAGCGCGGCAGGTCGGCACGATGGCCCTGCGGCTCGTCGACATAGAAATGCGTGCGGTCCCGCAGGTCGTCGTGCGCAAGCCGCTCGCGGAACGCCGTGTGCGCCGCCGAGCGGGTGCAGTAGTGCAACTCGAACGACGCGCCGGTCCGCGCCAGGCGCTGCGCCATGGCCAGGATGGGCGTGACACCGATGCCACCGGCAAGCAGGATCGAATGCGCGGCGCCGGTAGCCAGCGCGAAGTGGTTCTTCGGCTCGCTGATCTCCAGCGTGGCGCCCACTGCCAGCGCGTGCATGGCCACCGATCCGCCCCGGGAGGCGGGGTCGCGCAGCACGCCGATCTGGTAGCGGTGGGTCTCGGCGGGGTCGTTGCACAGGGAGTACTGGCGCACCAGTCCCGGCCCGATCCGTACGTCGATATGGGCGCCCGCGGTGAATGCCGGCAGGGTGCCGCCGTGCGGGGCGACCAGTTCGAACACGGCGATGCCCGACGCCGCGTCGGCCTTGCTTGCAATCCTGACCTGCATCACGCGCCCTCCGCCTGCCCGGCACGACCGGCCTGTTCTTGCTGCAGCAGGCGATCGAGAATCCGCCGCGCCTGGACGCCGCCGGCATCGATGTTCAGCTTGAGCAGCTTGCGCTCGGGATTGGCCAGGATGTTGCGTTGCTGCGCCTCCAGCATTTCCAGGTCTTCGGCGAAGATCTTGCCCTGCCCTTCGCGGATGGTTTCGGTCAGCTGCGCGTCGTCTGCCTTGAAGTTGCGCGCCATGCCCCAGAAGTACCAGATCGACGTCTCGGTTTCCGGCGTGATGAAATCCACCACGATGCTCGACGCCTTGTGCTGCGGCTCGGCGTGATACCCACCCTTGCCCGCGTGCGCCACGCCCACCTCGATCATGACGTGGCTTGGCGGCGTGAAGCGGCAGATCTGCCAGCGGTCGCAAGGCACATCGTGCGCAAGGCCATTGCCGCGCAATGCCGCGGCCCAGAACGGCGGCGGCATGATGCCCTCCATTTGCCGGCCGGTCACGACCATGTCGCCTTCAACCTTGGTGGCCGGTGCCGACTCTTCGATTTCGGCCTGCCCGATGCTGGAGGCATGGACGTAGGTCTCATGGGTCAGGTCCATGAGGTTGTCGATCATCAGCCGGTAGTCGCAATGGATGTGATACAGGCCGCCGCCGTGGGCCCAGTCCGCGCTTACCGCCCACTCCAGGTGCGGGATCGCTGCCGCGTCGGCCAGCGCGGCGTCGCCCGGCCAGACCCAGACAAAACCATAACGCTCGACGGCCGGATAGTTGCGGATCGAAGGAAACCCGCCGACGCGCTGCCCGGCCATCCTGGCGCATTTGCCGTCGCGGCCCATGGTCAGGCCGTGGTAGCCGCAGACCAGTTGCCCGTCGCGGACAAAGCCCAGCGAAAGCGGCGCGCCACGGTGCGGGCAAAAGTCCTCCAGCGCGGCGACGTTGCCGTCGTCGCCCCGGAACAGCACCATTTTTTCATTGCAGATCGTGCGGCCAAGCGGCTTTCCCGCGAGTTCGTCCGGCGTGCAGGCCACGTACCAGGTGTTTTTCAGAAACATAGCGATCCCCTCCCTGGCGCCCGAGCGCGCCAAGGTTCAGTGACTTACGAAAGTGGATTAGGTCAGGCCGGGCGGCCTGCCCGGCGAATCAGGCTGCCGCCGAGCACCTGCGACATCGCCTGCTGGTTCTGCATGGCGATCTTGAGGTTGCGGTTGGCGATGCGGCTGTGTTCGCGCATCAGCGCTTCGGCGCGGGTGCCTTCGCGCAGCTCGATCGCCTCGACCACCGAGCGGTGCTGCGCCTGCGCAAGCAGCAGCATTTCGCGCGCGCTTTCATCGATGGACTGGACCATCACGAAGGCGCTCGCGGAGGCGAACGGGATATTCATCACTTTCTCGATCTGCCGTGCAACCAGGGGGCTGCCGGCCGCTTCGGCCAGCAACTGGTGGAAGCGCGCGTTGAGATCGACATACGTGGAGAACTTGACCGCGGTCAGCTCGCCGGTGAGTGCCGTGTCGATTTGCGTGATGCAGTCGCGCAGGCCGCTCAGGATGGTCTGGCCGACGCCGCGCTCCGCGGCAAGCCGCGCCGCCATGCCTTCCATGGTGCCCCGCAATTCGATCGCATCGCTGATTTCACTTTCGGCGAAGGAACGGACCGCAAAGCCGCCGGACGGGATGGGCTCGACCAGGCCTTCTTCCTGCAAGCGGATCAACGCGGCCCGGATCGGGGTGCGGGAGACGCCGAGGCGCTCAACCACCCACAGCTCGGAGATACGGGCGCCCGGCGCGAGATCGCCGCCGAGAATCAGCTCCCGCAATCCGAGCAGGGCCCGGACCGCCTGGGACGCACTGGCGCCGGCTTTGCTGTCGCTGAGATTGTCGTTGTCGTTGTCGTTGTCGGTCTGCATGATGCGCTGTCTCTCATTGTGGGGGCGAGCGTGTCCGGTGATGCAATATGGCCGCTATTGAATACAGAGTGTATCCACAAGAAACAGACCCGGCAATGCGAAAGCTGCAAACCGAGGGTAAACGTCAATAAAACGCGAAAAATCAGAGAATAACTGGAAGGCAGGCAGCGTATTTCTGGCGGATGCTCGGCATAACAGATCTTGTTGTATACAGCGAAGAATCAAGGCCTGGCGGGGCAAAACCCACTGCCCGCGAAGCCAGAAACACACGTTCCGCTGCCGCACAAAGAAAAACGACCCGGGCGCTCACGCGACCGGGTCGTTTTTTTACGTTGCTTGCGTGACGCGGTTCACCAGAAAGCCGAACCAAGCCTCGTCACGCGTAACGCTCAATGCACCATCATATTGGCGTTCATGTTGTGCATGATCCACAGCGAGCCCGCCACCACGATCAGCAGGATCAGCGCGGTGAAGGCCAGGGCCATCACGTTCCAGCGCTGCTCCGACGAGCTGTCCAGGTGCAGGAAGTAGATCAGGTGCACGACGATCTGCACGACCGCCAGGCCCAGGATCACGGCCAGCGTGGTCGAGGCTTCCAGCGTGCCGCCCATCACCAGCTTGAACGGGATGACGGTCAGGATCACCGCCAGCACGAAGCCGATCACATACGACTTGACGCTGCCATGGCTGGCGCCCGCGGACGTGGTGCCGTGCCCGTCGTGGGCGCGGTGAGCGCCGGCGGCAGAGACGTTGCTATGTTCCATTACATCGCTCCCATCAGGTAGACCACGGTGAACACGCCGATCCAGACGATGTCCAGAAAGTGCCAGAACAAGGCGAAACAGGCCAGGCGCTTGGTCATGGTCGGGGTCAGGCCCTTGCGGGAGATCTGCCACATCAGCACGGCCATCCACAGCAGGCCGCTCGCCACGTGCAGGCCGTGGGTGCCGACCAGCGTGAAGAACGACGACAGGAAGGCGCTGCGCTGGGGGCCGGCGCCTTCGGCGATCATGTGATGGAACTCGTTGATTTCCATGCCGATGAACGCCACGCCCAGCAAGAACGTGATGCCGAGCCAGAACTGCAGGCGGGCACGCTGGCCGTTATGCAGGGAGATCATTGCCATGCCCGAGGTCAAGCTGCTGAACAACAGCAGGAAGGTCTCGACCAGGACGTAGTTCAGCTCGAACAATTCCTTGCCCGACGGGCCGCCTGCCACTTCGCCGCGCAGCACCGCGAACGCGGCGAACAACCCGGCGAAGATGATGCAGTCGCTCATCAGGTACACCCAGAAACCAAACACCGTGTTGGCGCTGGTGTCGTGATGGGCGTGATCGTGCGAATGATCGTGCGAGTGGGCATGCGCCTGGGTGGCGCCATGCGCGGGATAACGCTGTAGGACTTCAGTCGTCATGGTTCAGGCCTGTGACGCAATTCGCTGGAAATGGCTCGTTTCGACCGCCTGGACTTCGTGCGCGGGCACGTAGTAGTCGATGTGGTCGTCGTTGCTGCGGAAGATGAAGCTGACGATCATGCCAACCAGGCCTACCGCCGCCAGCCACCAGATATGCCAGGTCAGGGCAAAGCCCAGCGCCAGGCTGAAGGCACCGATGTAGAAGCCGGCGCCGGTGTTCTTCGGCATGTGGATCTGCTCGTAGTGCGCTTGTTGCTGCGGCACTTCGCCACGCGCCTTCATGTCGGCGAACGCGTCCAGGTCACGCACCACCGGGGTGTGCGCGAAGTTGTAGAACGGCGGCGGCGACGAAGTTGCCCACTCCAGCGTACGGCCACCCCAGGGGTCGCCGGTCACGTCGAGGAGTTCCTTGCGGCGGCGCACGCTGACCACGATCTGCAGGATCTGGAACAGGATGCCCAGGCCGACAAACGCGGCGCCGAGCACGGCCACATACAGGTACGGGTTCCACGCCGGATTGTCGGTGTGGTTCAGGCGACGGGTCATGCCCATGAAGCCCAGTGCGTACAGCGGCATGAAGGCCAGGTAGAAACCGATGATCCAGCACCAGAACGCGCACTTGCCCAGGCGCTCGTCGAGCTTGAAGCCGAAGGCCTTCGGGAACCAGTAGGTAATGCCGGCGATGTAGCCGAACAGCACGCCACCGATGATCACGTTGTGGAAGTGGGCGATCAGGAACAGGCTGTTGTGCAGCACGAAGTCAGCCGCCGGCACTGCCATCAGCACGCCGGTCATGCCGCCGATCACGAAGGTGACCATGAAGCCCAGCGTCCACAGCACGGGCGTGGTCATCTGCACACGGCCGCGGTACATGGTGAACAGCCAGTTGAAGATCTTCACCCCGGTCGGGATGGAGATGATCATCGTGGTGATGCCGAAGAACGCGTTCACGTTGGCGCCGGAGCCCATCGTGAAGAAGTGGTGCAGCCAGACCAGGAACGACAGCACCATGATGGCGCAGGTCGCGTAGACCATGCCCTTGTAGCCGAACAGCTTCTTGCCGGAGAACGTCGAGATGATTTCCGAGAAGATGCCGAACGCCGGCAGGATCAGGATGTAGACCTCGGGGTGGCCCCAGATCCAGATCAGGTTCACGTACATCATGGCGTTGCCGCCCATTTCGTTCGTGAAGAAGTGCATGCCCAGGTAGCGGTCAAGGCCCAGCAGGCCCAGCGTGACGGTCAGCACCGGGAAAGCGGCGATGATCAGCACGTTGGTGCACAGCGCGGTCCAGGTGAATACCGGCATGCGCATCAGGGTCATGCCCGGGGCGCGCATCTTGAGGATGGTCACCAGGAAGTTGACGCCGGTCAGCAAGGTGCCCAGGCCCGAGATCTGCAAGCTCCAGAGGTAGTAGTCCACCCCCACGCCAGGGCTGTAAGCAATGCCGGACAGCGGCGGATAGGCCAGCCAGCCGGTGCGCGCGAACTCGCCGACGCCCAGCGAGACGTTGACCAGCATCGCGCCGGCAACGAACAGCCAGAAGCTCAGCGTGTTGAGGAACGGGAAGGCCACGTCGCGCGCACCGATCTGCAGCGGCACGACCAGGTTCATCAGGCCCGTCATCAGCGGCATCGCCACGAAGAAGATCATGATCACGCCGTGGGCGGTGAAGATCTGGTCGTAGTGCTCAGGCGGCAGGATGCCCGGCGAGCCGTTGGTGGACAACGCCAGCTGGGTACGCATCATGATGGCGTCGGCAAAGCCGCGCAGCAGCATGATCAGCGCAACCACGGAATACATGATGCCGATCTTCTTGTGGTCGACCGAGGTGAACCAGTCGTTCCACAGCCATTTCCACTTGCCGAAATAGGTGATCAGCGCGCATAGCGCCACGCCACCCAGCGCTACCATCGTCAACGTGCCCATGATGATGGGCTCGTGGAACGGGATGGCATCCAAACTCAATTTGCCAAACATCTCTACTCCTAGGAATTCGAGCCCGGCGCCGGCGTAGCGGGCGCGGCCATGGACACCTGGCTCACGCCGAGGGTGTTGCGCGAGGTGCAGACGGGACCAAACGAGGTGCCGTTGCCGGCGATAGCGCCACCGGCGCCGTCCATGTACTTGTGCAGGATGCCGTGGTACAGCTGCGGATCGACCTTGGCGTACAGCGCCACGGGATTCGCCTCGCTGGGCTTGGCCAGCGCGCTGTAGTCAGCCAGCGTCAGCTGGTTCGACGAGGCGCGGACCTGCTTGACCCACGCCTCGAAGTCGAAGTTCGACACCGACTTGGCCTTGAACTTCATGCCCGAGAAGCCGCCGCCGCTGTAGTTGGCCGACATGCCGTCGAACGCGCCGGTCTCGCTGGCGATCAGGTGCAGCTTGGTCTCCATGCCCGCCATGGCGTACACCTGGCTGCCCAGTTGCGGGATGAAGAAGGAATTCATGATCGAATCCGACGTGATCTTGAAGTTCACGGGGGTGTTCACCGGGAACGCGATCTCGTTGACCGTGGCGATGCCCAGGTCCGGATAGATGAACAGCCATTTCCAGTTCAGCGCAACCGCCTCGATGGTGATCGGCTTGACGTTGGATTCGATGGGCTCGTAGGGGTCCAGGTCGTGCGAGGACTTCCACGTGATGATGCCCAGCACCAGGATGATCAGGCAGGGAATCAGCCAGACCACGACTTCGATCCCGGTCGAGTGGGACCAGTCCGGCTCGTAGCGGGCCGACTTGTTGCTGGCGCGGTACTTCCAGGCGAAGGTGAAAACCAGCACGATCACCGGCACCACCACGAGCAGCATCAACCAGGTCGCGATCAGGATGATGTTTTTGACGTCGGCGCCAATCTGGCCCTTCGGATCTAGCACGGCCATGTTGCATCCGGCCAGCAAGAGCAGGGCGGCGCAAGGCATTAGCCGCGTCCAACGCGGAAGTTTGGGTATCTTCATGTCACGACTGGTTGAGTTGGCCACGGCAGCGACGGCGCGGCGTGATTTTGCTGCCAGATGCGGGAGCAGGAGGCAGGCTTAAGGCTTGGGGGAAACTGGGTCAGATCCGGGTCAAGCGACCGGTGTGCCGGGGGACGCGCCGATCAGCGGCAGCCTGGCTTGGTCCTTGTGGGACGGATCAAAGTGGGACTGCGGCGGTCCACACAGGAGGACGTCAGCGTGGCGCAGCCCGGCGAGCTTGCCTGGTGGGCAAGCAGGGTGTTCGGGTGAGGTTCGCGGTACGTCAGACATCGTGGCCGCGAATCTACCGCATCGCAGCATTGAGGGTAAACCCGTGATCTGGAACACACTGTTCGGAAAACCGGACAATGCAGCTTCTTCTTCCATCTCACTGGCAACACCCAATTAAGCCGAGACATTTTTGACTGCGGCAAGGTGTCGCAGGGGTGCGCGCCCTTGAAAGCAGCTGCACAAACCGCAACGCGCGTGCGGTGAGCAATTCGATGGGCGATTGGGGGGAAAGCAGAATGCCACGGACCGCCAAAGCGTGCTTGCCACCGCGCGGCGCCCGCCGCGGTTCTATGCAAATGCAATAACCTTCGTTCCCCTCCTCGCGCGATTTCGCAACCATAGGGCCGCATCCCAACCTCAGACCCTTGCTACCGCATCGTCGACTTCGGAGAACATCGCAATGCATCCTTTCCGCCAATGGCTACCCGTTGTCGGCCGCGCCCTGGCCATCGCCGCGCTGTCCTGGTCCGCCGCCGGCCATGCCGCCGACGCGTCGGTCCGCGTGGGCTACCAGAAGGCCGGCCTGCTGGCCGTGCTCAAAGCGCAGGGCTCGCTGGAGAAAAAGCTCGCCCCGCTTGGCTTCAAGGTGGAGTGGAAGGAATTCCCCGCCGGCCCGCAGTTGCTGGAGGCGCTCAATGCCGGCGGCATCGACTTTGGCTACACCGGTGCGCCGCCGGCAGTGTTCGCCCAGGCGGCGCGCGCCAACTTTGTCTACGTGGGTGCAGAGCCCGGCGGCAAGACCAACGAGGCGCTGTTCGTGCTGGAGAAGTCGCCGATCCGCTCGGTGGCCGACCTGCGCGGCAAGCGCATCGCCTTGCAAAAGGGCTCCAGCTCCAACTACCTGCTGGTGCAGCTGCTAAAGAAGCATGGGCTGGCCCTGCAGGATATCCAGCCGATCTACCTGCCGCCCGCCGATGCACGCGCCGCCTTCGAGAGCGGCAACGTGGACGCCTGGGTGGTCTGGGACCCGTACTACGCCCTGGCGCAGAAGGCGCTGAAGGTGCGCACCATCGCCGACTATGAAGGCGTGCCCTCCCCCTTCAACTTCTATGAAGCCGCCAACGGCTTCGTCAAGGCGCAGCCGCAAGTGGTCAATGCCATCCTGGAGCAACTGCGCACGACCGGCCTGTGGGTGGTGAAGAACCCCGGCGAGACTGCCGCCCTGCTAGCGCCTGCCGTGGGCCTGGACACGCAGGTCGTGGAGACCTGGCTCAAGCGCGTACCCTACGGCGCCACCCCGGTGACGCCGGAGGTGATCGCCGCCCAGCAGCGGGTGGCCGACCTGTTCCATGAGCAGAAACTGATCCCCACCGCCGTCAAGGTCAAGGACAACGTCTGGCAGGCGAGCTTCCCCCTGGCCAGCCAGTAAGTGGGCCAAGGCCAAATCCGGGGCGGGCCCACGCGGCCCGCCCCGGATGACACACGCGAACCACGGCTGCTACCATGCCCGTTCCTGAGCGTATTCATTCCAACAAGAAGACAACGACATCATGAAAATCGAGACAATTGCCGTTCACGGCGGCTACTCCCCGGACCCCACCACGCGTGCCGTGGCCGTGCCGATCTACCAGACCGTTGCATATGCGTTCGACAACGCGCAGCACGGCGCCGACCTGTTCGACCTCAAGGTGCCCGGCAATATCTACAGCCGCATCATGAACCCCACCAACGACGTGCTGGAGCAGCGGCTGGCCGCGCTCGAGGGCGGCGTGGGCGCGCTGGCGCTGGCGTCCGGCATGGCGGCCATCACCTATGCCATCCAGACCATCGCCGAGGCCGGCGACAACATCATCTCGGCCAGCCAGCTCTATGGCGGCACCTACAACCTGTTCGCGCACACGCTGCCCCTGTCCGGCATCGAGACCCGCTTTGCCGATGGCCGCAACCCGGCCGCCTTCGGCGACCTGGTGGATGCGCGCACCAAGGCGATCTTCGTGGAGTCGGTTGGCAACCCGCTGGGCAACATCGTCGATATCGAAGCCATCGCCAAGGTGGCGCATAGCCATGGCATCCCGCTGATCGTGGACAACACCGTGCCCTCGCCCTACCTGTGCCGTCCGTTCGAGCATGGCGCGGACATCGTCGTGCACTCGCTCACCAAATACCTGGGCGGCCACGGCAACAGCGTGGGCGGCGCCATCGTCGATAGCGGCAAGTTCCCGTGGGCCGAGCACAAGGCGCGCTTCAAGCGCCTGAACGAGCCGGATGTGTCGTACCACGGCGTGGTCTACACCGAGGCGCTCGGCGCCGCCGCCTATATCGGCCGCGCCCGCGTGGTGCCGCTGCGCAATACCGGCGCGGCGCTGTCGCCGTTCAATGCCTTCCTGATCCTGCAAGGCATCGAGACCCTGGCGCTGCGCCTGGACCGCATCACCGAGAACGCGCTGGCTGTCGCACGCCACCTGAAGGCCAGCCCCAAGGTGGAGTGGGTCAACTTTGCCGGCCTGCCGGAGCACCCGGACCACGCGCTGGTGCAGCGCTACCTGGGCGGACGCGGCCCCGGCATCCTGTCGTTCGGCCTGAAGAGCGGCGGCCGCGAAGCCGGCGCGCGCTTCCTGGACGCGCTGCAACTGTTCACCCGCCTGGTCAACATCGGCGACGCCAAGTCGCTGGCGACGCATCCGGCCTCCACCACGCACCGGCAGCTCGACGCCGCCGAGCTGAAGGCCGCCGGTGTCAGCGAAGACATGGTGCGCCTGTCGATCGGCATCGAGCACATCGACGACCTGCTGGAAGACCTGGAGCGCGCGCTGGCCGCGGCCTGAGGGGTCGCGTGGTAGCGCAGTAGCTGGCGCCGCAACGCGGCGCTCGCAACAAGAAGGGCCGGTGGCACATGGATGCCACCGGCCCTTCTAGATTTGCGCCGCGCTGGCGACCGCTTAAGCCCGCTTGGGAAGCACAAAAATGGGAAGCACAAATAAAAACGCCCACCAATGAGGCGGGCGCGAATCCAATTCCTTGGTGGGATTGGAGGAGACAGTTCAATCATAACCGCAATACGGGTTATCCCGCAACCACTACCCGATTGCGTAGGCATATTCCGCAGCGCAACAGCCGTTGGCGTCACACGAACGCCTGCAAACCCGCATACACGCATATGCAAGTCCGTTATAAGACTATGCATTTTTACTCGTTCCTTGAACGTATGCACTTCCCTACAATGGGCATCCTTGCTGGCCGCCATCCCGGCAAGCCACGATGCACACAAACGATACGGGGGAGCTTTAGATGAAACTGGGTTTCGGAATTCGACTGATTGCCGCGGTGCTCGCGCTCGGCGTGATCCAGACGGCCGGCGCGGCTGATCCGGACAAGAAGGAAATCCGCTTTGGCGCCACCGCTGGCCCCTACTCCGACCAGATCCGCTACGGCATCAAGCCTCTGCTGGAAAAAAAGGGCTACAAGGTCACTATCGTTGAGTTCAGCGACTATGTGCAGCCCAACCTGGCGCTGGCCGATGGCGCCATCGATGCCAATGCCTTCCAGCACGTGGCCTACCTGAAGAAGTTCTCCGGCGACCGCAAGCTGCAATTGTCCGAAGTCATCCAGGTCCCCACGGCCCCGATCGGTATCTACAGCCGCAAGCACAAGTCGCTCACGGAAGTGAAGCCGGGCGCGTCGGTGTCGCTGCCTAACGATCCGTCCAACCTGGCACGCGCCATCGCCATGCTCCAGCAGATCGGCTGGATCACGCTCAAGGCCGGCACCGACCCGATCCGCGCCAGCGAGCGCGACATCGAAGGCAACCCGAACAAGCTCAAGCTGATCCAACTCGAAGCCGCGCAGCTGCCACGCTCGCTCGACGACGTGGACTTCGCCTTCGTCAACGGCAACTTCGCGCTGTCCTCCGGCCTGAAGCTGACCGAAGCGCTCAGCCTGGAGAAGATTCCCGACTACTACATGAACCTGGTCGCCGTGCGCACCGCCGACACTGGCAAGCCGTTCGTCAAGGACATCCGCGAGGCTTACCAGTCGCCGGAATTCAAGGCGACCACACAGCAACGCTTCGCCGGCTTCCTGCCGCCGGCCTATCAGCGCTGAGCCAGGCCGCGCACCGATGGCGCGGCGCTGTCAGGGAGCCCCCATGCGGGGCTCTTTTTCTTTGACGCGCCATCATGCACATCGGCAAGCACCGGCGCCGGCTTATCCACACCTCCCCGCATAAGCAACTGCGACATTCTTCGTTCCTTGCGGCATGGCTTTCGCCTACCCTCTTCCCCTTACAACTTGAACGACACGCGGGGAGCGGCAATGACAAACGAACTCAACCAGCGGCGGCGGAGAATCGTTGTCAGCAGCATGCTGACCGCCGGCATGGCCGGCGCGCTCGGCACGGCGTTGCCGGCACGCGCGCAGGCGCCAAAGCACACGCTGCGCATCGGCTTCCAGAAATCATCCACGCTGATGATCCTGCTGAAGTCGCGCGAGACGCTGGAGAAAGCGCTCGCGCCGCTGGGCGCGTCGGTGCAATGGTATGAATTCACCTCGGGCCTACCGCTGCTGGAATCCCTCAATATCGGCAACCTCGACCTGAGCGCGGACGTGGCCGACGCGGTGCCGCCGTTCGCGCTCGCGGCCGGCGCCAACCTGACCTACTACGCCATCGAGACGCCCTCGCCTGAAGCACAGGCCATCGTGGTGCGGCAGGATTCGCCGATCAAGGAAATCGCTCAGCTCAAAGGCCAGCGCATTGCCTTTGCCAAGGGCGCGGGTGCGCACTACCTGCTGCTGGAAGCGCTGGCCAGCGCCGGGCTGTCGATCCGCGACATCGAGCCCGCCTACCTGAGCCCGGCCGACGCGCGCGCCGCCTTCGAGCGCGGCAGCGTGGCCGCCTGGGTGATCTGGGACCCATTCCTGGCGGCGGTACAACGCCAGGCCAATGCGCGCATCCTGCGCGATGGCAAGGGGTTATCGAGCTACCGGCGCTTCTACCTCGCCGCCACGCCGTACGCGCACAAGCATGCGGATGTGCTGGCCGTGGTCTACGAAGAACTGCGCCGCGCCGGCGAATGGATCAAGCAAAACCCCGCGGCCGCCGCGCAGTGGCATGCGCCGCTGATCGGCCTGGACGCGCCCACGGTGGAAGCCGCCAACCGCCGCCGGACCTACCAGGTGCAAACCGTGGATGCCGCCTCGCTCGATGAGCAGCAGCGCATCGCGGATGCATTCACCAGCCAGAAGATCCTGCCGCGCAAGGTGGTGGTGGCGGAGTCGCCGGTATGGCGGCGCGCTTGACCCTCGGGACCTGCGCCTGCCGCCACGCTAGCCGTTGAAGGTCCGCGCGCTCTCACGCGCAGAACACGACCTCACACAGACGAGAGGCCTCCACTTCGGAGGCCTCTCTTTTTTTGCGCGAGGCGGCCCCCCCCTCATGCCCACAGACGCACCACTTCGGTGCTAAACACCCGCAAAAGCCAGGGCATCCGGATATCCGAACAGCCAGATCACGATTTATCCGGATATCCGAATGGCGCTTTTTTCACTTTGAAAATAGGCTGCCGGGCGGTCCTAAATTCGCCGGCAACAATGCCGTAAGAGCGAGCCAGGACCCTTCGCCCCCACCGCTCCAAAGGCTATCCGCCCGATGAGCCAAACATAAAAGACCCAATTATGCTGTCCTCCCTCCGCGCGCGCATCGTGGCCCTATCCGTGGCCATCGTCGTGGTGGCGCTCATCGCCAATGCCGTTATCAATCACGTGGTGGCCAGTTCGTACAACGACGACGCCATCGACAGCAACCTGGCCGCCGTGCAGAACGGCCACGTCGGCGCCATCGCCGACTGGGTGGCGAGCCACATGCAGATGATCGACTCGCTGCAGGACGCGGCAACGCAGCCCGACACCAACGCCGCCATCGCCGCGCTCAAGCAGGTCGCCAGCGCCGGCGGCTTCGTCATGACCTACATCGGTTTTCCCGACAAGTCCCACCGGTTTTCCGATACCGAAAGCCTGCGGACCAACTACGATCCCACGTCCCGCCCCTGGTACAAGCAAGCCGTGGCCGCGGGCAAGCCGGTGGTCACGCCGCCCTACGTGGCCGCCAGCAGCGGCAAGCTGGTCGTGACCTTCGCCGTGCCCATCCTGCGCGACGGCGTGCTCAAGGGCGTGGTGGCCGGCGACGTGTCCATGGACAGCGTCATCGCCACCATCAAGGCCATCCACCCCACGCCTGCCAGCTTCGGCGTGCTGGTCACAAAGGACGGCAAGATCGTCGCCCACCAGGACGATAAGCTCACGCTCAAGCCCCTGACGGATCTGATGCCCGCGCTTGCCATCGACAAGCTCGCCGCGCTCGAAGGCGCCAGGGCGCCTTTGCAGGTCGACGTGGACAATGCACCCAAACTGCTGCGGGCGCGCGGCGTGCCCGGCACGGACTGGATCGCTGTGATCGCGCTGGACAAAGGTGAGGCTACGGCAGGCATGCGCTCCATGCTGATGGCATCGGTGTTCGTGCTGATCGTGATCGCTTGCGTGGCGGCCGCCATCGTCGCCGGGGTGACGGCGGTTTCGTTCCGAAGGCTGTCGGTGATTCGCGACGCCATGCGGGATATCGGTAGCGGGGATGGCGACCTGACGCGCCGCCTGCCAGCCAATGGCTCCGATGAGGTGGCGCAGATTGCGCAGGCGTTCAACGCGTTCGCCGAGAAGCTGGTCAGCGTGATGCGCCAGATTCGGGATGCGAGCGCATCTGTCCATGCTGCCGCTAACGAGATCGCGGCCGGAAACATCGACCTTTCGCGGCGGACTGAATCGGCTGCGGCGAGCCTGGAAGAGACGGCGGCCTCGATGGAGCAGATCACCGCGACCGTGAGCCAGTCTGCCATGTCGGCCAAGCAAGCTGATGCGTCTGCGATCGCGGCCTCCCAGGTCGCTGGCAATGGTGGCGCCGCCATTGGCGAGGCCATTCAGACCATGAGCGCAATCGAGCAGGCTTCGGTCAAGGTGTCCGACATCATCGGCGTGATCGAAGGCATTGCATTCCAGACCAACATCCTTGCGCTGAATGCTGCCGTGGAAGCGGCGCGCGCCGGCGAGCAGGGCCGTGGATTCGCCGTGGTTGCCGGTGAGGTGCGCGGCCTGGCGCAACGCAGTTCGCAGGCTGCGAAGGAGATCAAGACGCTGATCGAGACCACCGTCGACAGCGTGGTGTCCGGCTCCGGGCAGGTACGCCGCGCCGGAGACACGATGAATGCGATCGTCGGGAACGTGGACAAGGTGACCAGCATCATTTCCGAGATCACCAATGCGGCGCAGGAGCAGACCCGGGGCATCCAGGAGGTGAACCGGGCGGTCAGCCAGCTGGATCAGATGGTGCAGCAGAACGCGGCTCTGGTGGAGGAATCCACCGCGGCGGCCGAAGCGTTGCAGGGGCAGGCGGGCGCGTTGGCGGGGGTCGTGGGGCAGTTCAGGCTGGGGTAAGCGTCCCGGGAGCCCATTGCGGGCTCCCGCATCCCGGTGTTCTCCCCTCTGCCTGAAGGGTGCTATCACATGCGCAGCATGAATTCCGCAAAGGCCTCCGAGCCAAGCGGGCGGCTGACTAGATAACCCTGGATGGCATCGCATCCGGCATCCTTCAGCTCCGCCGCCTGGTGTTGGCACTCGACGCCTTCCGCGATTGTTTTCATTCCCAGCGAACGAGCGAGACCGACAATGCTTCGGATGATCGCAGACGCCTTCTCCGAATCGGCCAGCGCCCGAACGAACGACTTGTCGATCTTCAGGGTGTCGATGGGCAGTCGGACCAGATAGCCGAGACTGGAGTATCCAGAGCCGAAGTCGTCCAGCGATGTGGATATGCCGGCTAGCTTGAGCGCCGCGAGCACGGATGTTGCCTTCTCGATATCGCTCACCAGGCTGTCCTCCGTGACTTCGATGTCGAGCATTGCGGGGGAGATGTCGTGTGCCCTCGCGATACGGAGAATCAGATCTGTAAGTTCCACACAGAGAAGTTGCCGAGCCGACAGATTGAGGCTGATCCGCGGTATGGATACGCCCAGCCGTCGCCAGGCACCGATATGGCGGCAAACTGCATTGAGCAGCCATTCGACGAGGGTTGCTTCATATGGGGACTCAAGCAACACATCCAGGAATGCGTGCGGCATCAGCAATCCTCGTTGAGGATGACGCCAGCGAAGAAGCGCCTCGGCACCGATTGGGGAAGCATCCGCGAGTGCTATCTGAGGCTGGAAATGAAGCTCGAACTGGTTCGCGGCAAAGGCCTCACGTAGATCCATGCGCAAGGCAAGGCGGTCACGCATGCCGCGGTCGAGTGCGCCATCGTACGCGCACACCTGAATTCGGCCAGATGACTTCGCTGCGTACATGGCCGTGTCGGCACGACTCAGCAATGCCTCGGCCGATTCCGGTGCGTCTCTCAGTAGCGCAATGCCAATGCTGGCCGACAGGCAGACGGATCTTCCGCATGCCTCGAATGGCATCGCGAGCTCACGGAGCACCGCATGCGCGAACGCTTCTGCCGCGTTTTCGGTCGTATTGCGTAACAGCAGGACAAACTCGTCGCCCCCTACGCGCGCGGCGAAAAACTCAGGCTCGAGAATTGCGACCAGCCTTTTCGCAAAGCCGCGCAGCAGATCATCGCCGACAGCATGACCGAACGCATCGTTGACTTCCTTGAATTGGTCCAGGTCAATAAACAGCACAGCCAGGCAAGCACCCTGCGTCAAGCCTGGTGAAGCAGCCTCGGCGACCGCGCCTGATAGCGTTTCCATGCACTTGCGCCGGTTGGGCAAGCCAGTCAGATAGTCGTGACTCGCTTCAAACTCCAACTGCGCCGCGTGTTCGCGTTCACGCGTGACGTCGCGAAAGAGTACCGTGATGCCATCGTCGTGGGCAAATGAGCGAGCCTCAAACCAGGTGTCGAGCGGTGCGTAATAGTCAGTATGCCGACCGGGGAGTCCGGTTGCCGCCGTCTGCTGATAGACGCGGTAGTAGCCGGAGTCCACCAAGTCCGGGTAACACTGCCAGATGTCGCGCCCCAGCAGGTTTTGCCGCTCCTGCTGCAAGTATCGTTCGGCTGTATGGTTGAGATAGGTGAAGCGCCACGATCTGTCTATCGACATGAATCCGTCGCTCAAGCTATCAAGCAGGTCACCAAGGTGAGGCGGCGCCGGCTGTCGGGCGCCGGCCTCTTTCGGGCGGGGAGGACAAAAGTCAGGCTGTCGTTCCATTTTGTTTGGGGCCATCTGTTCGCGTCGGACCCAAAGGCATCGCACGTGCGCAAACCGCGGGGTCATTGCATTCTAGCCGCGTTTGCCACCGCTACGAACATCGGGATGCGCTCGCGCCCCCCTGCCTTTCATGGGAAAGATGCAGCCCCCGCATGCTGGATCTCTACGCTCCATTGTCGCCAAGGCGCCCTGCCGTCTCCGGAACGATGAACGCACCCACCAGGTAGATGATGGTGACAACCGCCAGGAAGATGCCCAGCACCATGGGCAGTTCGGCAGGGGTGCTGGCGCACAGCGAAGCAAAGGTCGGCATCATGCCACCGACGGCAAAGCCGATATTCCATGACAGGCCGGTCCCCGTGGCACGGATGCTGGTGGGGAACCGTTCGTTCAGGAAAATGAGGATCGGGGCGAAGCCGCTGCAGCCCAGCATGGACAGCACCACGGCATACAGGCCGAGCGTGGTGGTGTCCGGCGCCGCCGGCATCCACTGGTAGAGCAGCGGCAGCAGCACCACGTTCAGCGCGCCGATCAACAGGAAGGCTCGCTTGCGGCCGATCATCGTACTGAGGTGGCCGGCAAGGATCGACGCCACGATCACACCCAGACTGCTGGCCATCAGGATGGCGGCAGCCTCGCCGGCCGATGCCTTCACCACCACCTTGAGGAAGGTCGGCAGATAGCCGGAGGTCAGGTAGTAGGCGCTGCCACCGCCCACGGTGAGCAGGATGTTGACGAAGAGGACGCCACGGTACTGGCGCGAGAAGATCACGCGCAGCGGGTTCTCAACCGGCGCGGCGTGCCCCTTGGCCGCCTGCAACTGCTTCCACAGCGGAGACTCCTCCAGCGAGTTGAAGATGAACAGGCCGAGCACCGAGCTGATGATGCCGGAGAAGAACATGCAGCGCCAACCCCAGGCGTCGAACGCTTCCCCCGGAAACAGCGCGGTCATCGCCATGTAGGTAATGGAAGCCAGCAGCGCCCCGATACCCGCGCCACCGCCACCGACCAGCCCGGAAACGGCGCCGCGCCAGGACGGGGGCACCGATTCGGTACCGATAGTGTGGGTGGATGCCACCACGCCACCCACGAAGATGCCCTGCACCAGCCGCAGCAGGATAAACAAGGCTGGCGCAAGCAGCCCCACCTGACCCACCGTCGGCAGTAGGCCGAACGCCGCCGTGGACAAGCCAACGCCAGTGACGGCAACTACCATCGCCCCCTTGCGGCCATGGCGGTCGGCATAAGAGCCGAAGATCGCCGAGCCGAGCGGCCGCATCAGCAGCGTCACGGCAAACGACGCATACACCGCCGCCAGCGACAGCATGGCGTGCTCCGACGGGAAAAACAGCCTGCCGATCACGGGCGCCACGAACAGCAGGATGAACAGGTCGAACAGGTCCAGCGCCCATCCCATGCACGACGCCGCCACGGCACCAAACACCTGGCGATTGCTCGCCGCTGGCAGCGCCTCGCTGATCGTCGCTGCACTCTTCTTTGCTACGGCTTCCATTGTTGTCTCCTTTGATTTGGATCTCTGCTTGGATCATGACGGCAGCGGGTGGCGCGCGGGCGGTGCCTTGCCGCCAGGCAAGCGCTCCCCCCGCGATGCTTGCCCCGTGGCAGCGGGCATCGTTATCCGGTCAGTTCATCCGGGATGCGAGCGGCCTTGCCGGCGCGCCCGCGATTTCCATCAGCTGCCGCGGAACGCCGGCTTGCGCTTGCCGTGGAAGGCTTCCACGCCTTCGCGGAAATCGTCCGAGCTGCGCAGGCGGCTATAGCAATGCCCTTCCAGCTCGATGGCAATCGACAGCGGCGCGTCCTCGGTGTCGTTGAGCAGCTTCTTGGCGGTGCGCTGCGCCAGCGGCGAGAAGCCGCGCAGCTCGTCGACCAGCGCATCGGTGGCGGCCTCCAGCTCGGCGTCTGCCACGCATTCCACGGCGATGCCCCACTCATAGGCCTGCTTGCCCGAGATGCGGCGCGAGCGCATCACGATGTCCTTGGTGCGGCCGATGCCCACCATCTTCTGCAGGCGCGCCGAGCCGCCCGAGCCGGGGATCTGGCCGAGCTTCTGTTCCGGCAGCGCGTACTGCGTGGTCTCGGTGGCGATGCGGAAGTCGCACGCCAGCGACAGCTCGAAGCCCACGCCAAAGCAGTAGCCGCGGTTGGCGGCAATCACCGGCTTGCTGCAGCGCGCCGGCGCCGCCACATTCCAGGCCAGTTGCGAGACATGCTCGGGCGATGCCTCCAGGAAGCCCTTGATATCGCCGCCGCTGGAAAAATGCTCGCCTTGCGAACGCAGCACGATCACGCGCACGCGATCGTCGGCATCCAGCGCTTCAATGACGGCACGCAACTGGTCGCGCGCCGCCATGGCGATCACGTTGTAGGGTGGACGGTGCAGGATGATATCCGCACGCTCGCGCCCGGCATCGATCTCCACGGAGAAGCCGTCGAGTTGCTGGAGCCGCTGCTGGTCGGGATGGATCATCTCGGTTGCCTGGGTCATGTCTTACTCCTTGATGGTATCGACAGGCGCGGCGTCCGCAGCCTGGTTGGGGTTGGGGTTGGTATTAGGGTCGGGGCTCATGGAATGCGGGGCCAGCGCGTATTCGCCGGCGGACAACTTGCGGCGCAGGATCTTGCCGACCGGCGACTTGGGAATCTCCTCCACGAAGACGTAGTCGCGCGGGCGCTTGAAATTGACCAGGTCAGAGCCGCGGCAGTAGGTATCCAGGGCTTGCGCGTCGATGTTGCCGCGCGGCTTGACGAAAGCCACCACCTTCTGGCCCCAGCGCGGATCCGGCACGCCGGCCACCGCCACCTCATCGACCGCCGGATGCAGCGACAGCACCGATTCGATATCGACCGGGGAGATGTTCTCGCCGCCGCTGATGATCATGTCGTCCACCCGGCCGCTGACGAAGAGATCGCCCTCGGCATCGAAGTAGCCGGTGTCGCCGGTAAAGTACCAGCCATCGCGCAGCGATTTGGCGTTGGCGTCGTCGCGGTTCCAGTAGCCCTCGAAGGCCTCGTCGCCGCGCAGGTCGGCGATGATCTGGCCTTCCTCGCCGGTAGCCGCCAGATCGTCGGGTGAGCGGGCATCCAGGCGCACCACGCGCAGGCGCGTATTGATGCCGGCGCGCCCGGCGCTGCCGGGCTTGCGGGTGGCGCGCTGGTCCACGCTGAAGGTGTACACCTCGGATGAGCCGTAGTGGTTCACGAACAGCTCCGGCTCGAAGGCCAGCGCAAGGCGGCGCAGCAGGCCGTCGTTCATCGAGGCGCCGGCAAAGCCGAGCTTGCTCACGCTGCGCACGATGCAGGCATCGAACCCCGGATCGGCCAGCAGGTCGTGGTACAGCGTCGGCACCAGGTACAGGCAGCTGATTCGGTGGGTGTTGATCTCCTCGAGCGCCTGCCCGGCGTTCCAGCGCCGCACGCAGACGAACAGGCCATCCACCAGCGCCATTGCCAGCAGCGAGCGCACGCCCATGGTGTGGTAGAGCGGCATCACGCCAAGGGTGCGCTCACCATGGCGATACAGGTTCTGCGCCACGTGCGCCAGCGCCGCGGCGCGCTCGTGCTGGTGGCGGCGCGGCACGCCCTTGGGCTTGCCGGTGGTGCCCGAGGTGTAGAGCATCAGCGAGACATCGCTCGCTTGTGCCACCGGGTCGCCATGCAGCGCGACGCTGTCCAGCAGCGAAGCGAAGGACATCGAGCCGCCAGCCGCGCAGTCCAGCGCAATGCAGGGCACGGCCTGCGCCGCGGGGCTGCCCAGCACCGCATCGGCGCTGACCGGCTCGAACACCAGCGCCTTGACGCCGGCATCCTGCACACAGTAATCGAGCTCCTCCGGCTTGGCGCGCCAGTTCAGCGGCACCATCACGATGCCGGCGAACTGGCAGGCCCAGTGCAGCGTGGCCATTTCCCAGCGGTTTTGCAACACGGCCAGCAGGCGATCGCCCGGCGCGAGGCCGATCTCGCGCAGGCCGGACGCCACGCACCGGATGCGCTCGTACCATTGCGCATAGGTGAGCATCAGGTCGCCGTCGACAATGGCGGGCGTGTGCGGGCTGCGCTCCACGCTTTGCAGGAAGGTGCGGCCTAGATCAAGCATTGCAGGCCTCCTGGGTATCTACGCCGGCAGCAGCATGACGAGCCCGTGCACGGATCGCGGCTACGTCGAGCACGGCGGCCACAATGGGGGTGTAGCCCGTACAGCGGCACAGGTGGCCGGACAGCATGTCGCGCACCTGCGCCTCGCTGGGTTCCGGCACGCGCTCCAGGTAGTCCGCGCACGACATCAGGATTCCTGCGGTGCAGAAGCCGCACTGCAGCGCGTGGTGGCGGCGGAAGGCTTCTTGCAGGTCGCCCAGTCCCTCGGCCGGCGCCAGCCCTTCGACGGTATCGATGGCCCGGTGCTCGGCCTGCACCGCCAGCATCAGGCACGAGCGCGCGGCAACGCCGTCAACGCGTACCGTGCATGCGCCGCAGACGCCGTGCTCGCAACCCACATGGGTGCCGGTGGCGCCGAGCTCGTGGCGCAGGAAGTCCGACAGCAGCTCGCGCGGCTCGCAATGGCCGCTGCGCTCGCGGCCGTTCAGCGTCAGGGTGATGCGGCGTTGCTCCTGGCGCTGCATTACCTCGGCGGGCTTGCCGGAAACGGCGCCCTTGTTGGTCTTGCTCATTTTGCCTCCTCGATCACACGCATGCTCAGTTGCCGCACCAGGTGCCGGCGGTACTGCGCGCTGATATGGGCGTCGTCCTGCGCGCCCAGTTTCCAACTGAAATCGTTGATGGCCTGCTCCAGGTCCTTGCCCTGCAGGCGCGGCCAGGTTTCCAGCACCGGCCTGTCCGCCACGCCGCCAACCGCCAGCGCGATGGCGTCATCGGTCACGGTGGCCGCGCAGGCCACCAGCGCAAAATCGCCGTGGCGCGCGGAGAATTCGGCAAAGCCGTAGCGCGCCCCGGGGCGCCGCAGCGGAAAGCGCACGGCCTCCACCAGCTCGTCGGGCTCGCGCGCCGTCATCAACATGCCCTGGAAGAAGCTGGCCGCAGGCAGCACGCGGCGGCGGCGGGCTGAACGCAGCACCACCTCGCCGCCCAGCGCGGTCAGCACCAGGGGCAATTCCGCGCTCGGGTCGGCATGGGCGACCGAGCCGCACACGGTGCCGCGATTCCGGATCTGGAAATGCGAGATATGCGGAAAGGCCATGGCCAGCAGCGGCACCTCGTCGGCCAGCGAGCGGCGCCATTCGACGCTGCCCTGCGTGGCCGCGGCACCCACCACCAGGTGCGCGTCTTCCACCCGCACCGTGTCCAGCTCGACGGTGCGCGAGATATCGATCAGCAGTTGCGGCTGCGCCAGGCGCATATTGAGCACCGCCATCAGCGACTGGCCGCCGGCCAGCACGCGCGCGCCCTCGCCGCCACGGGCCAGCGCCTCGAGCGCGTGCTGCGTGGTCTCGGCGCGCAGGTAATCGAAAGCAGACGGTTTCATCGGCGTACTCCCAAGCGGGCCAGCAGTCGGGCAAGCCAGCCTTGCGGCCGTACCGGCTTGCCGGCGGCCTGGCGGCCGAGCGATTCAAACAACTGGCGCAGCACCACCTTGGCGGCGCCCTCCAGCATGCGGCCGCCCACGGCAGCGACCTTGCCGGATACCTCGGCCTCGTAGTCGTAACTCAGGCGCGTGCCGCTGCCATGCGGGACCAGCTCCACCAGCCCGGCGCCGCGCGCACTGCCCAGCGAGGACATGCCTGCGCCTGCCAGCCGCAGCCGGCGCGGGGGATCGAGGTCCGACAGTGCGATCTCCGCCTCGAAGCGGGCCTTGATCATGCCAACCCCCACCGTCACATCGGCGCGGTAGTGGTTCTCGGCGGTGCGCTCCAGCGCGTGGCAGCCTGGCACTACCTTGGCCAGGGCCTGCGGGTCCATCAGCACGGCGAAGATGGCTTCGGGCGTGGCATCCAGATCCACCGAGCCGCGCGCGGTGAGCGCCTTTGCGCTGCCCTTGCGGGCCGCGGGCACGGCGGCCTCGCGCATCGCTTCGAGCAGCTCGGGGCGCGACGGCGGCGGATCGTCGAAGCCCACCATGGCCATCACCTTGGCCGGGGTCAGCGGCAGGCGAATGTCCTGCTCGCCGAGCGCGTCGGCCACCGCGTTGGCGATGCAGGGCGGCGTGCTCATGTTGTTGCCCTCGCCCAGGCCCTTGGCGCCGAGCGGCGTGAAGGGGCTGGGCGTTTCCAGGTGCACGATCACCGGGTCCGGCACCTCGCAGGTGGTCGGCATCAGGTAGTCGGCCAGCGTGCCGGACTGGAAGCTGCCGTCGGCGCCATAGCGGAACTCCTCCATCAGCGCCGCGCCCAGCCCTTGGGCGAAGGCGCCGCGGATCTGGCCATCGGCCAGCGCCGGGTTGAGCAGCGTGCCGGCGTCGTGCGCGGTCACGTAGCGGTCGATGCGCACGCGCCCCGTGGCGCGGTCGATCTCCACGCCGCACATATCGAAGGCAAAGCCGTAGGCGGCCGAGGTGTTGATGCGGTCGTTCTCATCCGGCGCTTCCAGGTTGGGCGGCGACCAGAACACCGTCTCGCGCAGGCCCGGCTCCTCTCCCGCTGGCAACTGCTGCGGTGACCAGTGCGGCGCATTGCTGGCCACACGCGTGAAGGGCAGGCCGGATTCGGGCGCGCCTTTGCGGGCAATGCGGCCGTCTTCGAACACCACCTCGGCGGGCGTGCAGCCGAACTGCGGCGCCACGATGCGCGCCAGCTTGTCGCGCACCCGCTCGGCGGCCAGGTGCACGGTGCCGGCCACGGCGCCGGCGAAACGGCTGGAGTAGTTGCCGGCGGCGACCGACCATGCATCCTTGTGCGTATCGAACTCGACGTTTACGACCACGTCGGCCGGATTCACGCCGAGCACATCGGCCACCACCTGCGCGCACACTGTCATATGGCCCTGCCCGGCCGGCGTCGAGGCAATGGTGACCACCACGCCGCCGAGCAGGTCGACGCTGACCGTGGCGCTGGCGATGGCGCCGTTCTTCGGCCCCGCTTTCTTGCGCGCCTCGGCGGGCATGGCGGTGGTGATATAGCCCATGTTCGATACCGACGGCTCGACGATGGCGGCAAAGCCGATGCCGTAGAGCCGGCCCTCGGCGCGTGCGACTTCGCGGCGGCACGTCAGCTCGTAGTAGCCGCCTTCTTCCAGCGCGCGCGCCAGCGCCAGCTGGTAGTTGCCGGAGTCCAGCAACGCGCCCGCCGCGGCGCGATAGGGAAAGGCATCGGCGGCGACAAAGTTGCGGCGATACACATCGAGTGGATCGAGCCCGAGTTGTGTCGCGATGCGATGCACCAGCCGCTCCAGCGCAAAATACACCTGCGGGCCGCCAAAGCCCCGCACCAGGCCGGTGGGCGTCTTGTTGGTCATCACCACGCGGTTGCGCACCAGCAGGTTGGGGATGTCGTAGGCGCCAGTCAGGCAGCCGTGCATGCGGTAGAAGGTGGCGGGCTCCGGCGCGCGCAGATAGCCGCCGCAGTCTTCGATCTGGTCATAGGCCAGCGCTTTGATGCGGCCGTCTGACTCCACCGCGGCTTCCAGCGTGGACAGCCGCGCGGTGGCGGAGGTGGCCGCGCTGAGATGTTCGAGGCGGTCCTCCACCCACTTGACCGGCGCGCCGGCCTTGCGGGACGCCAGGCACATCAGCACCGCGTAAGGAAACACCGCCTGCTTGACGCCAAAGCTGCCGCCGGAATCGCGCGGGGCCTTGTGGCGCAGCCGGTTGGCCGGCACCTTGAGCGCCATCGCCATCACCGCATGCAGCGAGAACGGCCCCATGAAATTGGAGGTGACGTCGTAGCCTTCGTCACCGGGCAGGAACTCGGCAATCACCACGCCGCATTCGATCGGCGTGCAGGTGTTGCGCGGATAGTGCGCGGTCAGCGTGACCCGGTGCGGCGCGGCGGCAAAGGCGGCTTCAGGCTCGCCGTAGCGGAAGTGGCGGTCGCTCACCACATTGGCGCCTACGCCGGGATGCAGGATGGGCGCATCGTCGGCCAGCGCAGCCTCGATCGATACCACCGGCGGCAACACGCGGTAATTCACCCGCACCAGGTCGAGCGCGTCTTCGGCCAGGGCACGGCTTTCGGCCATTACCACGGCCACCGGCTCGCCCACATAGCGCACGCGGTCCATGGCCAGCGCCCATTGCTCCATTGGCGACTTCACGGCGACCACGAAGGGACGCGACCAGGCTGCCAGGTCGGCGCCGGTCAGCACGGCATGCACGCCCGGCGCGGCAAGCGCGGCGGTGGCATCGATGGTGCCGAGTTCGGCATGTGCATGCGGGGAACGCACGATGGCCGCGTGCAGGGTGCCCGGCTTCACGCCCAGGTCGTCGCCATAGCGGCCACGGCCGGTGAGGATCGCGGCGTCCTCGAGCCGCTCCATCGAGCGGCCGACGTGACGCTGGCGCGAGGCCGCGCCGGCGGCTGCGGATTCAAGGTGGATGGCCGCCGCTGCGGCGGGCAGGCTGCGCTTGTCGCTCATGACCGGCCCTCCCGCGTGGCGGGACTGGCACGGTCCATCTGGATAGCGGGGATTGCGGGCCGGCACGGGGAGAGGCCACGCGGCACGGGGCGAACGCCCGCTACCGCTGTCTCCAGTGTCGTGCCGGTCATGCCGCCAGCATCGTTCTGTCTCATTCCTGACTCCGTTCTGCGCGTCGGCCCCGACAGGCGAATCCGCCGGGGACATGCAACGTTGAACAGGAGCTTAGTGAGATTATGGTATTAGTTCTAATATTGTTTTTTGATTATGCTTATCAGTTCTAATGATGCCAATCCAGGTGGACTTTAGCGGGCAAATCTGGGCTTCTGACGCACCGATGCTAAGGGTTTTCCCCGAACAGTGGCCAGTCGTTCCGGCAACGTGACAGCAACGAATCTGATAGGATGATTAGAATTCAGCAGATTTTCTGATACCTAATCGATCACTTGGCATGGACATCAAACAGATCCAGTACTTCATTGCGCTGTTCGAAGATGGCTCCGTCACGCGCGCGGCCAAGCGGCTGAATATCGTGCAGCCGGCGCTCAGCATGCAGATCGCCAAGCTCGAAGAGGAGTTCGGACAGAAGCTGTTCGATCGCATCCCGCACGGGATGGTGCCGACAGCGGCCGGCCGCATGATGTACCGGCTGTGCCTGCCGATCACGCGGGACCTTGCCAACGCCCGGCAGCAACTGATGCAACGCGAGGAGCAGGTGGCCGGCAACATCTCCATCGGCATGGTGGCGTCGGAAACGGAAAGCGTGCTGGTGGGGTCGCTGGTGCGCTTCAACGCACGTTACCCGAATGTGGAGGTATCGGTGGCGGACGGATTCAGCGCCACGCTGATCGACCTGGTCTCGGCCGGCCAGCTCGACGCGGCCGTGGTGCATAAGCCCCGTGGCAAGCTCTCGCTCCATGTGCAGTCCCTGCACGACGAGGAAATGGTGCTGGTCACCAGCGCCGAGCATGGCCCGGAACTGCCGGCGGCGGTGGAACTCACCAAGCTGCCCGGGCTGGAACTGGTGCTGCCCACCAAGCGCCACGGCTTGCGCGGCGTGCTGGACGCGGCCACGCAACTGGAAGACGTGACCCTGCAGCCGAAGTTCGAGATCGACATTCTCGGCACCATCGTGCAGTTCGTCGAGGCCACGCGCTTTGCCACGGTGCTGCCACGCATCGTGGTGCAACGCGCGGTGGATGATGGCCGGCTGCGCATGTACCCCATCCTGGCGCCGCGCATCGTGCGCCACCTGGTGTGCGTGAGCCATCCGCAGCGCCCGCTCAGCACGGCAGCCGATGCGCTGATCGCGATCGTGGCCGAGGAGATCCGCAGGGTGTCAGGCACCGCCGGCTGATCCGGGTGCCCGGCATCAGGAAGGGCACGATACGGCAGGCTACTTTCCGGATCGTGCCGGCTTCGAACTAATGCGCCGGGAAGGCGTCAACAGCAACACGCAAAACAAGTCGGGCACCCGGCCTACTCCAGCGTCACGCCCGCGGCCTTGCCCACGCGCGCCCACTTGGCGATGTCGGCCTTCTGGAAGGCCGACAACTGCTGCGGCGTGCCACCGACCACGTTGACGCCCAGCTTGTCCAGGTGTTCCACCACTTCCGGATCCTTCAGGATACGGTTGATCTCGGTGTTCAGGCGTTGCACGATGGTCGCCGGCGTGCCGGCCGGAGCAAACACTGCCTGCCACTGCTCGGCCTCGAAATCGGGCACGCCCGCCTCGGCCATGGTCGGCACCGCAGGCAAGCTGGCCACGCGCGCCTTGGTAGCCACGCCGAGTGCGCGCAGCT
This sequence comes from Cupriavidus basilensis, assembly GCF_008801925.2. Classification (NCBI taxonomy): domain Bacteria; kingdom Pseudomonadati; phylum Pseudomonadota; class Betaproteobacteria; order Burkholderiales; family Burkholderiaceae; genus Cupriavidus; species Cupriavidus basilensis. The sequence continues at coordinate 1,068,726 of NZ_CP062804.1, read as the reverse complement.
TGCCACCCTGCACATGCGGCAAGATGGGCGCGGTGGGCGCAAACATAAAGTCCACGTGGCCAGCCATCACATCCTGGATGGCGGGGACGTCTCCCTTGTAGGGCACGTGGGTCATGTCAACCTTGCGCTCCTCTTTGAGCAGTTCGCCGGACATCTGCAGGATGGTGCCGCTGCCGCCCGAGGCAAAGGTGACGGCGCCGGGCTTTGCTTTGGCGGCAGCCAGCAACGCCTGCACGTTGCGGTACGGGCTGTTGGGGCCGACGATCAGCACGCTGGGGATAGTGCCGATCATCACCACGGGCTCGAAGGACTTGATGGCGTCATAGGACAACTTCGGATTGAGCGCCGGGTTGATCGCGTGCGACGCGGTAGACGCGCCCAGCAACGTGTAACCGTCGGCCGGCGCGCGTGCCACGAAGGCTGAGCCGATGGCGCCAGTGGCGCCGGGTCGGTTCTCCACCACCACGGTGGTGTGCAGCGCCTGGCCAAGCTTCTGCGCGATCAGGCGCGCCAGGATGTCGGTGGTGCCGCCGGCCGGATACGGCACGACATAAGTGATCACCCGATTGGGCCAGTCAGACTGCGCCGAGACACTCGCCGTGACGCACGCCAGCAGGGGAACGCAGAGCGCGATCAACAATTGCCTGAGTTTCATTGGAACGGTCTCCTTGGATTGCTGTTATCCGACATCGGCATCAAGGGCCAAAGCCGTAGAGTCTTCGGGGGTTATCGGCAAGAACTTGCCTGGCCAGCGCATCGTCGCCACACCATTGCCGGAAGAGCGACATCAGGTCGCCGTCATCGGGTGACGAGCGGCCCTTGGCAAGGATTGTTGGGTGTGGCCAGTCCGATCCCCAGACCATCTGGCCGGGCGCGCATTCGAGATAACGACGCGCAAGCGAAGCGACGTCGCCGTATAGCGGTGGTCCTTCCCTGGACTCAATGTAAGGACCAGACAGCTTCACCCAAGCCCTGCCCTCACCCAACAGGCTTGCAATGACCTCGAACCCAGGTTCGAACTCGGCCCCTCCGAATGGCAGGTGCCCGTAGTGGTCAAATACGATGCGAGCGGGCAAGGTCTTCAGCATTGGTTGCATGTGCGGCAACCACGCGGCGGGCGCATTGAGTTGAATATGCCAGCCCAGAGGCGCGACACGCGCAGCAAGCGGCGCAAGCATCTCCGTGTCTACCGGGCCGGGCATCGTGAGGTTGAACCTGATGCCTCGAATGCCGGATGCATGCAGGCTTTCGAGCTCCCTCTCGGTAATGGAGGTGTCCACCACTGCGACGCCACGGGCCTCCACGCCCAACTCGCGCAGGGCAGCCAATGTGGGCCTGTTGTCCGTGCCATAGGTGGACGGCGTGACCACGACGGCTCGGGTGGTTCCCATCGCCCCCTGCACCGCCCGGTAGTCCGGGACAAGCGCATCTGGTGGTCGCAGCGTTGCGGTCCCTGCAGCCGGATAGCGGCTATCGTAGACGTGCATATGGCAATCGCAAGCGTTCGCAATGGAGGGTTGGCCAAGGGCACTCATCTCATGTTCTCCGAATCAGGCGCGCGTGAAACACCGCGGCGCGCGGACGATTTTTCCAATTCGGATGCCCTGCATCTTGCCAGCCCGGCTCATCCAGCGTTGTGTCACGTCGGCTCTCCGTCTCGCCGCCACAGCGGCATGCCCGCCACATCCAACTCTATGCGCAGGATGTCTCCCGCCGTGGAGTCTGTCGCAAACAACGTCTTGCCGGCGGGGCCGCCAAAGGCGAGATTGGTCAGCGAATGCCCGGCGGGGCCGCGCAGCACCTGCACCGGCTCAGCGCGATGGTTGAGCACCCACACGTAGGCCAGTCCGGGGTTCGCCACCAGCAGCCGGCCCGATACATCCATGGCCAAACCGTCAGGGCCACTCGGTCCGTAGGAGGTGAAAAACTGCCCGGTCTTGGACACGCCGCCATCGGCGAGGATGGGCATGCGCCAGACGCAATTTCCCCGCGTCACCGCGACGTACAGGAACTTCTCATCGGGTGACAGCACGATACCGTTCGGGCTGGGCACATTGGAGAGCAGCAGTTCCAGCCGCCCGTCCACGCTCAGCCGGTAGACGCGTCCGGTCGGGTCGTGCAGCCCGGTCTGCCCCTGGTCGGTGAAATAGATGTTGCCCTGCGAATCCAGCGTAAGGTCGTTGACTCCCTTGAAGCTCTCCGTGTTGCGGCGGTCCAGGTATGGCTTTGCAGTGCCGACGCGTACATCGACAAGCATCAGGCCACGGCGGTAGTCCGTTACCAGCAGTTCGTTCTCGTTGAGGAACTTCATGCCGTTGGGCTCGCCGTCCCACTGCGCCACCACGTTCCACTCGCCTGCCGGGTCGATACGCAAGACACGCCCATTGGGTATATCGCCGACATAGAGGTTGCCTTCCCGGTCGAATACAGGCCCCTCCAGAAAGCCGTCGATTTCGCGTCCGCCCTGGTTGGCATCCGCCCAGGCCGTTCGCCTGCGTTGGCGATAGCGCGCCGGCATGCTGGTAAACACGTCGAACTCTCGGACTTCCGGGGTATTCAGCAGGAACATGGCAATTTGGCTGTGCGCAGAGAATGGATAAGGATTGTCAGTATCTGCCGCTGGCTAGCGGCGCGGTAGCCCGCACTGCGTCAACCAGCCGTTAAACCCAACGCCCGGGCGATCTGGCTATAACCTGCCACCTCGCGCTGGACCAGGCGCGCATGCGCTGGCACGACTTGCATGTCGGACTTGTGTTGCCGGTACTTGCCGGTGCTCATTGCTTTTCAAACGCCGTGTTGGCAGCGATCTTGCCCCAGAACGCCGTGCGTTCTGAAAGCTGGCGGGCGAACGCCGCGGCATCCCAATAGCCCGGGTCCGCGCCAATGCCTTCGGCAAAGGTCTTCATGTCCTGCGACGCCATGGCAGTGGCCGCTTCCTTTTGCAGGCGATCCGTCACCGCCGCCGGCGTGCCGCGGGGCGCCCAGAGGCCGGTGAAGTTGACCACGCCATAGCCCTTGACGCCCGCCTCGGCAAATGTAGGCACATTAGGCAACGCAGGCAGACGCTTGTCGCCGCTGACTGCCAGCAGCCGCAGGCTGCCGCCCTTGACCTGCCCGATGACCCCGGGCGTAGACGCGATCTGGTAGTCAATGGTGCCACCGAGCAGCGCCAGCGTGGCCTCGCCCGCGCCCTTGAATGGCACGTGCATGAAGTGAGCACCCGTCGCCATGCCCAGTGCCTCGCTGGCGAAGTGCGGCGTGGTGCCAGCGCCGCCGGAACCATAGCTGACCTTGCCGTCGCCCGCGCGAGCGGCCACCACCAGATCGCCCATGGTCTTGAACTTGCTGTCCGCTTTGACTGCAACCGCCATGGGAGCAAACACGAAGGCCGCCACCGGTTGCAGGTCCGTCGCATAGTCGAACGGCAGCTTCTTGAAGATATGCGGCAGCAGCGAGAACGTGGTGTCGTTGGCAAGCAGCGTATAACCATCGGCCGGGGCGTGCACCACTTGCGAGATACCGATGGTGCCAGTGGCGCCCGCCTTGTTCTCGACGAAGAAACTCCGGCCGGTCTGCTCCGTAAGCCGCTGCGCCATCTTGCGGGTGACAGCATCCACGGCGCCGCCCGGGGGATAGGGCACGATGATCCTCACTGGCTTGGCGGGCCATGTCTGTGCGTGCACGGACATGGCGATCCACGCAAGCGCGCCCAGTACGCCGCGGCAAAGGGCCAAGGCTAAGGGTGATCTGGTTGTCATTGTTTGTCTCCAACTATTGTCTTGGGGTAATCGCGCGTTCGTGGGCGTGTGCACGCCACGCGTCACCCTACGATGGCTAGCACCCCTCTCCCCGGCGGGGAGAGGGAGTGAAAGACCTCAGGCACTTCAAACCATTTGGGCGCATCCGGTCAGCTTCGGGCTGCGCTGCCGGCAGCTTCGTTGCGCCTTAGCCGGCCTTGGCCAGCACCGGAGCCTCAGCACGCGCCAGCACATCCAGCGTGTTCCGCGCCGCCGCCACGCCCATGTTCACGTACGCGGTGCTGGTCACGCCGCCGATGTGCGGGCTGAGAAGAAAGCCAGGCTGGCCGTGAAAGATATGCGGCACCGTCATCGGTTCGACCGCGAAGCTGTCCAGCCCCGCCATGGCAACCTGGCCAGAGCGCACGGCCGCCAGCAAGGCTGGTTCGTCGACCAGGCCGCCCCGCGCCGTGTTGACGAGGATCACGCCCGTCCGGCAGCGCGCCAGCGTTTGCGCGTTGATCAGTTGCCGGTTCTCGGCGGTCAGCGGGCAGTGCAGTGAAATCACGTCCGACGCTTTCCAGATCGTTTCCAGGTTCACGGACTCGATATAGTCCGGCAGTTCCTTGGCAAACGGATCGAAGCCGATCACGCGCATGCCCATGGCATCGCACATCCTGGCAAAGCGCTGGCCGATGGCGCCCAGGCCAATCAGGCCGATAGTGGCACCTGCCAGCTCAATGCTCTTGTGCGTGGCCTTGTCCCAGTGCCCGGCATGCATACGCGCATTGAGCAGCACCACGGATTTGGCGCAGCCCAGCAGCAGGGCCAGGGCCTGCTCGGCCACCGCGGCGGCATTCGCACCAACGGCGGCTGTCACCGCGATGCCGCGTTGTGCCGCGGCGGCCTTGTCGATGGTGTCGGTGCCGCTCCCGTGCTTGGAGATGACCTTAAGCGCAGGCGCCGCGTCCATGATTTCCGGCGTCACGGCGCCGTAGCGCACGATGATGCCGACCGGGTTGTGGCGCTGCGCCAGCGCCACCAGATCGGCGGCCTGGGGCGTCTTGCCGGCGTAGACGATCTCAAAGTCGCCGAGCAATGCCTCGGCTTGTGGCGCCAGGTCGGCTGCGGTGACGAGGATGGCTGGCTTGGCGCTCACAGCGTCTCCCCTTCTTTCAGCACGCCGGCGGTAACGAGCGAAGCGAGCAGCCACGGGGCGCTGGTCTTGCCTTCCTTGATCTGCGCGATGCGCCGGGCTTCGGCGGCTTCCTTTTGCTCGGCGAGCGGCAGCAGCGACGCGATCTTTTCACGCTCGACCACCACCAGGCCATCGGCATCGCCGCAGATGAAGTCGCCAGGGTTGACCGTGACACCACCAACCGAGACCGGGTGGCCGATGCGCCCGCCCACTTCCTTGGTCGGGCCGTTGGGGTTGGTGCCCACCGAGAACACCGGGTAATCCATCTCGTCGATTTCCAGGCTGTCGCGCACCGCGCCGTCGATCACCACGCCGGCGATGCCGCGCTGGCGGCATGCATTCATCATGATGGTGCCCATCAGCGCGCTGCTCTGGTCACCCTTGCCGTCGATCACCAGCACGTCGCCGGGCTGGGCCAGCGCCATCGCGGCGTGGATCATCAGGTTGTCGCCGGGGCGGACTTCCACAGTAAAAGCGGTGCCCGCCAGCTTCATGTGCGGCCGCAGGGCGCGGATGCGTCCATGCAGCGCGCCACGGCGGCCAGCCACGTCGGCCAGGATGGCCGGTTGGAATTTAGCGGCCTGGGCGACGATGTCGGCGGGCACGCGGTCGAATGATTTGATAATGTTGGGCAAGCTCATGGCATGACTCCTGGGACGTTGGGGACGAGAGATTCGTTGAGGCGGCGAGCGACGGCGGCGATGCGTGGGACAGCGAGGATCAATCCACCTGCGCGCCAGATGCCTTGACGGCGGTCGACCAGCGGATCGTGTCTTTCTTCATCAGCGCGCCGAACTGCTCGGGCGTACCGCCCAATACATCGGCCCCCTGGTCGTTCAGCTTCTTTTTCAGGTCAGGCACCTGCAATGCCTTGTTGAACTCGGTATTCAGGCGCACCACGATGTCCTTGGGCGTAGCGGCGGGCGCCACGAATCCAAACCAGGTCACGGCCTCGAAGCCGCTGTAGCCGGACTCAGCAATGGTGGGCACATTGGGCAAGTCGGGCATGCGCTTGGCCGACGTCACGGCCAGGGGGCGCATCTTGCCGTTGCGGATGTGGCCGATCAGCGTCGGCACCGATGACAGGTAGAGCTGAACCTGGCCGCCGATCAGGTCGTTGACGGCCTGGGCCGCACCCTTGTATGGCACGTGGGTGAGCTTGATCCCCGCCGTTTTCTGGAACAACTCGCTGGTCAGGTGCGCCACCGTGCCGTTGCCGGGGGAAGCCACATTGATGCTGCCGGGCTTGGCCTTGCTGGCCGCCACCACATCCGCCAGCGTCTTGTAGGGCGACTCCATCGTGGTCACCAGCACCAGCGGTGCGCTGGCCACCAGGCTCACGGGAGTCAGGTCCTTCGCCACGTCGTAGGGCAGCTTGCGGTAGAGCGTGGGGTTGATCGCCAGGTTGCTGGTCTGGCCCAACACGATGGTGTAGCCATCGCCGCTGGCCTTGGCAGCGGCGTCCACGCCGAGATTACCGCCCGAGCCCGGCTTGTTGTCCACCACGAAGCGCCAGCCCATGGCCATCGCCACCTTGTTGGTCACCTCGCGGGCAATGATGTCCGTGCCGCCACCGGCCGGGAACGGCACGATCACGCGAATGGGCTTGGTGGGATAGGTATCGGCCAGGGCCGGGAAAGCGAGGGCGCAAAGGATGGCGGTCACCAGACCGCGGTACGGCAGCTTCATTGCATGTCTCCGAATCTCGTTATTTGTCGGAGTGGATTCTGGTCGCCTGTTGCAACAGGTACAATACCGTTTCGTCTAACGCAACCCATTCCATACCATGGACTCATCGACTCCCCTGGCCGCCGGCGACGTGGCTGAAGATGCTGGCGGCGGCGTGATCGCGGTACGCCGGGCGCTGCGCGTCCTGGAAGCCTTTGGCGTAAGTGACGCACAACTCACCCTGGCCGAACTCAGCCGCCGCACGGGTTTCCACAAGACGACGGTCCTGCGCCTGGCGCGTACGCTGGCGACGGACAACTACCTTGTGCAAAAGGAAGATGGCAGTTGGCGCCTGGGACGCGCCGCCGGCTGGCTGGGCGCGTGCTACCAGGCCACCTTCAACGTGTATGAAGTGGCGGAGCCGGTGCTGCGGGAGCTGACGATCAGGACGGGCGAAAGCGCCTCTTTCTACGTGCGCGAAGGCGAACAGCGCACGTGCCTGGTGCGCGTGGAAGGCCCGCAAGCCATCCGGCACCACGTGCGCATCGGGGCCGCGCTACCGCTGGACAGTGGCGCACCGGGGCGGGTCATCCTGGCGTTCTCCGGGGAGCCCGGGGAGCCTTACGAATCGATCCGGCGGCGCGGCTACCATCTGTCCATGGGCGAGCGCGAACCGGAAGTCTCCAGCGTGGCGGCCCCGGTATTCGGCTTGCATTGGAAGTTGCTCGGGTCTGCCTGCATCTCCGGCCCTACCTCGCGCCTGACCGAGGAAAAACTACTCGCGCTGGCACAGACCGTCATGGACGCGGCCAACCAGCTTTCCTACGAGATGGCGGGGAGCCGTCGACCTGCGACGGCTTTGCCGGCCAGTCCTTCGACCTGGCATCCTTGACAGGCACGCCATCGGGCAAGCGCAAAGCGTTCCCGGCGCGCCGCGCCGAACCACCAGATCAACGAAATATCACGGCCTGCAGATAGCTCGCGGTACGACTGTCCACGGCGAGCGCCACCGTCTGCGGAACGCCACTCACAACGATCCTTCCGCCGCCGTCCCCCGCACCCGGTCCGATGTCGAGGATCCAGTCGCTTTGCGCCGCGACACGCATGTCGTGCTCGACCAGCACCACGGTATTGCCGGCATCGACGAGCCCATGCAGATGCACCATCAGGCGATCGGTGTCGGCCGGATGCAGACCGGTCGTCGGCTCGTCGAGGATGTAGAGCGTATCGCCGCGCTGCGCACGCTGCAGCTCGGTCGCAAGTTTGATGCGTTGCGCTTCGCCGCCGGAGAGCTCGGTGGCCGGCTGACCAAGCCGTAGATAGCCGAGGCCGATATCACGGAGCACAGTCAGTGAGCGCATCACCTGCGCCTCGTCGACAAAGAAGTCGCATGCGGTATCCACCGTCATCGCCAGCACCTCGGCGATATTGCGCTCGCGCCAGCGAATCTCGAGCGTCTGCGGGTTGTAGCGGCTGCCGTGACAGGTCGAGCAAGGCGCGTAGACGCTGGGCAAGAACAGCAGCTCGACCATCACGAAGCCTTCGCCCTCGCACGTCGGACAGCGCCCCTGCGCGACGTTGAACGAGAACCGGCCGGCGCTGTAGCGATGCTTGCGCGCGGCGGGAGTCGCGGCGAACAGCTTGCGCACAGCGTCGAACAAACCGCAATAGGTCGCGAGATTCGAGCGCGGCGTTCGGCCAATCGGCTTCTGGTCGACGCGCACGAGACGTTTGATCTTGTCCATGCCGGCGGTGATCCGCCCGTCGGTCGTGACGGGCGGGGCGGCAAAGAGCGGGTCGACTTCGTCGTCTTCGGCAAGATCGGCTGCGCGCCCGAGATGTTCCGCCACAAGCTCCGTCAGCGCCTGGCTCACGAGGCTGGACTTGCCCGACCCCGAGACGCCCGTTACCGTGGTCAGGCAACCCAGTGGAAAATCCGCGGCAAGATTGTGCAGATTGTTGCGCGTCACGTTTTCGAGCCGCAGCCAGCCGCGGGGCTCGCGGCGCGCACGGGTCGCAGCCTCGTTCGCCTGCGCCTCTGGCTCGCCCTGCGCAAACAGGTAGCGGCGTGTGCGCGAGCTTTCGACATCGGCAAGGCCAGCCGGTGGCCCGCTGTAGATCACACGTCCGCCCGCCTCGCCGGCGTCCGGGCCCACGTCGACGAGCCAGTCGGCGCGCTGCATCACGCCAATGTCGTGCTCGACCACGAACAGCGAATTGCCCGCAGCCTTCAGGCGCTGCAACGCTTCGAGCAACGCATCGCCGTCCGCGGGATGCAGTCCGGCAGACGGCTCGTCGAGCACGTAAACAACGCCGAATAGTTGTGACGACAACTGCGTCGCGAGCCGCAGCCGTTGCAGTTCTCCGGAAGACAGCGTTGGTGTCGCACGGTCCAGCGCAAGATAGCCGAGACCGAGGTCGATCAAGGTGTTCAGACGTTCGAGCAGTTCGATCGCGAGCCGCTGGGCTGCCACACGCTTCTCGTCGGACAGGTTAGGCGTTCGGCGCACGTCAGGCGCCGCCTGATGAGCCTGTCCACCGGCCGCGACGCGTCTGGCGGTCGCCTTGCGCCGACTGTTCCTGTCGAGAATCGCGCCATCGGGAGATGTGCTGGAAGACGGCCACTGGCCGCGCGAGACGGGTTCGAGCAACGCGGCGAGCCGAGCGATGGGGAGTTGTGACAGCTCGCCGATATCCATGCCGGCGAATGTCACCGAGAGGGCTTCCGCCTTCAGACGCTTGCCGTGACACGATGGACATTCGCCGCCGATCATGAACTGCGACACGCGTTTCTTCATCAACGCGCTCTGCGTGTTTGCGAAGGTATGCAACACGTACCGGCGCGCGCCGGTAAACGTGCCCTGGTAGCTGGGCTCTGCCTTGCGCCTGAGGGCGGCGCGCGTCTCCTTCGGCGTGAAGCCGGCATAGACCGGCACCGTTGGCTGTTCGTCGGTAAACAGTATCCAGTCGCGATCTTTCTTAGGCAGATCGCGCCACGGCGTGTCGACGTCGTAACCGAGCGTGACGAGTATGTCGCGCAGATTCTGGCCGTGCCAGGCGGGCGGCCATGCCGCGATCGCGCGCTGGCGAATCGTGAGCGAGTCATCGGGCACCAGCGAGCGTTCGGTCACGCTATATACGCGGCCGAGCCCGTGGCAGGTCGGGCAGGCGCCCTGTACCGTATTCGGCGAGAAGTCCTCCGCATACAGCATTGGCTGCTTCGGCGGGTAGCAGCCGGTTCGCGAGTACATCATCCGCACGAGGCTAGACAGCGTCGTCACGCTGCCCACTGACGAACGCGCGCTCGGCGTGCCGCGCTGCTGCTGCAAGGCGACCGCCGGGGGCAAGCCTTCGATCGCATCGACGTCGGGCGCGCCGACCTGTTCGATCAGCCGCCGCGCGTAGGGCGCGACCGACTCGAAATAGCGCCGCTGCGCTTCCGCGTAAAGCGTGCCGAACGCGAGCGACGACTTGCCGGAACCGGACACGCCGGTAAACACCACCAACGCATCGCGGGGAATGTCGACGTCGACATTCTTCAGGTTGTGCTCCCGTGCGCCGCGAACCTGGACGAAGCCGCGTGGTGCGAGCGTGTGCGACTCAGGGTGATCAACAGCATGCTTGTCAGTCGAGGGCCGTGGGAGCTTGGTCATGGCAGCAGGGATAGGTGCGAGGGTGACGGTCTTGAACGTGGTCGCAAGCGGCGCGCCGCTGGACCCCACCGTATGAGGCGAGCTTGCGATCAGACTCCTTACTCTACTGGATTTTCATGCGCAGGCGCTTGGGTCAGCGACATGGCTCGCTGGATATGTCGACCGCACTACCGTGAAGCGACTTATTCCTGCATTGCCTACGCAACGAGCATCGTTTTCCGGAATCAGTGACGTGCCTCGTTCTCAACCGAGCATCCCGGCCGGTGAATCGTTAAGCTCGTGCACCACGATACGCGCCTTGCCTGCGACTTTCGCACGATACATGGCGGCATCCGCGGCGCGTAACAGGGCTTCGCCACTCAATGACGCTGCCTGGTCGCGCGGTAGCACGCCGATACTCGCCGATAGTTGGACGACGTTCGCCCCGAACCTGATGGGCTGGCTCAGCGTCCGCAGGATTGCGCGTGCAATTTTCTCCAGCGCAGCACGATCGATGGCAGGGCCGGTCAGCAGCAACGTGAACTCATCGCCTGCATGCCGCGCAACCAGATCCCCGCCACGTACGCAGCGGCTGATCCGGCGCGCGGCTTCAACAAGCACTTCGTCGCCGCACTGATGCCCGTAGGTATCGTTGACAGCCTTGAAGCCATCCAGGTCGATAAACATGATGGCAGCCACACCGTCGCCGCTTGCTGCGCATGCCTCATCCAGCCTCTCGAGGAACGAGCGTCTGTTAGGCAGGCCGGTCAGCGCGTCGTGGAACGCCTGATGCCGCAGGCGATCGAGCAATGCCGTTCGCTCAGTCACATCCTGCACCAGCAGGTAGTATCCATCAGCCGCCTGATCGTGGACCCGACGCGGCACCAGCACACCGCGCAGGACACGCCGACTCCCGTTAAGCGTCGCGCCAACCTCGTACTCGACCCTTTCGCCGCCGAGCACGCGCTGGACGTACGGCTCGATGGCAGCAGCATAGTCAGCGTCGAGAACCTCATGGGTGCGCCGTCCCACGATCGCCTCCGGGTCCAACCCCAGCCACTCGCGATAGGTTGAGTTGGCGAACCGAAAACGTCGCTCACCGTCGACGTAAGCGACCAGCACCGGCAAATTGTCGGCAATGGCGCGCAAATCGACCCGCGTGTCTCCCAATTGCCGCTCGGCGGTCGTCAGTTGCTCCCGCGCCCTGCGCAGCACCTCCGAGGCCTCATGCGCACCCCGATGCAACGCAGCCTCCCGCGCATCGCGCGCGGCTTTTTCCCGTTGCTCCGCCCGGGTATCGTGAATGACAAACAGCCAGCCTCCGTCGCGGGTCGACGTCGTCTGCTTCGGTGCCACCTGCACTCGCGCTGGCTTACTTTGCTTGTTGGGCAACCGGAACTTTACGTCGAGCGTCCGGACCTCGCCCCCGCGGCCACGATCAAGTGCCTGCACGGCCTGTTCAAGGTTGGTCCGGTCGCTCGCATCCAGCAGATCGAGGATGTTCGTTTTCGTCAGCGGAGCGCGCGAGAACGCGAAGAATTTCACGCAGGCATCATTCATGTGCCGCCACTCCCAGTCCCTCCCGATATGCGCGATAGCAACCGGCGTTCGATGGAACGTCTCGACGTAAAGCGCATGCTGGGCTTGAAGCCGGTCGATCGCGTGAAGCACCTCCAGACGATCAGAGCTGTCCAGCTTGCGCAGGCCAACTTCGCGCTCGATCATTTGCCCCAGGTCTACTAGCATCTGACGTTGCTGGCGCCTGAAGCGCCGCGGCAACGCGTGCATCACACATAGCATACCGATGGGTCTGCCGCACGGCAGACGTAGCGCAATGCCTGCGAAAAAGCGGAACCGCAATGCGCTGGTTGCCAGTGGTTCTTGCGCAAGCTGTGCATCGGACAGCGCATCCCTGACGACGAACGGTTCCTCGCATTCGAGCGTCCGGCTATAGTACGTCTGCACATGGAATACGACGTCCCGTTCGTACCCGCTTGCGCCTATGACTTCTGGCTGGCCCAGTCTGTCGAGACATACGACGGCTATTGGTAGATTCAGCGCGCGCGCGGCGACCCGGGTCACGCGCTCATAGTACTGATCATAGTTGCTTTCTGGTGGCATGGTGGCGCTGGCTGGTTATCGTTGTTGCTGCTGCGCATCCATGATGCATTCGTCTCTCACCGCTCCATGCTCCGTTCCGGTCGACGTCCTCGCCGATCACGTCACACTCAAGCTATTCCACCGCCGGAAGGTGCAGCGTAACGGTCGTGCCCTTGCCGACTTCGCTCTCAAGAGAAATATGGCCGCGATGTAGCAGCACAATCTCACGCACGAGGGCAAGGCCCAGACCATCGCCGGCCGACCCATGCTGCAGCTTGCCTCGGAAAAATTTGTCGAACACCAGCCTGAGTTCGTCGACTTTGATCCCCATGCCTCGATCGCTCACTTTCAGCATGGCGTTGCGGCGTTCGTCCGACGCCCTGGCGACCGAGATGTTGACCTCTCTCCCAAGCCCGTACTTCAAGGCATTCTCCAGCAAATGGCTTATCGCGCTGGCGAGGGAGGCGGCGTCACCCATCACGAAGACAGGCTCTCTCGCAGACTCCAGCGTGACCCGGCTATCGTCCGCGAACCCTGCCTCGACAACGTCTCGCACGAGCCTTGCGAGATCCACCCGATGAAACGTCATCTCGGATGCGCCTAGGGTTTCCAGTCGCGTCAGTTGAAGGTGATTCGACACGAACTGGCTGATGCGCTGGGCTTGCGAACGAATCGTGCGATAGATGCCAAGGCGTTTTTCCGGGGGGATCAGATCGGCGGCGAGGAGGTCGGCATATCCGACGACGTTTGCGATGGGTATCTTGATTTCAGCTTCTGCGGTAGCAATGAAACGCGATTTGGCCCGTTGCTCGCGCCGCATTTCGCTTACGTCCCAGACCGCCACCACACAGCCAGCGCCGTCGCTGGTATGCACAACACGAACGGCGTAGCTGGATGAATCCGCTATCTCGAACTCGATAACGCCGCTAAATTCGTGCGAGAGTGCGGCGCAGTCGATCGTCGCAAGTAGTTCGGACGGGGTGACTGAGTCCCGCGTGGGACGTCGACCTCGATACAGAAGCTCAACGAACCGTTGTGGCGTGGCGCCGCGCAAGTCCCCGGGCGAAACGCCCAGGGTGTCGCACAGCTCGCCGTTGGCGTCTTCCACGTGGCGATTCGTATCGAAAATGGCAACGCCGTCCGGCAAGGCAAAGAACAGCGCATGCAGGTGCTGGTTCCTTTCTCGTAGCCGGCGACTGACCACCGCCGCGCGATCCGCTAGCTTCGCCATCCTCTCGATGGCCTTGGCCTGGCGCATCTGGACGAAGATGATCAGCGCGGATAGGAAGCTTGCGATGCAAGCGACGAGGAGCAGCCTGGCGCGATACATCGATAGTGCTTCATGGAGGTCGTAGCCGATCACGACCGCCAGGTTTCCTCTCGACAGCCGATGTACGCCATAAATGCGCTCGACATCGTCCAGTGGACTCTTCTCCACCACTTCGGCGTGGGCCGCGGCAGCCAAGGCTTGCCGGTCCGCAGAGCTCGCCGGCAGCGGTTGCCCAGGGTCTGAAGCCTCCCCGCTCCAACGCACCCGGTAGATGAAATCATTGGTACCCAGCAGACCGATTGCACCCCGGCTGCCCAAATAGATGCTCTTGTAGATGCTCGTCAGGGAGAGTGGGTCAAGCGACACCTCAACGACCCCCATGAAACGGCCGGTCGGCCCCACGATTCCCTTGGAGAGCAGAACTACCCAGCGACCCGAACTGCGCCCCCGCAGCGGCTTGCTGACAAACAATGTCGGCCTGGGATTGTCAACGTGTATGCGCAAATGCCTGCTATTGCCTAGGTCAAGCGCTTCGAATGTCGGATTGGTCGATGCCCTGAGGACGCCACTTGCGTCCAGAATCGCGGTTTGAAGGAAGGGTTCGGCACCGAGATGACCGTTGCGCGTCCATTCGGCAAGCGGCAAGTCCAGCCCCCGTTCGATGACGGCGCCGCCTAGCAGGGAGGTCAGTTGGTCCGCCTCCATCAATGTGCGCTCGACGTGCTGACCGAGGGTATAGGCAAGCCGGTCGGCATCGGCCTGAATCCTGGATAGTTCGCTGCCTCTGTCCCATCCGGCCCAGAGCGCGAACCCCAGCCAGACCGCCAATACGAGCATGAATGCCGAAATGCCCGGGGTGCTGGTGCGCGCCGCGCCCTCGGCCGCTACCGGCCTATATATCTCAAGACCCATGAATCCTAGCCACCCCAAAAAGATGAAATGAATGCGCCAGGAAACGGCGAGCGCCGTCCCCTGCCTCCGAAACCGGTGTGCGGTTTTCCCGCGACGGGCTCTCCAGTCAGTTGATTGCACATCGGGATTGGCTCGCCCACATAGCGCACGCGGTCCATGGCCAGCGCCCATTGCGCCATCGGCGCCTTCCCCCCCACCACAAAGGGGCGCAACCAGGCTGCCAGGTCGTCGCCATGGCGGGCACGGCCGGTGAGGATCGCGGCGTCACGTCGGCCGCGCCATCGCGTGGCCGACGTGACGCTGGCGCGAGGCCGCGCCGGCCGCTGCGGATTCAAGGTGGGTGGCCGCCGCTGCGGGCCGGCACGGGGAGATGTCATGCGGCACGGGGCGAACGCCCGCTACCGCTGTCTCCAGTGTCGTGCCGCTCATGCCGCCAGCATCGTTCTGTCTCATTCCTGACTCCGTTCTGCGCGTCGGCCCCGACAGGCGAATCCGCCGGGGGCATGCAGCGTTGAACAGGAGCTTAGTGAGATTACGGTATTAGTTCTAATACGGTTTTTTGATTACATTCATCACTTAAAATGATGAAAGGCAGGACGGTACTTAGTGGGCACATTCGGCCTCATCGCAAGCCGAAGAAAGGGCGTTCCGCCGATATTGGCCGGGTCTTCCGGGGAATTTTTCGACAAAAAATCTGATGCGAACACCAAGATCTCACAGATTCTCTGATACCTGATCGATCACTTGGCATGCTCCGGCACCGCGCGCCGGGCCCGGCTCAGCGTGGCGCGAGACGGCAGCCATGCGGCCAGTCGCCTGCGAGCAGATCCCGCCTAACCCACACCTGCTAGCCGTCCTTGCCGAGCTCCCGGTGCCGCCATTCGCGCTGCTGTGTGCAACAGTCAGTTTTTGTCAGCTTTTGCGCCATGGCTTCCGCTACGCTGAGCGTTCCGATCAGCGTGCCGCCGTCCCCAACCTTGCTCTTAGCCGTCAGTTGCTACCCACGGGTTCTGTCTGTCAATGGCGCGTGGCGCTCGCCTTCAGATCGTCAGGAACCCTTGGGGTTCCATTACGCCCGTGGTCTTCCTTCTAAGTGCGGATTCAATAGAAAAAGACATCATTCACTGGTGGCAAATTAACAGGCTAATAGACAAGTGGCTGCTTGCCTGCAATGCAAATGAACCAGGTGTGTGGCGGAATATCCGGCCTCCCTATCGTCGCGGCGTCAGGCAGGCTGGCCGGTGCGGTGGTCCATGCGCTCCTCGGCCTCAATCGTCAGCCGTAAATCCAGAGGCAGCCACAACGGGCTTCCATTGTGCGCGCTGTCCAAGGATGATCTTGCGGGCTTGCGCGCCCGGCTGTCCCGCCATCTCCATGCCAAGAGCCGCCATTTTGGCGCGCACCTCAGGATCCTTCACGGCATCCAGCAGTGCCTTCTCAAGACGCGAAACAGTCGCGGCAGGCGTGCCCGCTGGCACGAAAGCCGAGTACCAGCCCGATGCCATGTCGAAGCCCGGTACGCCGGCCTCCCGCAGCGTCGGTACATCGGGCAGCAAGGCCGAGCGCTTCGTGCCCGTCACGCCGAGAAAGCGGATCTTTCCCGCCCGATGCAGTTCCATCTGGCCGCCTATCGCATCGACCCCTACAGGCAGCGTGCCTCCGATCTCGTCAGTCAGCATCATCGCCGCGCCACGGTAGGCCGTTGGTGTCAGTGGCACATCGATGGCCTTGCGCAGCGTAAGCACGCCGAAGTGCACGGTGCCCCCCAGCGTGACCAGCCCGAACCCGGTAGAGGCCGGATTGCGCTTTACCCATGCGACGTATTCCGGCATCGTCTTGTAAGGCTGATTGACGCTGGCGGAAGCAACCAGCGGCAAGTCCGCCAGATAGGCGACGGGCACCAGATCCTTGTCTGGATCGTACGGCAGCCGCTTATAGGTCAACGGGAAGATGGTGAACGGCGGCGCGGGAGAGATAAGGATGGTTTTCCCATCCGGCGCGGACCGCTTCACCGATTCGAGCGCGAGCTGGGTTGAAGCCCCGGGCCGGTTCTCTACCAGGATGGTTTCGCCAAGCGAGACGCGCAGTTTCTCCGCGAGGGTACGCGCGAAAACGTCCAGCGCGCCTCCCGCCGCGAATCCAACGACAATGCGGGTGGGCGTGTCAGCGCCGGCAGCAACGGCCGTGGCCGGCATGCTCGCTGCGGCGGCTGCAGCGATGAAGGCGGCGGCCAGCTTGCGCAAGAAAAAGCGATTGTGCATGTCTGAGTCCTCAGTCGTCGTGGCGGCTTACGCCGTAGCCAAGTCCAGCGTGGTATTCGGTTCCAGCGGATAGATCGGCCGCCGGAGGTTCTTGAAGGGAAACACGCTGTAGTCGGAACTGCACACCCCCGGACCCGCGACCAGCACGATATGCCTGGCAATCGGACCGAACCCCGCACGGAAGTGCTGGCGCGACTTGATCAGGATGTATTTCTTGCGCGCCAGGTCGATGCCTGCATGCGTGAACACGCCGGTGTCGAATGGCTCCTGCGGCTTCTCACAAACCATCACCAGCACGCCGCCCACGTCGAGCACGGCCACACGGCCAAGACTGAGCCGCACCCCGGTGAACATCGGTCCGGTCACCTGGTAGTTGCCGTCGGTAATGCACTTCACCCGCCCGGTCAGCATCAAGGGCTGGCCTTTGATTTGCAACGCGGGCATATCGGTCCGCCCGCCCACCGCAAGCGTGACCTGCTGCCCGACGCCAGCCTCGATCATCTGCGCCACCGCGGCCGGGTCCCAGAAAGGGCCGGCCACGACATCGTCCAGTCCCTGGCGCATCACTTCGGCCAGCACGCTCATCTGGTCGGTAGGGCCGCCGGCGCCACAGTTGTCGCCATGATCGACCAGCACCACGGGGCCGCCGTCGAGCGTCTTGGCGCGCGCCACCGACTCCGCCATCGGCTCGATCGGGAACACGAAGTCTGCGCGGCGCGCCCAGGCCATTGACGTTAATTCGTCCAACAACTGCCGGGCGGCCTGCTCGCGCCCGGCATCGGCCACGATCACCACGGTCAGGCCGACGTGGGGAATATCGGCGAGGGGAAATCCGCCGAACACCGAGGCATTCAGGACTTCGCCGTCCCGCTCCGCCGCCATGGCGCGCTCCATGATGTCCTTCATGGGCTGCTCTTGCGGGGTCTGCCGCAGCATATGCGTGAGCATCGGCAAGGTGCGCGACAGGACGACCGGCCGGGCCTCGCCCCGCAGGGCGGCCATCAGCGTGCGCGCGGCGCGCGCGCCGGTCTCGTACACGTCAATGTGGGGATAGGTGCAGTAGCCTGCGATGGCCGTTGCATTGCCCACCAGGTCATCGCTGAAGTTGGCGTGAAAGTCCAGCGCTACCGCAATGGGCACGTCAGGTGCGACGGCACGGATACGCCTGAGCAGCTCACCCTCGGCATCGGGATAGCCCTGCGCCACCATCGCGCCGTGCAGGTCAAGCATGACCGCATCGCATCCCTCGCGAACCGCCGCCACGATGGAATCACACATGAATTCGAACGCCTGCGCAGTCACGATGCCGCTGGGCACGGCATTGGCCAGCAGCGGCATGACGAACTCGTCGCCCTGGCTGCGCACCATGTCGATAAAGGCCGCGGCGGCATTGTTGGTGCCTTCGCAGGCGCGGATGGCAACCTCACCGGAGGTCGGCCCGTCCACGCCCGTGCCCCGGCAGAATGACGACAGCGGCGTGGCGATCGGCGAAAAGGTATTGGTCTCATGCCGCATCAGGGCAATGACAAAGCGCATCTTCTTATCCTTGGTTGGCATGGTTTCAGTTCGCATCGAGATTGACAGCCTTTGCGATCGCGCCATAGCGGGCGGACTCGGACTGGAGAAATTTGCGCGCCTGCGCGGGTGGGGTCAGCACAGGCTCGTAAGCCAGCGACTGCAGACGTGCAATGAAGTCGGGCTCTTCCACGCTGCTCTTGACCTCTTTGTACAGCCGCTCGATGATGGGCTGCGGTGTGCCGGTCTTCACCATCAGTGCCAGGTTGGCGCGTACCGACAGCGCTTCATCGGCCTTTTGCGTCTCGAGCTTCGGGAACTGCGTGACGGCTTGGCTCTGCAAGGTTGCCAGGGGCTTGACTTTGCCGTCGGTAACGTAGGCAACTGAAGAACCGATCACGTCAACATGCGCGTCAGTCTGGCCGCCAATGAGATCGGCCATTGCCGGCGGAGAGCCGCGATAGGGGACGATGGTGAAGTCCAGGCCGTTCCGCTGTTTCCAGCTCGCCAGCCCCAGGTGAGCCGCGCCGCCCACGGCGTTGATACTGATCGAAACCTTGCCCGGATTGCTCCGGATAAAAGCCGTCAATTCCGTCAAGCTGTGTTCCTTGCGGTCGGAGCGCACGACAATCCAGTGCGGCACCGTGGTCAGCATGGTGATGGGCGTCAGCTCGGTATCGGGGTTGTAGCGCAGGCCCTTGATCACGTGCTGATTGATGTTGAGCGAGCCATCGCTGGCAAGCAGCAGGGTATAGCCCTCTGCCTTGTCCTTCAATGCCGACGTGACGCCCGGCACGGTTGCGCCGCCCGCGATGTTCTCCACCACCACCGGTTGCCCCAGCCTCTTCTCCAGCTTTTGAGACAAGGTACGCGCAACGATGTCGTAGGAACCTCCCGCGGGAAAGGGCACGACCAGCCGCAGCGGGTGGTCCGGCCAAGCGGCACCCGCCGCATAGCCTGCGCAGAGAAAGATGGCGCCCGCGACGCCTGCCTTGATTGCCGAACTGAACTTGGTCACCTGCCCTGCTCCTCGCTTCTTGGTTTTGTGCTTCCCCGTGTCGCATAGACAGCAACGCTGCGTATCCAACCTTGCAATGGAAGGGGCATGCTCAATGGCACAGCCCGGCGGCCACTATAGGCCGGATCAATATCAACCGAAAGTGAATTAAAATTGATGTATGTTGATCGTTTGGTTAATCAAAAATCGTTGACCAGATCGCGGCAGACCGTCCCTCGGAGTCCTCCATGCCATCCGCAGTCCTTCCCGTCCACCCTCTCGTCGCCCGCCTCAAGTTTCGGCATTTTCGTGTCATCCTCGCGCTCGACGAACTGCAGAGTGCCGCCGAAGTCGCGACGAAGTTGCACATTAGCCCCGCAGCCGTGTCGAAGACACTGGCTGAAGTGGAAGCGATCGTTGGCATGCCCTTGTTCGAGCGCGGGCGGCGCGGCATGCGCGCCACCCAGATTGGCCGTGAAATGATTGAAGGCGCGACATTGGTGACGGCGCAATTGAGCCGCCTGGCGGAGTCCCTGCAAGCAGTGCGCGAGGGAACGCAGGGGCAATTGAGCATTGCCTACAGGACCACATCGGTCCAGCCGATCCTGGCCCAGTTGATCTGCGCGTTCCATGAATGCAACCCACGGGTTGATGTCAGCGTGATCGACGGCGGGATCATGGAGCTGATCAACCAGGTCGAGGAGGGTGAACTCGATCTATTGTTTGCGTATGAAGATCCGCGCCTCGATCGCAAGGATTTGTGCCATTCGCCTGTCATTGCGGCACAGCAGCTGGTCATCGTCGCCAGCACGACGCATCCGCTACTGAGGCAGGGGCACATCAGTGCGCAGGACCTGGTCGACCAGCAATGGTGCATCCCCGCGCACGGGGCACGCATGCTGCATCATCTGCACACCGCCTTGCGCGCCCTGGACTTGCCACCACCGCAGCGCGGCATCCGCACCAGCGACGTGGCCATGACGGTCAATCTACTGCAGGCCGCACACTTCCTGGCCGTTTATCCCGAACGCATTGCCGCCCAGCTCGCGGCGGCAAATGTGGCCCGGGTGGTTCCGTTCAAGCTTGCAAGCCAGGTAGAGCCAGTCGTCATGGTTTGGAACGGCGCACTGGCGCCACGCGCTCCGGCACGCGTCTTCCGCGATTTCATCCTGCGCCGCGCCGAGACGATGCCAGCGGATTCGTCAGCGTGGCTGGCAAATGTGGGAATGATGAAACCTGCGTAAGGCCAAGCTCAGTTTGTGTCCGTAACGACAACACAGCGCTTCATGCCACCAATGCGATCAGGCCGGAAGTCAGTAGCAAACCGCTCACGATGTGCTCGAGCCCGCGCGCGGGTAGCCTCTTGCATAGCCGCTCCCCGGCAAAGACGCCAAGGGCGAACATCGGCACAAGCAGCGCTGTCGAATAGAGCTGTGATGCGTGAACCTGACGCTCGACCACAAACAAGGCAACCACGCCGACATACAGCACCGCGAAATACGCGAGGAGATTCGCGCGCAGTGCTGCGCCCTGCCCGATGCCATTGAGATAGTAGACGATCGGCGGACCGCCGATGCCACCCAATACAGTCAGCGCGCCGCTGATGGCGCCGGCGGTAAAGGTCGGGCGCCAGCCGCTATCGTGAAGCCAGCGCCAGCCCCTGATATGCATCAACGTGGACAGCAGGACTGCGACCGCGACGATCCGACGCAGATCGACCCCGCTCTCGCTCACCAACCAACGCGTGGTCACGGCGGCGCAGCCCGTCGCGATCAGCGCAAGCGGGATCACAGTGCGCCAGCGCGCCGCGCTAGCCCAATTGCGCACGCCCTGCAGCGAGGTCGCTAAATGTATCAGCACGATCAGGACGCCGACCTCGGGGGCGGGGATCAGCAAGCCGAACAAGGGGGCCATGACAAGCGCACCGCCAAATCCGGTCATGCCTTTAGCCAGACCGGCCACCATGCAGATCAATGCAAGACATCCCAGTACGAAAGGGGAATCGACAAAACTCATGTGTCGCTTTATTCGCGGTAGACAAGAAAACATGAAGGCAAGATCGATCGCTACCGTGCACGCAAGACGACATACCTCCTGGAAGAGGGCCAGCATATTCGCAACAATCATGACGCACGTATAGAGCCAGAGGCGTCATATCGATGGTGCCAGAGGACTTTTACAAGAGAGCGCCATGCAGCGTCGCGTTGCCGGGGCCATCGCATTGGCGCGCCCCGGGATTTCCTTTCCCTGGCTTCGGCAGATCAGCCGCCCGGACACAAACGCGGTGACCAGCTACCGCGTGCCTGTCGCATGAACCACGGCAGCCGCGTTGCCAAGGGTGCGCAATGTGAATACGCTTATCTGGCGTGCATTCTGCAGCGACCGTCTTTCAGGCGGCCCTGAAGCGCGCCGCCGGCACGCTGCGCGACAGGTTCGGTCCCAGCGCCGCGCGGGCAGCCTCGAAGGCGTGCCAGTCCGCCGCGTCCGGCAACGACGGCAGCGTCACCACCTCCCCCAGGTCCAGCCCGGACAGGGCCGCGTCAACCAGGTCGTCCGCGCTCATCACCCAGTCCTGCGGCAAACTCTCCACCGCCCGGCCGGCGACATCCCAGAACTCCGTACGGATCGCACCGGGCAGCACGGCCTGCACGCGCACGCCCTTGTCCGCCAGTTCATGCTGCAGCGATTGCGTAAAGGCCAGCACGAAGGCCTTCGACCCGCCGTAGACGCCGTTGAGCAGTTCCGGGGCGACCGCCACGATCGAGGCAATGTTGATGATCGTCCCCTTGCCGCGCGCCACCAGGCCGTGCGCGGCGGCGTAGGTCAGCCGGGTCAGCGCGGTGACATTGAGCGCGATCATCGCGGCCATCTTGTCGGCATCGGACTGGAGCAGCGGCCCCGCCGCGCCGATGCCCGCGTTGTTGACCAGCATGGTGATGCTGGCGTCGGTGCGCAGCAGTGTCTCCAGGCGGCGGACATCGGCATCGGCGCCGAGATCCGCGGTCACGATCTCCACCGAGCGTCCCGTCTCGCTGGTCAGGCGTTCTGCCAGCGTGGCCAGCCTGTCGCGGTTGCGGGCGACCACGATCAGGTCGTAGCCGCGCCGGGCGAGCCGGTCCGCGTAGACGGCGCCGATCCCTGAAGACGCGCCGGTAATCACGGCGGTGCCTTGATGCGGATGGATTCCCGAGGTTGCTGTCAATGCGGTCATGTTCTTTCTCCGATTTCGGTGCTGCCGGCCCGTTGCCGGCCACCACGGAACGAAGATTAGGTGCATACTCCGATGGCAACAATGTCATAGATGCCACCTTTTATGCCATCTGTGGGAGCTCCTTATGCTGCATGTCGGAATCGTCCTTTATCCCGGCTTCCAGGTCATGAACCTGGGCGTCACCACAGTCCTTGAGTTCGCCAATCTCAACGCGGCCAAACCGCTCTACGCGGTCCACCTGCTGTCCGAG
Organism: Cupriavidus basilensis; assembly: GCF_008801925.2. Lineage (NCBI taxonomy): Bacteria > Pseudomonadati > Pseudomonadota > Betaproteobacteria > Burkholderiales > Burkholderiaceae > Cupriavidus > Cupriavidus basilensis. The sequence continues at coordinate 1,045,975 of NZ_CP062804.1, read as the reverse complement.
CAAGGCGGGCCGGTGCCAACCTCGGCAGGCTTCTGCGTCACCACGGAGGCATTCGATGACCGCGCGTTCGACACGCTGCTGGTGGTGGGCGACAACGATATCCAGCCGGCGTCACCCGGCCTGGTGGCCTTCCTGCAAAAGGCGGCGCCCGCCACGCGGCGCATCGGCGCCACCTGCACGGGCGCCTTCAACCTCGCCGAGGCTGGGCTGCTCGACGGCCGCCGGGCCACCACGCATTGGTTTTACGCCGCCCGGTTCCGGCGCACGTATCCCGCGGTCAGCGTCGAGGAGGACCGCATCTTCATCATCGACGGGCCGGTCTGGACCTCCGCCGGCATGACCGCCTGCATCGACCTGGCCCTGGCGCTGGTCGAGAAAGACGCCGGGGCCGAAGCCGCGCGCACGGTCGCGCGCAAGCTTGTTGTCTATCACCGCCGTGCCGGCGGGCAATCGCAGTTCTCGGCGCTGCTCGAGCTTGAGCCCAAGTCCGATCGCATCCAGTCCGCGCTCGCCTTTGCCCGTCAGAACCTGCACGCCGAATTGTCCGTCGATCAACTGGCGCAAGCGGCGCACCTCAGCCCGCGCCAGTTCAGCCGCTCTTTCCGTGAAGAAACGGGGCAAACCCCGGCCAAGGCGGTGGAGCACCTGCGCATCGAGGCCGCGCGGCTGATGATGGAGTCCGGGCGCCATCCGATCGATGTGGTGGCCAAGGAGACCGGCTTTGGCGACCGCGAGCGCATGCGGCGCGCGTTCCTGCGGGCGTTCGGGCAACCGCCGCAGGCGATCCGGCGCATGGCGCGCGGGGAGGACGAGCCGATGGAGGCTTGAGTGCTGGCGCCCCTATCGGACCGCCTCCCATCGGCCGGGCGGGGCGCTTACGCCGTGATGCGCGCCTGTGCCGCCTCGCGCCGCGCCACCAGGTCCAGCGCCACGTCGACGATCATGTCTTCCTGCCCGCCCACCATGCGGCGCTGGCCTAGTTCCACCAGGATATCCACGGTCTTCAGCGCATAGCGCCCGGCGGCTGCCTCCGCGTGGCGCAGGAAGCTGGAATAGACGCCCGCATAGCCCAGCGCTAGGGTCTCGCGGTCCACCCGCACCGGGCGGTCCTGCAGCGGCCGCACGATCTCGTCGGCGGCGTCCATCAGCGTGTAGAGATCGCAGCCGTGGTTCCACCCGAGCCGGCTGGCGGCGGCGATGAACACCTCCAGCGGCGCGTTGCCGGCGCCCGCACCCATGCCGGCCAAGCTGGCGTCGATGCGGTCGCAGCCTTCTTCCACCGCGACGATGGAGTTGGCCACGCCCAGGCTCAGGTTGTGGTGCGCATGCATGCCAGTCTGGGTCTGCGGCTTGAGCACGTCCTTGAAGGCGCGGAAGCGGTCGCGCACGTCGTTCATATTGAGCGCGCCGCCGGAATCCACCACGTAGACGGTCTCGGCGCCATAGCTCTCCATCAGCCTGGCCTGCTGCGCCAGCGCGGCGGGCGTGGTCATGTGGCTCATCATCAGGAAGCCCACCGTGTCCATGCCCAGGTTGCGCGCGTACTCGATATGCTGGCGCGAGACATCCGCCTCGGTACAGTGCGTGGCAACCCGCACCACGCGCGCGCCGGCATCGTACGCGGCGCGCAGGTCGTGCACGGTGCCTACGCCGGGCAGCAGCAAGGTGGCCACCTTGGCATGGCGGACGGTCTCTGCCGCCGCCGCGATCCACTCAAGGTCCGTATGCGCGCCGAACCCGTAGTTGAAGCTGGAGCCGGCGAGCCCGTCGCCATGCGCGACTTCGATCGAGTCCACCTTGGCGGCGTCCAGCGCCGCGGCGATGCGGCGCACGTCGGCCAGGCTGTATTGATGGCGGATGGCGTGGCTGCCGTCGCGCAGCGTGACATCCGAGATATAGAGTTTCTTCTGCGTGGCTTGCTGGGTCATGTCTTGTCTCCGTGCGCCCGCCGCTTACGCAGCCAGCCGTGTTTGCGCCAGGCGCTCGGCGCAGGCGAGCGCGGCGCTGGTCATGATGTCGAGGTTGCCGGCATAAGCCGGCAGGTAATGGGCGGCGCCCTCCACTTCGAGGAAGATCGAGGTCTTTAGCCCGCTCATCCGCCCCAGCCCCGGGATATTCAACGGCGCGCACGGATCGATGCGCTCGAACTGCACCCGCTGCTTGAGCCGGTAGCCAGGCACATAGGCCTGCACCGCCTTCGCCATGGCCTCCACGCTGGCCTCTATCGCCGCCTCGTCGGCGTCCTCGGACAGCGTGAACACCGTGTCGCGCATCATCAGTGGCGGCTCGGCCGGATTCAGCACGATGATGGCCTTGCCGCGCGCCGCGCCGCCCACCGAGCAGATCGCCTGGCTGGTGGTCTCGGTAAATTCGTCGATATTGGCACGCGTGCCCGGCCCGGCGGACTTGCTGGAGATCGAGGCCACGATCTCCGCGTAATGCACCTTGGCCACGCGAGACACCGCCGCCACCATCGGGATGGTGGCCTGGCCGCCGCAGGTGACCATATTGATATTGCTGGCGCCGAGCTGCTGGTCCAGGTTGACCACCGGCACCACGTACGGCCCGAGCGCGGCCGGGGTCAGGTCGATCACCTGGATGCCGTGCCGCTGCAGGATCTGGTTGTGATGCGCGTGGGCGCCGGCCGAGGTGGCGTCGAAGGCGATGCGGATATCGCCAAAGCCGGCCATCCTCACCAGGCCTTCGATGCCTTCGGCCGTGGTGGGCACGCCCAGCCGCGCGGCCCGGGCCAGGCCATCGGAAGCGGCGTCGATGCCGACCATCGCGCCCATCTCCAGATGCCGGCCGTGGCGCATGACCTTGATCATCAGGTCGGTGCCGATATTGCCCGAGCCGATGATGGCTACCTTGTGCTTGCCGCTTGTTCTCATGTCCATGCTGATTCTCCGTTGCCGCTTCAGCGGCCGAGCGCTTTCGCGGTCTTGCCCGCGATGCCGAATTGCGTATTGGGAACTTCGGTGATCATCACCCGCACCGACTCCACCGGCGCGCCGATCGATTCCACGGCGGCGTCGGTCAGCGCCTGGATCAGGCGGGCCTTCTGTTCATCGGTCCGGCCTTCGATCAAAAAGACTTGCATGATGGGCATGGTGTTTGTCCTGCTCAGTTCGGTTCTGGTTCGGTTCTGGTTCGGTTCTGGTTCGGTTCAAACGAAGCGCATCGACACCGTGCCCAGGTGCTGGTAGCGCACCGTGATGCTATCGCCGGCCGCCACCGCGATGGCCTCGGTCACGCCGCCGGTCATGATGAAGGTGCCCGCCGGCAGCTCGCGCCCACGCGCGCCAAGCATGTTCGCCAGCATGGCCACGCTGCTGGCCGGGTGGCCGAGCACGGCGGCGCCGGCGGCGGTGGCGACCACTTCGCCGTTCTTCTCCAGCACCACGCCAAGGTTCTTCAGGTCGATCCCCTCGGCGCTGCGATGCGTGCCGCCGACGACAAAGCGTGCCGACGACGTGTTGTCGGCGATCACGCTCTTGAGGTCGAAGCGGAAGTTCTCATAGCGCGAGTCGATCACCTCCACCGCCGGCAATACAAAATCGGTGGCGGCCAGCACGTCGCCGATATGGCAGCCCGGCCCCTTGAGCGGATGCTTGAGCACGAAGGCAATCTCGGCCTCCACCTTGGGATGGATCAGCGCTGCGGTGTCGATGGCGCCACCGTCCATGCAGGCGCCGTAGTCGGTCAGGAAGCCATAGACCGGATCGGTGACGCCCATCTGGCGCATCTTGGCAAACGAGGTCAGCCCCATCTTCAGGCCGGCAATGCGGGTGCCGCGCGCTTGCTTGCGCGCCCGGATCGCGTCCTGGATGGCGTAGGCATCATCCCAGTCCATATCGGGATGGGTGTCGGTAATCTTGCGCACCGGCTCGCGGTTGAGCTCGGCGTTTTCCAGATGCTCGGCGAGCTGCTGGATGGTGTCTTGGGTAAGGTGCATGGCGTAGTCCTGGGCTGCTGTATGGAATCCGATCAAATGAAGCGCACGCCGGCTGAGCCGATGCCGCCCAGGCTGATACGAAGCTGGTCACCGGCCCGGACAGGCACCATCGCGGCCAGCGAGCCAGACAGGATCACCTCGCCCTTTTTCAGCCCGATGCCAAGGCGCCCCAGCGTATTGGCCAGCCACGCCACGGCGTTGGCCGGGTGGCCGAGCGCCGCGGCGCCCGCGCCGGTGGCGACGATCTCGCCGTTTTTCTCCAGCGTCATGCCAACGGTGCCGAGGTCAAGGCCGCGCGGGTCCACGGCGGCGTCGCCCAGCACGAACACGCCGGACGATGCGTTGTCCGCCACGGTGTCCTGGATCCGGATCTTCCAGTCGCGGATGCGCGAGTCGACGATCTCGAAGCACGGCAGCACGTAGGCAGTGGCACGCAGCACATCGGCGTTGGTCACGCCGGGACCTTCCAGGTCTTCCTTGAGCACGAAGGCGATTTCCCCTTCGGCCTTGGGCGCGATCAGCGTATCGGCGGCAATGGCGGCGCCGTCGCCGTAGACCATGCCGGACAGCAGGTGCCCGAAGTCCGGCTGGCGCACGTCTAGCATGTCCATCACCACCCGGCTGGTCACGCCGATCTTCTTGCCGATCACGCGCTCGCCGGCGTCCAGGCGGTGCTGCACCATGGCCAGCTGGATACGGTAGGCGTCGTCAATGGACAGTTCGGGGTAGCGCTCGGTCAGCGGGGCGATGGCTTGGCGTTGATCCAGCGCCTGATGCAGGCGCGTGCCGATCTCAACAATGTCTTCGGTTCTCATGGCCTGCCTCAAAGTTTCACGCACACATTGCGCAGCTCGGTATAGAACTCCAGCGAATGCACCCCGCCCTCGCGGCCGATGCCGGATTGCTTGGCGCCGCCGAAGGCGGTGCGCAGGTCGCGCAGGAACCACGCGTTAATCCAGCAGATGCCCACCTCCAGCGCGCTGCCCATGCGGTGCGCGGTGCCCAGGTCGGACGTCCACACGGTGGCGGCCAGCCCGTAAGGCGTATCGTTGGCGAGGCGGATGGCTTCCTCCTCGGTATCGAACGGCGCGATATGGCAGCAAGGGCCGAAGATCTCCTCGCGGATCACCGCCGAGTCCTCCGGCAGGCCGGTCCAGATGGTGGGCTGCACCCAGGCGCCCTCGGCCAGCGCGCCGGGCATCTCGGGCACACCGCCGCCGGTGACCACGGTAGCGCCCGCATCCACCGCCTTGCGGTAGTAGGACAGCACCTTGTCGCGGTGCTCCAGCGACACCAGCGGGCCCATGTTGACGCCCTCGTCATTCGGCCTGCCAATGCGCAGGGCCTCGGCCCTGGCCTTGAGCGCCGCGACGAAACGCGCGAAGATGGGCCGCTGCACGTAGACGCGCTCGGTGCCCAGGCAAACCTGGCCGCTGTTCTCGAAGGCCGAGCGGGTGATGCCGGCCACTGCCTTGTCGAAATCCGCGTCGGCGAACACGATGCCGGCATTCTTGCCGCCCAGCTCGAACGACACCGGGCGCACGCCATTGGCGGCCGCCTTCATGATGGCCTCGCCAGTACGGGTCTCGCCGGTGAAAGTGATGCCGTTCACATCCGGGTGCGCGGTCAGGAAAGCACCGGCGGAATCCGGGCCGAAACCATGGACCACGTTGTAGACGCCCGGCGGCACGCCAGCCTCGTTCATGACCTCCCCGAGCAGCGTGGCGGTCGCGGGCGTTTCCTCGGATGGCTTGACCACCACCGTGTTGCCGCACGCCAGCGCCGGGCCGACCTTCCATGTCATCAGCAGCAGCGGCAGGTTCCACGGGCACACCACGCCGATCACGCCACGCGGCGAGCGCACCGCGTAATTGATGGCCTCGCCGCCATCCGGCGTGGCCATGGCGAAGCTCTCTGCCGGCACGTTCTTGATCAGGTCGGCGAACACCTTGAAGTTGGCGGCGCCGCGCGGGATGTCGATGTGGCTGGCAAGCGAGTGCGGCTTGCCGGTGTCGGCAATCTCGGCTTGCAGGAAGTCGTCGAAGCGGCGGTTGATGCCGTCGGCCACCGCGTGCAATATCTCGACGCGCCGCGCCACGGTCATCTTGCCCCACGGGCCCTTCAGCGCTTGCTTTGCCGCCGCGACGGCGGCATCGACCTCGGCCTGGCCGGCTTCGTGCACACGGGCGATCAGGCTGTTGTCGACCGGGTTGCGGTCATCGAACTGGCGGTTGGTGGCCACCCATTCGCCGTTGATGAAGTTCTTGAACTCTTTCATGTTGTCTCGCTTGGTGCGGCAGGGTGCGCCGCTTTGCCTTGCTACCTATCGTCTTTCGTATTGCTCCCCTCTCCCACGCAGTGGGAGAGGGACGGGGATCAGGTCAGTACATTCAGGAACGCGTCGTTCAGCTTGCGGTCGTGATAGAAGATCGCCCGGCCCAGCTCGTTGTCCGTCCATGTGATGGTCGGCTTGTCCGGATAGTGGATATAGCCGCCAGAAAAGACCTCGTTCCGGTTGCCCGAAGGATCGAAGAAATAGATCGTCGCGCCGCGTGTAATGCCATGCCGCGTCGGCCCGATATCGAGCGACACGTCCTTCTTGGAGATAATGTCCGCGGCCTTCAGCACTTCGCCCCAGTTGTCCAGGTTGAACGAGGCGTGATGGAACTTGTTCTTCTCCGCATGCCGGATGAAGGCGATGTCATGCGCCTTGTTGGAGCACGTCAGGAAGGCGCCGATCATCATCTTGTCGGGGCCGGCGACCACCTCCTCGGCCAGCGTGAAGCCGAGCACGTCGCGAAACAGCTTGACCGTGCCATCCAGGTCATCGCCGTACAGCAGGCAATGATCGAAGCGGCTGGGCGCCATGCCGCGCAGGTCGTCCGGCCACGGGTCGGGGTTGCTGTCGCCGGTCAGGCAGCCCAGCTTGTCCTTGTCGGCGAAGAGTTCGATGGCATGTCCCGTGGGAATGGTGAAGCGAAAGCGCACGCCGGTGCGCGGATGCTCGCCGGCGGGAATCCACTGGCAGTCCGAAGCGAGTCCGGACTGCTCCACCTCCTGGGCCAGCCGCTCCAGCGTGCGGCCGCTATCCACGCGAAAGCCCATGTAGTCCATGCCCGGGCTGTCGGCCTCGCGCAAGACCACACTGTGGTGATCGTGCTCGTCCCAGGCCTTCAGGTAGACGCGGCCCTTGTCGTCGCGCGCGGTTTCGATCAGCCCGAGAACCTCGGTGTAGTGCTTGAGCGCCGGTTCGAGTTCCAGCACGCGCAGTGCCACGTGCCCCGGGCGCAATACGCCTGTCAATGCCATGACTGTCTCCTTGATGATGGGGTTATTGGTCCATCTTGTATTGCTGCATTTATTGCTGCATTTATTGCTGCTTGTTCAACTACGCTTGCGCTGCGTCCTGCCGCGCCCGCTGCTTGTCCAGGCAGCGCTGCAGCAACGCCACCGGCTGCAGCCGGATATCGCTGTCGGGGAAGGTCTTGCAGGCGAGCACAAACCCACTCCCCTCCTCCGCCTCCGACAGGCAGGCGCGGCTCATCTTGCCGGTGTGGTAGCGGCCAGCCTCGATGCGCACCTTGCACACCCCGCAGCCACCGCCCCGGCAACCCGCGGGAATGCCACGCTTGCCCAGGGCTTCCATGGCGCGCAGCAGGTTCTGCTCCGGCGCGCAGGGGTAGCACTGGCCGCTTCCCGCGATCTCGACGGTATGCATGCCGCGCCCTCCATCAGATCTTGAACAGCGGGCTGCGCGCGCTGTTCTGTGCGTCGCCGGCCGAGATGAACTTCTCGGTGTGGATGTCCTCCTCGAACAGCCGGCCCTGCATCAACGTGCGGATGCAGGCTTCGATCATCGGCGGCGGGCCGCACAGATAGGCCTTGTGTCCCCGGAAGTCGGCGGTCGCGCCATTGGCGTAAAGGCCGTGCAGGACGTCATGCACATAGCCGCGCGCGCCGTCCCAGCCGCTGTCCGCCGGTTCGTCGGAGAGCGCGGGCACATAGCGGAAGTTGGGGTGCGCGCCGGCCAGTGCACGGAACGCCTCGTCGTAGTACAGCTCCGTGCGGTTGCGCGCGCCTTGCACCAGCGTGATCGGCAGGGTCTCGCCGGCGGCCAGCATGTCCAGGATCATGGCGCGCGGGCTGGACAAGCCCGAGCCGCCCGCCAGGAACAGCATCGGCTTTTGCGCTGACTTGCGCACGAAGAAGCGGCCGTAAGGCGCGGAAAACCCGAGTTCGTCACCCACCGACAACTGATCGTGCAGGTAGCCGGTAGCCTGCCCGCCTTCCACCCGCCGCACATGCAGCTCCACCAGGTCATCGCCGGGACGGTTGGCCAGCGAGAACGCACGCGGCTGGTCGCAGCCCGGCACGCGCAGGTTGAGGTACTGGCCGGCCTGGAAGGCAGCCGCGGCGCCCCCCTTCACGCGCAGCCAGATGCCGCGGATGGTGGGGGTCAGCGCGCGGGCCTCCACCACCTCGGCACGATAGTCAGCCAGCGGCAGGCCGAGCGAGTCGGCGTCTTCCTCGATATCGGCCTCGATCACCATGTCGGACTGCGCGGTGGCGCAGCAGGCCAGGCACTGCCCGCTGTCGCGCTCGAAGTCCATCAGCGCGAAGTTGGAGGCCTCTCCATGCTCGAATTCGCCCTCCACCACCTGCACCTTGCAGGTGGCGCACAGCCCGTGGCAGCAGGCGTGCGGCAGCCACACGCCGTTGCGCAGGCAAGCATCCAGCACGGTCTGGCCCGGCGCGATGGGGATGGTCTGCCCGATCGGTTCAATGGTCAGGGAATACATCTTGTGTCTCCTACCTTAGCTGCCACTGTTAGCTGCCACTGCCGCCAATGCCATCCAGCCCCGGTGTGCGGAACCGGATCACCGCCTTGTGGCCCAGGCCGTTCTCTTCCAGCGTGCGGTCAAGGTCCGGCTGCCAGGGCTCGCCGCCGCGCAGCCACGCCACGCGGCTCCAGTCGATGCGGGCAAAGTCGGGGTGATAGCCGTAGACGCCCGGCAGCACGTTCTCCACGACATCGCGCAGGCGCATCGACGGCGGCAAGGGAAGGCAATGCGGCGCACAAAACAGCAGGTGGCGGTCCCAGCCGATATAGAGCAGGCGGTTGCCGTGGAACACCGCTTCGCGGTCGGCGGGCTCGAACGCGTAGGGGCCAATGGATACGACGGACATGGTGGTCTCCTTATCTCTTGTATGCCGGCCGCTCAGGCGGCCGTGCCAGGCACGCCCTTCCAGGCGTTCCAGTTCTTCTGATCCTGCGAACCTTCGAAATCCAGGTTGTCCGCGCCAGGGTTGATGCGGTACCACTTGAGCACGTCGTCCAGCGATCCACCGCCGCAGTTGCCCTGGTAGATCTGGTGCACGGGCAACCATGCCTGCGCGTACTTCTGCGGCTCACCATCGAAGATGTCCTTGCAGCCGTCCGAGCAGAAGTGGAACCGCATGCCGTGGTAGCTGCTCTCCCGGTAGCAGGTCTGGGTGGGGTCGTCGGGCTCCGAGAACACCATCGGGATCTGGCAGGTCTGGCACAGCATCGGCAGCGTGGCGTTGTAGAAGCGCTCGCCTTGCTGCTGGCGTTCCTGCCAGTAGTCGAGGCGCGGCTTGTAGTAGCGCGCGAAGGTGTCGGGATATTTCTCCGTCAGCCAGGCCATCTCGTCCTGCTTGGGCACCCAGGTATGGAAGCCGGCCGCGGCGGCGTAGTTGTAGAAGGTGCCCCAGGCCTCGTGGGTGATGCGGTCCTTGGTCTTGGTGGCCACCTCGTGGTACTTGGGCATGCGCAGGCCGTAGCGCTCCAGGTCCTTGAACAGCGCGCCGCCGGCCTGCTCGAAGTACATCTCCCAGGCTTCCGCCCACGACATCACGCGCTTGGGCAGCATGTAGTCCATCATCATGCCGACCAGCGTAAGCAGGCGAAAGCCGCGCCAGAACCATTTGTCCAGCCACTTCTGCAGGATGGGGATATTGTCCGGGTCCTGCTGGCACAGGAACTTCACCACTTCCAGGCCCAGCGTCATATGACGCGATTCGTCGGACTGTGCCGAGAAGCCGAAGGTCACCGTGGCCATGTCGCCGTTGTAGGCCGCACCCGACATGAAGGGCATGAACAGCAGGTTGGTCAGCACATACTCGAAGGAGAACGAGATCGCGGTGATGAACTCGAACGGCCCCGCGCTCATGGCGTCTTCGAAATAGGACTTGGGCACGGACAGGTACCAGACCCGGTCGTGCATGTGCTGCCATTCGCCGAAGCCGTTGAAGTACTTGTTGTAGACCGACAGCGTGTGCATCTGGGTCTGGGCGTGGCGCAGCTCGTCGATCGACTGCATCTGCGCCGCCACCCGCGCGCCGGCGCCGCGAAAGTGCCGCCCGAGGTGGGCATAGCCGCGGTGCGCCGCGTACTCCAGCGGCGTCACGCCGGTCAGGAACAGGCGCAGCGCGTTCAGGTAGCGCGGGTCCGAGACGTTGAGGTGGCCGTTGTTCTGCACGAACGAATCGATGATCGCGTACAGCTTGCGCTCCTTCTCCGACTGGTATTTCCAGTAGGCGTCCATGGTCATGCGGAACGGGTCTTCCCATTTGTCCCAGTCGTGGATCTTGATGCCTTCGTACTTGTCGTAGGGAAAGACCTTGTCCATCGGCTCGTAGGTGGTTTCCCAGCCGAGGTCGCGCGTCATCGTCGCGTATTTTTCCCGCAGGTTCAGCTTCTTGCGTGCGTCCATGATGTTTTGTCTCCGTTTGTCTTTGCGGTGGGCGGGCCGCCTCAGGCGTTCCAGTGCAGGGTGAAGGCGTCGTCGTCTTCGTCGATGTTGCCCGACAGCGAAATCAGGTTCAGGTGAATCTCCTGCAGGTCCCAGTCGCGCCCGAGTTTGTCGGAGACCAGTTCGCGCAGGATGGTCAGGTGTCCCGGCGCGTCGATCTTCACCATGGCGGGAAACTGCGACACCACCGCGTGCGGGTTGGCCTCGGTGATGGCCTCGATGATGGGACGGGTGTCGTCGTTGCTCTGCAGCGCGATATAGACGTTGGCGGTCATGGCGGTTTCCTCAGGCGGCAAGGCCAAGCTTGTTAAGACGCACGTCGAACTGTTCCACGCACAGCGCCACCACCTGCTCGCCGCCCTCGCCCAGCAAGGTGTTGGCCACTGGCACCAGCGCCTCGGCCACCTGCGCGCGCGCGGCGCGGGCCCAGCCGGACAGCAGCATGCGATTGGCATCGGACTCTGCCGCGGCGGTCTGGATCACCGCGTCGACCCAGCGTGCGTGCTCCTCGCGCCAGTCGTTCATGAACTCGGTCAGCACCGCCAGCCCGGTGCCGCAGGCGCGCACGATGGCCGCGTCGGCGTGCTGGTACACCAGCGGATACAGCAGCCCGTCGAGCACCAGGTTCTGGGTAACGAAGGTCTCGAACCAGTCCTCGATCACAAAGCTGCGCTCGACCAGCCGGCGCATCGGCTGCCACGCCGCGCTCTCCATCCAGGCCACCTTGGCGCGCTCCAGCGCCACGCCGGTGTTGCCATCAAGCAGCATGCCGATGCGCGACAGGTACTGGGCAATGCCGAGGCGATCCATCGCGCAGTAGGTGCAGGCCTGGGTGATGGCCGTGCCCCAGCCGTAGTCGGCGCAATAGAAGTTGTTCATGTTGGCGCCCCACTCCACATGGCGCAGCGGCAGCAGGCCGTCGGCCAGGCGGTCCTGCCATTCGGCGGGCAACGCCTGCAGCAAGCCGCGCTTTTCCACGAAGGCGAAGCTCTTCTCGGTGGCGTCCTGCTGGCGGCCGCGCGCCGTCACGTAGGCGCCGTAGAAGTACTGGCGCGGGTCCTTGAGCGCGTACCAGTCCGCCATCACGATCGCGGTGCGGCGCTTGTCGTAGATCTCGTGTTGCGAGTCCCACGTCGGGCGGTAGTGGAAATTCACTTCCGACTGCACGTCGTAGGTGGCCTCCTGGTAGCGCGAGGCGGGCTTGTCGCCAAAGCGGCGCGCCACATGGCCATAGGTCTGGCGCAGCGGCTGGATCTGCTGGGTCTTGATATCGACTTGCATCGCTTGGTCTCCTGGGTCTTGCTGTTTTTATGTGGGTGGTTCAGTGCGTGGTTCGGTGCGTGGTTGGGTGCGTGGCGGCTGGCCGAGCTCAGTCGTCCTGATCGGGCGCGGGGATCTCCGGCGGCAGGAAGCGCACGTGGTTGACGCTGCAGAAGGCCTCGAACATCGGCTCGGGCATGATCAGCTCGACATTGAGTTCGGGGTCCGCCACGCTGAACGCGAACTGCACGAAGCCCTCGGGCGTGCGGCCATCAACGCGGACGAACCGGGGCGAGGCTTCAAACAAGGGGACCGACTGGTTGATCATGGCGCTGCTCCTTCGCATGGGCGGTATGGCCTCTATTGCGAAGAGCGTGCCAGCTGGCGCAAACGACGGCACCACAAGGCGCGTCGGGATTCGGGCCGCGCCGGATTTCGCGTTTACCCGGAATGGCGCATGCGCCGCGGCTCAATCAATTGATCAAGTGCGAGATGGCATTTGATCAAATGATGAAAAGCCGCGCCGGGTGGCGGTTTGCGGGGAGCAATGTGTGACTTCGCAAGGCTGCGGCGTCGCAACAAGGAAGGGGGTTAGAGGAAGGAGGGGGAAGGCATTGCGGGCGCATGCGGCGCAACAAGCGGGGAGTTACTGGATTGGGGGGATTGGTGGATGGATCAAATGATTAAATGGGTCATTGGGGGTGGGTGGCGGTGATTGTTTGAACGGTGTTGGCGTTTGCACCCAACCGCCCTGCTGGGGGCATCGCTGTTTGTTTTATCGGCGTTGGTTTTTGCACCCAAGGGCCATACGACATCCCCCTGCGGGGGCTGCCGGTCACTCTTCTTTGCGTCGGTGTATAGACCGGGGACATGGGTGACACATGTGCGAGGACATGGTTGACACATTTTAAGCGGCATTCGGGTCGTTTAGGTCGATGCTTCCGAAGCGATGATGTGCGAAGTAAAGGGCGTATTTGCCGCTGTGTCTGGCGTCAGGCCGCAGCGCCACGTGCAGCTTGGCTAGGGCATTCGAAACCTTGAAGCGACGTCCCTGGAAACAGAGCTCGCCGTGCCATTTGACCTGCACTACGGTGTCGTCAGGGCCGTATTCGATGGGCGGCAACTGCTCCGGATATGGCCTCGGGCTGGGCCGATACCGCGTGACGGGCGTCGCCAGGCCAAGGGCTTCGTGAGGTCGCTGCTGGTTGTAGACATCGCGCCAGCGATCGAATGCGCGCTGCGCATAACGGCAGGAAGCAAAGTCGTTGCCGGTGAGCACCTCGGCCTTAAAGGTGCGGTGGAACCGCTCATCCTTGCCATTGGTTTGTGGGTGCGCGGGGCGGCTATGGCTCAGGCGTACGCCCAGGCGAATCAACCAGATCGCCAGGGCCGTGAGCTGGCCGGGTTGGGAAGGGCTGCCCCAGGGCGCACCGTTGTCGGCGTTGATGCGCAGCGGCAGCCCATAACGACGGAAAGCCTCGCGCAGATGGCGCTGCACCACTGCAGTCTGGGTTCTGGTGCAGGCCGTGAGCAGGATATTGAAGCGGGAATGGTCGTCCAGCACTGTCAGCGGGTAACACGGCACGCCGTCTCGGGTGGCAAACCAGCCTTTGTAGTCCATTTGCCAGAGATGGTTGGGCTCGGGATGCTCGAAACGCTGCCATGCCACCGATTTGGCGGAGGCCTCCGGGGTAATTAGCCCGTGGCGATGCAGGATCGAGGTGACAGTGCTGGGAGCCGGCGCCTCGGTATGCCCCAGGTCCTGCAAGCGGCGGCTGATCTTGCGCCCGCCCCAGGCAGGATGCTGCTGGCGAAGCGCGATCACGGCCTGTTCAAGGTCGGCGTGGGTCTGTTCCGGGCTGCGACTGGGCCGCCGAGAGCGGTCGACCAGACCGGCCTCGCCTTGCTCGGCATAGCGCGCGAGCCATTTGTAGGCGGTCTGGGGACTGATGCTGAAACGCCGGCATAACTCGCGGCGATTGCTGCCCTCTTGCTGGGCCAGAAGGATGAATTCTTGACGAAGGCTCATGGTGTCGCGCGTGCTCCAAGGCATGGTCGGATTCCGGGCAGATTCATTGCCCGAAAGTGTCAACCATGTCCTCGCACACCCGTCACCTATGTCCCCGGTCTATACACCGACGCAAAGAAGAGTGACCGGCAGCCCCCGCAGGGGGATGTCGTATGGCCTTTGGGTGCAATAACCATCGCCGCTAAAAGAAACAGCGAAAGCCCCAAAACAGCGACCACCGCCACCAAATCCCCCTTACCCCCTTACCCCCTCGTCTTCCACCGATACGCCAACTGCGGCCGCGTAATCCCCAGCAACCGCGCCGCCTGGCTCATATTGCCATTAGCGCGTTGCATGGCTGCCTCCATCAACACCGTCTCCACATCGCCCAGCGCGAGCTGCTGCTCAGCCATATGATCAAGTAAGCCATGCACGGCGGCCTCCCGCAGTTCGGGCAAGGTGCCCTTGACGCCAAGGCGCGGCGCGGTATCCATGCCAGGCGGCGCGCTGGTCGGCAGGAACAGGTGGTCCGCTGATATCTGCCCGCCATTGCTGGCCAGGATCACGCCGCGCTCGATGACGTTCTCCAGTTCCCGCACATTGCCCGGCCAGTCGTAGCGGCGCAGCTCGGCCAGCGCGCGGTCGGTGATGCCGACGATCTTCTTGCCGTGGCGCGCGCCGTAGCGGGCCACGAAGCGTTCCACCAGCAGGCGGATATCGTCGAGCCGCTCGCGCAGCGGCGGAATGGTGACGGGGTAGACGTTGAGCCGGTAATACAAGTCCTTGCGGAAGGTGCCCTGCTTCACGGCTTCGGCCAGGTCCACGTTGGTGGCTGCCACCAGCCGTACATCCACCTTGCGCGGCTCGGTGCCGCCCACGCGCTCTACTTCGCCCTCCTGCAGCACGCGCAGCAGCTTGGACTGCGCCGACGCCGACAACTCGCCCAGCTCATCCAGGAACAGGGTGCCGCCATGCGCCCGCTCGAAGCGGCCCGGGCGCGACTGGTGCGCGCCCGTGAAGGCGCCCTTCTCCACGCCGAAAAGTTCGGCCTCGATCAGCTCATCGGGAATCGCGGCGCAATTGACCGCGATGAAGGGCTTGTCGGCCCGGGCGCTCACGCCGTGCAGCGCTTGCGCAAAGCGCTCCTTGCCAACACCGGTCTCGCCCAGCAGCAGCACCGTGACACTGCTCCCGGCGGCGCGCTGCAGCAGGCCCCAGGCAGCGCGGAACTCGGGCGAGCTGCCCACCAGGTCGGCTGGCTTGTCGGTGCTGCGCTGCAAGGCGCGCAGGTGCTCGACCTCGCTTTGCAACTCCAGGATGGTCTCGATCACCGGGTCGGGCTGGTAAAGCGCCAGCACTTCGGCGCCGTCCTCCCACGCCTCCAGCGGCTTGCCGACGATGCGGCAGTGATCAGAGCCGCAGGCAATGCACTCGACCTCGCGGTAGAGGATGGTGCGGCCCATCAGGGCCGAGGTGTAGCCGGTGGCGTAGCCGATCTGCATCCAGCAGGCAGGCGCGTCGACGATACCGAACAACTGCCGGTGCACGTCGCCTTCGAAGGAGTCCTCCCACAGGAATTCGCCGTCGTAGATGCCCGCGGCGATGTCGATGTTCACCTTGACCGGCGTCACCCGCACCACGCCTTCGATGGTGTGCAGGCAGGGCCCGATCTCGAGCAGGCCAAAGTCGCTGTCGCCCGGGCGCAGCTTCTTGGCCAGCTCCGCGTCGCGCATGCCGGAATGAAAGCCCATGCGCATGAACAAGCCGCGCGCGCGCTCCATGCCTAGGGTATCCACCAATTCCTTGCGCAAGGCGCCCAGCGCAGCGGTATGAATCAGGATCATGCGCTGCTCGTCCAGCCAGATGGAGCCCTCCTCCATGGCAAAGCGCAGACGCCGCGCGAGATGGGCCAGGCCATCGCGCATGGTGGCCGAAAACTTGTCGGTTGAACTGCTCATTGTCTCCTCTCTTGGCGGCCAGGACACCGTCGGCGCGCGTGCTTTTCCTGGCACTGCATGCACATTATGTGCCATCCGCGCCCGCCAGCCCCACGTGTGCCTGTCATGCCGGCGCAATGTCGCCTATCCTTTCCTTGACAGCGATCTCCGCTTTAATGCACTGCACCACAGCCCATGGAAAAAACCGCATTTGTCTTTGCCGGCGGCGGCAGCCTCGGCGCCATCGAGGCCGGCATGCTGCGCGAGCTGGTGGCGTGGGGTGTCAAACCCGACATGGTGATCGGCGCCTCGGCCGGCGCCATCAACGGCGCCTACTACGCCTGCAACCCGCATGTGGCCGGCACCAGCCAGCTCGAGACGCTCTGGCGCGGCTTGCGCCGGGCCGAGGTGATGCCGTGGTCGTGGCGCAGCCTGTTTGGCATGCTGCGCGGGCAGCGCGCCCACCTGGTCGACTCCGCCGCGCTGCAGCGCCTGCTGTCGCGCCACTTTGGCGATATGGCAATGGAGCGTGCCGAGGTGCCGCTGTACGTGGTGGCCACCGACATGGCCACCGGCGCGGAGGTGGTGCTGTCCTCCGGCAGCCTGGTCCAGTCGGT
This sequence comes from Cupriavidus basilensis, assembly GCF_008801925.2. Taxonomy (NCBI): domain Bacteria; kingdom Pseudomonadati; phylum Pseudomonadota; class Betaproteobacteria; order Burkholderiales; family Burkholderiaceae; genus Cupriavidus; species Cupriavidus basilensis. The sequence goes on along the minus strand of NZ_CP062804.1, from coordinate 1,029,425 downwards.
GCTGGCGAGTGCGGCCATCCCCGGCGTGTTTCCGCCGGTGTCGCTGGGCGGGCGGCAACTGATCGACGGCGGCGTGGCCAACAACACGCCGGTGTCGACCGCCATCCGCCTGGGCGCCACGCGCGTGGTCGTGCTGCCGGCAGGTTTTGCCTGCGCGCGGCGGCGCGAGCCGCGCGGCCCCATCGACCATGCCTTCAACGCGCTGTCGCTGCTGGTGGCGCGCCAGCTGGTGCAGGACCTGGAGCGCTGGGCCGATCACGCGCACATCTCGGTCGTCCCGCCACTGTGCCCGCTCGACGTCTCCCCCTACGACTACACCCAGTGCGGCACGCTGATCGACCGCGCCGCCGCGGCCACGCTGGCCTGGCTCAACGCCGACGGGCTCAGCAGCCGGCACATCCCCGGCGCGCTGTCCCCGCATTCGCATGACGAAGCCAACCCGAGCTGCGACTTCGATCCGCACCAGGCGCACCCGGCGCACCCGGGGCATCCCGCACAAGGGTCCGGCCACACGCACGCTTCCGCCCCGCAGTAAGCCGGCTTTGGCATTGGCGAATTGCGTGGCCGGCCAATCCGGCGAATGATGCGGGATCTCAATCCTCCGGGTGGCAAGCACATGAGCGCAATTCTCGACGGCATCAAGGTACTCGACCTGACGCGGGTGGTAGCCGGCCCATGGGCCACGCAAAACCTGGCCGACATGGGTGCCACGGTCTACAAGATCGAGAAGCCCGGCGACGGCGACGACACTCGCAAGATGGGCCCGTTCCTGACCGACGCGCAGGGCGCGGCCACCAACGACTCCGCCTTCTACCTGGCCTGCAACCGCGGCAAGCAGTCGCTCACCATCGATATCTCCCAGCCCGAGGGCGCCGAGCTGGTACGCCAGCTGGCCGCCCGCTGCGATGTGGTGGTGGAAAACTACAAGGCTGGCAGCCTGAAGAAATACGGCCTGGACTACGAGTCCATCCGCGCGGTACGCCCCGATGTGATCTATTGCTCGGTCACCGGCTTCGGCCCCGATGGCCCCTACGCGGCCCGCCCGGCCTACGACTTCATCCTGCAAGGCATGGCCGGACTGATGAGCACCTGCGGCCAGCCGGACGGCAGCCCCGGCGGCGAGCCGATGCGCACCGCCATTCCCATCACCGACATCCTCACTGGCCTGTACGCCACCGTCTCCCTGCTAGGCGCGCTCTACCACCGCCAGGCCACCGGCGAAGGCCAGTACATCGACGCCGCCATGCTCGATGCCTCGGTCGCCGTCAATGGCCACCTGGCGCTGGGCTACCAGATGACCGGCAAGCTGCCCCGGCGCGCCGGCAACAGCAATCCCGTGGCCGCGCCCTCCGAGGTCTTTGCCTGCCGCGACGGCCACCTGATCATTGCCTCCGGCAACAACGGCCAGTTTGCCGCGCTGTGCAAACTGCTCGGCATGCCCGAGCTCGCGTCCGATCCGCGTTACATGCAGAACGCCAACCGGGTTGCCAACCGCGATACGCTGCGCGAGACGATTGCCGAGCGAGTGGCCACCTGGAACGCCGCAGACCTGCTCGCGTCGCTGGAACGCGCCGGCGTGCCGGGCGGCCCGATCAACGAGCTCGACGAAGTGTTCGAGGATGCGCAGGTGAAGCATCGGGGCTTGCTGGTGCAACTGCCGCACGGGCGCGGCGTGGATGTGCCGAGCCTGCGCAGCCCGATGCGGTTCTCGGCCACGCCCGTGGCGATGCGCTGCCCGCCGATGCTGGGCGAGCACACGGATGCGGCCCTGCGGGCGGAACTGGGCTTGAGCGACGGGGACGTCGCGGGCTTGAGGGAGCGGGGAATCCTGTAGTTGGCCATTCGGTTGGCCATTCGGTTGGCCGCCAGGCTGGCTGCCGTGCGTGCGGCGCGCAACGCCCGGAATTGACGCGCCCCGGGAACGGGTACATCCTCTGGACATACTCTTCCCATCAGCGGAGCAAGCCATGACCTCAAACGAATTCACATCGTTCAAGGCACACTTGTCCATGTTGCTGCGCGACCTCCCGGTCGGGACCACGGCGGACCTCGCCGACGTGGCCGTGGCGGCGTACTGGGATGGCAAGCGGATTGTCGGCACCTACCTGCGCGACGGCGGGCGGCTGGACGAGGCCTTCGACTTCGACGAAAACGCCTGGGAGAACTGGCACGACGACTTCGTCGGCTGGCTGGCCACGCCGAGTTTCACGCAGCGCGATGAACTGAGGGCTTCGCTGGCAGGCGCGGGCTGACGCGCGCATGCGCGCTCGCGGCCGGGCCTGCGACCGGGCTTGCGACCGGGCTTGCGACAATACGCACCGTCCTCCAGCCGGAGGACCGGCGCCACCCTCTCACAGCGAGCCCATCCGACGCATGCCTTACTCCGGCTGCGACACCACCCGCAAATACGGCTTGAGCGTCTTGAAACCCTGCGGGTATTTCTTCTTGGCGTCGTCGTCGGAGACCGAGGTGGGGATGATCACGTCTTCACCCGGTTTCCAGTTCACCGGCGTGGCTACCGTGTGTTTTGCATTGAGCTGCAGCGAATCCAGCAGCCGCAGCACTTCGTCAAAATTGCGCCCGGCGCTCATCGGATAGACCAGCATCGCCTTGACTTTCTTGTCCGGCCCGATCATGAACACCGAGCGCACGGTGGCATTGTCCACGGCAGTGCGCGGCCCGCCACTCGCGTTCGGATGGATCATGTCATAGAGCTTTGCGACCGTGAGGTCGACGTCGCCGATCATGGGATAGTTGACGGCGTGGCCCTGCGTCTCCTCGATGTCCTTGACCCACTTCTGGTGGTCCGCGACCGGGTCCACGCTCAGCCCGATGATCTTGGTGTTGCGCCGGTCGAATTCCGGCTTGAGCCGGGCCATATAGCCAAGTTCCGTGGTACAGACCGGGGTGAAGTCCTTCGGATGGGAGAACAGGATGGCCCATTTGTCCCCGATCCATTCGTGGAAACTGATTTTCCCCTCCGTGGTATCGGCAGTGAAATCGGGTGCTTCGTCACCGATGCGAATCGACATGTTCAACCTCCATGGGTTTAAGTGGGGGCGAGGCAATGCCGGCATGGTAGCGGCTGTCGTCCCGACGCTGCCGTGACTTTCGGCGCGCTAGGCTCAGTATAGTGGGCGGTGACGCAGCGCAAAGGTGGATACGGGAGGTGATGCAAGCGCACCTCTGGTACCATGCGCCGCCCGTCTACACCGTGGACGCCGGCGCCGGCCAGACCCACAACCTGCACAACCTGCTGAACCACTGGGAGTTCCTGGGCTACGGGCTGCTGGCCGTGCTGCTGGCCGCGCTGGTGTCCTGCCCAGAAGGACCAAAGGGACAAGGCGGTGGCCTCTGCCGCCCCGTCACTCGACGTGGATGCCGCCCTTCTTCACCACCTCGCCCCACCGCCCGGCCTCTTCCTTGATGAATGCCTGGAACTGGTCGGGCGTCCCGCCTACCGGATCGATCCCGTACTCGATCAGGCGCGCCTTCACCTCCGGCTGGTGCAATACCGCATCCATCTCGGCCGAGAGCTTTTCCAGCACCGGCCTGGGCGTCCTGGCGGGCGCGATCAGGCCGATCCAGCTGCTGGCCGTCACCGCCGGATAGCCCGCCTCGGCCATGGTCGGCACGTCGGGCGCGGCCGGCCAGCGCGTGGCGCTGGTGATCGCCAGCGCCTTGAGCTTGCCGGCTTTCACCTGCGGCATCATGGTCTGCACGGAATCGAAGATCATCGCCACCTGCCCGGAGAACAGGTCGGGTAGCGCCGGCGACACGCCCTTGTAGGGCACGTGGGTCATCTTGATGCCGACCGCTTGCGAGAACAGCTCGCCGGCCAGATGCGCGCCAGAGCCGTTGCCGCTGGAGGCGTAGGTCATCTTGTCGGGATTGGCCTTGCCCCAGGCCACCAGCGCCTTCACGCTGCCGGGCGGCAACTGGGCGCTGGACACCAGCAGCAGCGGGATGCGCCCGATCTGGCTGACGCCCGTGAGATCCTTGAGCGGGTCGTAGCTCATCTTGGGGTAGAGGCTGGGGTTGATGGCGTGCGCGGCCACCACTACCAGCAGCGAGTAGCCGTCCGGCGCGGACTTGGCCACATTGTCGGAGCCGATCATGCCGTTGGCGCCGGGGCGGTTCTCCACCACCACGGGCTGGCCCAGGCGCTCGGCCAGTTTTTGCATGACCAGCCGCGTCACGGCGTCGGACACGCCGCCCGGGGTGTAGGGCACCACCACGCGCACGGGCTTTGACGGATACGGCGCCTCGGCGCGTGCCGTGGGGCTCAGGCCGCAAGCCAGCGCGGCGGCCAGCAGGCATGCGTTCATCCACAGGCCACGAGGGCGCATCGGTTGCTTGGTTTTGTTCATGTCTGCTCCATCAGGTCGGGATGGCTTCGGGCCGCCGTGCTTGCCTGGCGGCCGATGCCATGGAATGGCGGCCGCCGGTCTACGCCCAGTCCTGCGGCACCGTGAGCGGAAAATCGAGCAGCATTTGCGCGTAGCTCTTGCCGAGCGGGTCGGAGCGCAGGCTGGCCACGCCCCCGCCGCCCAGCGCGCGGTGCAGCAGGAAGTTAAGGGCGTGCAAGCCCGGCACCTCGAAGCACTCCACCTCGCCCTCGACCAGATGCGCAAAATACCCGCGCACCGCGGCCGGGGTGAGCTGCTCGCGCAGCAGCGGCAGATACGCTGGCTGGCGGGCGATCACGCCGATGTTCTCGTCGTCGCCCTTGTCGCCGCTGCGTGCGTAGGCCAGCGTGACCAGCGGCACGGTGACGCGCGGCCCGCCGGGAATGGCCGGGGCCGGCACCGCCGCCAGCGCGGCCGGCGCCGTCAGCTCGCCCACGGCGGCGGCGCAGGCAAGCGCCTGTGTCTGGCCGTCCAGCGTGACTTGCATCCCTACTTCCGCCTTCGGCACCAGGAAGGAGAACACCTTGACCACCGGCTGGATATCGACGCGGCCGGCAAAGGATGAGCGGGTGCCGGCGGCCATCGAGGTGCCCGCCGACGAGCCTTCACGCTGCAAGAAGCGCAGCGCCTTGGCCTGCGCATGGCGCGCGCCGATGCGCAGCACCACCTCGCGGGTCGGCAGCGCGCGGGCATGCGGGCCATATTGCGACTCGCAGCCGAGCAGTTCCACCACGGTGCTGCTGTAGTCCGCCATGCCATTGGCGGCCAGCATGGCGCGGGTGCGCGCCAGCAGCGCGTCGGCGGTGCGGCGGGCCTTGGCGGGTGCGTCGATGCCGCGGATCGCCATCATCAGGCTAAGCTGGTAGCCATCCTGCCAGGTGCCGTTGGCCTTGTAGCTCGCGCCGGGGGCGCGGCCACGGGCGCCGTGCACGCGCACCTGCCCGGCGGCCAGCAACGCCGTGCGCACCATGCGGAAGTCGCAAGTGACGTCGGGCATCAGGTAGTTGCCGGGGTCGCCCACCTCGTACAAGACCTGCTCCGCCACAGCCGCGGGATCGACCAGGCCGCCGGTGCCCTCGGGCTTGGAGAGCACAAAGCTGCCGTCCTGCGCGCAGTCGATCACCGGGTAGCCGATGCGGTCCCAGTCCGGCACGCGCTGCCAGTCGGTGAACAACCCGCCGGTGGCCTGCGCCCCGCACTCGATCACGTGGCCGGCCAGCGTGCCGGCGGCGAGCCGGTCCCAGTCGTGCCATTGCCAGCCGAACTCGTATGCCAGCGCGCCGACCACCACCGCGCTATCGACGCAGCGGCCCGTGATGACGATATCGGCGCCCATCGCCAGCGCGCGGGCGATGCCTTGCGCGCCGGTGTAGGCGTTGGCGGACATCAGCTCGGCAGGCGGCGTGGCGCCGGTATGGAGATCGGTAAGGCCCGCGGCGCGCCAGCCCTCGAAGGCGGGCAAGACGTCGTCGCCGCTGACCACCGCCACCTTGGGCGCCAGCCCTTGCCGCGTGGCGGCGGCCATCACCGCGTCGCGGCAGGCCTGGGGGTTGAGGCCGCCGGCATTGGCAATCACGCGGATGCCGCGCGCCAGGATCTGGCCGAGGTGCGGCGCCATCGCGGCCTGCACGAAGTCCGTGGCGTAGCCCAGCGCGGGGTCCTTGGCGCGGGCGCGCGCCAGGATCGACATGGTGGTCTCGGCCAGGTAGTCGTAGACCAGGTATTGCAGGCCCGGAACGGCCAGCAGTTGCGGCGTGGCGATGGCGGAATCGCCCCAGAAGCCGGAAGCGCCGCCTATGCGCACGGTGCGTGCCATATTGGATGTGCCGATCGTGGTGTTCATGCTTGCGTGCCTGCGTCAACCTTCACCAGCAAACTGCCCGCGCGCGCCTGCCCGCCCTCCCGGGCATGCAGCTCCGCTATGACGCCGTCGAACGGCGCGACGATGGCGTGCTCCATCTTCATGGCCTCCAGCACCACCAGCACCTGGCCCGCCTGCACCGCCTCGCCCGCTGCCGCCTTCACGGCCACGATGCGCGCGCTCAGCGGCGCCAGCAGCGCGCCGGCGCGCTCGGCGTCGCCGGGCTTGCGCTTTTTCTGGCGCGGGTCCAGGCGTGCGAAGCGCCATGCGCGGCCTGCGCTGAACAGATGCACGGCATCGCCCTCGGTGGCGAATACCAGCGGCAACGCCATGTCGTTGCATTCCACCAGCGCGCTGCCTTGCGCCTCGTCGGCGCGCAGCACGCGCACGCGGACGATCTCGGCGGACGTGCCATCGCCCTCACGCTCGCCCCCGCGCACCGCCACCTCCCAGCCTTGCGCGACGGCATGCAGATCCACGCGCCACTGTTGCTCTCCCGCCTGCAAGCCAAGGCTGCAACCCGGCGCCACCAGTGCGGGGCGCGCCGATGCCGCCAGCAGCCCGGCGGCGGCCAGCGCCGCGCAGGCCACCTGCGCCACCGCAGGCCGCGTTGCGCGCAGTGCCGCCTGCATATGCGTGTCGACGAACCCCGTATGCACCTGGTTGGCCGCAAAGGCCTCATGCGCCAGGCAATCGGCAAGAAAGCCCTGGTTGCTGGCCACGCCCAGCAGCACCGTCTGCTCCACCGCGCGCAGCAGCTTGCGGCGTGCTTCCTCGCGGGTGGCGCCATGGGCCACCAGCTTGGCCACCATCGAGTCGTAGTGAACCGGGATCTCGCCGCCCTCCTGCAGCGCATGATCCACCCGCACATCGTGCCCCGCGCCCGGCGCGCGCCAGCGCAGCACCGGGCCGCCTTGCGGCAGGAAGCCGGCGGCCACGTCCTCGGCGGTCAGCCGCACCTCGATGGCGTGGCCGCGCAGCGCGACCTGCTCCTGCGTGACCGGCAGCGGCTCGCCGGCCGCCACGCGCAGCTGCCACTCGACCAGGTCAAAGCCGGTGATGGCTTCGGTCACGGCGTGCTCCACCTGCAGGCGCGTGTTCATCTCCATGAAGTAGAAATTGCCGTCGCCATCGAGCAGGAACTCCATGGTGCCCGCGCCCACGTAGCGGATGGCCTGCGCGGCGCGCACCGCCGCGCCGCCCATGCGGGCGCGCAGCGCGGGCGATACCGCCGGGGACGGCGCCTCCTCGACCACCTTCTGATGGCGGCGCTGCACCGAGCAGTCGCGCTCGCCCAGGTGGATCACATGGCCCTGCGTGTCTGCAAAGACCTGGATCTCCACGTGGCGCGGCGCGATCACCGCGCGCTCCAGGATCAGCTGGCCGGAGCCGAAGGCGGCCATGGCCTCGGAACGGGCGCTTGCCAGGGCACCGGGCAAGGCATGGGCATCGTGCACCAGGCGCATGCCGCGTCCGCCGCCGCCGGCCGCGGCCTTCACCATCAGTGGAAAGCCGATCGGCGCGGCCGCCTGCAGCAGCGCGGCATCATCCTGCGCCTCGCCCTGGTAGCCGGGGATGCAGGGCATGTCCGCGGCCAGCATCAGGCGCTTGGCCTCGGCCTTGTTGCCCATGGCGCGGATGGCGGCAGCCGGCGGGCCGACGAAGACCAGGCCCGCCTGCGCCACCGCGTCGGCGAACTCCGCGTTCTCCGCCAGGAAGCCGTAACCGGGATGCACCGCATCCGCGCCGCTGCGGCGCGCCGCCTCGACAATGGCCGCGATGTTCAGGTAGGACGCACGCGGCGCGGCGTCGCCGATGCGCACCGCCCGGTCGGCGTACGCCACGTGCGGGCCATGGCGATCGGCCTCGGAGTAGACCGCCACGGTGGCAAGGCCAAGGCGGCGCGCCGTGCGCATGATGCGCACGGCGATCTCGCCGCGATTGGCGACGAGCAAGGTGTGAAAGGGTCGGCTGGTAGCGGACATGAGGCGTCTCGGGATGCGGAGTATCTGGATAAGGTTGTGTGCGTTCAGCCCTGCGTGGCCTGCGCCGCGCGCACGGCGGCGGCGTCAAAGCGCACCACCCACGCGGCATCGCGCTTGTCGCGGAAAGCCTGGATGCCTTCGGCGCCTTCGCTGCGCATGCATTGCGCGAACAGGTGCGAGGCTTCGTCCAGCAAGGCGCCCTGCGCGACCTGTCCGGTGCGCGCCACCAGCGGCTTGAAGGCGCGGTTAGCTTGCGGCCCGCAGCGGCAGATGCGCGTGAGCCACTCGGCCAGCAACGCATCGAGGGCGGCACTGTCCTCGGCCAGCGCATCGGCCAGCCCCAGCGCCACCGCCGTGTCGCCATTGACGCGCTCGCCGGACAAACCAAGGCGCCGCGTGGCCGCCGCGCCGATGCGCGCCACCACGAAGGGCGCGATCTGCGCGGCAATGATGCCCAGCGATGTCTCCGACAAGGCAAAGCGCGCGTCGCGCGTGGCCAGCACGATATCGGCGGCGCAGCTCAGTCCCATGCCGCCGCCCATGGCCGCGCCCTCCACTGCCGCCACCACGGGCACGGGAAGCGCAGCCAGGCGCTGCATGAAGTAGCCAAACTCGCGGTTGCGGCTCGCCACCGGATCCTGCGGCGCATCGGCTGCGTCCAGCCTCGCCTTGAAATTGCCGACGTTGCCGCCCGCGCAGAAGACGCCGCCGGCGCCGCGCAGCACCAGCGCGCGCACCGTGGTGTCGGTCTCGGCGCGCGCCACGGCGCGCGCCAGCGCAGCGACCACTTCAGGCGCGAGCGCATTGCGCGTGGCGGGCACGTTGAGGGTGACGAACAGCACGCCCTGGACGTCACGCACGATCACGGCGTGGGCGTCATTGGCGAAATTGCCGGCATCTGTATTGACTACGTTGGTCATGGCTGGAGAGAGGAGAAGACTTGGAACGGCAGGCGATGGCGGGCGATGGCTGGCGATGGCTGGCGATGGCTGGCGCTCAGCCTTTTGCCATCAGCCCCATCTGCTTGGCGATCACGGTCAGCATCACCTCGTCGGCGCCGCCGCCGATGGAGCCGAGCCGGAAATCGCGATACGCGCGCGAGGCGTGGTTGTCCCACGTGTAGCCCATGCCGCCCTGGAACTGCATGCACCAGTCGGCCACCTCGCGCGACAGCCGCCCGGCCTTGAGCTTGGCCATGGATGCCAGCTCCACCACGTCGCCGCCGTCGATGTAGGTCCTGGTCGCCATGTAGACCAGCGCGCGCAGGGCCTCCATCTCGGTCTTGAGCTCGGCCAGCTTGAACTGGATGAACTGGTTGTCCAGCAAGGGCTTGCCAAAGGCGATGCGCTCGCGCAGGTAGCCGGCGGTTTCCTCGATCAGCGCGTTGCAGGCGAGCCGGCGCGCCGCGCCGTTCAGGCGTTCTTCCTGGAACTGCTTCATCTGGTAGATAAAGCCCATGCCCTCTTCACCGATGCGGTTGCGCGCCGGCACCCGCACTTCATCAAAGAAGATCTGCGCGGTGTCCGAGCACCACATGCCGAACTTCTTGATCTTCTGCACCTCGACGCCGGGGGTGCGCTTGCCACCTTGCTTGAGCGGCACGATGATCAGCGACTTGTTCTTGTGCACCGGGCCATCGGAGGTATTGCACAGCAGGCAGATCCAGTCGGCCTGGGTGCCGTTGGTGATCCACATCTTGGAGCCGCTGATCACGTAGTCGTCGCCATCGCGGCGCGCACGGGTCTTGAGCGATGCCACATCGGAGCCGGCACCGGCCTCCGACACGCCGATCGCCGCCACCGCTTCGCCGGCGATGGCCGGGGCCAGGAACTCGCGCTTGAGCGCATCGGAGCCGAAGGCCGTCAGCGCCGGCGTGGCCATGTCGGTCTGCACGCCCACCGCCATGCCGATGCCTTGCGCATGCACATAACCCAGGGCCTCGGCAGCCGCCACCGCGTAGGAGAAATCGAGGCCAAGGCCGCCGTACTCCACCGGCTTGGTGATGCCAAGAAAGCCGAGCTCGCCCATCTGCTTGAACAAGGCGTGCGCGGGGAAAATCTCCGCGGCTTCCCACTCGTCGACATGCGGATCGATCTCGGCCGACACGAAGCGGCGGATGCTGTCCATGATGTTGCGATGGTCTTCGGTGTAAAGCATGTGGGTGGTCTCCGGTTTTCTTGTCAGTGTGTTCGCGGCGCGGCGATCAGAACCGCGCCACGCCAAATTGCATGGCACGCGGCGTGCGCGCTTCGGCCTCGCGGGCGGTAGCCAGCACGAAGGCCAGCACGGCGCGGGTGTCGCGCGGGTCGATCACGCCGTCGTCCAGCAGCAGCCCGCTGGTGACGAAGGCGCTGGCCTGGCGCTCGAAGTTGGCGACGATCTCGCCGGTCTGCTGCGCCAGGCGCGCTTCGTCCACCGCCGCGCCCTTGCGCTCGGCCTGCTGGCGCGCCACGATCTCCAGCGTCATGGCAGCCTGCTCGCCGCCCATCACCGCGGTGCGCGCGTTGGGCCACGAGAAGCAAAATCGCGGGCGAAAGCCCCGGCCGCACATGCCGAAGTTGCCCGCGCCAAACGATGCGCCGCAGTAGATCGTGACCTGCGGCACGGTGGAGTTCGACAGCGCCTGGATCATCTTGGCGCCATGCTTGATCATGCCGGCTTCTTCCGAGGCGCGGCCGACGATAAAGCCGGTGGTGTTCTGCAGGAACACGATGGGCGTGCCGCTCTGGTTGCAGGCCTGGATAAACTGCGCGGCCTTGGTCGCGCCCGCCGGGTCGATCGGGCCGTTATTGCTGATAAAGCCCACGGCATGGCCCTCGATGCGGCCACGGCCGCAGACGGTGGCCATGCCATAGTCCGGCTTGAACGCAAGCCACGCGGAGTCGTCGGTGAGGCGGCCGATGATCTCCAGCATGTCCACGGGCTTCTTCACATCCAGCGTCATCACGCCATCGAGCTCGCCCGCGTCCAGCCGCGGCGGCTGCGCCGGCTGCGGCAGGCGCGGCGCCACGGCCGGCCAGTCCAGGCTGGCCACCACGTCGCGCGCCAGCGCGATGGCATGCTCGTCGTCCTCGGCCAGGAATTCCGCCAGGCCGCTGACGGTGGCGTGCAGGTCGGCGCCGCCAAGCTCCTCATCGGTGGCGATCTCGCCGGTGGCGGCCTTGAGCAGCGGCGGCCCGGCCAGGAAGGCACGGGCGCGGCCGCGCACCATCACCACGTAGTCGGACAAGCCCGGCATATAAGCCCCACCCGCGGTGGATGAGCCGTGCACCACCGTGATCACCGGCAGCCCGGCAGCGGACAAGCGCGCCAGGTTGTAGAAGATGCCGCCGCCGCGCACGAACTTGTCCACGCGGTACTTGCGCAGGTTGGCGCCGGCCGACTCCACCAGGTGGATGAACGGCAGGCGGTTTTCCAGGGCAATCTCCTGGCAGCGCATCAGCTTGAGGTTGCCGCCCTCGGTCATGGCGCCGGCATCGATGCCGGAATCGGTCGCCACCACCATCGCGCGCACGCCGTGGACAAAGCCGATGCCGGCCACCAGCGAGCCGCCGGGGATGGAGGTGTCGTGATCGGGATCATCCATGCCGTAGCCCGCCAGGTTGGCGATCGGCAAGAAGGCGGTAGCGGGATCCAGCAAGCGCGCCAGGCGCTCGCGCGGCAACAGTGCGCCGCGCCTGGCGAAGGACGGGCGGGCACGTTCGGAAGCAGCAACGGCGCGCTGCTCCAGCGCGCGCAGCCGCTCGATCAGGGCTTGCATGCCGGCGCGCTGGCTGGCAAAGGCGGGACTGGCGGGATCGATCCGGGACTCGATGGGAAGCATGGCGCTGGGCATTGGACAAGGAATGCATCGATTCCAAACCACCCGCGGCGGCACGACAAGCGCAACTTGGTGATTTGTGCATAATGTGCACAAACTCGACTTTGATGCACCTCCGGATGCCACCTGTGCCCGCCCTGCCTACGCCCTCGTCCCCGCCGTCTCCGCCATCGCCAGCCATCCCCGGCGTCCAGAGCCTGGACCGCGCGTTTACCCTGCTCTGCCTGCTGGCCGAACACCACGAGTCGGGCCTGACCCTGCCGCAACTGGTGGCACAAACCGGCATCGACCGCACCACGGCTCACCGCATGCTGCGCTACCTCACCCACGCGGGATTCGCCGTGCAGGACGAGCCAGGCAAGCGCTTCCGGCTGGGCATGGCAGCCATGGCGCTGGGCCTGCGCACCATGAACCGCTCGCCACTGGCCAGCGCCTGCGCCACGCGCATGAAGGCGCTGGCGCGCAAGACCGGCGATACGGTGTTCCTGATCGTGCGCATCGGCGACCATGGTTACTGCATGCATGCCGAAGAAGGCAGCCACCGCGTGCAGCATTTCCATCTGCTCAACGGGAGCACCCGGCTGCTGGGCCAGGGGACCGCCAGCATGGCGCTGCTAGCCAAGCTCGAAGATCAGGAGATCGTCGCGCACTATGAACGGCATCGGGCTGAGTACGAGGGAAGCGGGCTTAGCCTGCTCAAGCTGCAGCGCGGTGTGGAGCGCAGTCGCAAGCTGGGGTATGCGCTGGCTGGCGCGGGGGCGTGGCGGGGGTGGGGTATGCGTTTGCCTTGCCTTTTGCCGGGGAAGCGGCGATCAGTATTGTGTCTACGGCTTCACGGATGCCGGTGGCCCGGCGGCATGAGATTGGGGGATGATTAGGGGTGTTTGGGTGAGTTTTGGGGCTTTGAGGTTTTGCGGGGGGTGTCGCTGTTTGTTTTATCGGCGTTGGTTTTTGCACCCAAGGGCCATACGACATCCCCCTGCGGGGGCTGCCGGTCACTCTTCTTTGCGTCGGTGTATAGACCGGGGACATGGGTGACACATGTGCGAGGACATGGTTGACACATTTTAAGCGGCATTCGGGTCGTTTAGGTCGATGCTTCCGAAGCGATGATGTGCGAAGTAAAGGGCGTATTTGCCGCTGTGTCTGGCGTCAGGCCGCAGCGCCACGTGCAGCTTGGCTAGGGCATTCGAAACCTTGAAGCGACGTCCCTGGAAACAGAGCTCGCCGTGCCATTTGACCTGCACTACGGTGTCGTCAGGGCCGTATTCGATGGGCGGCAACTGCTCCGGATATGGCCTCGGGCTGGGCCGATACCGCGTGACGGGCGTCGCCAGGCCAAGGGCTTCGTGAGGTCGCTGCTGGTTGTAGACATCGCGCCAGCGATCGAATGCGCGCTGCGCATAACGGCAGGAAGCAAAGTCGTTGCCGGTGAGCACCTCGGCCTTAAAGGTGCGGTGGAACCGCTCATCCTTGCCATTGGTTTGTGGGTGCGCGGGGCGGCTATGGCTCAGGCGTACGCCCAGGCGAATCAACCAGATCGCCAGGGCCGTGAGCTGGCCGGGTTGGGAAGGGCTGCCCCAGGGCGCACCGTTGTCGGCGTTGATGCGCAGCGGCAGCCCATAACGACGGAAAGCCTCGCGCAGATGGCGCTGCACCACTGCAGTCTGGGTTCTGGTGCAGGCCGTGAGCAGGATATTGAAGCGGGAATGGTCGTCCAGCACTGTCAGCGGGTAACACGGCACGCCGTCTCGGGTGGCAAACCAGCCTTTGTAGTCCATTTGCCAGAGATGGTTGGGCTCGGGATGCTCGAAACGCTGCCATGCCACCGATTTGGCGGAGGCCTCCGGGGTAATTAGCCCGTGGCGATGCAGGATCGAGGTGACAGTGCTGGGAGCCGGCGCCTCGGTATGCCCCAGGTCCTGCAAGCGGCGGCTGATCTTGCGCCCGCCCCAGGCAGGATGCTGCTGGCGAAGCGCGATCACGGCCTGTTCAAGGTCGGCGTGGGTCTGTTCCGGGCTGCGACTGGGCCGCCGAGAGCGGTCGACCAGACCGGCCTCGCCTTGCTCGGCATAGCGCGCGAGCCATTTGTAGGCGGTCTGGGGACTGATGCTGAAACGCCGGCATAACTCGCGGCGATTGCTGCCCTCTTGCTGGGCCAGAAGGATGAATTCTTGACGAAGGCTCATGGTGTCGCGCGTGCTCCAAGGCATGGTCGGATTCCGGGCAGATTCATTGCCCGAAAGTGTCAACCATGTCCTCGCACACCCGTCACCTATGTCCCCGGTCTATACACGTCGGCAAAGAAGACTAACGAGAAGAAAGCCGACCCTGCCGGGCGCAGAGCAATCAGGCTCTCGAGTGTCGATGGTTTCGTCGTACGGCCCGGAGTGCCGGCGGGCTTCTGCCGGTACCGGATTGACTGACCACGAACCTGCCGGCTTCCGGGATACGTGGTGAGGCCCCCGGTAGCGGACATCACTTGCTTCAAGCCGTCTGTCGCTCGCGGCGCGGCCGGCCACGAAGTTGCAAGCGCACCGGTTCCGTCGTGGGCGCGGCGGCACCGCATTGATTAGCCCGAGACCCTGACCACCGCGCCCGCCCCACCACGAAACCATTGACGAGAGATGTGTCGTGATGGCGCGCGCCGGTAACGGCAGATGGTGGAATGCTCACCGTGCAAAGCGATCAGGGGCACCACCACGTGACCATTGGGTCATGCAGTTACGATGACCTCCAAGCCGGTATGGCAAAGGCCAGCCAACACTCCGGGCCGTACGACGCAACCACCGCCCCGCATAAGCCCGATTGCTCTGCCCCCGGCAGGGTCGGCTTTCTTCTCGTTAGTCTTCTTTGCCGACGTGTATAGACCGGGGACATGGGTGACACATGTGCGAGGACATGGTTGACACATTTTAAGCGGCATTCGGGTCGTTTAGGTCGATGCTTCCGAAGCGATGATGTGCAAAGTAAAGGGCGTATTTGCCGCTGTGTCTGGCGTCAGGGCGCAGCGCCACGTGCAGCTTGGCTAGGGCATTCGAAACCTTGAAGCGACGTCCCTGGAAACAGAGCTCGCCGTGCCATTTGACCTGCACTACGGTGTCGTCAGGGCCGTATTCGATGGGCGGCAACTGCTCCGGATATGGCCTCGGGCTGGGCCGATACCGCGTGACGGGCGTCGCCAGGCCAAGGGCTTCGTGAGGTCGCTGCTGGTTGTAGACATCGCGCCAGCGATCGAATGCGCGCTGCGCATAACGGCAGGAAGCAAAGTCGTTGCCGGTGAGCACCTCGGCCTTAAAGGTGCGGTGGAACCGCTCATCCTTGCCATTGGTTTGTGGGTGCGCGGGGCGGCTATGGCTCAAGCGCACGCCCAGGCGAATCAACCAGATCGCCAGAGCCGTGAGCTGGCCGGGTTGGGAAGGGCTGCCCCAGGGCGCACCGTTGTCGGCGTTGATGCGCAGCGGCAGCCCATAACGACGGAAAGCCTCGCGCAGATGGCGCTGCACCACTGCAGTCTGGGTCCTGGTGCAGGCCGTGAGCAGGATATTGAAGCGGGAATGGTCGTCCAGCACCGTCAGTGGGTAA
Source organism: Cupriavidus basilensis (assembly GCF_008801925.2). NCBI lineage: Bacteria > Pseudomonadati > Pseudomonadota > Betaproteobacteria > Burkholderiales > Burkholderiaceae > Cupriavidus > Cupriavidus basilensis. The sequence continues at coordinate 1,013,765 of NZ_CP062804.1, read as the reverse complement.
CACGGCATGCCGTCTCGGGTGGCAAACCAGCCCTTGTAGTCCATCTGCCAGAGATGGTTGGGCTCGGGATGCTCGAAACGCTGCCATGCCACCGATTTGGCCGAGGCCTCCGGCGTAATTAGCCCGTGGCGATGCAGGATCGAGGTGACAGTGCTGGGAGCCGGCGCCTCGGTATGCCCCAGGTCCTGCAAGCGGCGGCTGATCTTGCGCCCGCCCCAGGCAGGATGCTGCTGGCGAAGCGCGATCACGGCCTGTTCAAGGTCGGCGTGGGTCTGTTCCGGGCTGCGACTGGGCCGCCGAGAGCGGTCGACCAGACCGGCCTCGCCTTGCTCGGCATAGCGCGCGAGCCATTTGTAGGCAGTCTGGGGACTGATGCTGAAGCGCCGGCATAACTCGCGGCGATTGCTGCCCTCTTGCTGGGCCAGAAGGATGAATTCTTGACGAAGGCTCATGGTGTCGCGCGTGCTCCAAGGCATGGTCGGATTCCGGGCAGATTCATTGCCCGAAAGTGTCAACCATGTCCTCGCACACCCGTCACCTATGTCCCCGGTCTATACACCGACGCAAAGAAGAGTGACCGGCAGCCCCCGCAGGGGGATGTCGTATGGCACTTGGGTGCAATAACCATCGCCGCTAAAAGAAACAGCGACCAACCCAGCAGAGCAATATCCCTACCGCAAATAAAAAAAACGCTAAAATCACCACCCACCGGAATATCAGGCAATTGCACTGCATGAGAGGCGACTGGAAGCCCCCTTCCCCCAGCCACCCCAGGCAGTGCCACAAAAAAAACAAACAAATAATCAAGTGAAGGAAGAAGTCATTGTGGGAATGATGGGTCATGCGTTGCGTGGCATGCTGGCCGGCCCGGCATGCGGGATGCGCCTCCTTGCTTCCGGCGGCCTGCTGGCGCAACGCAGCGAGAGCAAGGAAATGGAGATGGAGGCAGCCTGGCAGGCAGCGCAGTCGAGCACCCAGGCGGGTCCGGCCACGGTGAAACTGGGCGAACAGGCCACGGTGAAACTGGGCGAACAGGCCACACTGAAGCTGCCGGCCAAGAAAGTCTTCATCCCCCAGCCGACCGCCGGCAAGCTCATGCATGCCATGGGCAACCTCACCGACGAGCGGCCGCTCGGCCTGGTGCTGCCCACTGGCGACGACGACTGGATGGTCGTGGCCAAGTACGAGCCCTCGGGCTACATCCGCGACGACGACGCCACGTGGTTCAAGCGCAAGCCGTCCGGTCCCGCAGAGCCGAAGTGAAGCCGCATTCCCGCCCTTCGGCGACGGAGTTGTACCCATGACCAAACTGCTGCTCCTGCTCATGGGCGGCCTGAAGATGGGCAAGCTGCTGACCACGGGCGGCACCATGCTGCTGTCGATCGGCGCTTATGCGCTGATCTTCGGCTGGCGCTATGCCGTCGGCTTCGTGCTGCTGATCCTTGTCCACGAGATGGGCCATTTCCTCGCCGCGCGCCGCCGCGGGCTGGCCGTGGGGGCGCTGGCCTATGCGGGCTTCTTTATCAACCTGTTCAACCTGATCCCGCTCTCGCCGCTCGATGGCGGGCGCGTCACCGCGGTGCTGTCGCCGCGCATCTGGTTCCTTGGCGTGCCGGTGCTGGTGGCGTTCCTGGCGGTCATGCGCCATGACCTGCACGGCATGCTGGGCAGCCTGCGCGCCAGCGGCATGGGCGCCTGAGCGCCCGAATCCAATCGCCCGAAACCAGTTCAACTTACATACCAAGACGATGAGAAGCAAAACGCTTTACCTGAAGGGCGCAGTCCTGTTGGCTGTGGCAACCATTCCCGCCTTGACCGTGGCGCGTGACTACCGCCAGCCGGGCACGCTCGGCGAAGGCGCGCAGGTGCACCGGTTCGTGCTGCGCGATCCGGCTACCGACCGGCCCCTGCCCGAGGCCCGCTACCGCCTGTTCCTGCCGGGCCATCGGATCGCAGGCGTCACGCCAAAGCCGAACGAGCAGGACAGTGTGATCTTCGGCGTCACCGACAAGCAGGGCAATACCGTGTCGGTGCGGCTGCCCAAGCGCTACCCCAAGGGCAAGTGGATCCTCAACCCGATCATCGGCGATGGGGATTTCGGGGAGTCGTTTTTGCTGCGCGGCGAGACCAGCAACCATCCCATGGGCGGCCTGCCCTATGTGCTCGACCTCCAGGACGGTTTCCTGTTCTGCAACAGGACGGATAGCCGCGGCTATACCTACTATGCGCAAAGCCACAAGGCCCGGACGATCAGCCTGGACTATGAGTTTGGCAGCATGGATGCGGCCCAATATGCCTGGTGCAAGCGCCAGTCCGAGACCATCGCCGCCCTGCCCGCCAGCGCCGGGCCGGCGGCCGTGTTCCGGCAGATGCTGGCCAGCTACGAGGCCGGCAAGGACGAAATCAGTGCGAGTTTCCAGGCGCGAGTGCGGCGCAAGCTGATCGACCTGGCGATTGCAGGCCGGGACGACAGGCAGCTGGATATCGCGCTTGGCCTGGCGCCGCTTGCCAAGGAGAACCTGAACGGGGTTGGCTATGCGCTGGTCGATGCGAACTGGATGGTGGGGCGCGGCATGGCGATGATCGACGAGGCGCTGGCTCACTCGCCGGATGACCCATTTATCCTCGACAGCAAAGGCTGGGCACTATTCCGCCTGGGCCAGCCGGAGCAAGCGCTCGGCTACATGGAGCAATCGCTGGCCGCTTTTGGCGAGGGCACCGAAGGCAACCTGGGCGCACGCGTGGAAGGTCTGGTGCACAAGGGCGAAGCGCTGTGGCAACTGAATCGCAAGGACGAGGCTCGCGCGGCGTTTGCGATGGCGACTCACCTGTCGCCCGATGACGAAACGCTGCTGCGCACGCTGGCGCGCCTGCAGGTGGAACTGCCGTAGGCACACCGCCCCGCCCTGAGGTCGCGGGGCGCCACGGCAAGGCCTTCGAGCCCATGCCAGCCCGGGCATCAGCCCTGCTGGTGTTCCTTGAACTTGGCCAGCGCAATGGCCAGCGCGGCGCTCCCGATGGTCTTGACCAGCGTGGGGTGCTGCGCGTAGAAGCCGGCGATCTGGTCGACGATGCCCGGATGGACCTGCTCGGCGTGGGTGGCGATCTCCTGCACCTGCGCCGGGCTCAGCTGGCTGGCCTGCTCGGGCGTGACCTGGGTCGCGCCGGGCTGCAACAGATTGCCCAGTGCGCCGCCTGCCGCCCCGGACAACACCGCCGGCCCGAGCGTTGCCAGCAGCTGGTTAAGCATGCCAGCCTGCTGCGCGCCGTTGGACTGGCCGAACAACTCCCCCACCATATTGCCGAAGGCCGGCGTCTGATCCGAATGGAAAGCGCTGGCCAGCAACTGGCCAAGCGCGCCCTCCGGGGCGTTCTGCGCGATGTGGTCCACCTGCTGCTCGGGATTGCCGCCCAGGGCGGAGGCTGCGTTCTGCAAAAAATCCATCAGGCTCATGATCGGGTTCCGTGATCTGCGTTGCGGGTGCTGCTGCTTGGTGCTTGGTGCTTGGTGCTTGGTGCCTGGCTCTTGCTGTTGGCGTATAGCCATCAGCGGCTCGGGGCCTAGCTCTTCTTGCTGATCAGGTGATAGGCCAGCAGCAGGATCACCGCGCCTACCACGGCGCCGATAAAGCCTGCCGACTGCCCCGGGCGATACCAGTGCAGGGCTTGCCCGAGAAAGGTGGCCGCCAACGCGCCGCCAATGCCGAGCGCGGCCGTGAGGAAGAACCCGCTGGGGCCGTTGCCCGGGGTAATGGCGCGCGCTACGAGCCCGGCGACGAAGCCGATAAGAATGGTCCAGATCAGGTGCATGGCGTCAGGAGAAAAGAAAAAGGGGTGCGCCCCCAGCGGAGCGCACCCTGAACCCGCGCATTACTGCGCGGCGGACTTGGCCGGCGTTGCCGCCTTGGTATGCTTGGTGCTGCTGTGTGTCTTGCTCTTGTGCGCGCTCTTTTCGACCTTGGCAGGCGCCTTGGGGGCGTCGGCGGCCGGTGCCTGGGCGAAAGCACCAGCAGCGAAGAGTCCGAGGGTCAGGATGGCGAGTACCTTCTTCATGTCTATCTCCAGGTGAGGCGCGCAACTTGCGCGTTGCCTGTAAAAACGGCCCGGTGGCAGCGCGTGTTGACAGCGAAAACACAGCGCTATGTAACAGTTCGTATCCGGGTGGTGCGGATGGTGGGAAGACTAGCGCAACGCATCCGCCAACAGCACGCCGGTCACAATCGTTTGCAATTCACGCCTGCGGCATAATGCCGGCAGAGAAAAAACAAACAGAATAAACAGAACAACAAGAATATGAACAGGACGACAACCCGCCGATGACCACTTCCGCCGCCGGCCGCGCCCGGCTTGACTGGGGCACGCTTGGCCTGCTGACATTCCCGCCGCTGAGCTGGGCCGGCAACGCCATCGTCGGCCACTACGCCGCCGGCGCCATCCCGCCGATCACGCTGAACTTTGCCCGGTGGGCGCTGGCCGGGCTGCTGCTCGCGCCCTATGTCTGGCGGGGCGTGCGCGAGCATGCCGCCACGCTGCGCCAGCATGCCGGGGTGATCGCCGCCATGGGCATGCTCTCCGTCTCGGTCTACAACGCCATGCAGTACCTGGCGCTGACCACGTCGTCGCCGATCAACGTGACGCTGATCGGCGCTTCCGCCCCAATCTTCCTGCTGATCATCGGCGCGCTGTTCTTCCGCGAGCGGGTGCGCGGCTGGCATGTGGTGGGCGCCCTGCTATGCCTGGCCGGCGTGGGTGTGGTGATGCTGCGCGGGGATCCCGGGCGGCTGGCCCAGCTGGATTTCGTGGCCGGCGACTTGTTCATGCTGGCGGGCACCATCACCTGGAGCGCTTACACCTGGCTGCTGCGCAAGAAGCGCCCGGACTTGCCGCTGGCCGTGCTGCTGTTTGCGCAGATCGTGACGGGCGTGGCGGCCTGCGTGCCGTTCGTGGCGTGGGAGCTGCTGTCGGGGAGCGCGCCGATTCACTGGAACGGCAAGGCGCTCGGCATCCTGGTGTATGTGGCAACGATCCCTTCGCTGCTGGCCTACTTTGCCTGGGACCGTGCGATTGCCCGCGCCGGGGCGCAGCTACCGGTGTTCTTCTTCACGCTCACCCCCGTCTTTGCCGCGCTGATGTCTTCCGCGCTGCTGGGCGACTGGCCGCGCTGGTATCACGCGGCCGGGCTGGGCGCCATCGTGGCCGGCATCTGGATCGCCAACCGGCGCTGAACGCGCCGCAGTACCAGGCCTAAGCGCCAATGGCGGGATCCAGCCGGAACACCGCCACCGAACGCTCCATGCGCTGCGCTTGCTCCTTGAGCGCATCGGCTGCGGCGGCGGCCTGCTCGACCAGCGCCGCGTTCTGCTGCGTGACCTGATCCATCTGCGTCACGGCCTGGTTGACCTGGGCAATGCCGCTGCTCTGCTCCTGCGACGCGCGGCTGATCTCGTCCATCATCATGGTCACGCGCTTGACCGCGGCAACGATGCTGTCCATGGTGGCGGTGGCATCCCCCGCCAGCGCCGAGCCGGCCTCGACCCGCTGCACCGACTGCGAGATCAGCGTGCGGATCTCCTTGGCGGAGCTGCCGGCGCGCTGCGCCAGGCTGCGCACCTCGGTGGCCACCACGGCAAAGCCGCGCCCGTATTCACCGGCGCGCGCCGCTTCCACCGCGGCGTTGAGCGCCAGGATGTTGGTCTGGAAGGCGATGCCGTCGATCACCGCGATGATGTCGACGATGCGCTTGGAATCGGCCTCGATCTCGCCCATGGTCCGCAGCACGCGGCCCACCGAGGTGCCGCCGGCCACGGCGATGTCGCTGGCCTCGCCCGCCAGCGCGCTGGCCTGGTCCGCGCTGCTGGCGTTCTGCCGCACGATCGCGGTGAGCTGCTCCATGCTGGCGGCTGTCTGCTGCAGCGACGAGGCTTGCTCCTCCGTGCGCTGCGACAGGTCCAGGTTGCCTTGCGCGATCTCGCCGGCGGCCACCAGCACGTTCTGCGCGCCGACCTTGGTATCGCCGATCAGTGCGCGCCAGGTGTCCACCAGCGACAGTAGGTGCCGCTTGACGTGGCTCAGTTCGTCGCTGCCGCGCACCTCCAGCGTGATGGCCAGGTCGCCGGCGTTGATCCGGCCCACCATGCTGGCCACTTGCTGCACGTCGGCGCGCATGCCGTGGCTAAAGCCGGCGAACAGGTAGAACGCCGCGCCCACGGCCAGCAGGGCGACCCCGGCCAGCACCTCGAGCTGCAGCATTTCGGCGGCGATGCGCTGCTCCAGCATGTCGCGGGCAATCCCGGAAAACACCTTGTTGACCGAGGAGACCGCGTTGATGGCCGCCGTCGCCTCGTCGAAATAGGGCTTGGCCTCGATGGCGATGCCGCCGCTGCCGAGCATCTTTTCCTTCAGCGTGCGGTGGAAGGTATCCATCGCGGCCAGCTGCGCGAGCGCGCCTTGCACCCGCGGGCGATACGCCGGGGCATCGCGCATCACGCGGTCGATGTCACGCCGCACGGATTCCAGCCCGTCCTGGATCTGCTCGCCCAGCGCGGCCAGCTCGGCTTGCTGCGCCGCGTCAGAGTATCCGCCCTGGCTGATGATGGCCGCGCCCCTGCCGCGCGCCAGCGCGCTCAGTTCGGCCAGCTTGGGCATCTGTCCCACCATCAGCGTCACCAGGTAGTACGAGCCGCTGTCGGGATCGAGCGCGAGCGAAGAGCGGTCGGCCACATCGCCGATAAACAGCCGCGTCTGCTTGACCAGCGCGCTGTGCATGTCGAACAGCGCGCCAGCTGTGACATTCAGGCCCGTTTCATGCATGCGTTGCCACGATTGCTCCAGCTTGCGTGCGTCAGGCATGACATCGAAGCGCGCGGCCTCGCCGGCTTGCTTCACCAGTTCGCCAAGGTGTGCGGCGGCCTTCGCATCGGCACCGTCGAACGTTGCGCGAAACGCAGCGTTGCCGGCGAGCACGGCATTGGCTGCGCCGCGGCGGACCTGCGTCTCGCGCATGAAATCGAGCGCACGGTCGACGATGGCAAGGCCGCTCAGTTCGTCCTGCGAGGCGCGGATCGTCTGCACCGACAGGCTCAGCACCGCATAGAGCGCACCGCCAAGCGGGATCAGGAACAGGATGGCCAGCAACAGCAGCTTGCGGGTGATGGTGAGGCGCGCCATCAGGCGCACGGCGGGGGAGAGAAAAGTAGCCACGAAGACCCCAAAAAATCGCTTGGATGCGTCTTGTATCGGCTGGCTGAACGCTGACTGAAGCGCGCTTTCCCGGCTTTTTTCACATGCACAAAGGCGGGGCCGAAAAAGCACAAGGCGGGTGCAGAATGCACGCCAAACGGGCGCAAAACCGGCATGCGCATGCAAAGAACGGAGATCAGGCTGACACAAAACAGACGCAAAACCGACGTACAACGAAGGGATCGCGAACGCAGCGTGGCGGGCAGGCAAAGATCAGAGGAAACACCTGAACCAATGCCGCCTGGCGCTGTCTTTCCGTAGGCGGTTCTGCCCCCGCCGGGCCGCGCGATCAGGATGTTCAACCCCAGGAGATGGCGATGTTAAGCCCCCACGAATTTGCCACCTTGCTGCTGGTCCACGATGTACAGGATCGACTGGAACTCGATCCCGTGGACCTGGAAGCACTGCTCGAACGCGACCTCGTGTCGCTGGAAGAATGCGCGACCGACCGCTGGTGCCCGCGCATTACCGAGCATGGGTACGCGCTGCTGCGCGCGGTTGGCTGGCAGGGCGAGATGAGCCGTGCGCGGCGTTGCGAAGCGCGTGGGCACGAGGCGCCCGCGCAGTAACCCGGTTACGCGGTTATGGGGTTATGCGGTTACGCCCCAATCACGCCCCACTCACGCCCTAGTGAAAATCGCGGCTGGACACCATCAGGCGGCCCAGCAGCGGGCTCAGGTCCACCAGTTCCTGCGCCACCAGATGCCTGACCTCGCCCTGGCGCTGCCACGTGCCGATCACCCCCAGCAGCTTCGCGCCCAGCACTTCCTTGCGCTGGCGCTCGATCAGGTCCGGCCACAGGATCACGTTGACGGCGCCGGTCTCGTCCTCGATCGAGGTAAAGATGGTGCCGCCGGCCGTGGATGGCCGCTGCCGCACCGTGACGATGCCGCAGGCACGCACCTGCCGGTTGTTGCCGCAGCGGGATAAATCCTGCGCCGTGGCGTAATGCAGCGCGGCCAGCCGCGGCCGCAGCAGCGCCAGCGGATGCGACTTGAGCGACAGGCCCGTGCTGGCGTAGTCGGCCGCCACATCCTCGCCCAGGCGCGGCGCGGGCAGCGATAGCTCGCCCTCGGGCGGCGGCGCCTCATGGAGCAGGTCGTGATGCGCGGCCTGCAGCGCGGCGGCGCGGGCCTGCCAGCGCGCTTGGCGGCGATGCCCGGCGAGGCCGGCCAACGCATCTGCGGCGGCCAGCGCATCGATGTCGTGCCGGTCCAGCCCCGCGCGCAGCACCAGGTCTTCCACGCTGGCGAACGGCGCCTCGGCGCGGGCCAGTTCGATCCGCCCGGCCGCCGCCTCGCGCATGCCGTTCACGCGGTTCAGGCCAAGCCGCACCGCCGGCTGGGCGCGCTGGCGCGCGCGCGCCGGCACACCGCTGGCCGCATGCTCCAGCGTGCTTTCCCAGCCGCTCACCGTCACATCCACCGGATACGTGACCACGTGGTGCCGGCGCGCATCCTGCACGAGTTGCGACGCCGAGTAGAACCCCATCGGCTGGCTGTTGAGCAGCGCGCACAGGAAGACCGCCGGATGGTGGCACTTGATCCACGCGCTGATATAGACCAGCTTGGCAAAGCTGGCGGCATGGCTTTCCGGAAAGCCGTATTCGCCAAACCCTTCGATCTGCTTGCAGATGGCCAGCGCAAAAGCCTCCGGGTACTTGTTGCGGGTGAGCGCCTTGACCAGCGCATCCTGGTGCTGCTTCAGGTCGCCCTTGCGCCGCCACGCCGCCATGGAGCGGCGCAGCTGGTCGGCCTGCCCCGGCGTAAAACCGGCGGCGTCGATGGCCAGTTGCATCACCTGCTCCTGGAAGATCGGCACGCCCAGCGTGCGGCCCAGCACCTTCTCGATGACGTCGTTGTGGTACGCCGGCGGCTTGCCGGTGCGCCGCACCTGCTCGCGCCGCTTCAGGTAGGGATGCACCATGCCGCCCTGGATCGGGCCGGGCCGCACGATGGCCACTTCCACCACCAGGTCGTAATACTTGCGCGGCAAGAGGCGCGGCAGCATCGACTGCTGCGCACGCGACTCCACCTGGAACACACCGATGGTGTCGGCGGCGCAGATCATGTCGTAGGTTTGCGGATCCTCCTTGGGCACGTCTTCCATCCGGTACGGCGCGCCCGAGCGCGTGGGGATCATCGCCAGCGCGCGGCGGATGGCCGAGAGCATGCCAAGCGCCAGCACGTCCACCTTCAAGAGGCCCAGCGATTCCAGGTCGTCCTTGTCCCACTGGATCACGCTGCGGTTTTCCATGGCCGCGTTCTCTATCGGCACCAGCCGCGACAGCTTGTGCCGCGCAATCACAAAGCCGCCCACGTGCTGCGACAAATGGCGCGGAAAGCCGCGCAGTTGCGTGGTCAGGCTGGCCCACTGCCGCACCGCCGGCGCGTCCGGGTCCAGCCCGTACTGCGAAATGCGCTCCAGGAAGGTCTTGCCGCCATCCCACCATGCCTGCCCCTTGACCACCTGCTCGATCACGCTGGCATCGATGCCCAGCGCCCGGCCCACGTCGCGCAGCGCGCTGCGCGAGCGATAGGTGATCAGCGACGCCGCCAGCGCGGCGCGGTGGCGGCCGTATTTCTCGTAGATGTACTGGATGACTTCTTCGCGCCGCTGATGCTCGAAGTCCACGTCGATGTCCGGCGGCTCGTCGCGCTCGCGCGAGAGAAAACGGCCGAACAGCAGGTTGGCATCCTTGGGATCGACCTCGGTGATGAACAGGCAATAGCAGACCAGCGAATTGGCTGCCGAGCCGCGCCCCTGGCACAGGATGCCGCGGCTGCGGGCAAAGCGCACGATGTCGTGCACGGTGAGGAAGAACGGCTCGTACCGCTTCTCGCGGATCAGCGCGAGCTCCTCCTTCAGCTGCTTGCGCCACTTGGGCTTGAGCCCTTTGGGGAAGCGCCGCAGCACGCCTTTCATGGTCTCGCGGCGCAGGTAGCTGAATGGCGTCTCGCCCGGGGGCACCAGCTCCTCCGGGTACTCGTAGCGCAGCGACGCCAGCGAGAAGTCGCACATGGCGGCAACCCGCAGCGTCTGCGCCAGCGCCTCGCGCGGGTACAGGCGCGACAAGCGCTGGCGCATGCGCAGGTGCTGCTCGGCGTTGGGCGCCAGCGCCATGCCGCATTCGGCCAGCGGCTGGCCCACGCGAATCGCGCTCAGCACGTCCGACAGCGGCTTGCGCGAGCGCACATGCATGGTCACCGCGCCGGATGCCACCAGGGGCACGCCGCTCAGCGCGGCGGCCTCCTCCAGCCGCAGCCGGTGCATGGCATCGGCATGGCCCTGCAATTGTTCGAGCGCGATCCAGCCGCGCTCGCCAAACGCCTGCCGCATCCATTGGGCTTGCCCCAGCAGCTCGGCGGGGTCCGGGCAATACGAAGGCAGCAGCAGCGCCAGGCAATCGGGCATGCCGCGCAGGTGGGCCTGGCCCGGCTGCGGCGCGGCGATGTCGTCGGGATGCAGCGCGTAGGCGCCCTTTTGCACGCGCGTGCGGCCCAGCGTGATCAACTCGCTCAGGTTGCCGAAGCCTTCGCGATTTTGCGCCAGCAGCACCAGCCGCAGCACGGGCCGGCCCGCGTGGTCGGTGAGCGTAAAGCGGCTGCCGATCAGCAGGCGGAAATCCTGCGCGGCACGGGCCAGGGCAAGCAGGCGGTCATGCCGGCGCAGGCGGGCCTGCAAGGCGTCATCGGCGCTCCCGGTGGCCGTGGCGTCCGGCGCGGCGGGGCATTCGCCATGCCCTTGATGCTCGCCGTCTTCGTCGTCGCCCTCCTCCGGCTCCTCCGCTGCCTCGTCCTCATCCTCCCGCAGCCCGGCGGCCAACCGCGCCGCGCTGCGCTCGGCCGCATCGCGGGTGCGTTCGCGCAGGTCCTTGAGCGCATGGTGCGCGCGGGCCGTGCCCGCCACCGAGCATTCGTCGGTCAGCGCCAGGCCGCGGTAGCCGAGCGCAAACGCGCGCTCGATCAGCTCGACCGGATGCGACGCCCCGTCCAGGAAGGTGAAATTGGAGATGCAATGCAGCTCCACATAGTCGGGCAACGCCGGCAGCAGCGCGGAAAGCGCCGGCGGCAAAGCGGAGAATGAAGGGTTGGCTGGCTGGCTCGACATGGCAAGGATTCAGGCAAAAAACTCGGGCAAACACTCGGGCAAAGACTCAGGCAAACAAGCCGTGCAGGAACCAGCGGTACTCGCCGCTTTCCTCACGCCCGGGGCGCTGGCGATAGACCCAGCAGCGCAGCCCATCCGCCCGTTGCGCAACGAAGTAATCGCGCGTGGCCAGCGCGCCGTCCCACCAGCCGGATTCGATGCGCTCCGGCCGCGAGAGCAACGTCAATGGCCCGCCGTGACAAGGCCGATGGCGCTGCACAGTCAGCGCCACGGGTTGCGCCATCAGCCACAGCGGACGCTCCGGCATGCCCGCCGGGGCACGCTGCGGCTCGCGCGGCGCGCGCGCAGGCATCTCATCCACAGGGCACCAGCGGTTGGCGCGCTCGGGCCGGTGGTCGGCCAGCGGCTGCGGTTGCAGCACGTTCTCCCGGCCCAGGCGCGCCATCAGCGTATCGAGCACGCGGCCCAGTTCCGCCGGCGTGCCGCCCGGCTCGGGAAACAGCGCATCGCTCTGCGGCACGCAGGCCTGGACCGACTCCACCACCAGCAGCAGGCTCACCGCCGGCACGCGGAACTGCACCTTGTCCAGCCGCTCCTGCAACAGCTTGGACAAATGCGCCGGATCGCGGCTGGGCTGCGCCAGGCTGATCGTCACCGGCGTTGCCTGCGTCTGGGCACCCAGCCGGTAGCGCTCATGCTCCAGCCGCAGCACAAGATGCGTCACGCCCGCCTGCTGCACGGCCAGCCAGCCGGCCAGCGCCAGCAGCAAACGCTGCGCGCCCGCCATCACGCCCTGCACGGATTCGGTCCGGCCTGGCAGTTCCATGCGCTGCGAGAAGGTGGCGGGCGCGCTGAACCACGTAAAGCGCACCGGCACCTCGCCATAGGCCTGGTCCAGCCGCGCCAGCAGGTCCGGCCCCAGCCGGCGCCGCAGGCCGGCACGCGGCAGGCCCCGCACCTCGCCCACGGTCCGGCAGCCGATGCCATCGAGCCAGCCATCGTCCGCCAGCCCCTGCAACATGCCCACCGGCAGCCGGTCCAGCAGCCGCGCCATGCGCTGCGGCCCCACCGCGCGCCGCGCCGGACGCACCAGCCCGCCCCGGCGATCGCGCCGCAGCGGCTGCGCCGCCAGCCACGCCGCCCCGAAGGCCGTCGGCCCGCAGCCCAGCTGCGGGAACACCCCCAGCCGCCGCACCCGCGCATACACCGCCCGGCACAACGCCAGATGGCCGCCAAACAACCGCAGGCTGGCCCCGGCATCGATCATCACGGTAGCCACCCCGGCATCGGGATGCACCGTGACATGCGGCGTGAAATGCAGCAACGCCAGCGCCAGCGCCGTCATCACCTGCGCCTCGGCCGCCGGCTCGCGCTGCAGTTGCACCACCTGCGCCGACAACGCCTGCACGCCGCCGCGCCGCATCCCCGCCTGCACCCCCAGCGCCACCGCCGGGCCGTTGGCCAGCACCACCCGCTCGCGCTCCATCACCGCCACCGGCACGCTGTGGTGCAGCAGGCCAGCGCAGGCGCGGGGCGCGGCGGGCTCAGGCCAGTTCGGCTGCAGCGCGTCCAGCGACAGGCGCGGCAGATGCACCGCGATCCAGTACGACATGGGCTTGCTCTCCCGCAACGGCTTGGGAAACCGGGGCATTCAGGGGGACCGGCATCGACGGGGCCTGCGCCGCCGCAGGCGGCGTGGCCATGGCGGGGACCGCCATCATCTCGCCCAGCGGCAGCACCAGCGGCGTATCGCGCACCGGGCCGCGCCGCTTGTGGAACGTGACCGACACGGCATTGCCCGGCGCCGGCGACAACAGCAGCCGCAGCACCGCCGGCGACGACTCGCGCAGCACGCTGGCCGGCCGGCACGCCCACACCACGGCGTCTCCTGCCTGCGCCAGCACCTGCAAGCGCCGCAGCGCCTCGGGACGCGCCGTGGGCAGCCACACCATCACCCCGCCAAAGGCCTGGCTGCGCAGCACCTGCTCCGCCGCCCACAGCACATCCGCCTGCGCCGCGGCCCGGCCCGCGCCAGCGGGCGGGCGCACCCAGTACAACTGGCGAGCCGGCAACCCCCATTCGGCCAGGCACGTTGCATTGGGCAGGTGCGGCGGCCCGATCAGCGCCACCCGGCGCTGCGCCGCGGCCAGCGCCAGCAAGGCCGGGCGCAGCAGCCGCAACTCGCCCACGCCGGGGTCGGCCAGCAGCAGCTCCGTGAGCGCGCCCACCGGCCAGCCACCGCCGGGCAACTCGGCCGAGAGCGCGTCATGGCCGGTCGGCAAGGCCGGCACGCTGCCCGCCCGGCCCAGATGGCCAAGCTGCCCCGCCCGCCACAGGCCGGGATAGCGTTGCTCCAGTGCGTCCAGCGCCCCCTGCCGGTCGGCCACGGGCGGCTGCGCCAAAGGCGAATCGCCCGATGTATCGGGCGATAGGGAAAAGAGTTCGGCGGTCATGTGATGCGTGCGGCTCAGTCCGAGGGGACTGATAGGAAACTTCCGAATACTGTATGTTTATACAGTACCACGGATGCACGCAAGGGTGAAGCGGTGAGGCTTGCAGCTTGGAGAATGACAATGGTTGACCGCGGTTAACCGCCCCCCGCACAGGGAGAGCTTCGCCGTTTGCGCGGCATCGATCTTCTACAGCCTGCTAGAGCTCCACCTTCAGAAACTGCGTATTGAGACTTGCGGCGGAAAATTCCGGAGACTCCCGTAACTCCGGCGGTAAAGCAGCAAGTTCGACCGGTGCGAACCCAAGCCGCGAGAAGTAGCCCGCCGAGGTATCCGTGCCGACGACCAGGGAGTCGATGCCGCGTAGCCGAACGTCGGAAACCATGGCCGAAAGCAGCAGCCCGGCCAACCCCGCGCGCCTGGCGCGCTTTGCCACGGCGAGGCCTCTGACCAGGGCAACGTTGCCACCGAATGCCTCGAAGCCTGCGCACCCAAGGAGTCCCTGCTTGTCTCTGCTGACGTGAAATTGCACCGATTGACGATCGATGCCCCCGGCAGGTAGTGAGCAAGACTGAAGTAGCGCCGCCACATCGGACAAATCGGTCGTGGTTGCTTGACGGGGCCGCATGTTACTACCTGTAGATCCAAGGAAGATGAGGAGTGGAGGACAGCTAGCGCTGCGGCATGCGTCTATTGGCCGATGCCGGCCCACGTGGTTCGAGCCAGCAAGCAAAACAAAAGAGCCACCCCTCAGGATGGCTCCGACAACCCCGCAACAACACGTCCACCGAACATGGCACCTGAAGCCGAACACTCTTCTGGCATCCGGGCCGCCTTGAAAAGAAGCCATGGTAAGACGTGCAATCAAATCGGCGCATGGCCCACCCCAATGGTCCATACGCGAAAGTGCTTTTCAGAGTTCTTTAGCTGCGACTTGATACCGGCAAATGATAAGGCCCCTGTATTGCAGCATTAAGACATTGCCGAAGACAATGTTTGCGGGACCGCGGGAACTTCGTGGGTCGCGCATACGGCGCACACGGTCATAAAGCGCCTTGTACGCCGCACCGCAGCTAACGACGACCGTGACAACCGCAGCCAGATCGCGCTGGCCGGATGCGCAGGTTCAGATGAGCCCGGTCTTGGTTACCTGCAACAGTTCGGGCCCGCAAACGTAGAAGCTGTCGCCGGACCTCTTCGCTTCACGCTTCGCCGCCGCTGCCAGCGTCGCGATGGCATTGGAATCGATATCGGAACCTGGCCCCACAGGGACCACACCCACCGCAATTGTCACGAAAGCGTAGAAGCGCAAGTCTCCATGGCGGTCTTCGCTCTGGATGCCACCAGCCTCGATATCGCTCGGCTCATAGAGTTGCACCGCGCTTGCGTTGAATCGCTTCATCGCTGTGCGGATGCGCGATTCCCAGTCTTCGCTCTGGAACAGAATCAGAAAATCATCGCCGCCCACGTGTCCAAGGAAATCCTTGCACTGGTCGCAAGCCTCGCTCAAGACTCCCGCCGCCAGCTTCAGCATTTCATCCCCTAGCCAGTAACCGTACTGGTCATTGAACGGCTTGAAGCTGTTGAGGTCGCAATAGCATGCATGAAAGGGGGCGCCGCTTTCGACCAGCCGTTTGATATGCGCATCGATTGGCATATTGCCCGGCAGGAAGGTCAGCGGGTTGGCATATCTGGCCGCCTCAATGCGCACTTCCGTGACAGCGCGCACCAGATCTTCCCCCGTCGCCAGACCCACATACCGGCCTTGCTCGACAATCACCAGTCCATCGGACAGATAGCGTTGGTCTTCACTAGTCATTAATTGAGCCAACTGTTCCACGGTCGCGCCTGTCTCCACCAGCACCGGGGACGCGTTAGCAAACTCCATGCAGCTCTTCTTGCCGAAGAGTTCCCGGTGATAAGGAAGCGCGTACGCGTCGACAAAGGTCCGCCGATTTATCAGACCGACGGGCCGGCCATCCTTGACAACGGCAACAGCATGCAGCATTGGGCGCGCTGTCAGGATATCCAGGACATCGTTGTTGCAGGTTGCCGGCAGGACACTTGGCGCATTAGTCAAGAACCTGCTTGCCGAAAAGGTGCGAGGCGCAAGCTTGACGGCTTCTGGAAACACCGCGATCGAGACGGCAGCAATGGCTGCCAGCGCTTGCTCCTCGAGTGATGCGCTCGGCGTGGCATGCGGCTTGCCAAGAACGAACCCCTGCGCGCAGGCTATGCCGATGTCACGGCAGACGGTCAGGTCCTCCACTGTCTCAAGGCCTTCTGCTATCAGTGTGGCGTTGCCGGCATTGGCGAGCACCTGCAAACACCGCAGCGCCGCAAGGCGGAACGCGGAATTGGCAACACCGTCAACGATGGCGCGGTCAACTTTGACATAGTCTGGCTGCAAGGCAATCCAGAGACTGAGGTTGGCGTTGCCCTGGCCATAGTCATCCAGCGCGAACTGAGCCCCGCCATCTCTAAGCACGCGAATGGAGGATACGAGGGACGCCAGAGGCTCCGGGCTAGTTTGCTCGGTAAGTTCGATGACGATCCGTTCAACGGAAAATTGCACCGCGCCCAAGAACTGGCGGACATCGCGTTTGCTGCTGACAATCTCGCGGATGGCTTGCGCACTGAAATTGAGAAACAGTTTTCCTGGCAGGCCCGTTTTCGCAAAGGCACTGATGCAGACCCGAGCGGCGGACCGCTCGAGTCGAACCATGCAGCCCTCACGCCGTGCCTGCTCGAAGAGCGCCTGGGGACTTTCCAGAGCCGTCCCAGCAGGACCTCGAATCAATGCCTCATAGCCCAGGATCTCTCCCGAGGCAAGGTACCCGATGGGCTGGAACACCGCGCTTAGCTGTTCCTGCTCTATGCATTTTGCAATGGACATGGTCACGGCAAGGACTCTCTACAACCAGGAACGTCTATCCAGGCGAATGCCGCCGTCAGGACGCAAGCATGTACCGGATCTCCCAGGCTTTAACGCTGGTATCTGCGTGACCTTTAGGCTCTGTCACAAAAGAATCATGAACCCGAGTATTCCCGGTGCCGATCAGGGCACCCGCCGGCGAATCTCTCCGTGAGCGCGCCGTTATGGCCGCAGGCTGGGAAGGCAAGAAAGCAAGGGCCGGGCGCACGGCAAAAATAGCGCGATCGCTGGCGACAGGGGCGCGCCAGCCAGTCGTGCGCCCCGCCCTTCGCCTCAGTCCAGCGGCCGTCCGGGGCGGAACCCGTCCCGCAGTTCCCGCTTGAGCACCTTCCCGATCGCACTGCGCGGCAGCACATCCACCAGTTCCAGCACGGCAAGCCGCTGCGTCTTGCCAACCTGCTCGTTGGTCCAGGCCATCAGGGCATCACCAGACACCGTGGCACCATCGCGCCGAACCACAAAGGCCACCGGCGTTTCGCCCCATCGCTGCGAGGGCACGCCAACTACCGCGCAATCCAGCACCTGCGGATGCTGCAGCAGGATCCCTTCGAGATCGCTGGGATAGATGTTGAATCCGCCGCTGATGATCATGTCCTTCTTGCGGTCCATCAGCGTGAGGAAGCCATCTTCGTCGAAGCGGCCAACGTCGCCGGTGCGGATAAAGAGCTTGCCGGTGGCGTCGCGCCATTCGGCCGCGGTCGTCTTCTCCGGTTGCTTGTGGTAGCCGGCCATGATGGCGTTGGAATGGCCGACGACTTCGCCGATCTCGCCCACGGGCACTTCATTGCCGTCGTCGTCGATCAGGCGGATGTCATGGCCTTCCATGGGCTTGCCCACGGTGTGGAGCTTGTTGGGGAACTCGTGCGCGGCCAGCACGCAGCTGCCGCCGCCTTCGGTCATGCCGTAGTACTCCACCAGGCCGCCGGGCCAGCGCTTGAGGATCTCTGCCTTCAGCGCGGCGGAAAGCGGCGCGCTGGTGGAGAACTTCATCCGGTACGATGACAGGTCGTAGTCACCGAAGTCCGCACGCGCCATCAGGCGCTGGTATTGCACCGGCACCAGCATGCTGTGCGTGACGCGGTGCTGCTCGGCCAGTTGCAGATAGCGCTGCGCGTCGAACTTGGGCATCAGCACGGCGGTGCCGCCAAGCGCCAGCGTGGGGATGAAGCTCACCAGCGTGGTGTTGGAGTACAGCGGCGTGGAGATCAGCGTGACGGCGTCGGGGCCGTAGCCGCCGGATTCCTGGACACGGCGGATCTGGTTCCAGCGCAGGGCGTGGGCGTGCACGATGCCCTTGGGTGTGCCGGTCGTGCCCGAGGAGTAGATGATGTTGAACACCTGTTGCGGCGCGACGGCATGCGCTTGCGGGCGGCTGCCGTGCGGGGCCAGCCAGGCTTCGAACGCGAGCCCGGCGGGGCGTCGGCCAGCCCGATAAGGCGAGCCTGGATACGATCCTTCACCGGCGCGATCTCGCGCAGGACGTCCGCGTCGACAAAGAACACCCGGGCGTCGGAGTCTTCGACCATGCCGGCCAGGCTTGCCGGCGTGGAGGACGGGGCGAGCGGCACCAGGGCAACGCCGGCGCGCAGGCCGCCGATCAGGATGGCGGCGTATTCGATGGAGGCTGCCGCGCAGATGGCAAGCGACGCGCCGGGTTCCAGGCCGTCGCGTTGCAAGGCGGTGGCAACGCGGTCAGCGAGCGCGTCGAATTCGGCATAGGTCAGCGAGCCCCGGCTGTCGACGACCGCGACATGCCCGGGCCGCTCTGCGGCGTGCAGGCGGACGCAGTCCGCGAGGTTGCCGATCGGCTGCGTCAGAAATTCTGTGATGCCCATAGGAAGGTCCTGTCTCCATCTGGCGTCGCGATCAACAGGTCCGGGGGACCGCCTTCGCGCGCGAATTTATCGTCTTGAACGTCCGGGGCAGCGGCGTTCATCCCGTGGGCCTGCCGGTATTGCCGCAGGCCGGGGTAGATTTTCGCATGGACATGGCAAGGCTGCCCCACACCGGTGGGGCAGCCCGCACTAACAGGCAACTACGAGGTAACTACGAGGTAACTACGCAGGAAGCGACGCAGGTCACTTCAGCGCGCAGCCTGGCTCAAAGCGGCCCGCCTTCCCCGATCCAGTAGGGGTTGCTGCCATAGTACTCATGCAGCGTGGTGCCCCATTGAGGATCCGCCATGGCCGGCCAGCTGTCCTTGTCGAAACCCGGGGCATCCTTGATGCGTTGCGCGGTCACGCCGATGCGGAAGCACTTTTCGTCGGTGTCCAGGGTCAGCGCGCCCCAGGGAATGGCGTGCAGCGTGTCGCCCATGCCGAGGAAGCCCCCGCTGGTAAGCACCGCGTACGCAATGCGGCCACCGCGCACGTCGAGCATGATCTCGGAGATCTTGCCGACATGTTCGCCGTCCGAGGAATAGACCTTGTTGCCGTCGAGCGTCGATGCGCCCATGACATCGGGGCCCGGGCCATCGCCCACACCGCGGCCGACAATGGCCGCGCCCCTGCTGCCGGCAGGCATGCCGGGATTGAGTTGTCCCATGTTCATCTCCTGAAAAAGGGTGGTGCCAGAGAGCGCGCAACGAACATGCCAGGCCGTTGGGGCAGGCGGCGCCACGGCATGGGCTTCGGCATCACGGGAAGAATTACAAAAGCCGGTAACTTTCTTTCCTTTCCGACCCGTGTTGACCCGTGATGACTCGCCCTGTTGCCGCAACGAGCGTGCGTTGCCGCATGGCACGAAAGCTGCGCCTGTACCCTGCCCCCAAACACACTTCAGGAGAACCCACATGGAAACCGTTGGCAATGGACAATCGTCGGCGCAGGACGAGGCCTCTCGTATCGCCGGCAAGGTTGGCACGGCAACCTCGAACGTGCTGGATGCCACCAAAACCGCCGGCCGGCAGATCGGCGCTGTCGCGCGGGACGAAGCTTCCGGCCTCAAGCGGGAGCTGGACGAGCTGATCGCCCGCCTGCCTTCCCTGTCGGCCGCCGCGATGGAAGAGGCCAAACAGGACTTCCTGCACAAGATGGCCACGACCAAGGAGGCGGCCAAAGGCATCTCGGACAACGTGCGCCAGCAGATCACGCAGCGCGCGGAAGACACCGCGGCTTATGTCAAGGCGCAGCCGCTGCGGTCCATGGGCATGGCGGTTGGCGTAGGCATCATCCTGGGCCTGCTGATGTCACGCAGCGCTGGCCGGGACCGAGACTGAAGCGCACCAAGGCGGACAAAGGCGGACCGGCGCGCGCAGCGCCTGACCGCCTCCCGTTTCCCTCTCTATGCCATTCACGCAGACGGCTCGTAGTCCACCTGGTGGCGTGCAATGCGCAAGTCACCCAGTTCCTCCTTCACCCGCAGGTGCTCCGGGTGGGTGGCGTACCCTTCCAGCGCCGTCTGCGATTCGAACTCGGAGTACAGGACCACGTCGCAGGCGTAGTTGACCTTGCTGGAGTCCACGCCAACTTCCAGGTGGCGCATTCCGGGGATCCGGCCGCGAAGCCCTTCGAACGCAAGCTTGAGCCGCGCCACGGCGTCTTGCTTGTCGACTTCGGTTTCTCCGCGCAGGTTCCACATCACGATGTGTTTGACGATGGACACGATTTCTCCCTTTGCCGATCTTGGCGGATCTTGGCTGATTTTCCTGATGTTCTTGATGTTCTCGATGTTCTTCACGTCAGGCCGGCGGGAAACCGACCTTCTGCGGCCACAGGTTGCTAAAGCCATGCACGGTCGACTGCCCATAAACGCCGGCCTGCGTGAAGGGCTCGCCGGCCAGCCACGCCTTGGCCTCGGCAAGCGACGGAAAATCGATCACCAGCAGGCTGCCGGCCATGGTGGTGCCGTCCTCGGCCAGCAGCGGGCCCGCGAAAGCGATGCTGTCGGCCTTGGCGCCGAGATAAACCTTGTGCGCCGGGCGCACGCGGGCGCGCAGTTCGCCCGTGCCGGGCTTGTCGAGAAGATGGAATACGAACAGCATGAGGCCTACCTCCGGGTCGGCGCCGGCGCTGCCGGTACCGGGTTGAGAATGAAATCGAAATCCAGCGTGTAAAACGGCGTGGCCGATGGCGTGCCATCCGGGGCGGTGCCGGCCTCGTGCCGCACCCAGTCCCCGATGAGGGAGCTGCGCACACCGAAGACCGCATCGGAATCCAGGTATTCGCCGCCCTCGCGGAACACATGGGTGATGAGCGTCTCAAACCCCGGCGCCGAGATCATGAAGTGCAGGTGCGCGGGACGCCACGGATGGCGGCCCATGGCATCGAGCATGCGGCCCACCGGGCCGTCGTGCGGAATCGGGTAGCACTCGGCGACGATCGACTTGAAGTGAAAGCCGCCGCGCTCGTCGGCTATCAGCGTGCCGCGGCCCTGGTGGCCATCGAGCCCTGCCTGCTGCACATCGTAGAAGCCTTCCGAATCCGCCTGCCAGACTTCCAGCCGCGCGTTCGGCACCGCCTCGCCCGTCACGCTCTTGACCTTGCCGCTGACGTAGCACGGTTCGCCGGTCATGCCGTTGGCCACGTCGGCGCCCAGCTCGTACTCTGGCGCGTCGTCCACGTAGAACGGCCCGAACACAGTGGCCTCGGTGCAGCCGCGCGGCTTCTTGTGGTTCTGCGCCGTGACCAGCGTGGACAGGCCAAGCGTGTCGGACAGCAGGATGAACTCCTGCCGGCTGCCGGTGCAAGTGTGGCCGACTTCGGTCAGGAACTTGATGCCTTCGGCCCATTCGGCCTCGGTGAGATGCACCTCGCGGGCAAAGGCGTGGAGATGCTGGACCAGGCTGGTCATGATCTCCTTCATCCGCCCGTTGGGCATGTCGGCATGCCGCGCCAGCACGGCCTGGGTGATGGTCTCTTCGTCTAGGTTGCGCATGATGCGTGTTCCCTTGTGGTCGTTCTTGTGGACGTTATTGTGGTCGTTCTTGCGGACATCAGGATCAGGCCTTGGTGGCATCTTCCCAACGCGGGCAGGCACGCTTGCTCACCGGGATGTCGATCGACTGGTAGTTGGTCTTGTCCACCACCGTGGCCGGCAGCACGATGCTCTGCGTGACCGGCATGCCGCGCAGCTTGCGGATGGCGGCGGTCATGCCCAGGCAACCCTGGGCAAATCCATTGTAGTCACCCGTGGCAAGCATGGTGCCGGCCTTGATCGCGTCGATGGCCTCCTGCGTGCCGTTGATGCCGGACACCAGCGCCTTGCGGTTGGCGCCCTGCAGCGCCTCGATGGCGCCGATGGCCATGGCGTCGTTGGTGGCAAAGATGCCGTCGATCTGCGGGTACGACTGCATCAGGTTCTCCATCACCTGCAAGGCCTGCAGGCGCTGGTAGTTGGCCGGCTGCGAAGCCACCAGCTTGATGCCGGGGAAGGCCTTGAGCGCGTCGTGCATGCCTTTGACGCGGTCGATATTGGTCAGCGAGCCCTTGATGCCTTCCAGCAGCACCACATTGCCCTTGCCGCCCATGGCCTTGAACAGGTGCGTGGCGGTCTTCAGCCCCAGGTCGTAGTCGCTGGCGCCGATGAAGGAGACGAAATTGCCCACGTCGCTCTTGTCGGTCACGTTGACCACCGGGATATTGGCCGCGTTGATCTTCTTCACGCCAGGGCCCATGGCCTTGTAGTCCACCGGGACGAAGACGATGGCGTCGGCCTTCTTGACGATCACGTCCTCGATCTGGCTCATCTGCTCCGGGATGCTGTCCGGCTTGGTGGGGATGTAGTGGGTGACGCGCGCGTTCATGCTCTTGGCCGCCGCATCCGCGCCCTGGCGCACGACCTGGAAGAACGGGTTAGTCTGGTTCTTGGTGAACACTGCGATGCGCTCGCCGTCCGCGTGGGCCGGCGCGGCCAGGATGCCGAGGGCCAGCAAGCCGGCCAGTTGCTTCAGGTTACGTACGTTCATGTTGTCTCCTTTGTCTCTGATGAAAAGCTGCCACCTCGATTGATGACCTTGTTTGACGACCTTGTTTGACGACCCTGATTGGCGACGTCGAGCTAAGACTTCACGCCCAGCCGCTTGCGCGACAGCGTATCCAGGAATACCGCCAGCACCACGATCACGCCCGTCACCAGCGGTTGCCAGTTGGCGCTGACGGTGAGCAGGTTCATGCCGTTGAGCACCAGCGTGAGGATGATGGCGCCGACCAGCGTGCCGGATACCCGGCCCACGCCGCCGAACAGCGAGGTGCCGCCGATCAGCACCGCGGCGATGGCGGGCAGCGTCAGCGCCTCGCCAATGTCGCCTTCGGCCGAGTTGAGCCGCGCCAGGAACACCAGGCTGGCGATGCCGGCCATGGCGCCGCTCACCAGGTACACCAGCACCAGCCGCCGCCTGACCGGCACGCCGGAGAGCCGGGCCGCGACGGGATTGGCGCCGATGGCGTAGATCTCCTGGCCATAGGTGGTCTTCTGCGACATGGCGGTGCCCGCCACCAGGAACGCCAGCATCAGGTACACCGGAATGGGCACGCCCCACAGGTAGCCGCTGCCGATCGCCCGGAACGCCGGCGGGAAGCCGTGGATGGTCTCGCCCGCCATGAACCAGTAGGTGACGCCGTGCAGCACCCACAACATGCCGTAGGTGGCAATAAATGGCGGGATGCGCAGCATGGCCACCAGCAGGCCGTTGGCCAGCCCGATCAGCGCGCCAGTGCCCAGCCCCGCCACCACGCCGAGCAGGGTGGAGCCGGTGGCCTTCATCACGGTGGCCGCCACGCAGGCCGACATGGCCACGTTGGCGCCCACCGACAAGTCCAGCCCGCCGGTCAGGATCACCAGCGTCACGCCCGACGCCAGCAGGAACAACAGGCTGGCCTGGCGCAGCACGTTGAGGATGTTGCCCAGCGTCAGGAACGCGTCGGACGCCACCGCCAGCAGCAGGCACAGCAGGCCCAGCGCAAACAGCCGGTAGGCAAACGAGCGGGCATCCGCCGAGAGTGGCGGGAACAGAGTCGCCGTGTTCATGCTTTCCCCTTGAACGATTCGATCAGCAGCACCACCAGCACCAGCAGCCCGATGGCCGCCACCTGCACCGACGACTGCACGCCCACCAGGTTGAGCCCGTTGCGCAGCACGCCTACCGCCAGCACCCCCAGCACCGTGCCGGGCAGCCAGCCATTGCCGCGGTCGAAGGTGGTGCCGCCCACCGCCACCGCGGCGATGGCATCGAACTCCAGCCCGATGGCCGCCGTGGGGTGCCCGGCATTCATGCGCGCCGTGAGCAGCAGCGCGGCCACGCCGGCCATCAGCCCGCCCAGCGCATAAACAGCGATCAGATAGACATTGATGCGCACGCCGGAGAACTTGAGCGCCTCGCGGTTGCCGCCCAGCGCGAACACATAGGCGCCAAAGCGGGTGTGGTAGAGCAGCCAGTGGAACAGGCCGTAGAACACCGCCGCGATCCAGATCGGGAGCGGCACGCCCAGCAGTTGCCCGGCGTAGATCAGCGGAATCATGTCGCCGATGCCGGTCACGCTCTGGCCATCGGTGGCCACCAGCGCCAGCCCCTGCGCGACGCCCAGCGTGCCCAGCGTGGCCACGAACGGCGGGATCTCCAGCCACGACACCAGCGCACCATTGAGCAGGCCGAACGCCAGCCCGGTCAGCAGCGCCGCGCCCAAGGCCAGCGGCAGCGATTCCGTGGCCACCATCACCATCGCCAGCACCACGCCGCATAGCGTCAGCACGGCGCCCATCGACAGGTCCAGCCCCTCGGTCATGATGATCAGCGTCATCGGCAAGGCGATCAGCAGCAGGATGGTGGATTGCGCGCCGATGTTCAGCAGGTTCTCCACGCTCAGGAAGCCCGAGCCCGTTGCGCTGAAGCCCAGCGAAAGCAGCAGCAGCACCCAGACCGATCCGGGCACCTTGCCGATGGACAGGCCGAGCGGCCGCGGTAGTGCGTTGGTATCAAGCATCGTTCATCCCCAGTTGCAGAATGCGTTCTTCGGTCATCTCGGCGTGAGCGACTTCGCCGGCGATGCGCCCGCCGCGCATGACATAGGTGCGGTCGCAGACATTGATGATCTCCGGCAGTTCGGAGCTGATCAGCAGCACGCCGGCGCCCTGCTTCACCAGGCTGTCGATCAGCGCAAAGATCTCGGCCTTGGCGCCGACGTCGATGCCGCGCGTGGGCTCATCGAAGATAAACAGCTTCGCTTCGGCGACCAGCCATTTGCCGATCACGATCTTTTGCTGGTTGCCGCCGGAGAGGAACTGCGCCAGCTGGTTGCCGTCGGGCGTGGCAATGCGCAGCCGCGCGATCTCGCGCTCGGCCAGCGCCTCGGCCTTGTCTGCGCGATACCAGCGCGCGGGAAAGGCGCGCCGCAAGCCGGCCAGCAGCAGGTTGTCGCGCACCGTGCGAATCAGCGCCAGCCCCTCCGATTTACGGCTTTCCGGAATCAGCGCGGCACCCAGCTCACGGGCGCGGTCCGGGCCACCGGCCAGACGCTTGCCAAAGATGTGGATTTCGCCCTGCTGGATCGGGTCCGCGCCAAACACGGCGCGCGCCACCTCGCTGCGGCCCGAGCCCACCAGCCCGGCCAGGCCCACGATCTCGCCGGCGCGCACCTGCAGGTTGATATCCGCGATGCCGGTGTCCGCGCTGACGTTGCGCACGTCCAGCGCCACTTCGCCCAGCTGCGCGCTGCGCTCGCGGCTGTAGCTCATGTCGACCTTGCGCCCGACCATGCGCGCCACCAGCTCGTCCGGGGTGGCGTCACCTGGCAGGCAGGCGCCTACCTTGCGGCCGTCGCGCAGGATGGTGATGCGGTCACCCAGCGCAAAGACCTCCGCCATGCGGTGCGAGATATAGATCATCGACACGCCGTCCGCCTTGAGCCGCGCGATCACGGCGAACAGCTTCTCGGTCTCGCGGTCGGACAGCGCCGCGGTGGGCTCGTCCAGCACCAGGATGCGCGCGTTCTGCGACAGCGCCTTGGCGATCTCCACCATCTGCTGCTGGGCCACGCCCAGCGCATGCACCGGCGTGCGGGTGCTCACCTCCATGCCCAGGATATCGAGGATGCGGCGCGCTTCGGCGTGCATCCTGGCGGCATCGACGGAGCCGGGAATGCGCCCGCGCGGCTCGCGGCCCAGGAAGATGTTCTGCGCGATGTCCAGGTAAGGCACCAGCGAGAACTCCTGGAAGATCACCGCGATGCCCAGGCGCATGGTATCGGCCGGGCTGGTGATCGCCACCGGGCTGCCGTCGTGATAGAACTCGCCGGCATCGGCCACGTAGACGCCGCACAGCACCTTCATCAGCGACGACTTGCCGGCGCCGTTCTCGCCCAGCAGCATATGCACCTCGCCGGGGTAGATGGCGAACGACACATCGTCCAGCGCCTTCACGCCGGGGAAGTGCTTGCAGATGCCGCGCATCTCGAACAGCGGCGTGATTTCGGTGATGGCGTTCATGATGCGGGCCTGAAGATCTTGTCGGCGCCGGCGCCGATGCCGTGCGGGGCGGGTTGTCGATGCATGTGGTCTCCTTCTTATCGTTGGTGGCTTCCTGGTGCTGGTGGCACGTTGATGACGGCAAAGGCAACTGCTGTTTCACCGCCCCTGCGGGGCGGCGACCTACTTTCTTGTCTTGCCAAGAAAGTAGGCAAAGAAGGCGCGCCGGATGGGGCGACTACCCCCTCGGGCTTCGGCGAAAAGAGCGGCCGGGACCCAAACTCGCATCGCCTTAAGGCGATACTCAGACATGGGTCCCTCTTTTCCGCTCTTTTCGCCGAAGCCCGAGGCGCCCCATACGGCCTGGGTGAACCTTGACGGCTCGCTTCGCATCGCGCTTGGGGTGTGGCCCGCCCTGCGGGCGCTTCACACGGCTACACCAGTTGGTTGATCTTGCCGCTGGTTGGCTCCCCTCTCGCTCACCGCTCCGCCGCCAGGCGTTCGCCCGACGCGCGCAGCGCTTCAAGCTTGCCCGGCAGCCCGTCCACCAGCAGCCGGCCGTGGCGCTTGCGCGCCTTGCCTGCCACGAACACGCTGTCGATGTTGGCCAGGCTGGCCTGCATCACGATGGCGCTCACCGGGTCGTGCAGCGGCATCATGTTGAGCTTGCGGGCGTCGATCATCACCAGGTCGGCCTGCTTGCCCACGGCCAGCGAGCCGATGCGGTCTTGCATGCCGAGCATCCGCGCGCCGGCCAGCGTGATCCAGTCCAGCGCGTCGCGGCAGCTCACCGCGTGCGCGGGAGCGATCTCGCCGTGCTGCTGGCGGTACTCCGCATGGTCCAGCGCGCGCTGGATGCCCAGCGCCATGCGCGCGGCGATGAACATCTCGCCGGACAAACCCGATTCCAGGTCCACGCCGAGCGACGGCGCGGCGCCCAGGCGCGTCAGCCGGCCCGTGATGGGGAAGCCATGGCCCTGCGTCAGTTCGTTCTCCGGCGTGACGGAGAAGCTCATGCCCAGCCCGACGAAGCGCGCCAGCTGCGCGTCGGTGAGGTTGTTGCCGTGCACGATGTTGATATGGGGGCCAAGCAGCCCGGCCTGCTCCAGCCGCGCCCATCCCTGCGGCGTGCGGGCGCTGCCGCCGCCCTGGTGCATGCTGGCCAGCAGGCCAAATTCCCGTGCCAGCGCAAAATCGTGCAGCGCCACTTCCAGCGTCGCGTAATGCGGGCCGAGGATGGCCAGGCCGAGGCTGAGCAGGGATGAGCCTTGCAGCCGCCTGGACAGGCGTTCCACCTCGCCGCGCGGGTGCGGCATTTCCCAGAACGGCAGCGCGCCGGGCTTGGGGTCTGGCTTGGGCGAGCCGTGCAGGAACGCGGCGCGGATGCCAGCATGCTCCAGCGCGTCCAGCGCGGCATCGCTGTGCGCCGGCGTGGGATTGTTGTGGCACCAGTCCACCAGCGTGGTGGTACCGCAATCGAGCTGGTTCCAGGCGCCGACGAGCGTGGCGATGCCGATGTCATCGGGCGTGAAGCGCGTGGCCAGCCCGGCATGCATCTGCCGGAAATACTCGGTCAGCGTCCAGCCCGAGGCAACGCCGCGCAGCGCGGTCTGCCAGGTGTGCATATGCGCGTTGACAAAGCCCGGGGCGACGATGAAGCCGCGCGCGTCGATCAGCTCGGCGTCGTGCGCTTCGAGATGCGGTGCGATGGCGGCGATGCGCTCGCCGTCGATCAGCAGGTCGCCGGTGAACTCGCCGAGGGCGGGTTCCATGGTGACCAGAGTGGCCCCGCGTACCAGGATCATGGGTGTGTCTCCGTTGCCTGGCGGCGCTGCCAGTGGCCGGCGCGCCGCTCTGGATTTTGTGGGCATCCTGTCATGCCTGACAGGTGCTGGAACAAACTCTATACTGCCGGCAAATGGAAAAAAACGACGGATAAGGAAATCTTCTTTCCGCCAGGCGAGAGAATCAAAACGGCTCGCGCGGCGGACCAAGGGACACACGGGGAGACAAAGCATGGACCGTTGGACCGAATTCGAACTCTTCGTCCAGATCGCGGAGCTGGGCAGCATCAGCAAGGCCGCCGAGAGCCTGGACATTTCCAACGCGGCGGCAAGCCGCTACCTCACCTCGCTGGAGCAGCGGCTATCGGCGCGGCTGATCGAGCGCAATACGCGCCGTCTTTACCTGACCGATGTGGGGCACGAGTTTTTCCGGCGCTGCAAGGGCGTGCTGACGGAAATGAAGGAGGCGGAAGCCGCGGTCAACGCCAATGTGCTGGAGCCGGGCGGCACGCTGACGGTCACCGCATCGCTGTCGTTTTCCATGAAGCACCTCGCGCCGCTGCTGCCGGATTTCACCAGCCTCTATCCCAAGGTGGACGTGAACATCCTGGCGGCCAACCGCTACTACGACATCATGGACAGTGGCATCGACCTGGCCATCCGCACGCGGGAATTCGAGCCGGATTCCGGCCTGACCGTGCGCCGGCTGGCCGAGACGCGCCGCATCCTGGCCGCCTCGCCACGCTACCTGGACCGCATGGGCACGCCGCGCGACGTCGACGACCTGCTGCGCCACCACATGCTGATCTACTCGTACGCCAACCGGCCGCACGAGCTGGCCTTCACCCGCAATGCAGAGGAGAAAACGGTCACGGTGCGCAGCAAGCTGGAGTCCAACGACGGCCAGGTGATCCGCGCGGCCGCGCTGGAAGGCCTGGGCATCCTGGTGCAGCCCAAGTACATCGTCTACGACGATATCGTGGCGGGCCGGCTGATCCCGGTGCTGGACGACTGGGACCTGCCCCGGCTCACCATCAACATCGCCTTCCAGAGCCGGCGCTACCTGGCCGCCAAGGTGCGCCTGTTCATCGACTACCTGGTGGCGCACTTCGAGCGCATGGACTACGAGCGCAAGTGGACGTCGTGACGGCGCGCTTAGGCGCCCAGCCTAGCCATTGACGCTGGGCAGCCCGGCGGCGAGCCGCGCGGACTTGATCACCGCGGCGTAGTCATCACCGGCCATGCCCTGCGCGGCGGCGCCCTGCAGCATCTGGCCCAGCAGCGCCGTGAGCGACAGCGGCACGCGCAGGTCGGCGCCCGCATCCAGGATCAGTCCCACGTCCTTGAGCATCTGGTCCACGGTGAAGGTGGGGGTGTAGTCGTTCTCGACCAGCTGCGCGGACTTGGCCTTGACGATGGGCGCGGCCACCGCGCTGGCGGTGATGACAGACCACATGTCCTGCCATTTGAGGCCCCCCTTGGCGCCGAGTGCCAGCGCTTCGGCCAGCATGCCGGAAGTCAGGCCGATCATCAGGTTCACCACCAGCTTCATCAGCCGCGCTTGCTCGGCTTCGCCCAGGTAGAACTGGGCCGGCCCGAGCGCGGCCAGCAGCGGCTTGGCCACCGCATAGGCGGCCGCCGGACCGGACACCAGCGAGGTCAGCTGCGCCGCCTCGGCCATCTTGTTGTTGCCGGATACCGTCACGCGCAGGTACGGGATGTTGCGCTGCGCCAGCAAAGCGGCCACGCGGGCGGACGCTTGCGGCGACACCGTGCTGGTATCGACATACAGCGTGCCCGGCGCGGCCAGCTCAGCCACTTGCGCGCCCACGGCTTCGAAGGCCGCGTCGTGCGGCAGCGAGCTGAACACAACGTCCTTGCCGGCGGTTGCCTGCGCGAGCGAGCCGGCCGTCTTCAGCCCGGCCTGGCGCGCGGCTTCCAGCACGGCGGGCGACAGGTCGAAGCCTTCGACAGCGTGCCCGGCGGCGGCCAGGTGACGCCCCATGGGCAAGCCCATCTTGCCGATTCCGATAAAGCCGATTTGCATTGTTTGTCTCCGGTGCGGTGTGTGTTGTGTGTTTTGTATTTTGTGTTTTGTGTTTGCTGGCCCGCTCAGTCCGGGCGCACGCCTTCAAAGGCGGCCTGCAGCAATGCGCGAATCGGCGCGCGCTCGATCGGGCGCGGATTCCAGTACGGGTTGGCCAAGGCGATATCCGCGGCGCGGTCCAGGTCCTCGGCCTTCATGCCGATATCGCGCAGCGCCGTGGCCGCGCCGTGGCGGGCGGCCAGGTCGTAAAGCGCGGCGGCGGCGGAGATGCCCTCGCCGCCCATGGCCCGGCGGATCCGCGCCATGGCATCCGGCGCGGCCAAGGCGTTATAGGCCATGGCGTGCGGCAGCACCGCCGTGTGCGTCTCGGCATGGGGCAGGTTGAAACTGCCGCCCAGCGTATGGCACAGCTTGTGGTGCAGCGCCATGCCGACACTGCCCAGCACCGTGCCGCACAGCCATGCGCCGTAGAGGCAATCGGCGCGGGCATCCAGGTCGGTGGGCGCGGCGAACACGCGGGGAATGCCGCTGGCCAGCGCCCGGATGCCCTCCTCGGCCATCAGCGACGTCACCGGGTTGGCATCCTCGGCGTACAGCCCCTCGGCGGCGTGCGCAATGGCGTTCAGGCCGCTGGTCACGCTCAATGCCACCGGCAGGCCCACGGTCAGCACGGGATCGTAGATCACGGTGCGCGGCAGCACGCGCGGGTCGCGCCCGGTTTTCTTCAGGCCGGCGTCGGTGAGGCCGTAGATCGGCGTCATCTCGGACCCGGCGTAGGTGGTGGGAATCGCCAGGATCGGCAGGCCGGAGGTCAGCGCGATGGCTTTGCCCAGCCCGGTGGTCGACCCGCCGCCAAGGGCGATCATGCAATCCGCGCCCACTTCCTGCGCGTGCGCAATCGCCGCGCGGGCGGATTCCACCGGCACGTGCATCACGGCGCCAGGATAGATGCCGGCGGACAACGGCCCGAGCGCGTCGGACAACCGCGTTGCGTCTTCGGCCTGGTTGGGCGTGCATAGCACCAGCGCCCGCCTGGCGCCCAGCCGCTCCAGTTCCTGCCCCACCTGGCTCAGGGTGCCCGCGCCAAACAGCACGCGCGTGGGCTGGGCCACGTATAAAAATGACGTTGGCATGGCTTTGTCTTCCTCCGCAAGGATCAGGTTCTGTGCCCGCTTGTCGTGTGTCTTGCCCGGCGCTTGTGGCCTTGCACGGACATAAACCACAGCCAGCGGACGCGCCAGTGCACGTTAGCCTTCCGCCGGGTGGAAAGAAATGCCGGGATGGGAAAACACTCTTGACGCACGCGGAAGAATTCACGCCTTTGACTAGCGGATGTCGCGCGGCGCCCGATTCGGTGCTAGCTTCCGGGCTGGACTAGCGCACTTTTCGCTTCTGTCCGGCCAGCGCGGTCTCTTCCGCTATTCCACCATTCCACCATTCCACCCCTTGCGCAAAGCGAATACCGTGAAACTCCGAACCGCCACGCTCGCCGTCTCCGCCGTACTTTTCGTGGTGCTCGTGGCCCTTGCCGCGGCACTGGCCGCAGGTGGCCCGACCCGGCCAAAGCCGATGCTAAGCATCAGCGATCCGTTCAAGGACGTGGATTTCTCCGCGCTGGCGGCGCCCGCCCAATACGCGGCACGCGATGGCGCGCAACTCACCTACCGCCGCTATCCCCCCGCCGCCGGCCTGCCCAGCCGGGGCAGCGTGGTATTGGTGCATGGCTCCTCGGCCAACAGCCAGAGCATGCATCCGCTTGCGCAGCGCTTCGCGCAGGCCGGCTTCACGGCCTACGCCCTGGATATGCGCGGCCACGGGGCCTCTGGCCCGCGTGGCGACATTGCCTACATCGGGCAGCTCGATGACGACCTGGAAGACTTTGTGAGCACCGTCCAG
The DNA here is from genome assembly GCF_008801925.2 of Cupriavidus basilensis. Lineage (NCBI taxonomy): Bacteria > Pseudomonadati > Pseudomonadota > Betaproteobacteria > Burkholderiales > Burkholderiaceae > Cupriavidus > Cupriavidus basilensis. The sequence continues at coordinate 981,905 of NZ_CP062804.1, read as the reverse complement.
CCCGCCGGCCCGAAGACGCTGGTGGGATTCTCATCGGGCGGCGGCTTTGCGCTGCGCGTGGCCGGCGGCGCGCGCCAGGCCCTGTTCGACAACTACCTGTTCATGGCGCCCTATACGAACCGCCGCGCGCCCACGTTCCGCCCCGACGCCGGCGGCTGGGTCTCGGTCGGCGTGCCGCGCGTGATCGCGCTCACGCTGCTGAACCGGTTCGGCATCACCGCCTTCAACCACTTGCCCGTACTGGCCTTTGCCATCAACGACGCACCGCGCGCCGAACTGACGCCGACCTATTCCTATGCGCTGGCGACGAGTTTCCAGCCCGATGAGGACTACCAGCGCGACATTCGCGAGATCCACAAGCCGGCGGCGGTACTGGCCGGGCAGGACGATGAAGTGTTTGTCGCCGCCAGGTTTGCACAGGTGTTCGCCGACGCGGGCCGCCCGGATATTCCGGTCACGCTGGTGCCCGGCACCGGCCACATCATGCTCACGGTGTCACCGGCCGCCCGCGCGGCAGCGGTGCAGGCCGTGGAGAGGCTGGATGGCTTTGCCGGGAAATGACTGGCACGGCAGCGCCGGGCTGCAATGGATTCCATCGCTCGCTCATTTGCGTTGATAGGGAATTCACACGCCAGGCTCGCTGGCTGAGAAGACTTTGGTATTGCGTGTGACCAGCAGCATGGAATGCGCTTGCGCTGACGCCCAGATAATCGCGTCAGGCAGCTTGATGCGTGCGGTTTTCCGGATCTGGACCGCGCGAGAGGAAACCGCATCATCGACTGCAATCAGCCGGAACCCATTGAGCCACGCGCGCAATGTCTGCTCTTCTTCAGCTGTTGCGCCCACCATCACCTCCATCCAGGTGATGACACTGATCGCCCTTGACGCGTAGCGGCGCATCTCGATCATGGCCTCTTCGATTCCATTCAAGTGGTCGATCAGGATGTTGGTGTCAAAGAGCGCGTTCACCACGCCTCCCGCAGCTTTTCCTGATACGCAAGGCCATCCACCTCGCGGTGCTTCCAAAGCCCGAAGGTGTCAGAGGCCAGCCCAGGCTTGCGCCTGAAACAACAAGGAACCGGCACGGCAAACCGGACCGGACCGGAACACGGTGGCACTGGAAACCGGGTGACGCGCACGGCTTCGCGACCGGCAAGGCATCTGCTCCGGCCAGAACAGGTCCCGTCTGCTCCTGTTCGGCGCGCGCAAGGGGCGCTAGCCTCAAGGCTACCCACAAGCCCCTCGCCGGCGGGGCGAACTCCCCCCTCCCCGCACGGCACACCTGGAAGTGCTTCATGTATGTGTATGACACCGTCGACCAGCAACTGGTCGACCAGCGCGTTGCGCAGTTCAGCGGCCAGACCGAACGGTTTCTCAACGGCCAGCTCACCGAGGACGAGTTCCGCGTGCTGCGGCTGCAGAACGGCCTCTACATCCAGCGGCATGCGCCCATGCTGCGCGTGGCGATCCCCTACGGCATGCTGGTGTCGCGGCAACTGCGCAAGCTGGCCGAGATAGCGCGCCGCTTTGACCGCGGCTACGGGCACTTCAGCACGCGGCAGAACATGCAGTTCAACTGGCCCCGCCTGGAGGACGCGCCCGCTATCCTGGCGGAGCTGGCGACCGTGCAGATGCACGCCATCCAGACCAGCGGCAATTGCATCCGCAACACCACCACCGACCACTTCGCCGGGCTGGCGCCGGATGAGATCGTGAACCCCCTGGTGTGGTGCGAGATCATCCGCCAGTGGTCGATGCTGCATCCCGAGTTTGCCTTCCTGCCGCGCAAGTTCAAGATCGCGGTGAGCGGCGCCACCACGGACCGCGCAGCGGTGGGCGTGCACGATATCGGCCTGCAGGCGGTGGAGCGCGATGGCGAGCTTGGCTTTCGCGTGTGGGTGGGTGGCGGCATGGGCCGCACGCCCATGGTCGGCAAGCTGATCAACGCCTTCGTGCACTGGTCCGACCTGCTCACCTACCTGCAGGCCACGCTGCGCGTCTACAACCTGCACGGGCGGCGCGACAACAAGTACAAGGCGCGCATCAAGATCCTGGTCAAGGACCTGACGCCGGGCGTGTTCGCGCAACAGGTAGACGAGCAGTGGCAGCGGATCCGCGGCGGCCCGGACACGGTCAGCGCGGACTTCGTGGCCGGCGTGGCGGGCCGCTTCACCATGCCGGACCATGATCCCGCGGCGGCGCACGAGGCCGGCCCGGATCCCGAACTGGCGGCGGCGCATCCGCGCTTTGCCCGCTGGCTGCGCAGCAATGTGCATGCGCATCGCGTGCCCGGCTACGCCGCCGTGACCGTCTCGCTGAAGGCCACCGGCATGCCGCCCGGCGACATCACCGCCGACCAGATGGATGCGGTGGCGGACCTGGCGGAGCGCTTCGGCTTTGGCGAGCTGCGGGTCTCGCACGAGCAGAACCTGATCCTGGCCGACGTGCGCCGGAGCGCGCTATTTGCGCTCTGGCAGGCGCTGGACGCGCTGAACCTGGCCACCGCCAACATCGGCCTGCTCACCAATATCATTGCCTGCCCGGGCGGAGATTTCTGCTCGCTGGCCAATGCGGTGTCGATTCCGCTGGCGGAGGCCATCCAGCGCCGCTTCGACGACCTGGACTACCTGTTCGAGATCGGCGAGCTGGACCTGAACATCTCCGGCTGCATCAACTCCTGCGGGCACCACCACGTGGGCCACATCGGCATCCTCGGCGTGGACAAGGCTGGCGAGGCGTGGTACCAGGTGACCATCGGCGGGCGCCAGAACGGCGCGGCCGGCCATGCGCTGCTGGATCAGCACAAGGGCGGCGGCGCGGCGATCGGCCGCATCATCGGCCCGTCGTTCGCGCGCGATGAAATCCCGGATGTGGTGGCGCTGCTGATCGATACCTACCTGTCCCTGCGCGACAGCGAGGCGGAGCGGTTTATCGACGTGGTGGAGCGGGTTGGCCTGGAACCCTTCAAGCAGGCGGTCTACCAGGACCCGAGGATCGTCGCGCGGCGGCAGCAAACGGAGCAAGCCCGTGCCTGATCACCAATCCATGCCACCGCTGAACAATGTGATTCGCAACGGCCAGCTGGAAGCGGACATCTGGCGCGCCTTCGTGCCGGACGAGAACGCGCCGGCATCAGCATCGGCAACGCACGCGCTGCCGCCGGACGAAAACGGCTGGCTGGTCACCCTTGCCACATGGCGGGCAGCACGCGATGCGCTGCGCCTGCGCCGCCACCCGGTGGCCGTGTACCTGGGCCCGGATGCGGACCCAGAAGACCTGCTTGAGGCGGGCGCCGCCACCATCGACGCCACCGGCATCGCGCACCTGGCGATCGACTTCCCGGTCTATACGGACGGGCGCGGCTATTCGCTGGCGCAGCTGCTGCGCACGCAATATGGCTGGGGCGGCGAGCTGCGCGCGGTGGGCGACGTGATGATCGATACCGTGCACTACATGGCGCGCTGCGGCTTTGATGCCTTCGCCGTCAAGCCGAGCCACGACCCGCAGGCCGCGCTGGCGGCGCTAGGGACGTTCACGGTGCATTACCAGAAAACGTACCCGGCGGCGGCCGCGCCGGCTACTTCGGCAACCAGCCGTCCAGCAGTGCGTTGACTGGCCCGTGGGCCTCGTACTGGACCCAGTGGCCCGCGCCGGCAACGACGCGGCCTTCGCGGCGCGGGTTGTCCCGGGTCATTGCCGCGATGGCCGGGACAGGATCCGCCGTGACGTCGTGCTCGCCCCAGGCCAGCAGCACCTCGCCGCCGAAGCGGTCCAGCGCGCCGCGCAGGTCGCCGGAGCGGGAGATGGTCTTGCTGCGAAAGCGCGTGAGGCGGCACGACTCGGTGTGCGCGTACATGGCCATGGCATCGATCTTGGCCGGGTCGGCCAGCATGAACGCCTCCAGGTTGTAGCGCATGGACAGCGCCAGGGCCTCGGCATCCCCGGCCTTGCGCCAGTCCACCAGCGCGCGCTGCTGGCGGCGGATGCCACCATGGCCGCCTGAGCCCATCAGTGCCAGCCGGCGCACGGTGCCAAGCGATGCGGCCACGTTGGCCGCCACCAGCCCGCCGAAGGAGAAGCCGGCCAGACTGAGCGCCTTGCCGCAGCCGGGCAACTGCCTGATGCCCCTGACAAGCGCGCCGGTCATCACCGCAAGATCGCTGGCGATATCGTCCGACTCGCCAAACCCCGGCATGTCCGGTGCCCACACCGTGCGGTGCGCGGCCAGCGCCTCGATATTGCGCACCCAGTGCAACCAGCTTCCATGCCCGCCATGCAGCAGCACCACGGGTTGCCCCTCGCCAAAGCGGCGCCAGACGATGCGGCAGCCATCGGCATCGGTGACGATCCGTTCGGATTGTTGCAACAGGGCGGCCGCCTGCGCTTCGGGTTGGGCTGAAGCGACAGGCGTTTTGAGGTTGATCCGGGTCATTGGCATGGGCGCGCCGTCTGGCCGCCGGGCGCGGCGATCTGCCTCGGCGCACCTGGGGATGCCGGACGCGCGAAAGACGGTTCCGACCCCGGATCATAGCGAATTGCGGATGTGCCGTCCCTGGCCTCAGCTGCGTGCCAGGACCGCGTCACCGCTGGCCGGCGCACGCGCCAGCTTCGGGATATGCCCCTTGACCGCAAGCAGCGCCACCAGCACGGCGGCCATCGCCGCGCCGAGCATGCCGAGGTAGGACGACGCGCCGCCCGCGGTGATCACCGCCGCGCCCGCGAAAGCGCTGAGGATGGCCCCGAGGCGGCCAAAGGCCAGCGCCGAGGCCGTGCCGGTGGCCCGCACTGCCGTGGGGTACACGAAGGCACACAGCGCGTACATGGTCGACTGCACCGCGTTGACGAACATGCCGTGCACGCCCAGGCCAACGATCAGCAACCCCGTACTGTGGCGAACATCCACGCCTTGCAGCAACAGCGCGCTGGCCGCCCCGCCGGCGCAACAGATCGCCAGCGGCCAGCGCGAGCCGAAGCGCGCGATGGCCACCGCGCAGCACAGCGCGCCGATGACGCCGCCGAGGTTGTAGGCGGTCAGGCCGGAACCCGCGACCGCCACGTTCAGCCCCTCCGATGCCAGCATGGTCGGCAGCCAGCTAAAGGCGCTGTAGACGGCCAGCAGGCACATGAAGAAGGCGCACCAGATCGCCAGCGTGTCGCGCGCCTGCCCGGGCGCGAACAGCGCGCCGAAGCCCTTGCGGCTTTCCGCGCCGCGCTCGGCCAGGTCGGTGAAGACGGCGTCCGCCGGCAGCGGCCTGGACATGCGGCCGAGCAGCCGGCGCAGTTCGTCCCACCGGTGCGCTCGGCGCACCAGGAAGCGCGGCGACTCGGGCAGGACCAGCATCAGCAGCACGCCCAGGCCCAGCGGCAGGGCGCCGCCGATAAAGAACAAGCCGCGCCAGCCGTAGGCCGGCAGGACCACGCTGGCAAACAGGCCGGCCAGCATGCCGCCCAGCGGCACGCAGACGATGGTGGCCGTCACCGCCAGCGTGCGGCTGCGTGCCGGGGTGAACTCGGCCGTCATGGTGGTGGAGCTTGGCAAAGCGCCGCCGATGCCAAGCCCGGCGATCAGGCGCAGCACGGCGATCATCGTCGTGTCCGGGGCGAAGCCGATGGCGCAGGTGGCCGCGCCGAACAGGAAGACGCTGCCGATCACGGCCCACCGGCGCCCGAAGCGGTCCGCCAGCAGGCCCGCGCACGCGCTGCCAATGCCCATGCCCACCAGCCCGGCCGCCACCGCGGGCGCGAAGGCGCTGCGGGTGATGCCCCACTCCTTGATCAGCACGGGGATCGCGAAGCCGATCAACTGGCCATCGAAGCCGTCCATCACGATGGACAGCGCCGCCAGCATCACGACGATCTTCTGCATGGTTGTGTAGGGGCCGTCATCAAGCACGCTGCCCACGTCGACGGGCGTGCCGGCTTGCCGCAGGTTCGCGCTCATGCTTGCGCTCCATGGCGATGCGCGCCGGGCGCTTGCGCCGCGCCGGCCGGGATCGTGGCCAGACGGCGCTTGCGCCGCGCGATGGAAATGCGGCCCGCGGCAATGGCGCGGAACAGATGCGTGTTCATTTGCGTATTCATGCGTGTCTCCTGTCGATGGGCGCTTTGGCCGGGGCCAGCGCTTTTTTGTCTTGCGTCTTGCGTGTTGCGTCTTTAGGCCACGGCGCGCCGTGGCTCAGTGCTAGCGCAGCGGGCTGGCGCCCTGCCCGCCGTTTGCCGCGCGGGCTTCGATCAGCCGGACGAGTTGCAGCAGGCTCTCGGTGCACGGCACCGGCACCCCGTGGCGCCGCGCCGCGGCCACCACGGCGCCGTTGATCGCATCGATCTCGGTGCGCCGGGCGGCAAGGATGTCCTGCAGCATGGAAGGCTTGTGGCCGATGTGGTGACCAATCGCGTGCAGCACGTTGGCGCCGACCTTGTCCGCATCGACAGCCACGCCCTGGCTCCTGGCCACGGCCAGCACCTCTGCCACCACGGACAAGGCGAGCGCCGTGCCATCCGGGATATTGCCCAGCTGGTCCACGGTGCTGCCAGTGACCGCGCACAGGGGATTCAGCGCGGCGTTGAATGCCACCTTCTCCCAGATCGCTGCCCACACATCCGCATCGGCGCGGCAGTGCAGCCCGGCGCGCTCCAGCGCCGCTACCGTCTCTGCCACGGCGGGCCGGTCCACGCCATCGGCGCTCATCATCCGGATCCCGCCCTCGCCGTGCGAATGCACTTGCCCGGGGCCAGCCAGGTCGGCCGGCCATGTGGTGACCCCGATCAGGAGCCGCTGCGCCGGCACGAATCCGGAGATCGCCTCGACGCTGCCCAGGCCGTTCTGCAATGTCAGCACAATCGTGTCCGGCCCCAGCAGGTGGCGCACGCCCGTCATCGCGGCGCGCGTGTGCATGGACTTGGTGAAGACGATCAGCAGATCGGGGATGGCATCCGCCTGTTCCGGGCGCACCGCCCGCATGCCGTGGACCCGCCGGTCCGCCTCATCGGTCTGCAGGCGCAGGCCGAAGCGGCGGATCGCGTCGAGATGCGCGTCGTTGATATCGATCAGGGTGACGACATGGCCCGCTTGGGCAAGGCGTGCGCCAAACAGTGAGCCCATGGCCCCGGCCCCGAGAATTGCGATTGTGTTCATAGGCGTCGCCGCGATCCGGCGCTGGTTGGATGGCGTTGTCTGGGCGTGGCGGCAACCCGGCCGCCTGCGGCCTAGAACGGGTAGTGGCGCGGCGTCGTCTGCACGGTGACCCAGCGCAGGTCCGTGAACTCGGCAATGCCGGCCTGCCCGCCAAAATGGCCAAAGCCGCTGCTCTTCACACCGCCGAAGGGCATCTGCGCCTCGTCGTGCACCGTCGGGCCATTGATATGGCAGATGCCGGATTGAATGCGCCTGGCCACGTTCATGGCCCGCGCCACGTCGCGGCTGAATACGGCCGACGACAGCCCGTACTCGTTGTCGTTGGCGCAGGCGATGGCCTCGGCCTCGCCGCTGACGCGCACGATGGGCTTGACCGGGCCGAACGACTCCTCCGCATAGATCCGCATCCGCGGCGTGACGTGATCGAGCAGCGTGGCCGGCATCAGGGTGCTGTCCGCCTTGCCGCCGCACAACAGCGTCGCGCCCTTGGCCAAGGCATCGTCGATCAAGGCGTTGCAGCGCGCAACCGTGCTCATGTCCACCACGGAGCCCAGCACCACCGGCCCTTTGCGCGGGTCGCCCAGCGGCAGCGCGCGGGCCTTGGCCGCCAGTTGCGCGACAAAGGCGTCCGCGATCTTGTTGTCGACGATGATGCGCTCGGTCGACATGCAGATCTGGCCGGAATTGGCAAATGCGCCAAAGGCGGCGCCGGCGACGGCGGCATCGATATCGGCATCGTCCAGCACCAGCAACGGGGCCTTGCCGCCGAGCTCTAGCACCACCGGCTTCAAGTGCCTGGCGCAACTGGCGGCGATGACCTTGCCCACGCGCGTGGACCCGGTGAAGTTCACGCGCCGTACCGCCGGATGGGCGATCATGGCTTCCACCAGTTCGCCCGCATCGGCCGGCGCATTGGTGACGAAGTTCACCACGCCCCTGGGCAGGCCGGCCTCCTGCATGGCTTCGATGATCAAGCCGTGCGTGGCCGGACAGATCTCCGACCCCTTCAGCACCACGGTATTGCCGCAGGCCAGCGGCAAGGCGACGGCGCGCACGGCCAGGATGACCGGAGCGTTCCAGGGCGCCATGCCGAGGACCACACCGGCCGGCTGGCGCACGCCCATGGCCAGGCTGCCCGGCACGTCCGACGGAATGACCTCGCCATGGATCTGCGTGGTCAGGCTGGCCGCTTCAAGCAGGCCGGCCGCGGCCAGGTGCACGTTGAAGCCGGCCCACATGGCGGAGGCGCCGGTCTCGGCGGCCATCGCGGCAGCAAAGGCTTCGCTGCGGGCTTCCAGCGCATGCGCGGCCTTGGTCAGCAACGCGCGGCGCTCGCTCGGGCCGATGGCGGCCCAGGCGTCGAAGGCTGCGGCAGCGGCGTCCACCGCCGACAGCGCATCGGCGACCGTCGCGGCCGGGGCAATCGTGGCTATCTCGCCGTCCAGGGGATTGCGGCGCTCGAAGGTGGCGCCATTGCCGGCCTGGCGTTGTTGGCCGTCGATCAGCAACGAAATCTTCTGCATTCTTGTCTCCTTGGTTTTGCTTGCCTGCGGTTTGCTTCGCTCTGCGCTTGCGGGAGGGATTTCTGTACGCGGAAGAAGCCATTGGCTTCGCTTCGAGTGGCTCCTAGCCAAACCGCCCCTCTCCCCAGCCCTCTCCCCATGAGGGGAGAGGCAGTAACGGCCGTCGTCATTGCAGACGGCGCTGGCGCATCCTGTTGGCTTCGGCCTTTGCCTCAGTACTCATGCCACCTCAACCTCCACCAGCATCGCCGTTGGCGAGCGCAACGCGTCGGCCAGGGCATCGCGCAATCGCTCAGCGTCGCGCACCCGCACGCCTTCGCAACCCATCCCCTTGGCCAGCGCCACGAAATCGATCCCCGGCAGGTCCGTGCCCTGCACCGGATCGGCCGGGGCAAAGCCAAACTCTGGCGCGAAGTCCTGCAGCGCGGCGTAGCGCGCGTTGTTGAGGATCACGAAGGTGATCGGCAGCTTGAGCTGGACCGCGCTCCAGATGGCCTGGATCGCGTACATGCTGGAGCCGTCGCCGATCAGCGCGATGACGCGCGCCCCCGGCCGCGCCAGCGCCACGCCAACGGCGGCGGGCATGCCGTAGCCCAGGCCACCGCTATCCATGGTGTAGAAGGTGCCGCTTTGCGTGAACGGCAGGTAGCCCTGCATGACGGGACGCGCGCTGGGCGCTTCTTCCACCACGATGTCGGCGGCGTTGCGCACCTCGGCCAGGGTCTGGAGCACATAGGCGGTGGACATCAGCCGCGTCGGTTCGGCACGCGCACGCGGCTGGCGCGGAGCAGGCAGCGGGCGCGCCCTGGGCGCGGGCCGCGCCAGCAGGTCAAGCACGCCGAGCCGGATATTGCCCACCACCGATGCGCCCACCGGCGTCCAGGCGGCGATGGCGGGATCGTCGATCAGCTGATACAGCGTGGCACCCTGCGGCACGTGCGGGCCAGCGCCTTCCACATGATAGGTAAAGGCCGGCGCGCCCAGCACCAGGATCAGGTCGTGCCCGCCCAGCAGGCCGACGATCTTCTCGCGCATGGCGGGCAGGAAACCGGCGAACAGGCGATGGTCTTCCGGGAACGCGCAGCGACCGGACATCGGTGCCACATAGACGCGCGCATTGTGCGTCTCGGCCAGGCGTACCACGTCGTCCCATGCGCCGGCGCGGTCGACCTGCCCGCCGACGACAAAGGCAGGCCGCTCACAGGCATCCAGCGCCACGCCAACGCGCGCAATCGCCTCCGGGTCCGGCCGCACCGTATGGCTCACCGTGCGCGCGGCCACGCGCTCCGCCGGCTGGTCCCAGTCGTCCACCGGGATCGAGACCAGCACGGGGCCACGCGGCTCCTGCATCGCCACGTAATAGGCGCGTGCGATGGCCAGCGGCACATCCGCGGCGCGCGCCGGCTCGATGCTCCACTTGACGTAGGGCTTGGCCAGCTCGGTGGCCTGGGCAGACGACAGGAAGGGATCGAACGGCAGGATCGAGCGCGCCTGCTGGCCCGCCGTGACGATCATCGGCGTGCGGTTCTTGAACGCGGTGAAGATATTGCCCATGGCGTTGCCCACGCCAGCCGCCGAATGCAGGTTGACCAGCGACGCATTGCGGCTGGCCTGCGCAAAACCATCGGCCATGCCCACCACCACCGCCTCCTGCAGCCCGAGCACGTAGCGGAAGTCGGCGGGGAAATCCCGGAACATCGGCAACTCGGTCGAGCCAGGATTGGCAAACACCGAAGTGATGCCAAGCTGGCGCAGCAGGTCGATCACGGCGTCGCGCACGGTGCTGGTTGCGCTGGTTGCGCTGGTTGCGTTACGCGCGGCGCCCGCCACGGTTGTCGTGCTACCGGTCATGCCAATCTCTCCCGTCGATGCATTCGCTGGAACGCCTGGCCCAATCAAGGCCAGTGCGTGCCTGGTGCCCAATGTATGCGAGCCCGACCCTTAATTGAATATTGCCTTTTTGGCCAAAAGGCATTACTTTTGTGCATGACTTTTGATCTGCGCCAGCTCAAGGCCTTCACCACCATCGTCGCCAGCGGCAGCCTGGGCCGGGCCGCCGACGCGCTGCACGTGACCCAGCCCGCACTAAGCCGCACCATCAAGCGGCTGGAGGACGAGCTTGGCGCACCGCTGTTCGAGCGGCACACCAAGGGCATGCAGCTCACCGCGGTGGGCAGCGCCCTGCTCCCCCATGCCACGCTGCTGCAGCGCGAGGCCGAGCACGCGCGTGAGGAGATCGATGCCATGCGCGGCCTGGCCAAGGGCACCATCAAGGTGGGCGCGGTGGGCAGCATCGCCAGCCTGGTGCTGCCGCTGGCGGTTGGCCGGGTCACCAAGGCGTGGCCGAACCTGCGCGTGGAGATTACGGAGGGCGTGTGGGACCGGCTGGCGCAAAGCCTGATCCGGCATGAGATCGACCTGGCGCTCAGCATCTGCGCGCCGGACACCGACGAGATCGAGGCCATTGCCGACTGCCGGTGGGAGGACCGCAGCTACGTGGTGGCAGCGCCGGGCCACCCGCTGCGGCGCAAGCCGGCACTGACCCTGGCCGATACCCTTGAGCAGCAATGGGCCATCCCGCCCCGGGGCACCGGGCCGTTCGAGCACATGCGGCAGGTGTTTGCGGCGCAGGGGCTGGGCCTGCCGAACATCGTGGTGGAGACACGTTCGGTGACCGCGCTGAAGAGCCTGGTCGCGCAATCCGGCTTTCTGAGCTGGATGGCCGAGCCGATGGTGGAGGCCGAGCGCAAGGCCGGCGTGATCGACATTCTGGACATTCCCGGCGGGGTCGGCACGCGTACGCTGACGGCCTTCCGGCGGCGCCAGGGCATCCTGCCCGGCCCCGCGGTCAAGCTGCTGGAAGCACTGCGCCAGTTGACCGCGGCTTGATGTGGCTTGATGGAGCTTGATGACGGGAGGCTTTGCCGGACGAGCGAGCCCCGATGCCGGCGTTGCACCACCGGCATCAGGGGGCAGCCAGGCGCGCGGGCTCAGCCGTTGCGGAACAGGAAGCTATAAGCGCTCAGCGCCGGGGCACCGCCCAGGTGGGCGTAGAGCACCTTGGCGCCTTCCGGAAATTCGCCGCGGCGAACCATGTCGATCATGCCCTGCATCGATTTCCCTTCGTAGACCGGATCGGTCATCATGCCTTCGAGCTTGGCACTCATCCGGATGGCTTCGAGCGTCTCATCGGATGGCAAGCCATACTCCGGCCCGCCGTAGCGCGTGTCGAGCACCACGTCGTCGTCGGTGATATCGCGGCCGAGGTCGACCAGATGCGCGGTGTTGCGGGCAATGCGCAGGATCTGCGCCCGGGTCTGCGCCGGCTTGGCCGATGCGTCAATGCCGATCACACGGTTGGCCCGGCCATCGGCGGCAAAGCCGACCACCATGCCAGCCTGCGTGCTGCCGGTCACCGAGCAGACCACGACATAGTCGAACCTGAAACCGAGCTCGGCTTCCTGTGCGCGCACTTCTTCCGCAAAACCGACAAAGCCCAGGCCGCCCAGCGGATGCTCGGAACACCCTGCGGGGATCGGGTAGGGCTTGCCGCCCGCCTGGCGCACGCTCTCCATGGCCTCTTCCCAGCTCTTGCGGATCCCGATATCGAAGCCATCGCTGACCAGGCGCACGTCCGCGCCCATGATGCGGGACATCTGGATATTGCCAACGCGGTCATAGACGGCATCGGAGTAGTTCACCCAGTCCTCCTGCACCAGCACGCACTTCAGGCCGAGATGCGCCGCCACGGCAGCCACCTGGCGCGTCTGGTTGGACTGGATGCCGCCGATGGAGACGAGCGTGTCACACCCCTGGGCGAGCGCGTCCGGAATGATGTATTCGAGCTTGCGCGTCTTGTTGCCGCCAAACGCCAGGCCGCTGTTGCAGTCCTCACGCTTGGCATAGAGGTCGACCTTGCCGCCGAGATGCGCGCTCAGGCGCTTGAGCGGCTGGATGGGCGTGGGGCCGAACGTCAGCTGGTGGCGGGGAAAGCGTTTGAGATTCATGCTGGCAACTCCTGGGTTTCTTGGATGACTCGGGTTAAGAGCGGGGATCCAGGCATCAAGGCTGGCGAAGAACACTGGCATGTGGAGCCACCTTTCGGCGCCACCTTTCGGCGCCACCTTTCGTTGATGCTGCGACGGACTCAATCCTAGAAAAAAAGGCGCGAAACATGGTTGCAAATATCAATCCATTTATGCACTATAAAAAATTCATGGCACCTGTTTTTACTGTTTTGTTTTTTATAAAGCATCATGGACGAAACAAAATTGCGCACCAAAACCGAGCACCCCGTGCCGCATTCCGAGGCATTGGATCGCACCGATAAAGCCATCCTGCGCACGCTCCAGCGCGACGCGTCCATCTCGAATGTGGCGCTGGCAGCCAAAGTCAGCCTGAGCCCGCCAGCCTGCCTGCGGCGCGTGGAGCGGCTCAAGGAACTCGGGCTGATTCGCGGGATCGTGGCGCTGCTGAACCCGGCCGCGCTGGACGCGGGGATGCTGGTGATGATCGGCGTGGTGCTGGACCGGTCCACGCCGGAATCCTTCTCCGAGTTCGAGAAGGCCGCCCAGCAGGTCTCCGGCTGCATGGAGTGCCACGTGGTGACGGGCGAGTTCGACTACTTCATGATGCTGCGCACCAAGGACAGCGAGAGCTTCAATCGCCTCCATGCGGAGCAACTGCTGTATCTGCCGGGGGTCCGCCAGATACGCTCGTTCATGGTGCTCAAGCAGGTGCTGTCGACGACGCAGTTTCCGATCTGAAGCTGCTGCGATGCTATCCAGCCGCCATGGCAGCCGGCCCGAGTGATTGCTATGCCACGGGCGCCATCAGGGCACGAACCTGGTCCTCAAGATCCGCGATCCGCAGCTTCATGCCGGCTTGCGCGCTGATATCGCTGACGACGCCATACCAGCGATCGATCGCGCCATTCGCACCGATATGCGGCTGGGCACGGCTCAGCATGTGGCGCCAGCTGCCGTCCGGCCACTGGATGCGGAACCGGGTCGCGAATGGCTGGCCGCTCGGGATCCAGGCAAGCCACTCTGCCCGGATGCGCAACTGGTCATCAGGATGGACCGTGGCACGCCAGGCGTCGATGCGGTCCTGCATGGCGCACCCTGCGCTGTCGCGGAAGTTCGGGCTGATATAGCACAGCGTGCCATCAGGGTCCGCCGCCCACGCAATATGGGGGCTCAGCTCGACCGAGCAGCGGAAATGCTCCTCGCTTTCCCGCAAGGCCAGCTCGGCCCGTTTGCGCGCCGAGATGCCAATGGCAACGAGGGAGACGCCAATCACGTCCCCGATGTCATCGTTGACGCGCTGGCCGACCACCAGGTAGACCTCGCCGTTCGCGGCAATCTCGCGCTCCATCGGAGAGTGCGTCTCCATGGCAAGCACGGCATGCGCCAGCGAGCAGACCGATCTGCCGGCTTCGGACATGCAGGCCGCGCAGAGCTGGGCGCCGACAAGGGCGTCCGCCTGGGTGCCGAACATTTCCGCATAGCGCCCGTTGACATGCACATGCCGCAAGCGCGTGTCCAGGAAGCACAGGCCGACTGGCGCGCCGACATAAAGCGCCTCCAGCTGATGCAGGCGCTGATACGGCGAACGGTCCAACGGCCGCGGCTCCGGCGCGCGCAAGCCAAGCCGCTGGATCAGCGCGGGAATCCACTCCGGTTGCAGCGCCCGTGCCCACAGCCATCCCTGGCCGATGTCGCATCCCAGCTTGCGCAGTATCGTGGCATGCTCTTCGCGCTCCACGCCTTCCGCGACGACACGCATGCCGATGCTGTGGCCCAGCCCCACGATCGCCGTCACGATCCGGCGACACTCCTGGTCGTCGAGCATGCCGCGCACAAAGCTGGCATCGATCTTGATCTCGTCGAATGGCAGGGCATGCAGGCGTGTCAGGCTGGCATAGCCGGTGCCAAAGTCGTCCAGCGCGATACCGATGCCGAGCGCCTTCAGATCGTCGATGATGGCACGCGCGAGCTCCACATCCGTCTCCATGGCGCCCTCGGTGATTTCGATCTGTATGCGCTCCAGCGGGAATCCCGTCTGCGTGACGGCGTCCGCGATCAGCGCGACGACCGCCTTGTCGCGCAATTGCACCGGAGACACGTTAAACGCCAGCACAAAGCCCTGGCCCCAGCCCACGGCCTGCGCGCACGCCGTGCGCACGATATGGGAAGTCAGGCGATCGATAAGCCCGCACGACTCCGCGATCGATATAAAGGTAACGGGGGAAACCGGGCCCGTTGCAGGGTCCGTCCAGCGGGCGAGCACCTCGAAGCCGACGATGGCGCCGGTTTCGAAGCAGATCAATGGCTGGAATGCCGGCCGGAGCAAGCCGCCATCGAGCGCGGCTGCCAGTCTTGCGCAGGTGTCGTCCGTGTCTCCCACTTTCATCCTCTCAGATACCGCCGGAAATCCGGATCTTGTCCTATCGAACGGCGCGCCCATGGATCATGGCCCGGCCAACACCTGTGCCGGGCAGTGTTCCGTCAGGTTTGTTCCCTGAGCGGGCGCTTGTCAGGCGTAGCGACCTTTTCGCCACTCCCCCCATTGGATATCGACCAGCCTGACGGCAAGTTGAGGTTTTGGCTGCTGCGGCAAGCCTGAAGCGTGTCTCCGCGTGGTCCCGTCAATTCCCGCGATCGCCCCAACCATTGCAATGGGGTTAGGGCTACACTGAAAACGAGACAACCCTCCGGAGCGCCATGATGGACGCCAATGGCCCTCAAAGCACCTTTCGTGGTCTTCCCCTGACCCCGGAACAGGATGCGGAAGTCAGGCACTACATCAAGCGGAAAAAGCAGCGCAGTGCGCCATGGGATACACCTGAGCTAGCCGCCATGCTCGAGGATATGCTGAGGCCGCCAAGCATCGAGGACGAAGACTTCGAATCCCCTGCCGAAGAAGCCAACGCGGACGCCGAGCGCGCGGCGGCTTCGGTGGACGAGGCCATGGATCCGATCGAGGCCGGCGAGGAGCGGATGGCGGCCAGGGAAGCCGAGGCGATGAAGGGCCCCAAGCATTGACAGGCAGGTGCAGCGTGCGCGTTGCGGCTCCATGATCCGGGGCGCGCACAAAAGAAAAGAAGAAGAGAAAAAAGACGAGAAGACAGCCCCCAGTGCAACGACTGGAACACAAGAATAAAGGGCATAGCATGGCGACCGTCGCGACATTCGACATCGAGTACACGCAGTTTCTCGATCCACAAGGTGAGCCGACCCAAGCGCTGCCTGCATTTGCGCTCGATCCAGAGGCCCTTTTCCCGCTCTACCGGGCCATGGTGCTCACCCGCCAGTTCGACCTCAAGGCCATTGCGCTGCAGCGCACCGGACAGATCGGCACGTTCGCCTCGGCGCTTGGCCAGGAGGCTGTCGGCGTTGGCGTTGCCAGCGCCATGCGCGCGCAGGACGTGCTCGTGCCGTCCTACCGCGATCACGCCGCGCAGTTCCAGCGCGGCGTCTCCATGACCGAGAGCCTGCTGTATTGGGGTGGCGACGAGCGCGGCAATGCGTTCGCGGCGGCGCCGCATGATTTTGCGAACTGCGTGCCTATCGGCAACCAGGTCTGCCACGCTGCCGGCATCGCCTACGCGATGAAGCTGCGCCGCGAGCCGCGCGCCGCGGTTTGCCTGCTCGGGGACGGCGGCACGTCAAAGGGCGATTTCTACGAAGGCATGAATATGGCGGGCGCCTGGCATGCGCCGCTCGTGCTGGTCGTCAACAACAACCAGTGGGCGATCTCCATGCCGCGCAGCCAGCAGACCGCCGCGCAGACGCTCGCGCAAAAGGCCATCGCGGCCGGTATCCCTGGGCTGCAGGTGGATGGCAACGATGTCGTGGCGGTGCGCCAGCTCACGCTCGACGCGCTGGAGCGGGCGCGCAGCGGTGGCGGCGCCACGCTGATCGAGGCGATCACCTACCGGCTTGGCGACCACACCACGGCGGACGATGCCTCGCGCTACCGCGACAGCGAACAGGTCAGGCAGCACTGGCTGCTGGAGCCGGTGGCCAGGCTGCGCAACTATCTGCTGCGGCTTGGCGCATGGGATGCGGCACGCGAAGACGCGCTTGCCAAGGATTGCGCGGCGCAAGTGGCGGCCGCGGTGCAGGCCTACCTGGCAACGCCCCTGCCGGAAACGGCAGCGATGTTCGATTACCTGTATGCCAGCCTGCCCAAGGCGCTGGCGGGGCAAGTGGCGACCGCGCATCGCTTTGCTCCGGGTGCCCGGGGCAAGGACAACGAAGACAAGAGCGAGCAGGATCATGGCTGAAATCAATCTGGTCGAAGCCGTCAACCAGGCGCTGGCTCATGCGCTGGAACACGACCCGCGCGTGGTGCTGCTCGGTGAGGACATTGGCGTGAATGGCGGTGTGTTTCGCGCCACGGCGGGGCTGCAAGCCCGTTTTGGCGCGGAGCGCGTGATCGATACGCCGCTGGCCGAGTCCGGTATCGCCGGGGCCGCGATCGGCATGGCGGCCATGGGGCTGGCGCCAGTTGCGGAAATCCAGTTCACCGGTTTTATCTACCCGGCCATCGACCACATCATCAATCATGCCGGCCGCCTGCGCCACCGCACGCGCGGCAGGCTGAGCTGCCCGATGGTGTTGCGCTCGCCTTATGGCGCCGGCATCCATGCGCCGGAGCATCACTCCGAAAGCCCCGAGGCGATGTTTGCCCATATCCCCGGCATCCGGGTGGTGATACCGTCCACCCCGGCGCGTGCCTATGGCCTGCTGCTGGCGGCCGTGCGCGACCCCGACCCGGTGGTGTTCCTCGAACCCACCCGGCTCTACCGCCTGTTCCGCGAGGAAGTACCGGACAGTGGCGAGGCGCTGCCGCTCGATACCTGCTTCACACTGCGCGACGGCGACGACATCACGCTGGTGAGCTGGGGGGCGATGCTGCAAGAAACGCTCGCCGCGGCTGACCTGCTGCTGGACGAAGGCATCGCCGCCGCCGTCATCGACGTCGCCACGCTCAAGCCGCTCGACATGGACACCATACTGGAATCGGTCACCAGGACGGGCCGCTGCGTCATCGTCCACGAGGCGCCCCGCTGCGCCGGCTTCGGTGCCGAGATCGCGGCGAACCTCGCCGATGCGGGGCTGTACTCGCTGGCGGCGCCGGTGCAGCGCGTCACCGGCTACGACACCGTGGTGCCGATGGCCAGGCTCGAGTACACGTACCTGCCCAGCGTGGCGCGGATTGCCGACGCGGCCCGCAAGGCCATGGCCGCCTGACGTTTTTCCCCGGGAGCATTGATGAAGATCTTCAAGTTGCCCGACCTGGGCGAAGGCCTGCAGGAAGCCGAGATCACCGAATGGCACGTCAAACCCGGTGACACGGTGGCGGCCGACCAGCCGCTGGTTTCGGTCGAGACCGCCAAGGCGATCGTCGAGATACCGTCGCCCTACGCCGGGCAGGTTGCCAAGCTGTTTGCCCAGCCGGGCGAGATCGTGCACCTTGGCGCGCCGCTGGCGGGCTTCGAAGGCGCAGGCGGGCAAGAGGACGCGGGCGCGGTGGTGGGCGATGTCAAAGTCGGCACGCAGGTGGTCGCGGAAGCGCCCGCCGCCCTGTCCCGTGGCGGCGGCGCGGTGCGGGCCGTGCCGGCCGTGCGCGCCCTGGCGCGCCAGCTCGACGTGGACCTGGCGATGGTCACCCCAACGAGCGCGGACGGCATCATCAGCGCCGCCGATGTGCGCCGCGTTGCCGCGACGCTGGCGGACCTGGGGCCGCCGGAAGTCCTGCGCGGCGTGCGGCGCGCCATGGCGCAGAACATGGCGCGCGCCCAAAGCGAGGTCGCCGCGGCAACCGTGATCGACGACGCCGATATCCATGCCTGGGCGCCCGGCACCGACACCACCATCCGGCTGGTGCGCGCACTGGTTGCCGGCTGCCGCGCCGAGCCCGGCCTCAACGCCTGGTATGAAAGCCAGACCGGGCGCCGCCATGTGCCGGCGCGGATCGACGTGGGGATTGCGGTCGACCTGCCCGAAGGCCTGTTCGTGCCGGTGCTGCGCGATACCGGCAAGCGCGACGCGGCAGACCTGCGGCGCGGCCTGGACCGCATGCGCGCGGATGTGCGTGCGCGCACGATCGCCCCCGAGGAGATGCGCGGCAACACCATCACGTTGTCCAACTTCGGCATGATCGCCGGCAAGTACGCGGCGCCGATCGTGGTGCCGCCAACCGTCGCCATCCTCGGCGCCGGCCGTATCCACGATGCGGTGGTTGCGGCCGGCGGCATGCCCGTCGTGCACCGGATCCTGCCGCTCAGCCTGACCTTCGATCATCGGGTGGTCACAGGCGGCGAGGCCGCGCGCTTCCTGGCGGCCGTGATCGCGGACCTGGCGCTGGCGGCCTAGGCCCGGGCAGCGCGGCAGCGCGACAGCGCCAGGCAAGCGCGTGGGGCTTTACTCCGCGCGGATCCTGGCTTCGGCCACGATCTTGGCGGAGCGCTCCATGTCCTCCTTCTCGAAGCGGGCGAAGTCCTCCGGCGTGCCTGGCGAGAGCAGGTAGCCCTGCTCGGCCAGTCTGCCGCGCAGGTCCGACCCCAGCGCCTTGTTGACCTCGGCGTTGAGCCGCCTGGTCACATCGGCCGGCAGCTTGGCCGGGCCCCACAGGCCATACCACGAGTAGAACTCATAGCCCGGCACCGTCTCGCCAACGGTCGGTACGTCGGGCATGGAAGGCAGCCGGTCCCTGGAGGTCACCGCGACCACGCGAACCATGCCGCTCTTGTGATAGGACAAGGCGCCGAGCACGGGATCGATAAAGCCATCGATGGCGCCGCCGATCAGGTCCTGGTAAGCGGGCGCGGAGCCCTTGTACGGCACCACCAGGTAATCGATCTTGCCGGCCCGCTTGAGCAACTCCGTGGACAAATGCCCCGCGGACGCCTGCGAGCCAATCGCGAACGACATCTTGCCGGGATGCGCCTGCGCGTAGGCGATCAGCTCCTTGATGTTCTTCACCGGCAGGTTCTTGTTGACGGAGACCGCCAGCGGCCCCTTGCCGACCAGCGCGATCGGCACGAAATCCTTGGCCACGTCGTAAGGCGACGATCTCAGGGTCATGGGCGTGGTGGTGAAGGTGGAGGCGCTGAACAACAGCGTGTAGCCGTCCGCCGCGCCCTTGGCCACCGCGTCGGCGCCGATGATGCCCTGGCCGCCGGGCCGGTTGTCGACGATAAAGCTCTGGCCGGTCTGCTCGGAGAGCTTTTGCGCCAGCATGCGGCCGACGGTGTCGGTGGGGCCGCCGGGCGGGAACGGAATGATGACGCGCACGGCTTTGTTGGGGTAACCCTGCGCGAAGGCGCTGGCGGCGGCGCAGGCCAGCAACGCGCCGGCGGCGCTGCGGAAAATCCGGTGGAACAGCATGGTTTGTCTCCTGTCTCGACTGCAGGTGCGCCCCTATGGGGTGCTCTTATCTCGGTGCTCTGATTTCGGCGCGCTTATGTCGGCGCTCTTATGTCGGCGCTCTTATTTCGGCGCTCTGATTTCTTGTCCGCTCTCAAGGCTGCGCCAGCGCCGCCATCTCCGCATACAGATCGGCCTTGCCTTCGAAACCGATGCCCGGCAGCGCCGGCATGGTGATATGCCCATCGATCACCTTCACGCCATCGGGGAAACCGCCATAGGGCTGGAACAAATCGGGGTAGCTCTCGTTGCCGCCCAGGCCCAGGCCGGCGGCGATATTGAGCGACATCTGATGGCCGCCGTGCGGGATGCAGCGGCTTGGTGACCAGCCAAAGGTCTTCAGCACTTCCAGCGTGCGCTCGTACTCCACCAGCCCGTAGGACAGCGCGCAGTCGAACTGCAGGTAGTCGCGGTCCGGGCGCATGGCGCCGTAGCGGATCAGGTTGCGCGCGTCCTGGTGGCTGAACAGGTTTTCGCCGGTGGCCATGGCGCCGGGGTAGTACTCGGCGAGTGTGGCCTGCAGGTGGTAGTCCAGCGGATCGCCGGCTTCCTCGTACCAGAACAGCGGATAGTCACGCAGCATCTTGGCGTAGGCGATGGCGGTGTCCAGGTCGAAGCGGCCGTTGGCATCCACCGCGAGCTGCGCGTCCGGGCCGATTTCCTGCAGCACGGCCTCGATGCGCGCGCTGTCTTCTTCCAGGCTGGCGCCGCCGATCTTCATCTTGACCACGTTGTAGCCACGCTTCAGGTAGGAGCGCATCTCGGCGCGCAGCGCGCCGAGGTCCTTGCCCGGATAGTAATAACCGCCGGCGGCGTAGACGAACACGCGCGGGTTGGCGTTGACGCCGTGGCGCTCGGCCAGCAACTGGAACAGCGGCACGCCGGCGATCTTGGCCACGGCGTCCCACACGGCCATGTCGATGGTGCCGACCGCGACCGAGCGCTCGCCATGGCCGCCCGGCTTCTCATTGGACATGGTGGCGGCCCACACGCGATTGGGATCGAGGTTGGTGCCGGCGTCGTCCAGCAGCGATGCTGGATCGGCCGCCAGGATACGCGGTGCAAAACGCTCGCGGATCAAGCCACCCTGGCCGTAGCGGCCATTGGAGTTGAAGCCGTAGCCGATCACGCGCTTGCCGTCGCGAAACGCGTCGGTCACCACGGCGACGAGGCTGCTCGTCATCTTCGAGAAATCGATATAGGCATTGCGAATGGGCGACGAAATCGGCTTCGTCACTTCGCGGACGTCAATGATGCGCACGGACATGGCTTGTCTCCAGTGTTCTAGTGTCTTTCGGTAATCAGCTAATCGGGTTGTTCGGTACGCCGGCTAGGTGCGCTACAGCGACCCGCCGCCGCCTTGGTCGCGGCGTACTGGCTGCGCCCCGGGGCGCCCGCCGCCGTGCGGCTGCCGATCAGCACGATGCGCGCGCCATCCGGCAGCGTCGGCATCAGCGCGTTGGCCAGCACCGCGGCGGCTTCCACATGGATGCGCCACATGCCCTCGCCGTCTTCAGGTTTCAGCTCACCAAGCACCGCAGTTCGCATGTAGCCTGCGCGGCGGGATGCCGGACCGGTGCGGGTTCAGGCCGCGGCTTTCTGGGTAATGCCGGCCAGTTCCAGCGCGGCCTGGATGGCGGCTAGTTCCTCGGCCGACGGCGCGTGGGTCGGCGGGCGCACGGTGCCATCGCGCAGGATGCCGGCCAGCGCCATGGCGGCCTTCATGCGGCCGTGCGCTTCGCCGGTGGGCTCGCCCGCGCCGTACACCGCATCCTTGAGCGGGTTGATCAGGGCCTGCACGCGCATGGCTTCATGCAGGTCGCCTGCCTTGACCGCCTTGAGCAGGTCGTTGATCAGGCCGGGAATCAGCGAGGCAAAGCCGACCAGCGCGCCGTCGATGCCCTGCACCATCGACGCGAGCAGGTATTCGTCATGGCAGGTCATCAGCACCTTGGTGGGATCGGCCGCGCGGATCTCCTTGATGTCGCGCGCGTATTTGTTCATCTCGCGCTCGCCCATCTTGAAGGCCTTCACATACGGCAGCTTGGCCAGTTCCGCGAGCAGCTCCGACGAGTAGGAGCCACGGGTCCAGGCCGGGTAGATATGCACCACCAGCGGCAGCCCGCTGGCCTTGCCGATGGCGTTGAAGTAGTCGAGACAATGCTCCGGCTTGAAGCCAAAGCGCAGCCAGTGATGCGGCGGCATGATATCGAGCCCGGCGGCGCCCGCTTCCTTGGCCCAGCCAGCTTGTTCCACGGCGTCGTTGATGCCTTCGCAGACCACTGACGAGATCACCGGGCAGATGCCCCGGGTGGCGTCGGCGGTGATGCGGGTCACTTCGGCGCGCTCGCACGGCGTCAGCGAGAAGACTTCACCGGTATGGCCATTGGTCATCAACGCGGTCACGCCTGCCTGGCCGCCCAGCCACCTGGCAAAGCGGCGCAGCTCCGGCTCGTTGATGCTGTAGTCCGCGTTGAAGGGAACCGCGATGGCGGGAATGATGCCGTGGAAATTGATATCAGGCACGTTCGTCTCCTGGTATGGCTTGCGCTATTTGCGCGTTCGGGTGGGTGTCAAGGTGGGCGGAATGAATCCGCCGGAGGGTTGCAGCGCACGGGCCAGCTCGGTAGCGGCATGCACTACCGCCGGGGCCGTGGTGGATTCGAAATCGTCAAGCGAGGTATTCATGGCCGGCGCCGCCACGCTCAGGCCGGCAACCGGCACGCCGTCCACATCCAGCACCGGCGCGGCCACCACATAGAGGCCGGACACCGTTTCCTGGTCCGACAACGCATAGCCCTTGGCGCGCACGGTCTTGAGCCGCTCGAGGATGGTGTCGAGCTCGGTGAGCGTGTGGTCGGTCAGCTTCTGCCGGGGCTGGGCGTCCAGCACGCGGGCCTGCATGTCCTGCGGCAGCCACGCCAGGATGGCGTAGCCGACGGCGGTGGAATACGCCGGCACCCGGCTGCCGATGCGGATATCCACGCCAAGCCGCGTCAGCCCGGCCTGGATCCGTTCCGCGTAAAGCACGTCCGGGCCATCCAGCACGCCGATGGAGGCGGCTTCATTGATCTCCCCCACCAGCGCGCGCAGGATCGGCCTGGCCCGCGTGCGTAGATCGGAATGAGCGATGGCATCGAAGCCCAGATCCAGTACTTTCAGCGACAGGCGGAACAAGCGCGTGTCCGGCACACGCTGCACGTAGCCGATATCCACCAGCGTATTGAGGAAACGAAAGGCCGTGGCATTGTCCAGCCCGGAGCGGCGCGCGACTTCCGCCATGGTGAGCTCGGGTTCCTGCGCCGTGAACGCTTCGAGAATGCGGAAGCCCTTCGCCAGCGACTGCACCGTATTCTTGGATGCGTCGCCCGCGCTGCTCGCCTTCGATGCGGTCGGGACGGAGTTCTCGGTAGCCATGTCAATCTCCACTGTCAGTTCTTTGTTCTGGATGCAAACCCGGAATCGAGTTCGGATTCCGAATTTTAATTCGATAAACTGACAGAGGAAAGCCCTCGCTCAAGTTGGGTGGATACACACCGGCATGGCTGCCGGGTCGCTAAAAATTCGGATAGCGAATTTTTATTCGAATCATGGGGCTAAGAAAAAGTGCCAACCAACGGCACCTCTTTGATCCTGCCCTGCGCCCTGAGATGCCGTACTTTTATTCGGATTGCGAACTTGTATTCGCAATATGAAATATTCTAGACCTCGTTTACAGGACAGGGCAAGGGCGAATTTCCTAGGGTTTTCACTGGATGGGCCGCGCCGCCTTGCGCGGCATTCAGCACAATTCCTCTTAAACATGCATTTACAAGTAGAGACGGAATCGCTACACTGCCGCTCAATTGCGAATCACTCGCATTCTCGTTCTCAACCCAAGCATTGGTTTTTATTCCTGGCCTCGCCTTTCGTTCCTTGCACGCCAGGTATCTTCCGCGCCCCGTGCGCGCATCGACTCCCCTAGCAACACTGAAATCATGACTGCTCCCCTGAAGACGCGCGCGCGTTTGCTCGCGTCCGCTGGTGCTCTTTACTGCACAGGTTTCCTCGCCGCCACGCCGGCCTTCGCGCAATCCGCCGCCGACGCCGGCAACGCGAAGGAAGCCACCTTGCCCACCGCCGTTGTCACCGCCGATTCGCCGCTCCAGGCCAAGCGCCTGCCCTCGTACAAGTTCGTCGCGCCGTTGCTGGATACGCCGCGCTCGGTCACGGTGATCCCGGAGGAACTGCTCAAGCAGACCAATGCGACGACCTTCGCCGATGCGTTGAAGACCGTGCCGGGCATTACCTTCCTGGGCGGCGACGCCGCGGCGAACCCCTCCGCCGATCGTCCGGTGATTCGCGGCTTCGAGTCGCGCAACTCGATCTTTGTCGACGGCATGCGCGACTCCGGCGTGCAGAACCGCGAGACCTTCGCGGTGGAGCAGATCAGCGTCATCAAGGGCCCGGATTCGGTTTATGCGGGACGTGGCGCGGTGGGCGGCAGCATCGACATCGTCACCAAGATGCCCAAGGCGGATGACTTCACCAATGCCAGCCTGGGGCTGGGCACCGAGGCCTACAAGCGCGCCACGCTCGACGTCAACCGCCGCATCAACGACGAGACCGCGGTGCGCCTGAACGTGATGGGCCACGACGCCAACCAGGCCGGGCGCAACGATGTCTACAGCAAGCGCTGGGGCGTGGCGCCATCGGTCGCGTTCGGGCTGAACACGCCGACCACGGTGTCGCTGAGCTACTACCACGTCAACACCTACGACATGCCGGACTTCAGCGTGCCGTTCCGCGCGAGCGGCGGCACGCCCGGGGCGGGAACCAGCATCCAGCGCTCGCAGTTCTACGGCCTGAACAACCGCGACTACCGGCGCGGGCAGACGGACACCGGCGAGATCCGCATCGAGCACCGCGTGGACGACAACTGGAAGGTGCGCAACACCACCATGTTTGGCCGCTCCACGCTGGACTACATCGCCACCAACCCGCAGTTCCTGAACGCCAGCGCGAACCTCCTCCAGTTGCAAGCCAAGAGCGGGAAATACGCCACCAACAGCGTCTCCAACCAGACCGAGCTGTCCGGCAAGGCCACGTTGCTTGGCATGCAGCACACGCTCACGGCCGGTGTGGAATTGAGCTGGGAGCGCAGCCTGTACGAGGGCTACCTGGTGAGCGACAGCGCGGGCAACAATATCCGCACGGGCGGTCCCTGCACGATCGCCTACAACTGCACCGCGATCGGCGCGTGGAATGCCAACGCCCCGTGGACCGGCAGCACCGTGCTCAACGGCGACAAGAGCTTCCCCGGCGCGCCCACCAGCACCCGCACCAATGTCTCGTCCGCCTACCTGTTCGACAGCGTGAAGCTGAGCGATCGCTGGCTGTTCAACGCCGGCACGCGCTTCGACCGCTTCGACGTCACCGCTGTGCAGGCCGGCACGCCGGACCTGAAGAACACCGCCAACCTGTTCAGCTACCAGCTTGGCCTGGTGTTCAAGCCGGTCGACACGGTCAGTCTGTATGCCTCCTACGGTACGTCGGCCAATCCGCCGGGCGCCAACAGCGGCCTGGGTGGCGGCACAGACCAGATCACCAAAACCAACCAGGACCTGTCGCCCGAGCGCAGCCGCAACATCGAAGTGGGCGCCAAGTGGGACACGCTGGACCGCCGCCTGTCACTGACCTCGGCGCTGTTCCAGACCGACAAGACCAATGCGCGCGTCAGCGATGGCCTGGGCGGCATCGTCAACGCGGGCAAGCAACGCGTGCGCGGCGCGGAACTGGGCGTGGCCGGCAATATCACCAGCAAGTGGCGCGTGTTCGGCGGCTACTCCTACCTGGATGCCATCACGATCGATGCCGGCGCCGCCAATGCCTCGGCATCCGGCCTGCCGATGGTGATGGTGCCCAAGCACAACGTCACGCTGTGGACCTACTACGACGTGCTGCCCAAGCTATCGATCGGCGGCGGCGCCACGATCTCCAGCCTGACCTACGCCTCGGTCTCGGCAACGTCGCGCAAATGGACGCCGGGCTACGCGCGTTTCGATGCGGTGGCAACGTATCGCGTCTCCAAGACCGTCGATGTGCAACTGAACGTGCAGAACCTCTTCGACAAGAAGTACTACTCCGCCGCATACCCGATCTACGCAACGTGGGCGCCGGGCCGTTCAGCGGTGATGACGCTGAACTTCCATCTGTAAGTTCTACCGGCCGACCTGCCGTTTGCCTGCTGCGATTGGCGATCCAGCGCCGGCGCGGCACGCGCCGGCGCTTGGCGCCTCAATGGTGGCCGCTCAATCCTTGTTCGGATGCGTCATCTCGATGGGCACGATCCAGCGTGCGTATTCGTCCTCGGTGAGATAGCCCAGCGCCAGCGCGGCGGCCTTCAGCGTCAGCCCTTCCTTGTGCGCCTTCTTGGCAATGGCGGCCGCCTTGTCGTAGCCGATATGGCGGTTCAGCGCCGTCACCAGCATCAGGTTCTTGTCGAGGTTCTCGGCAATCTTCGGCAGGTTCGGCTCGATGCCGAGCGCGCAATGGTCGTTGAAGGCCAGGCAGGCATCGGCGATCAGCTCGATGCTTTCCAGCACGTTGTGGACCATCACCGGCTTGTACACGTTGAGCTGGAAATTGCCCTGGCTGCCGGCGAAGGCCACCGTGGCATCGTTGCCGAACACCTGCGCGCACACCATGGTCATGGCCTCGCACTGGGTCGGGTTGACCTTGCCGGGCATGATCGACGAGCCCGGCTCGTTCTCGGGGATGTTGAGCTCGCCAATGCCGCAGCGCGGGCCCGAGGCCAGCCAGCGCACGTCGTTGGCCATCTTCATCAGGCCGCCGGACAGCGTGCGCAGCGCGGCGGAGGTTTGCACCAGTGCGTCGTGCGCGGAGAGCGCGAAGAACTTGTTGGGCGCATCGACAAACGGATGGCCGGTCAGCGCGGCGATATAGGCCGCCGCGCGCGCGCCAAACTGCGGATGCGCGTTCAGCCCGGTGCCCACCGCCGTGCCGCCGATGGCCAGTTCCAGCAAGCCCGGCTCCGCCAGCTTGACGCCATGCAGCCCGAAATCGATCTGCGCCACCCAGGCGCTGATTTCCTGGCCAAGGGTGATGGGCGTGGCGTCCTGCAGGTGGGTGCGGCCCGTCTTGACGATGTCCTGGTATGCCTGCGCCTTGGCCGCCAGGGTATCGCGCAAGGCGCCTACCGCCGGCAGCAGCTTGGTGTGGATCTGCTCGACCACGGCGATATGCATGGCGGTGGGGAACGTGTCGTTGGAGCTTTGGCCGCGGTTCACGTGATCGTTCGAATGCACCGGCTTCTTGCTGCCGAGCTCCCCGCCGGCAATCTCGATGGCCCGGTTGGAGATCACCTCGTTGGCGTTCATGTTCGATTGCGTGCCGGACCCGGTCTGGAACACCACCAGCGGGAAGTGCTCATCGAGCTTGCCGGAGATGACCTCGTCGGCCGCCTGCACGATCAGCCGGCCGATGTCGGGTGGCAATTCGCCAAGCTCCGCATTGGCCTCGGCCGCCGCGCGCTTGAGGATGCCCAGCGCGCGGATCACCGGCCGCTGCCAGCGGAAGCGGCTCACCCCGATCGGGAAATTGATGGTGGAACGCTGCGTCTGCGCGCCCCAGTAGCGATCTGCGGGCACATCGATGGCGCCCATCGAATCGGTTTCGGAACGGAATGCGGGCATGGAAGACACTCTCCAAACAAACTACGTCAAGGATCGCCCTGTGCGGGGCAACCTGGACCTGGAGGCACCCATCACCGAGCCGGAATAAACGCCAGCGCCAGTGGCTGCCAGGGCGTGACATGCGTTGATCTTTTCAGTTGTGCGCTGTACTGCGCTGTTGTTTGCAGTAGCTCGCAGTACAGCGGGAGGACGATATGGTCTCTCCGTTTTCCTTTTGCGGGGGGGTAGCCCAGCCGCATGCGTTCCCGCAGCCGCTTCGAGCCAAGACGAACGATAGCCCAGGCGCTGGCCATGGGCAATGAATCCCGACGAAATGAAAGGGGTTCGCGGGCAAGGCGAGCCGGCTGGCAAAGCAGCGACAACGGCCCCGACCCGAGCGCGGCCCAAGCGCGGCGCGAGCGCTAGCCGGCACTTTCCAGCTGGGCATCGGGCAGGCTCGCCTTGCCCGCATGCCGCAGCAACGCGCCCGCGATCCCCATGACGATGGCCGCCATGGTGGCGCCCGGCCCGAAGATCGCGCTCACGCCCTGGGCGCGCAGGCGCCGGGCGTGGCTGGCGGGAATCACGCCGCCCGCGAACACCAGCACGCCTGGCCGGCCATCGCGCAGGCCATCGCGCAGTCCATCGATCAGGCAAGGCAGCAACGCCAGGTGCGCGCCCGCCAGGGACGATGCGCCCACCGCGTCGACCTGCCCGTGCAGGGCCATCGCCACGGCGTCCTGCGGCGACTGGAACAGCGGCCCCAGCGTGACCGCGAACCCGGCATCGGAGAACGCCGCGGCCACGGCCTTGGCCCCGCGGTCATGCCCGTCCTGCCCCAGCTTGGCAATGAGGATGCGCGGCGCTCTGCCCAGGCGCGCGGCCAGCGCACGGACCTGCGCGCGGGCCGCGTCCCAGGCGGGGCTGTCGTGCACGGCCTCGCCGTAGGCTTGGCGCGCGTAGCGAGGCGCCATCGCATGGCGCGGCCACACCAGCTCCAGCGCCTGCGTGCACTCGCCAAGGGTCGCGCGGCAGCGGATGGCGTTCATGGTCAGCGGCAGCAGGTTTTGCTCGCCGCCGCGCGCGGCGGCCGTTAGCGCGCGCAGCGCCTGTGCCACGGCCGCGCCATCGCGGCTTGCCTTCAGGCGGGACAGCCGCTCGGCCTGCTGCGCCCGGACCTGCCGCCCATCGATCTCCAGGCAGGCGGGCGCCTCATCGGCCCCCGCCTGGTAGCGGTTGACGCCGACAATCACGCGCCGCCCTTCGTCGATATCGGCCTGCGTGGCCACGGCCGCGCGATGAATCCGCTCATGGACCCAGCCTGAGTCGATCGCGGCCAGCACGCCACCGGCAGCGGCAATCTCCGCCATCAGCGCGCGCACCTTGTCCGCCATTTGCGCCGTGAGCGCTTCCATCATGTAGGAGCCCGCCCATGGATCGGCCACGTCGCACAGGCCCATCTCGTGCTGCAAGATCAGTTGGGTGTCCCGCGCGAGCCGGGCGGATGCGGCGCTGGGCAATGCCAGCGCTTCATCATAAGCATTGGTGTGCAGCGACTGCGTGCCGCCGAACACCGCAGCCATGGCTTCCACCGTGGTCCGCACGATGTTGTTGTCCGGCTGCGAGGCCGCCAGCGACCATCCCGAGGTCTGGCAGTGCGTGCGCAGCATGGTGGCCCGATCCGTGGTGGCACCCAGCTCGCGGACGATCTCACACCACAGCAGGCGCGCGGCGCGCAGCTTAGCGATCTCGGTGAAGAAATCCTTGCCCACGCCAAAGAAGAAGCTCAGGCGGGCGCAAAAATCATCCACATCCAGCCCGCGCGCGGCCATCTGCCTGACGTATTCCTGCCCGTTGGCCAGCGTCAGCGCCAGTTCCAGCACCGGGTCCGCCCCGGCTTCCTGGAAGTGGTAGCCGGAGATCGACATGCCGTTGAACCGCGGCACATGCCGCGACAGGTAAGCCACCACATCCGCGCAGATCCGCATCGACGGCCCGGGTGCGAAGATCCACGTGTTGCGGACCATGTACTCCTTGAGGATGTCGTTCTGGATCGTGCCGCTGAGCCGATCGAGCGGGATGCCAGCTTCTTCGGCGCTCACCAGGAACGCGGCCAGTACCGGCAATACGGCGCCGCTCATGGTCATGGAGACGGAGACGCGGTCCAGCGCGATGCCATCGAACAGGCGCTTCATGTCCTCGACGGAATCGATCGCCACGCCAGCCATGCCAACATCCGCCTGCGCCAGCGGGTGATCGGAGTCATAGCCACGATGGGTCGGCAGATCGAACGCGACCGACAAACCCTGCGCCCCCTGCGCCAGCGCCTGCCGGAATGCCAGGTTGGAGGCGGTGGCGTCGGCAAAGCCCGCGTACTGCCGGATGGTCCACGGCTTGCCCGCGTACATGGAGCGATGCGGCCCGCGCACGAACGGCGCCTCGCCAGGCAGGCTGCCCAGATGCCGCAGCCCGTCCAGGTCGGCGGCCGTGTAGACGGGCTTGCGCGCCAGTCCGCCATGCGTATCTGCGCTCATCGCACTCTCCAACGCTTGCGCGTCACCACATCGGCAATCTTCTCGCCGTCGCTGCCGCGCCGCACCTCGCACCAATGGGCCAGCCCGTCCTGGCCGAACTCCACCGCGGAGAACGACAGCTCCAGCGCTTCGCCAAGGTTGACGTTGCCGTGGAAAAACAGGTCGCGCCCGGCAATTACCGGCGGCTCGTCAAAACGCTGCCATTGCCATTCGGCACGATCGACGATGGCCTGGAAGTTGGCGAAGTAGAGCAGGTCCGCGCCGTTGAAGTCGGCATAGGGGCAAGGCAGGTACTCGGCCATGTGGCTGCCGACGTGCCGCGCCCGCTCCAGGCCAAGATGGCAGGACCAGTCGCCCGCCCGGAAGCGCTTGGCCAGCGCGCCCATCTCCGCCGCCGCCGCGGGTGGCGGCCCGTCCGCCGGCAGGTTGAAAGCGGCCCTGACCACCGAACGATTGTCGCGCTCGCGCTCACGGCGGATAAAGGTGGACACCATCGATACCTCGGCCCGTCTGGCGCCTGGCCCGTCACTATCACCTTCGCCATCACCATCGCCATCGCGCCTCAGTGCATGCGTGCTGAAGTGGCGCGCGCCGGCCACCCGCATCAGCTGCGTGTTTACCGAGAAGCCATCGTTTTCGCCAAGCCCTTCCAGCGATGCCTCCCGCAGCCGGATCGCGGTGAACGCGGCATAGGCCTTGTTGCCCTGCGCGTCCCGGAACTCCGGCAACGCCTGCCCGGACAGCGCTGCCAGCCCTTGCCAGTGCAGGTCGCCGCAAGCCTTGAGCAGCCAGTTCTCCGACAGGCCGGTATAGGACAGGTTCGGCATGCCGGCGACATAGCTTGTGCTCGCGCGGAACATGTCAGGCTGCCAGGGCTTGCGCGCCAATCTTTTCGCTGACGATGGCCGCCAGATATTCGGCATCGCGCGCAATGCCGGAGAAACGCCCGGAGCCCCAGGTGTGCAGCCACGGCAGGCCCAGGAAATACAGGCCGTCCTGCGCCGTCACGCCGCGCACGTGGCCGGGATAGCCGCGCCCGTTGAAGACCGGCGCCTCCAGCCAACTGAAATCCGGGCGAAAGCCGATGCACCAGACGATGGCGCCAATGCCCGCCTGCGCCAGGTCCAGTGCCCAACGCTCCTCGCCCGGCGACCATACCGGCATATAGGTGCTGGCGGGCGGCGCGGCGATGCCGTGCTTGTCGATGAATTTGTCGATGCTGGCGTTGATGCGGTTGTAGGTATCGTCCGCATCGTCAAGGTTGGCCTTCAGGTTCGGCGTGAAGCGCAGCTTGCCGTCATGGAAATCCTCCAGCGCGCCGAACAGCTCCATGCCTTCGGTGGCGAACTTGCGCAGGTCGATGTCGCGCCCGCCATCGCGGCCGGTCACATAGTGATTGGTGTTGTCGCGCACGCCCTCGCGCAGCGGATGCTCCTGCACCGGCATGTCGTAGTACTGCATGTCGGCCAGCCAGTCCACCACGTCGCGGCCACGGTAGAAACGCGCGCAGCGCGGCGCCTGTCCCACGGCCAGGAACACCTTGCGGCCCGCCAGGTGCAGGTCTTCGGCAATCTGCGCGCCGGACTGGCCGGAACCCACCACCAGCACGCCGCCCTCCGGCAAAGCTTGCGGGCTGCGGTACTCGGAGGACTGGATCTGCCGGATGCCCGCCGGCAGGCGCTCGGCCATGCGCGGCACGATCGGCGTGTGATAGCCGCCGGAGGCCACCACCACCTGACCGGCGGTGAAGTCGCCCTGCGAGGTGCAGACCAGATAGCCGCCCTGCTCCAGCGGCTTCACGCGCACCACCTCGGTGTGCTCCAGCACCGGCGCATTCACCATGCCGATAAAGCCATCGAGGTAGGCGGTGATCTCGTCCTTCTTCATGAAACCGTGCGGGTCGTTGCCCTGGTAGGGATAGCCGGGCAAGGCACACTGCCAGTTTGGCGTGACCAGGCAGAAGGCATCCCAGCGCTGGCTGCGCCAGGTATGGGTGACGGTGTGCTTCTCGATGACGAGATGATCGATGCCGGCCTGCTTGAGGTAGTAGCTCATGGACAGGCCGGCCTGGCCGCCACCGACGATGATGACGCTGTAGTGCTTGGGGGAGGTGGTGGCCTGGGTTTCGTTGAGAGGGGTAGACATGTTGGGTCCTTCCTTGAATGCTGATAAATACGCTAAGGCCTGCGGGAACCGGGCTACCGGCCAAAGCCGATCACGCGCACCGTGGCGCCAGGCTGCGCGCAAAAACGCGCGGCGGTGGTCTCGATCTGTTCAAGCTGGTCCATGGCAGAGGAGCAGGCATAGCCATACTTCGCCCTGACGCGCTCCGAGGCGCTGCCAAGCGCCTGCCTGGCGATCGCCAGGAACTCGGCCAGCGCGTAGTCCTGTCCCGGGACAAAGAACTCGGTGACCACCGAGGACGGGGAGTAACAGGTGACCTCGGTCTGATCGGGCCAACGTACCCGGAAATGTGTCACTGGCATGGCCTCTCCTCAGGCATCGATGGGGGTGGCATCCCGCGCCGGGCAACCAGCCTGCGGGACGATGAATGCATCGCGCGCGAAATCCCACAGCAGCGCGGTTTCGCCGGCGCCGCTGACCAAGACCTGCCGCGAATCGTCGATGACGCCGATGTCCGCGCAGGCAATGTCCCGCGCCCTGAAACGCTCGCTCACACGCTCCGCGTCCTGCTCGCGCACGGCCAGCAGAAAGCCGTAGCTCGGGAATGCCGTAAGCCAGCGCGCCATCGGCACCCCCACGGGGGCCGGGATGCGGCCCAGGTCGATCCGCGCGCCCACGCCGGAGCACTCCAGCAGCATCAGCGCCGTGCCCAGCGTGCCGGCCATGCTGATGTCCTTGGCCGCGGCGCACAAGCCGTCCTCGGCCAGCGCGGGCAGCAGTTCGAGATCGGCCCGCAGCCGCGCGGGCGGCGCTTCGGTGGAGGCGTTCCAGTACGGGTACGGCTCGGCAAAGGCGCCACGCAAATCGACGGCCATCAGCAACCGGTCGCCCGGGCGCGCCGCGAAGCTCGATAGCAGGCGCCGCGCCCGCCCGACAATGGCCACCGCAAGCTGGGCCTGATCGCTGCGGGCATTGCTATGCCCGCCGACGATGGGCACGCCATAGGCCGCGGAGGCCGCCGCCATGCCCTTGAGCACTTCGGCGGCCTGCGCCACGCCGTCGCTCCAGATAGCGTCCACCACCGCCAGCGGACGGCCGCCCATGGCATAGATATCGCTGACGTTGACCATCACCGCGCTATAGC
This sequence comes from Cupriavidus basilensis, assembly GCF_008801925.2. Taxonomy (NCBI): domain Bacteria; kingdom Pseudomonadati; phylum Pseudomonadota; class Betaproteobacteria; order Burkholderiales; family Burkholderiaceae; genus Cupriavidus; species Cupriavidus basilensis. The sequence continues at coordinate 948,334 of NZ_CP062804.1, read as the reverse complement.
CCGCGAACCACGGCCTGGCAGCGATGAAATCCCGGACCATGCCTTCGATCGCAAACAGCAGGTAGCCGTCATGGTCGGCAATCGCGGCGCAATCGTCGCCCACCGCCACCGCCTGGCCGAGATCGCGCATGCCGCCCGGCAGCGCATTGCCCAGCGACGACAGCACGCCGGCGATATCGGTCTTGTGGCCAAAGCCGCGGCTGGCGCGCAGGCTTTCCACGATGTGCGCGACATTCATGTCCCGCTCCTGCCCAGCGTCGACAGGCCAATGCGCGGCGTCAGGCACGCTGGGTAGTAGTCCAGGTCCGCCTGCATCAGGTGGTGCGGGCGGCCAAGCAGCGTTTCCTCGGCCAGCACATCCCAATGCAAGCGGCGGAACAGCGGCACATTCTGGCTCTGCACATGCGCGAGGAATCGGGTGCAGCCCAGCCCGTTCGCGCTGCTCACCGCCAGCTTGATCAGCGTCGCGCCGATCTTGCCGTGGCTGCGGTACGCGGCGTGCACCGCCAGCCGGGAGCCAAACCAAACACCGGGCTCGGTTTCGTGGATGCGCACGGTGCCGACCACCTTCTGCGGCGCATCCGCCTCGCACTTCACCGCCACCAGCAACTGCGCGGTGTCGTCGATCGCGTCGCGGTCGTCGCCAACAAAGATGCCCTGCTCATGGCAGAACACCGCCCGGCGCAGCGCCATGGCCTCGTCCGCCTCCCACTGCGCCCCGGCCCAGCGGATGCGAAACGTCGTGGCCGCGGGCACTTCCACACAGAGATCGTCATTCATGCCGCCACCTCTTCATACGAAGACAGCGAGGAGCAGGCGCCGCACTTGCCGCAGCCCGCCTTGATATCCGCCGAGCGCATGCCCGCCGCGCTGATCATCGCGCCCAGCGGCTTGAGGATGGCCTTCATGAATTCAGGCGGCGGCGCGGGATGGTCTTCCAGCGGCGTGCCGGTGATAGGCACAAAGGGCACCACGAAGGGATAGACGCCAAGCGCGACCAGTTCCTTCGAGATCGACAGGATGGTCTCAACGCTATCGCCGAGCCCGGCGAGGATATAGGTGCTCACCTGCCCCCGGCCGAACACGGCAACCGCAGCCTTGAAGGCTTCCATATAGCGGCTGATCGGCACCGCCGCCTTGCCCGGCATGATCCGCTCGCGCAGGGCGGGCGTGACCACTTCCAGGTGCATGCCCAGCGTATCGATGCCGGAGGCTTTCATGCGCTCGAACCAGCGGTCGTCGTCCGGCGGCTCGCATTGCGCCTGGATGGGCAGATCCACCGCAGCCTTGATGGCAAAGGCGCTTTCGCAAAGAATGGCGGCGCCGCGGTCCGGCGTGGGCGGCGTGCCGGTGGTCAGCACCATATGCTTGACGCCGTCCAGCAGCACGGCGGCGCGCGCCACTTCGGCCAGTTGCTCCGGCGTCTTGCGCGCGATGGTGCGACCGGCCGCGAGCGATTGCCCGATCGCGCAGAACTTGCAGGTCTTGCGCCGGCTCTCGTAGCGGATGCAGGTTTGCAGCACCGTGGTGGCCAGCACGTCCGCGCTGTGCAGCGTGGCGATGTGCGAGTACGGCACGCCCTCCATCGTCTGCAGCGCATAGAAGCGCGGCGCCTTCGGAAAGCTGATGTTCGCAATCGGGATGGTGCCGCGCAGCAGCGCACTGGTGCCCTTGCCATCCGGCGCCGACGCCACGTACGGCGAATGCCAGGCGGTATTGGTATGCACCGGCACCATGATGGTCACGCCATCCACGGTCACCGCCTTGTGGTCGGACGGGCCCGCGCCGCCGCGCCGGCTGGCGGCGCCCGCTGCCGGGTCCAGCAGGCGCAGCCCGACCGATTGCAGCTCGGTCCGAAGCTCAGTTACCGACAACCGGCTCGAGGCCGGCGTCATCTCGCTGGAGTTCATGGTGGGTGCTCCCGTGGTAGTTGGAGAATGCGCTGGCCATGGGCGATGCGGTCGCCGCCGGCCGGTCGTTGATGGCAAGGCTGAGCAATTCAGGCCGGGCGTAATGCCCCACCGAATCCATCATGCGCTTGCGCTTGGTGATGAGCGACATATCCAGGTCCGCGATCACCATGCCCTCGCCCTCGCGCAGCGGCGGCGCCAGGTGCTGGCCCTCCGGCGACACGATGGCGGTGTTGCAGCCGCCGCGCAGCGCCTTTTGCAAGGCGGGGTCGGTGGTCACCGAGGCGATCTGCTCGTCGGTCAGCCAGCCCGTGGCGTTCACCACGAAGCAGCCGGACTCCAGCGCGTGATGGCGGATGGTGACTTCGATCTGATCGGCAAAGATGGGGCCCACCAGCGAGCCGGGAAACTGGCTGCAGTGGATTTCCTCGTGCTGGGTCATCAGCGCGTAGCGGGCCAGCGGGTTGTAGTGCTCCCAGCAAGCCAGCGCGCCCACGCGGCCGATGGCGGTTTCGGCCACCTTCAGGCCGGCCGCGTCGCCCTGGCCCCAGATCATCCGCTCATGGAACGTCGGCGTGATCTTGCGGCGCTTGAGCACCAGGCGGCCGTCGGTATCGAAGATGAGCTGCGTGTTGTAAAGACTGCCGTGGTCGCGCTCGTTGACACCGAGCACCACCACCATGGCGTGCCGGCGCGCGCGCTCGGACACGGCATGGGTGACGGGGCCGGGCACCACCACCGCCTGCTCGTACAGCCGCATATGGTCGCTGCCGGATTGCACGGGTGGCCGTACAAAGGAGAAGTACGGGTAGTACGGCAGGAAGGTTTCCGGAAAGACGATCAGTTGCACGCCTTCCCGTGCGGCGCGGTCGATGGCCTCGCAGACTTTGCCAAGCGTGCCTTCGCCGTGCTCCAGGTCCGGTGAGATCTGGACCGCAGCCGCGCGCACAATGCGTTTCTGTGACATGGTGATGCCCGCCCTTTCTGTTCAGCGTGAATGCATGAATGCGTGAATGCGTGAATGCGTTGGAGCCTTAAACCGTCCAGGTATCCAGGATCAGCGCGTTCTCCTTGCGGTGGATCAGCTTCAGGTCCAGCACATCGAGCGGGCTGATCGGGCGGATGCCTTCGATCAGCGACGCTTCGCCATGGCCATACAGCGCTTGCAGCGCAAAGCGGCAGGCGTAGACCTTGCCGCCCTCTTCCATGAACTTGGTGATCTGCTTGTTGAAGTTGAGATGGCCGGCGAAGGCCTCGTCGCCCAGCGTGGGAAAACCGCGCTGCAGGCCAAGCGTCACGCCCGGGCCGTACAGCAGGATGGAGGTCTCGAAGCCCTTGCGTTGCAGGCGCGTGGCCTGCAACAGGTTGACGAAGCCGATCGAGCCTTCGAAGGCCACGGTGTGAAAGGTGACCAGCGCCTTCTCGCCCGGTTCTGCCTTGACGTCCTCGAATACCTTCTCTTCATAGTCGACCAGGAAGTCGCCTTTCTTGTGGGCCGGTTTGTTCACTGCGGGCATGTTGCACTCCATAGGGTTGGTGGATCTGTCGATCGATCGGCGCTGGGCCGACACCAAACCTTGAGCATGGGACATGCCATCTGCCACGCCCAATCATGCGATCAATGGCCGATCAAGCAGCGAATCTCTCATTGATCGCACCGCCGATTTCCCGGATGGCGAAATGTGCGGAAAACGCTTGTGCGTTAGCCGCTACCGGCCCGCTACTGGCCTTTTGCCGCCATGCACCGTGGTGGACCGCGCCAGCTCGGAAACACGCCCGGAAGCGGTGCAATCTCGCCATATCGCACCATCATTGCGCAAACAAAAATGCGATCAATTTAAGCGCAAAAAACGATCATTGTGGTAGCCTGAGGCCTCAGCTGACCCAGCTAAAGCCGCATCCGACAACCGCGAACACGCGAACACCAGGAGCCCACCTTGCCCGGACTTGCCAGCCACTGGCTCAAACGCCTCGGCGAGAGCACCAAACCCGCTTACCTGATGATCCCCGACCTGATCGAGGAAGACCTGGCAAGCGGGCGCCTGCAAGCGCGCGACCGCCTGCCGGCGCTGCGCGACCTGGCCGACGCGCTGCAGCTCAACTACACCACCGTGGCCCGTGCCTACGCCGAAGCCCGCAAGCGCGGCCTGATCGACGCCAAGGCCGGCAGCGGCACCTTTGTGCGCGGGCGCGCTCCGGCCCTGCCGCTGCGCGCGGGCACGGGCGCCGAAATGACCATGAACAACCCGCCCGAGCCGGCGGCGCTGACGGTCAGGCTGCGCGAGTCGGCGGCGCGCCTGATGAGCACGACCGATCCCTACGACCTGCTGCGCTACCAGGATTTCGGCGGCACGCCGGCGGATCGCGCGGTAGCGGTGGACTGGCTCAAACGCTATGTGCCCGCCTGCCGCGCGGATACCGTGCTGATCTGCCCGGGGATTCACAGCGCCCTGGTGGCGCTGGTGTCGCTGCTGGCCCGGCCCGGGCAAACGATCTGCCTGGATACGCTGGCCTATCCCGGTATCAAAGCCATTGCCACGCAGCTCGGCGTGCAGCTGCAGGCCCTGCCCAGCGATGAGGAAGGCCCCCTCGGCCCGGCCTTCGAAACACTCTGCAAGACGCAAAAGCCAAGCGCGCTGTACTGCAATCCCACGCTGCAGAACCCCAGCACCAGGACCATGCCCCAGGGACGGCGCGAAATCCTGGCGGATATCGCCCTGCGCTACAGCGTGCCGATCATCGAGGACGATGCCTACGGCATGCTGCCGCAGCGCACGCCGGATGCCATGGCCACGCTCGCGCCGGAACTCACCTACTACGTCACCGGCCTGTCGAAATGCTTTGGCGCCGGATTGCGCATCGCCTTTATCCACGGCCCCACCGCGCGCCAGACCCAGCGGCTGGCCGGCACCCTGCGCGCCACCACCGTCATGGCAAGCCCGTTCAATACGCTGCTGGCCACGTCGTGGATCAAGGACGGCACGGCCGACGACATGCTCAAGGCCATCCGCGCCGAGTGCGTGGCCCGCCAGCTCCTGGCCCGCGACGTGCTGGCGGGGCGGCCATATGACGCCGACCCGGAAGGCTTCCATCTCTGGCTGCCGATTCCCCCGGACAGCGGCTGGCGCCCCTCCGAGCTGGCGCTGCACCTGCGCTCGCGCGGCATCGGCGTGGTGTCGAGCGCGGCGTTCGCCACCGATGGCAACCCCCCGGATGCCATCCGCATCTGCCTGGGCGGGCCGGGCGAGCGCGACGAGATGGAAGAATCGCTGCAGATCGTGGCGGATACGCTGGACGATCCGCACCATCTGCATTCGGCCATGCTGTAGACATGCTGTAGCGGGCCATTGCGCCTCGGCCCTGCCGATGCCTGGCCGGCTTCGTTGGGTTTTGGCAACGACATCAAAATCTGCCGGCGAAACCGCAAATGACTTTGCCGTCTCGCGGACAACCGTCGATAAAATACGCCCCGCTGCGCCCGGCGGGCGCTGCCACTCCATTTCATTTCAATACGTATAAAAAGTGCACCTCGGCATCGATCGAGACGTGTGCAAGCGGATCACTGTTTTTTGGGAAATCACGGGAAATCATGATGCAAACAAAATTGCGGGCTCTCTATCTGTCCATGGCCGCGGCCTCGCTGCTGAACGCATGCGGTGGCGGCGGCAGCGATACCGCGCAATCATCTGGCAGCGCGCCGGTCACGGTGGCGCCGGCAGCCTCGATCTCCGGCGTTGCCGCCACCGGCGCGCCCATTGCCAATGCCACCGTGGAACTGAAATGCGTGTCCGGCACGGCCTCCGTCACCACCTCGGCTACCGGCGCCTGGTCGGTCACCACCGCCGGCCTGGTGCTGCCGTGCGCGGCGCGCGTGACCGGCCCGAGCGGCGTGCTGCACACGCTGATCCTCGGCCCCGGCGTGACCAACATCACGCCGATCACCGAGCTGGTGGTGGCCAGCGCCACCGGAAACCCGGACACCGAAGCCTTCTTCAACACGTTCTCCGCCACCTCGGCCGGCGCGGCAAGCAACCGCCTGCCCACTGCCCTGACCTTGACCAAGCAGCGCCTGGCCAATCTGGGCGTGACGGTGGACACGCTGAACCTGCTCAACCAGGTGTTCCAGCCGCAAGCCGGCGACGCGTATGACGACAAGCTCGAAGCGCTGATCGTGCGCCTGAAGGCCAACAACGCCACGCTGGTCACTGTGTCGCAGGAGCTGGCCCGGGGCGATGTGGGCCCGGCAGGGGCAACGGGCGCGACCGGCGCCACGGGTGCGGCCGGTCCCACCGGGGCTACCGGCGCAATAGGGGCCACCGGGGCGACAGGGGCCACGGGGGCAACCGGCGCGCAGGGCCCGCAAGGTGCCGACGGGAGCAATGGCGCCACGGGCGCTACCGGCGCGACTGGCGCTACTGGCGCCACCGGTGCGCAAGGCGTGACGGGGCCGACGGGCGCGACCGGGGCCACGGGCGCCACCGGCATGCAAGGCCCGACGGGAGTCACCGGCGCCCAAGGCACCACGGGTGCCACTGGCCCGACGGGTGCGACCGGCGCCACCGGTGCGCAAGGCGTAACGGGTGCCACAGGGGCCACGGGGGCGACGGGCGCGACCGGCGCCACAGGCCCCATCAACCCAGGTCTGGGGCAAAACACCGGAAACGCGGCAGGCGGCGGCAGCGGCGGCGCCGAATGCACGATGGGCAGCGTGTGGCTAACCGCCACGACGTTCGGGGCAGGCCTGCCGGCCGATGGCCGGCTGCTCCCCATCGCACAATACGCGGCGCTGTTCTCGCTGCTGGGGACTAACTTCGGCGGCAACGGCACAAGCAACTTTGCGCTGCCGAATCTTGCGTCCGTCACGCCCAACGGCCTGACGTACATGATCTGCACTGAGGGCCTCTACCCCACGCGAAGCTAAGCAGCCGGAGGCCGGGGACACAAGAAGCCGGCTTCCTTCCTGCTCAAACCTCGGACGCGTTCATTGCCCGGGCGGCGCCGAGCGCGGCTGCGCGGGCACCGGCGCAAGGCTGCGCGCGATCACCAGTTGCTGGCTATCCCCGCTCGCCAGTGCCAGGTCCCGCAGCTTTCTGCGGATACGCGCCTGGAAATCCGGATCGAGCCCCGCCTTGCCGGCTTCATAAAGGCCGAGCATCTGCCGGAACACCAGCGCCGGCGCAGCGTCGGCCGGCAGCGCGCCGATCACCTCCGCCTCCCGCTTGCACCAGGCAAAATCCGCTGCGCCCAGGTCCGTGCCGCCCACCGTCACACTTAGCGTGCGCACCTGGCGGCTCTGCGCAAAGTGCGTGCTTCCGCGGCTATTCGTCATGCCGCAGAACAGATAGCTGCCCTCAACGTCCAGCACATACGTCATCTTCGGCACCGGCGCGCCATCGGCGCCACCCGTTGTGGAGAATGACCGGCCAAAATCGCCCTCCCCCACGATGGCGTCAAGAATCCATTGCGACTGCGCATGGCGCCCGGGCAGGCGCACCGACACGGTACGGCCTTGCCGGTCGGTCATACCGAAGACCACGCTGGCCGTGTCCCCCGGCCCAACCGGTATGCCGGCGATCTGGTGCTCAGGCAGGGCCAGCCGATAGCGCGCTTGCGCCATTGGTGCGCCGGTCACGGCATCGCGCAGCACGAACTGATGCCGGTATGGGCCTTGGCCGACCGTTCCAGGGCCGCGGTATTCGCGGGCCTGCGAGATGCCGGGCAGCGCCAATGCTGCCAGCAGGATGACGCTATTCAGGAAAGGGGAGGTTCTGGCCATTGCCACCATTGCCACCATTGCCACCATTGCCACCATTGCTACGATGCCCCTCATGTCGGATTGAATCCGCCCACACGCAGCGATTTTGCTGTTTATGGCGATTTTCAAGCGACGGATTCTACGTCAGCCAGGCCGCTGGCGTGGCAGCCTAGCGCCAGCCGATCACCGACTCGGTGCCGTGGCAGCTAGCGTAGTTGTCGCATCCGGCGCAGGCCGGTTCGGGACACGGGTGCAGGTCCAGCCGCTGGCATAGCGCGTGGTAGAAGAACTTCTTCCACTTCATGTCCGTAGTGTTGGCCGCGTAGAGCGAGGGGAAATACGCCTGCAGCAAGCGCGAAACGTCGTGCCGGCCCGACAGGCCCATGTCGTGCCAGAGATGAGAGCCGCCAAAGCAGCCGCTGGCCAGCGCGTGGGCGGCCCAGCGCGTTTCGGGGCGAGCGGGGCGAGCGGGATCGCCCGATGCGATCAGCATCTGCACCAGGTCGGCAAACTCGCAAGGCAATGCGGCGGCATCGACCGGCGCTGACTCCGGCGCCCACCCCGCCGCCCTGGCACCCGGAAAACAGTGATCCAGCATCTGCCAGAACTCGGGCTCGGCAAGCCCGAGCCATTGCGCGAACCGGGGCAGCCTGGCAGCGTTGGCGCTTTCCAGCACGCCCGCCAGGGCGCGGCAAGCCGGCTCGCCGGGAGAGAGCGAGAACGCATCGAGGATCAGCAACGACTGGTTCACGGGCAATGCCTTGTGGAGCCGGGCCGGCAACAAAGAAGGGGAATGCCCTAAGACCGAAATATAGCGATGTATATAACGGTAGTCAAACGCAGGCCGGAGCGGGCCGCGGCAGGCATGGCCTAAAGCTGGAGCAGCTCAAAGGGCATCGGGGGGCAAATGGCGTACCCCTGCAGCAAATCCGCGCCGAGCGACCTTGCCAGCACCACGTCGTCCGGGCTCTCCACGCCTTCGGCCACCGTCTGCATTTCCAGCGAGCGCGCCAGCGCCATCGAGGAAAAGAACAGCCGCCGGGCGCGCTCGGCGTGGCGTGCGCGGTGCAGCAAGATCTTGTCCACCTTGACCTGCTTGAACGGCAGTAGCCCAAGGGCCTGCAGCGAGGCATAGCCCGAGCCGAAATCGTCCTGGGAGATCACCATGCCACGGGCGGAAAGCGCGTTGAGGTTTTCCAGCAGACGCGCCTCGCTGTCGCGGGCAATGCGGGTCTGCTCGGTCAGCTCCAGCACCACGCGGGCGATATCCAGCCCATGGGAAATGCTTGCGCGCACGAAGCCCTGGACGAAGCCGGCCGCCGCCGCCGTCCTCGGGCTGACGTTCAGGGAGAACCGGCCCGTATATTGCGGAAACCGCGTCTGCACCCGCCCGCATGCGCCAAGGAAATGGTCCAGCAACAGCGTCTCCACGCCATGGCTGGTGATGCTGCCGACAAACTTGTCCGGGGCATGGTGCCGCCCCTTGTCGGACCAGCGCGCCAGCACCTCCAGCCCGACGATGCCACCGTGCTGCGCGCTGATCTGCGGTTGGAACACCGGGTAGATATGCCCGAACTCGATCGCACCAATGAGGTCCCCCCGCGTGAGCGAGAGCAGTTCCTCGTGATCCAGGCCGCGCTCCGTGGCATCCACGCCCTCCGATCCGCCTGAAGGCCACCCCATCCTCTGGCGCAGCCGGGCCAAGCGCGCGGCCACCGGATCGGGTGCGCCACTCTCGATGCCGGCGCCGCCCCCGTCCGGATGCGGCCCCCTTGTGCAGGGAGACACCGTGCCACTGAAAAACGCGTAACGCAATCTAAGCTCCTGGAAGGCATTTGGACGGTCCGGTGCAACATGCACACGCATCACATCAAGCTCGCGCGCTAGCACTCCATACCGCCATTCCGCCCGGCAATGCTACAAGGCTGGCCCGCACATAAGCAGACACATGCGCAGACACATGCGCAGACACACATATGCAGGCACAACCCTATTCTTTCAGTGCCCGCATGGCCACGCATCACGCAGGTTCCCCTCTGAAGGAGGACCACCTACCAAGGCAGGGTACTGACGTAATACAAGCCGTAAGACAATCCACACTAGCAAGACTGACCCCTTGCTGAACTGTTCAAGGGGTGTAGGAGCACCCTGCGCCTACACCTCCTTTTTTTTGCCAGGGTGTCCCGCCCAAGCCCGCATTGTCCCGATCCCCGCCTTGAAATCCCCGCCCTAAATACCCGCTTTAAAATCCCGAGAAGCGAATGCCGATCGAGCCATAGCCGTAATAGCGATCGAGCTTGCCCGCGGTAGCCGCGTTATAGAGAAACGGGATCGTGCCAACGAAGTTGTACAGCGATGCCTGCCCACGCAGGAACACCTCGACATTCTTCACCACCGCGTACGACAGCTCCATCCCCAGCGTATGGTTTGACTTGATCGGCGAATAGCCGTACGCACTGGCGCGGCTATCGACGTTGCTGCGCAACAGGTACTGGAACTGATAGCCCAGCCGCGCGCTGAAGTTCTCGTACTTCCAGCGCCAGGAGCCACCCAGGTTCAGGAAGCCGGCCGTGTAATTGAAATCGTCATTGATGTTCAGGCCGTACTGGCTGGCGTCCGTTGAAAACGACGCCGACTGCAAGTTGGTGTTGCCCACGCGGCAAGGCGCGGCCAGGTTGCCGCTGGCAATATTGTCCGAGCCAATGCTCACATTGAAATTGCACGCGCCCTGCTGCAGCCGCGTATTGATGCTGCCAATGGTCACGCGGCTGACGCCAAGGCCAATAAACCCGGTGAGCTTGTTGCGCTCGGTAAGGTCGCCAGAAAAAATCACATCGGCCTGGCCCTGGATATCGTTGGCGTCGTTGACCGTGACGCTGTTGAACGTGGCATTCCTGACCTTGAGCGCGGACGAGCGGGTCAGGCTGCCGGCACGGTCGCCCCAAAGGGAGAAGCGCAGCATGATGCGGTCCCGCGCGCCAGGCTCGGCCAGCGGGTCATAGTGCAAGGCCAGCATCCAGCTATCGATCTGGTTGTTGTCCTGCCCGTAGTCGATGCCGCGGCGCCAGTACGTGGCCGATCCCGACCACTTCGGCGAAAACTTGTAGCCCAGCATCAGCTTGCCGCCACGATAGTCGCCGGCATTGTCCGGCACGGCACCCTGGCCCTCTCGCAGGTTAAAGACATCCACGGTCTTGTTGACCATGTCATAGCTGGCCTCCACGCGAAATGACGTGAACTCGCCCGTAGCGGGCTCGGCCTGCAAAAACACATCATCGGGGGCCGCATGGGCAACGCCGACGCACGACAAACCCAGCATCAAGGCACCGGCATGGCGGAGCCGGCGCGTGCGATACAACAGCATAGGGAGACTCCGAGGCCGGGGGCGGACCTCATCCATGGCGTCAGCCAGTTCCTGGTCCGGCCGACTGCACACAAAAAGAAGCCGGCCACCCGTCACAAGCGCCAGATGGCGCGCATGACGAATGACCGGGCAGACCCTCCCCTGACCACGGGGAGGGCTTCACTGCGCACCGATCAGGGGTTCAGCGTGACCGAGGTCGTGATGCCGTTGCCGCTAACCGTAGACGTGGCGGTCTGCACCGTCTGCGCCAGCGTGTTCTGCGGGCTGCTGCTCACCAGGGTGGCAACGCTAACGGCCTTGCCGCCCTGGCCCGCCACCGCAAACGTCACGGGGAAGGTGCTGGTCGCCTTGGGCGTGAGCGAGGCGATCTGCGTGGCGTTCAGCGCGCCGGCGCTCTGCAGCTTGGACAAGAAGACCGTGAACGGCAGGTTCAGCGAGCCGCCGTTGGCGCTGTCGAACAGGTTGTCGGCCGTTGCGTTGGTCAGGCCCACGCTAGCCGTGATGCTGCCGCCACCGATGCGGAACGAGTAGGCCGTGTTGGCCGGCACCTGCGCGCCGGTCAATGCACCGTTGCTGAAGGTGAGCGCAACATTCTCGATGATCACGTCGACCTTGTTGCCGTTGTACGTGTAGCTCAGGCCGGCACGCACTTGCGCTGCGCCGCCGGCAAAGGCATCGCCGCTTTGCGAAGTCGCCACCTTGATGGAGCTCAGCGTACCGCCGGTCACCGTCACGGCGCTGCTCACCGGGAACTGCTGGCCGTTGATGGTCATGCTGGCCAGCTGGATGAAGTTGGTCGGCTTGACGCTGTTGGCCACATCGTTGATGGCGCCGCTGTTGACGCTGCCGCCCAGGTTGCCAGCCGCGGTCTGGATTGCCGTGGCGTTGCCGGTAGACACTGCAGCGCCGAGCGCAGCCAGGTTGGTCGTCAGCGTCGGGTCAGCCAGCGCGGCCGGCGTGACCGCCGCCACCAGCGCAGTGCTCGTCGTGGACTTGGCGCTGTTGGTCACCGCATTGACCGAGCCGCTTTGCTGCAAGGCGGCCAGCGTGGCGGCCGGGCTTGCGCCCAGCACGATCGTGCCCAGCGCGGTGTTCACGTTCGACACCTGGGTGGCCACAACCGGGCCAGCCAGCGCGGCGACGTTGGCCGCCACTGCGGCAATATTGGCCTGGACACTGGCCGGGAAACCTGCCTTGGCGTTCTGCACGGCCGAGTTGATCACCGACGTGACCAGCGTGCTGTTGGCCAGGTTAGCGGTACCCGAGGCGTTGTTCACAGCGTTAGCCACGGCACTGGCCGCCGCCGCCGCGGCAGCTTCCGCCGTCAACGTGCCGCCCGTGGCCTTCGACAAGCCTGCCAGCGTCTTCGCAACCTGGTCCACCAGCTGCTGCACCAGCACGGCTGCCTTGAGCACCGCAGCGTCCTGCATCGGGTCCAGCGTGGTGAGGTCCTTGCCTTGCAGGCCAAGCTTGGTCGCCAGCGCCGCGGCCTGGGTTGCGCCCAGTTGCGCAACCAGCGTCGTCAGCGGCGTGATCACCGGGGTCACGCCGGCCTTGTAGGTCACCGCCGGTGCCTGCAGCACGCCGGTGAAGGGCTGGTTGGTACCAATGTCGGTACCGCCGGTCACCTTGAGCGCGCTGGTGGCGCAGCCAGCCGGGAACGTGAAGTCCCCGGTCGCGTTAGTCGTGGTGGTCTGGTTGCTGCAATCGAGGAACGTCACCGTAGCCTGTGACAGGTAGAAGTCGACGGCCTTGCCTTGCACGGTGACCGATGGCGTCGTCGGGGTCGGCGTCGAGTCCGAGCCACCCCCGCAAGCCACAAGTGCCGCCGCCGCGGAAGCCATGATGCCGAGGGTAAAGATATTCCTGATATTGGTTTGCACTCTTCTCACTCCTGAATCGATACGTCGATATGTCGATATGTCAATGCGTCAATGCGTCGATACGTCGATAGGTCAATGGGTCACTAGGTTGTCTATGGATCCTGACCACGCCTTGGCAGCGCACCACATGTGGCGCCCTTCACCGCCCTGGCTCGTCGCATCTCATGGATACCTTGGCTGGCTCTTGCAATCGGAATCGGCAGCACTACAGCGAAACTGCGCTACTGCGTTACTGCGCTGCTGCCTTTACCAGCCTCACTAGATAAACAATCTCCACAACCGTGTCACCCCTACTAGGCGGGGGAAAGCGCAGACTTGCATATCGGCCCGTAACCCCCACCCCCGCGAGAGCTGCAACGGCATCGCTGCCGCGTGCCATTCCTACGGTTGTCAGGATGCGTAAAACGATGCCGGCTAACGCGCATTAACGCGTATCCAAGCCTTGCCTCGCCTCGCATCCCATGACTTCACGCTTAGTGCATAACCGGAAAATCCTCCCGCACCAGCCAGCGCGCCACATATCGGCCCATGGCTTCAAGCAATACATCGGAAGTCAGCCCCGAGGCGCCCGCCAGCGCAGGGCACATGATCCAGGTCGTGCCATCGTGCTCCAGCACGCGCAGCGTCTTGGCCAGATCGGCCGGCTGCAAAATGAAATCCCCCATGCGGGCTTGCTCAAGCCCGAATGCCAATACGAAATCCGAGAAATGCCGCTCGCCCAGGCACACCACCACCTTGGGCTTCCATTCCCGGCGAATGCCCTCGATAAAGCGAAAGCGGTTGCCGGCGCGGCACAGATCCAGGTAGCGCTGCTTGGGCACCAGCGCCGGCTGCCCGCGAAATGCCCTGGACCAGGGCGTCTGGCCAATCAGGTGCGCCGGCAACGGAAACAGGCTGAGCTTGAACTCCGCGCCCCCCGGCGCATAGAGATGCTGATCGAAGTAATGCTTCCAGTCGCAATCGCTCTGCGGGGACGCAAAGGTCTGCGCACGCGCCGCCGCCATGATCCTTGCGATCTTCTGATGCGACTGCCAGCGCTCCATGCTCTCGCGATGGCGCTCGCGGTATGCGCGGTCCCAGGCCCCCGGTTGCATGCGCGGCTCCAGCGGCGCTACCAGTGACTCGACCCAAGGATGCGGCGTGCTGTCGCAAAACCAGACTGCCGCCGCCGGATTTCCCCCTTCCATACCAACGTAAGACGCGAAGTACGCGTCCAGCTGCTCACGTGAAAATACTGTCTTCTGTTCTATTTCCATGCCCCTACCGCTTGGTGGAATTAAAGATGCCCACGCGCTGAGGCAATACTTACCTATACGACGTGACGGGCCGTGAGACGCCTCGAATGCATCGGCAAATCTCTAATAGAACGATGGAGACAACCCGCTGGCGGGGAATGCAGAACTTCCCGCGCTTTCGCGCTTCCCACCCGCTTCGTCTCGGATGCCGGCCGGCATAAAACCAAAGCCTGGCTCCGACGGATTTGACCTGCCTACAACCAATCTGGATCGGTGCTTTTCCCTTTGGGAAAACGATTGCCGGAACGTTTATCGTCAATCCCGCGACGCTCCGGCTACCGCCCCAAAAAAGCCCGATCTCGTTTGCGCGAAACAATCACTTGGCGGTGCAAGATTCTTCGTGAGATTTGATCATGACGCGCCCCCCTTTGGAGGGATTCGCGGCAGTCTTCTTTCCCTTCTTACGCGGGGTAACGACACTTTGCGCGGCATCGCACAATCGGGCGGCGGTAAATGGCACGTGCACGCCAAGTACGTGACACAGACATGGCCGGTACATGGCAAATACATGGCAAGTACAGGCATGCAAGTGGGACAGGCACAACGCGTTGCCTGCAAGAGCCCCGGTTTTTCGATAGAGTGGTGCCGATGCGCCGGCGTGTTGCCGGTCCTATGCAGCACCGGGTGCGCCCAACGCCCATGACCGAGCCTCCCATCGCACTTGCACCGCCCCGATCGGAACCACAGCCCACGGCCCCAGACGCGCGCGTGCCGCATACCCATTTCCAGGCAGGCGGCGACGGGCCCCGTGACGCCAGCGTGGGACAAATCCTCGCCTGGCGCCAACGAGTCGGGCATGTGATGGACGTCAGCCTCACCCGGGACGCCCTGGCCGCGCCGTTCCAGGCCTCCATCGACCGCTACCTGGTCGAGGACATGCTCTTCACGGACTGCCGCTGCGATGGCCTCTCCCTTGCGCGCAACGTCGCGCGCATCTCCACGGACACCATGCGGCACTATGCGCTCCAGGTCTTCGTCGAGGGCAACGCCGGCGTGGTCGAGGGCATGCGGCACAACCCGATGCCGCAACGGGGCGGCATCCTGCTCACGGACCATGGGCAGCCCATCCACATGCACCGGGGTGCCGTGCGCGCGCTCTCGGTCTTCGTGCCACGCGCGATGATGGATGCCATCTTTCTCGGCGCCGAGGCCGCACACGGGCGCATCGTGCAAACCAACACCCCGCTGACCCGGCTGGCCGTGGCGCACCTGACGGCGCTAAGCCGCGAGATCCCCTGCATGGCGCCGCAAGCGGCTGCCCGGGCCATGCACGCCAGCGTGCAACTGCTCACTGCCGCCTTTCGCAAAGGCGCGCGCCTTGAGGAAGGCGCCCGCGCCGCCGCGCGCAGCGCCATGCTGGCCCGGGCGCGCCGGCTGATCGACGCCGACCCCGGCGCGGCAGAGTTGTCCCCTGACAAGCTCCTCGCCAGGATGGAAATCTCCCGCCCGACCTTATATCGATTGTTCGAGCAAGAAGGCGGCGTGCAGGCCTATATCCGCAAGAGCCGCCTGCGGGCCGCCGCCGCCGACCTGGTGAAGTTCCCCAGCTTGCCGATCAGCAACATCGCCTACGGACTGGGCTTCAATAGTGCATCGGACTTCACCCGGGCGTTCCGCCGATCCCTGGGCATGTCGCCCAGCGACCTGCGCGCCTATGCCACCAGCCCCCTGAACACCGAATTCCGGCAAGCCGCGTTCGCCGTGCAAGGTGATGACTTCCGGCAGTGGCTACATCGGCAACAGTGCTGAGAACCCTGCTGAGAACCGGGCGGAGCCGCGCGCCAACGGCCACCGCATCGCCATCTCAGGCCGGGTAGTACTCCGCCTCGTAAAGCGCCGTCTCGTGCGGTCTTACCTGAAAATCGGCCAAGGTCAACCATTGGCTGATAAAACGCCCCATGGCGTTCAGCAGCACATCAGAGGCTAATCCGGCAGCCCCGGCCACCGCGGGACAAATAATCAGGTTTGTGCCCTCGCTTTCATAAACGCGCAACTCCCTCGCCTGATCGGCCGGCTGCAATGTGTGTGTGGTAAATGGCACGCCCCGCATGCCAAATGCCTGCAGATAATCCGCCTCGAAGCGCTCGCCAAGGCAAACCACCACCTTGGGCCGCTCGCGCCGGCGCAACTGGGCGATAAAGCGGAACCGGGCGCCATTGCGACACAGCGCGAGGTATTTGGATTTAGGGTTCAGCTCCGGCTGGCTGCCGTGCAGTTGCGTCCACGGCAACCCGTTCTCAGAACGGATGGCCAAGGGGAACAAGCTCAGCTTGAAATCCCATCCGCGCGGCCGGTAAAGATATTGCGCAAGATAGCGCTGCCAATCGCCGCTATCGTCCCGGCCGAACAGCACCATCTCCCGGGCCGCCGCCATGATGCGCGCAATGCGCTGGTGCGTTTGCCATTTGCCCATCTCGTGCAGATGGCGCAGCCTGAACTGCGCATCCCACGCCGGCACCTCGCGCGCCGGCTCAAGCTGCGCGGGCAGCCGCGTGCTGTCCGAAGTTGGCATGGCGTCGCAAAACCAGACCGCGCCGGCCGGACTTCCCCCCTCCATGCCCACGTAGGAAGCAAAGTAAGCATCGAGCTGCTCACGGCTCAGGGCGCCCCCACCCTGCTCCGTCATTCCAGACATATCAGACAAACTAGACAAACCAGCAAAACCAGATACATCAGCCATCACCAACACCCCCATCATGCCCGTCGTACGCCTAATGACCCATCAAGACACCGGATCGCTGCCGGCGTTGCCCCGGTTGCGTCGGTTCCCCCGCTCTCTTCGAGTTCTGGGGCAGGGGTCGCCAAGCCACCCCCTTTCGCGCACGCCTTATAGACAACGGTCTCTAGCCGCCAAGATTAAAGCCACGCCCGCCCGCCTCTTGACCGTGCGTCTCACTTTTTGGCAATTGGTGCGGAGATTGGCATTCCAGTTGGCAGGTAAGCAACGCCAGCCGCCCGGCATGGTGATGCGTGCGCCTCGCCGGCAAGCCATCCGGCACCGCGCCAGCCCGGTCCACGTCAACTGCAAACGCACCTGACAGAGCACTTTCCGTTTCCGCCACGGAGCCATTTCGCCAAGTGCCGAAAGCGCCATCCGATCCGCCAGTGCCGCGCGCCTCGATTTCAATCGAGCCGAGGACCCTGAAAAAAACGGGCGGATACAGGCAGATCCCCAACCGATGAGAGCGTGCGGGCCATGTCATCGACGCGCTGTCGATCCCCGAACGGGCCGATATCCCGTTCACAGGAAAAATCGCCGTCTACCCTGCGGACAACCTGGTCTTCAGCAAGTGCCGCACCGATGCCCACACTGGAACGCAGACTCGCCCGGAGCTGGTTTCGCAATTAGCAGGTCGACGAAGCGGCGATAGAGATCGAAAGCCCCTAATTCAATATCCGAGTCCATACCGAAATCCCCACTTACGTAGGGATAGAAAAATCGAAAAAGAAAGCGAAAACCTATTAGACAAATTAAATAGCGCTAGCCATGCACTAGCGATGCGCTAGTGGATTAGCGACACGCGCCGCCTCCACTCTCGCCCCTTCGACTTCCCTCCCCAGCACGAGCTCACAGCGCATTGCAGGGCCTCCCCCAGCAATGCCGCACCATGGCGCTAACAATCCCCTCGCGTTCCCTTCTCACGCAGGGTACCGGTAGCTATCACCGCGCCGCACTATTCGCACCATTCGCAAGACGAAGGACGCCTCCCGCGACGCCAGCCGCAACCGGCTCGCCCTTATCCGGCATTCCCTCGCCTCATCCTGCAGTACGCAATGCAGTCATGATTTACCGCACCAATCTCTCTGGTGTCGGATTCGCAATGTGGTCTATGCATATGACATCCGCGCTTACTCAATGGCTACTCGCACTTCCGCGTCGTGGCAAAGTCGCCTTGATGGTGGCAGCCGACTTGATGATGCTGCCCCTATGCTTCTCGCTCGCCCTGCTGTTAAGAAAAGGCGATGGCGATCTGCTTAATCAGTACGGCGCATTGCCGCCATTGGCGATTGCACTCCTCACCATCCCGGTGTTCTACCTGAGCGGGCTCTACCGCACGGTGCTACGGTATATCGATCTCAAGGTGCTGTGGATGTCTGGCGTCAGCCTGGCCGCACTGATCGGCCTCACCTATCTTGCATCGGTGCTGCTGCAAGATGGCTACCTGCCGCGCACGGGCGTGCTGATCTATTGGTTTATCGCCTTTGCGTACGTCGTTATCTCGCGCTTCCTGGCACGCGCGCTGCTGCGCACCTCGCAATACCGCAAGAATCGCGGCAAGGTGGCCCGGCTTGCCATCTTTGGCGCTGGCGAGGCCGGCTACCAACTGGCCCTTGCGATGCGTGCCAGCCCCGATCACCAGCCGCTTTGCTTCTTCGATCACGACATTACGCTGAACAACAAGATCGTGGCCGGCCTGCCTGTCTATGACGTGAGCCGCCTGGCCGACCAACTGAGTAAGCTGAGCATCGACGAAGTTGTGCTGGCCATTCCGTCAGCCTCACCGCAGCGGCGCCGCGAGGTGGTCGATAGCTTGCGCGCCCATGCGGTGGAAGTGCGCACCCTGCCCACTCTGCTGGAAATGGTGGACGGCAAGATCACCACGCAATCCATCCGCGAAATCCGTATCGAGGATCTGCTTGGCCGAGAACCGGTACCGCCCAACAAAAACCTGTTTGCAAAAAATACGCGCAACAAGGTCGTAATGGTGACCGGTGCCGGTGGCTCGATCGGCAGCGAGCTCTGCCGGCAGATCGCCACACAAGAGCCACGCAAACTGGTCCTGCTGGAACACTCCGAATACGCGCTCTATACGATCGAGCAGGAACTGCGGCAGCTCTTTCCCGACCTGGACGTGTCGCCGCGCATCGGCTCCGTGTGCGACCCCGAGGTCGTTACGGCCGCGGTGCGCCAGAACCGGGTCGACACGATTTACCATGCCGCGGCGTACAAGCACGTGCCCCTGGTCGAGTCGAACATGCCCGAAGGCATTCGAAACAACGTGCTGGGCTCGCTCACCGTAGCCGATGTCGCCCACATGTATGGCGTCGAGACCTGCGTGCTAGTCTCAACTGACAAGGCCGTGCGCCCGACCAACATCATGGGTGCGAGCAAGCGCATGGCGGAACTGGTCTTCCAGGCTGCAGCCGCGCGACCTAGAACCCGAACCAACTTCTCGATGGTGCGCTTCGGCAATGTCCTCGGCTCCTCCGGCTCGGTGGTGCCGCTGTTCCGCCGGCAAATTGAAGGTGGCGGGCCCATCACGATCACCCACGCCGACGTCGTACGCTACTTCATGCTAATCCCCGAAGCCGCCCAGCTTGTGATCCAGGCAGGCGCGATGGCCAAGGGCGGCGAGGTCTTCGTGCTAGACATGGGCGACCCGGTACGCATCGTGGATCTGGCTCGTACCATGATTGACATGTCCGGCCTTGAGGAAAAAACCAGAGACAACCCCGCCGGCGATATCGAGATCAAAGTGGTAGGCCTGCGCCCTGGCGAGAAACTCTATGAAGAACTGCTGATTGGCGACGGCGTCATCCCTAGCTCACACACCCGCATCATGTGTGCAAAAGAGCACTCTATGGAGGAGGCCACGCTGCACGACTTCCTGGCCGCACTGTTTGCCGCATGCGACACGCGCGACACGCTCAAGATCCAGAGCCTGGTACAAGCCATCGTGCCGGAGTACGCGCCTTACAGCTCACTGGACGGCAGCAAGCCCCGCAAACCCGCGCGTTCGCGCGTGCTGGTGCCCTTCCCCTTGGGCGCGCGTGCGCGCGGAGCGGAAGAAGTCCTGGCCGATTTTGCCGAACTCAACGCCAAGCAAGCCCACGCCAGCTGAGCCCAGGTTCGTGAGCTAGCCGCACTATCTGTTCAAGCAACCCATTGCATTCGGCAGGACATTGACACTCAGGCCGGCGGTACCGGCTACGGCGGCGATAGCGCCAGGGTTGTGTCCAGCCGGGTGCAGATCAAGGGGGGCCATGCGTCTGCCAGCGCTACATATCCTCCCCATGCCGCTGGCCGTGAACCTCCCCGGCATTCAGGCATAGTCCAGGCAAGCCCCCGCCAGTTCTCCAAAATCGCTCGGATCGAGCATGGCGCCGAGCAACTGCCCGAACGCATTGAGCTGCACGTCCGAAGTCAGCCCCGCACAGCCAGCCAGCACAGGGCAGATGATCCAGGTGGTGCCATCCCGCCTGAAGACACGCAATACCCTCGTCAGGTCAGCCGGCTGCAACAGCCGCTCCTCTCCCGCCGACTCATCGAGCCCGAACGCCTGCATATAGTCATTGGCATGCCGATAACCCAGGCAGACCACCACCTTGGGCCGCCAGCGCGCGCACAGCTTGTTCAGCATGCGAAAACGCGCGCCACGCCGGCACAGTTCCAGGTAACGATCCTTGGGCACCAGTTCCGGCTGGCCCCGGAACACCTTGGACCACGGCGTCAACCCATCGAGTTGCGCAGGCAACGGAAACAGGTTCAGCTTGAACTCGGCGCCATCTGGCGCGTACAGCCGCTCCCAGAAATAAGGCTTCCAGGCCTCGTCGCCCACCCGCTCGCCCAGCGCCTCGGCACGGGCCGCCGCCATGATGCGGGCAATACGCTGATGCTGGAGCCACCGCCCCATATCCCCCCGGTGCTTCGCCCGGAACGCCGCATCCCATGCGAGCGGCTCCATGCGCGGCGCCAACGGCCGCGATATCGGCTCCAGCCACGGATGCGGGCTGCGGTCGCAGAACCAGACGGAAGCCTGAGGGTTACCCCCTTCCATCCCGACAAACGATGCGAAGTAACTATCCAATTCTTCGCTTGTAAATACCCCTAGCTGCTGCATGCTACCCCCTAACGCTTGGTGGGACCCCGCCTTACCCATGCCACAGCGTGCCGCCCGGGCGCCTTCTACGAGGGCTGGCGTGCCGCTGTGATCGTTCGCCGAACATCTGCACACCGGCGGCGCAAGGTGACGGGCTGAAGCCCGCTCGATGGACAACGTCCTCAAGCGCAGCGTGCTGTTGGCTTGATATGTCTCGGCTCGACGCCATCGCATGGATGAGTGTCGGGGGGCGCCGGGAGCTTTTGCGTGTTACGTCATGGCCTGAGTGGCATCCCTTGCTTGGGCGCCATCCCCGCTCTGCGGCGGATATAGCCGGAAGGCCAGCTGCGGCGTTGCCGTGGCTGGCCTTTTTTATCTACTCACTTATGGTTTTTTGATGCACTCTCTCGAGATACCCACGATATTCCCCCGGCAAGCGCATATCGATATTTCACTGGAGAATGGGGCAGGAAGAGACAAGTGACAAAACCGTTCTGACCGGTGATATCCAAGCTCATCGCTCATCGGTTCCGCGATGAAAGCATGTATATAGAAAAGTGCCAGAATCGACGAAGCGAACGCTAACGCATAACCGCCACATTACAAATTTTATTATTTTGAATTCAGAGATAAGAGTTTTCAATCAACTACATTTTCGTGAATATTGATTTATCAGATCCATCCTGATGGGGGATTCAAATTTTGTTGCAGCAACGGATATGCGGCAAAAAAAGGAGGGCACAAATGCGGCCACGGGCAATGGCACGCAGCAGCCAGCGGAAACTGGACCCAACTGCACATAGCACCGCATTCCCGGGAGGCGCAGGACAACGGCAGTGGACTACACATAGCCGAGCGCCGGAGCTACCGCCTGGGGCGCCTCTCTCAGCCGTTCTATGTGCAGCATTGCCTGCATGCGGGTACGCACATTGAGCCGCCGCAGGATTTCGGAGACGTGTTCCTTTACGGTGTTCTCCGTCAACCCCAGGCGACGCGCGATGAGCTTGTTGGGCAGGCCCTCCCCAATCAGCATCCAAACCGTGAACTGACGTGGCGTGAGGCCCGGGAGCATTGCCGCATGCAACCCACCCGCCCCAGCCCGCCGCCACCCGCCGGGTTGCCGGGCGCCGAGCCGCCGGCGCCATGCGCCCAGGCATCCGCAGCGCGCGCCGCACTCCCGCTCAAGCGCAGCGCCGCCTGCATGCGGGTGCTCACCCCAAGCCGCTGCAGGATGGCAGAGACATGCTCTTTCACCGTGTTCTCCGTCAGCCCCAGACGGCGAGCAATCAGCTTGTTGGACAGGCCTTCGCCAATCAGCGTGAGGACCGCATCCTGCCGCGCCGTCAGGCCCAGTTGAGCGACAGCTTCTGGTGGCATCGCATGCTTCGCGTCAGCCCGGTTCGTCGAAGGCGGCCTCTCGGCATTCTCTTCCGGGGTCATCCAGGATTCGAGCTGAAGCGCCGGCGCGGGCCTGAGCCGATGCGAATCGGATTTCCCCCGCAGCGCATGAAACCAATCAAAACGCGGAGACATGAACACCCCATCCCTCTCCGCAACGTTCTTAATACAGCCCTCGAGCGGGGAACGGATAGCGGTTCCGGACTGTTCCATGTAACCCAGGCGAGAGAGCTTCTTGCCCCTGATACCGCAAAACGGATTCTCGATTTCCCGATAAAGGGTCCAGCTTAGCTGACCAGGAACGCGCGAACGCGCCCGCTGCATATTACTGCCGGGAGGCTGATTGACCGCTTGCACGGCATACGCATTGCCACGCGTGGCCCGCTCGATCTCGACGGCCGCGCGCAAGGCCTCCAGCCGGGCTGCGGGAAGCCGGGCCACCGCTGTCAGCAGTTGTTCGAACTCTATCGCCGCATCGGGAGCACATGACTGCAAAAGAAACGACGTCAACATAAACGGAAGAACTCGCCAATAGGATTTCGGGGATCTCGCCTACCCGAAGATAGCGAGGGCCACCGTTTGATCGAAGCAGCCGAACTTCTCTTTTTAGGCTGGCGGGATATACGGAGACAAATGAGATTAGTCCGACCACCATTGCGGACCGGGGTAATCTTAGATTAATCCTGCGCTAATTGCCAGACTCCCGGCCGAGTCCTTTTCACCACGCAGCACTTAGGGGAACGGGCCTGCCATGAGGAAAATAGGCAACGGTAACAACAGGACTTACGCGAAGGAGAATGCGGAAAATGCACGAACGTGCATCACAGGCGAGATACGCCATGCCTGCACAAAGGGAGCCACACGGGCAGCAACGACGCGCCTAATGGCTCAAGAAAGACTACGCACCCGCACAGATACCCGCCGCGTGCCGCTGACTGGATCCGTAGATATCTGCCGCGTATATTGCTCGGTAGCGCCGAACCAAATCGCCGCGCGTTGCCAAAGCGCCGCCTTGGTCGGATTGACCGTGCTGTGCATATCGACCAGCAGCACCACGGCAACTGGCAACGCGACGAGCAGAGACAGATGCGCCGGCCGCAAGTTCAGCTGCCAGCGCAGATACGTGCAGACCACCGCAGCACCCACCACCATGCCAGCGAGCGTTTCAGACAGCGTGTGATAGTTGCCGGCCAACAACGTTACCGCCATGAACATCGACGCCGCCAGCCCTAGCAGGAACCCGCATCGCGCGGCTCGCGGCCCCAGCGCGGAAAAGAGCAGCATGAACAGAAGCGGATAGATTGCCATGGTCTGCATGGCATGGCCGCTGATGCTGTAAAAGCCCAGCGCCGGCAGGCACCACCCACCCAAGTCAAATGCCAGCTTTCCCGCAACAATCACAGCAAGGCCGGCGCCGAAGCAAGCTATCCAACGCACAGCGCGTGCCCGATGCCCGCCCAGCAGCAGGGCGATGGCGATGGAAGCAGAAAGAGGCAACGTCCAGGAGCTATCACCAAAAGGGATGACGAGAGGCCACAGCGTCATGGTCCACCGCCCACGCGATCAATCCCCCGAGCCTTCCTGCAAGCAACAAGCACCATCCCCACCTTCACACGCTCTCCCTCATCAAGCTCGCATAGCCCGCTCCAACACCGCGCGAGCCGCGTGCGCGGTCCGCCCGACCTCCGCCTCAGTCAAGGTCGGATGCACAAGGAACAACAAGCTGGTTTCGCCAAGTTCCTTGGCCACCGGCAATCGCTCGGCCGGTCGCCATCCCGTATCGTCAAACGCCTTCTCCAGATACACCTCAGAGCAGGACCCCGAATAGCATGGCACCCCAGCGGCATTGATCTCTGCCATGATTCTGTCCCGATCCCAGCCCGCAGCCAACGCGTCGGGCCGCACGAACGCATAGAACTTGTACCAGGCATGCTCCACGCCAACCGGCGGCAAAGGCACCCGCAGCGCCTTGCACGGCTTAAGCGCCTCAACCAGCGTCATGGCATTCATCGTGCGCCGTGCGGTCCAGTCCGCCATGCGCTTCAGTTGAATACGACCAATAGCCGCCTGGATCTCCAGCATGCGCCAGTTGGTGCCAAACGACTCATGCAACCAGCGGAAACCGGGCGGATGCTCCCGCTCGTAGACAGCTTCATAACTCTTGCCATGGTCTTTGTAGGCCCACATCCGCGCCCACAGATCACGGTCGTTGGTGGTAACCATTCCCCCTTCGCCGCCCGTGGTCATGATCTTGTCCTGGCAGAAAGACCAGGCCCCGATGTCACCGATGGAACCGACGGCCCGCCCTTTATAGACAGCCCCGTGCGCTTGGGCACAATCCTCGATCACCGCAAGGCCACGCTCTTTGGCCAGTGCCATGATGGGATCCATGTCGCAGGGCCAGCCCGAGAGGTGCACGCAGATGATGGCTTTTGTCCGCGGCGTCAACACTGCACGCACCGTCTCGGCAGTGATGTTCTGATCATCGCGATCGACATCGGCAAAGACCGGTGTGGCGCCGGCCAGGACAATACTGGATACGGATGCCAGGAAGGTACGGGAGGTGACGATCACCTCGTCCCCGGCGCCGATGTCCAGAGCCTTCAGGGCAACGTCGAGGGCAAGCGTGCCGTTGGCTAGTGCCACAGCGTGGTTGGTGCCCACCCAGGCTGCGAATTCGCGTTCGAACTCGCGGCCTTCAGTGCCGGTCCAGTAGTTGACTTTGTTGGAGGCCAGCACGCTCTGCACGCTTGCCATCTCTTCGGGCGTAAAGCTCGGCCAGGGAGAAAATCCAGTGTTTAGCATCTTGACTCCTCTTACTTGACAAACGGGCGCGCTGGATTGCCCACCACCGTCACGCCAGCAGGCACATCCCGCGTCACTACCGCCCCCATCCCAACAACGGCGCCACGGCCAATGACGAGCGGCGCGCCGGGTTTACCCTGCTTGAGTACCGCGCCCGTGCCGATATAGGCATGGTCCTCAATATGCACATTGCCATTGCACTTGACGCCGGGAGCAAACGTCACGTAATCCCCGACCACACAATCGTGCGCAACGTACGAATAGATATTGGCGTGGAACTGTCTGCCGATCCGGATATTGCTTGTCAACGTGACGAACGGACAAAGGACCGCCCCGGGCCCGATGGTGACGTCATCCAAGACCACCGCGTTGAATGCACGGACGTCTACGCAATCAACACCATCCCGTTCCGCACGCAGCGCTAGTCTCTCGCGCACTTGGCTGGCCGCGATAGCGAAGCTCATTTGCTTATCGCCAGCTGGCTCCTCCAGGAACTGCGAATACGACAGGACCCGATGGCCATTGCTTATCGGTGCGTTGTCTCCATCGTCCACAAACACCAACTCAAACGGACCGCCTCCAGCGGCCGTCAGCTGGGCCCGCGCCAGCGGCATAACTTCACGCCCAAATCCACTGGCGCCATAGATTCCAACTAGCTTCATCGCTTACTCCTTCTGTTCGTTGGCCGGGACACCAGTGAATCGTGTCATCGTGGCCTCACCTGCTGCGTTGATTCCATCGCGCACCAGCACCTTCTTGACGGTCAAAGCCAGGATCTTCAGATCCAGCCAAAACGTACGATGCTCTACATACCAAACATCCAATGCAAACTTCTCATCCCAAGACAGTGCATTGCGACCGTTGATTTGCGCCCAACCCGTGATACCCGGGCGAACTTCATGGCGGCGGGCCTGCTCCGTGGTGTACAGGGGCAAGTAGTCCATCAATAGAGGGCGCGGGCCCACCAGACTCATATCGCCCTTGAGTACGTTCCATAGCTCGGGGAGCTCGTCCAGGCTGGTGGAACGAAGGAAGCGGCCGAAGGGGGTCAGCCGCTCCGCGTCCGAGAGCAACTCGCCATCCGGGCCACGTGCGTCGGTCATAGTGCGGAATTTGATCATCTGGAATGGCTTACCGTGCAGGCCTGGCCGCACCTGTTGAAAAAAAACAGGGCTGCCGAGCTTCTTCCGCACCTGCCTTATCAGGAGCAGAAGCGGAATGCCCAGAACAAGCAAGGCTATGCCAGCGAATAGGATGTCGATAACACGTTTCATCTTGATTGCTTATTTGACGCCAACCGCCGGAAAATAGCTCCGAAGCTGGCGACACCTACGGCCAGTGCGAGGTCATTCTGGTAAAAACGCCTCGCCCCCTCCCCCATCCGTTGCAAGTCCTCAGGCGAAAGGGAGGCCAGCAATTCAGCAGCTGTCGAAAGGGCTTCAGGGTTCTCGGATTCCGTAGCCATCCCTCCCCCCGATCGCATGACCAGATCGCCAGCATCCCCATCCACCGCCATTAAAAGCGGCTTCCCCACTGTCATGTATGCCTGCGTCTTCGACGGGATCGTTATCCGGAATAGTGGGTCCTTCCGAAGGTGTACGAGCAAGGCGTCCGCAGCGTTGAGCACAGTTCCCACCTCGGCCATTGGCACCGGCGGTAGGAACATGACATTCCGCAATTGCCGCTCAGTAGCCAGAGCCTTCAGCCTGTCTACCTCGACTCCACCACCCAGCAGGACAAAATACACGCGCGATTCCCGTGCCTGCAGCAAAGCGGCGGCATCCAGCACTGAATCCAGCGCTTGCGCTTTACCCATGTTGCCAGCGAAGAGGATGCGGAACCGTTCTTGGCCCGGGAATCCGTTCGGCAACCTGCCAGCTGGCGCGGCCAACGCAGCCTCATCGGCCCAGTTATAGATCACATCAACCTTCGCGGCAGGCACGCCACGCTGCACGAGAAGTTGCTTGAAGCCGGGCGACAACACAACAATATGATCCACTCGCCGATACACCCACCCGCAAACGCGAGCCACGATGTTCAATGCCCTCTCGTTCCTGACCATGCCGGTAGCTCGCAGCGTATCCGGCCACATATCCTGAATGTCATATACAACCGGAATGCGGCGAAACAGCCGAATCAGGCTTGCGGCGATCCCTACAGTCAAAGGCGGGTGATAGGCATAGATGACGTCAGCTCTTTTGGCCATAAATAGCCCATAGAGGAGAGACGACGCCGCAAAACTGACATAGTTCAACACGCGCTTGACAGCAGATTGATCGTGATTGGGATACAGAGGGACCCGCGTCACCTGAACGCCGTCGATCATCTCACGCTGCAGCGGCTTAATTCGATAGCCGGGGTACACCTTTCCGCTTGGATAGTTTGGAAATCCCGTGAGCACTTCCACATCAAAACCCTGACGGACCAATTCCCGGGCGAATACCATGCCTTTGAAAGTCGGCTCAGGGTCAAACCACTGCGTCAGCAATAAGATCCGAGTGGCCATGCGTCAGTACTTCTTCCACACCACGCGGTTTACGTAGTCGGTGTAGCTGTGAATGATGCGAAGCACCTTGTCGGAAACGTTTGGCATACTGTAGTCCGCGACCTGGCGCAGAAGCCGACTCTCACCGCGAGGCTGGTCCGCCAGAATCTCAATGCCCTGCAGAACCCGCTCTGCCTCTAGACCGACCATCATCACGGCAGCTTCCTCCATACCCTCCGGGCGCTCATGTGCCTCGCGCAGGTTCAATGCCGGGAAATTCAAGATGGAGGACTCTTCGTTGATGGTGCCGCTATCAGATAGCACCACCTTCGCGGCAACCTGCAGCTTGTTGTAGTCCGTGAAACCAAGCGGCTTTAGCAGTTGAACGTTCGAATGAAACTTCGCACCGATGACATCCACTCGCTTTTGCGTCCGAGGATGCGTCGAAACAATCACCGGAAGGTCGTAGCGCTCCGCTACAGCGTTGAGCACATTCACCAATTTGCCGAAGTTCGCATCGGAATCGATGTTCTCCTCTCGATGCGCGCTCACCACAAAGAACCGCCCCTCCATCACCTCCAGGCGGGCCAGTACGTCTGACGAATCAATCCGCGACCGATAGTGCTCCAGCACTTCCGCCATGGGGCTACCGGTCTTAATCACCATCTCGGGCGGCAAGCCCTCGCGAAGCAAATACTCACGTGCGATTGAACTGTAGGTCAGGTTGATGTCAGCGGTATGGTCAACAATGCGCCGATTGATCTCCTCTGGCACCCGTTGATCAAAGCAGCGATTTCCTGCTTCCATATGGAACACTGGGATCTTGCGTCGCTTTGCCGGTAGCACGGCCATACAGCTATTCGTATCGCCAAGAACCAACATGGCATCCGGCTTTTCGGCTGCCAGCACACTATCCACAGCTATGATGATCTTGCCGATCGTCTCTGCTGCGCTGCCGCCCGCTGCATTCAGAAAATGGTCAGGCTTTCGAATACCCAAATCATCAAAAAATATCTGATTGAGTTCGTAGTCGTAGTTTTGCCCGGTATGCACCAGCACATGATCGCAATACTCATCGAGTCGAGCAAGAACGCGCGAGAGGCGGATGATCTCCGGCCGTGTACCGACCACAGTCATGACTTTGAGTCTATTCATAGCGTTCCTGCTTATAGCGGACAAGAAAAAGTGTCTGGACGGGCACGATCAAACACCTCGTTAGCCCATAACATGACGATCATCTCGTCGGTGCCGATGTTCGTGATGTCATGCGTCCAACCCGGCACGGTCTCCACAATCTCCGGCTTTTCGCCCGAGGTGAGCAGTTCATGAGATTGACCGGTCTGCATATGGCGGAACTTGAACCGCGCCTGGCCTTTGATCACGAGGAACTTCTCCGTCTTCGTGTGATGATAGTGGCCACCCCGCGTGATACCGGGATGGGCTGTAAAAAAAGAGAATTGGCCGGAGTCCGATGTCTTGAGCATTTCGACGAACACACCGCGGGGGTCACCGTGCTGCGGCACCGAGTATGCAAACGATTCCACCGGCAGGTAGCTTACGTAAGTAGCATATAGCGCCCGCAGCAGCCCCGTACCCACGCGCTCGGTCATCAGCGTTGTTCGGCTATCCTTGAAAGCCTGAATCTGATCTGCAAGCTCGCCCACCGTCGTGGTGTACTGCGGCGAAATGATAGCGAAACCGTCGCTCCCAGCGGCAGCATCCGCGCCGTCCATTAGCTGTACAAAACGCTCTATCACATCGTCTACATAGGCCAGCCTTACGACCGCAGCAGGATCATTAATATGGATGGGCAAATCGCGCGCGATATTGTGACAGAAGGTTGCCACCGCGGAGTTGTAGTTTGGCTTGCACCACTTACCGAACACGTTCGGCAACCGAAAGATATGCACCGGCACTTGGTGACTGTGCGCAGCCGCACGCAGCGCCTGCTCCGCCTCGTGCTTGCTTTGGCCGTATACATTTCCACGCGCCGCCTGGATAGACGACGTATACACGATGGGCACCCTCTTGCCGGAGGTCTCAGCCACCGCGCATACAGCTCGACACAGCGCCTGCGTCAGCTCCACGTTACCGGCGGCGAAATCCCGAGGATCCTGCGAGCGATTCACTCCGGCCAGATGAAAAACAAAGTCAAGTCCTTGTAGCAGATCCGGTAGTTTTGCCACGTCATCAGCGCGGGTGAAAGACACTACCTGTACGTCCTTGCGCTCGGCCAGGTGAAGCTGCAAGTTCTTGCCGACAAAGCCGTTTGCTCCAGTGATAAGCACCTTCATAGCATCACTCCTCCGCTAAGGCGTGTTCTCCACGGGCAATGCGTTGCATAAAGTCCAGCTTTAGCAGCAGCTGCTTCATCCCTTCCACGTCCAGCCGGGTGGTGTTGTGCGAGTTATAGTCTTCACCGTGCGTGGTTTGCGTCAGTCGCTGCTCGCCTTGCTCCACAAACTTGGCATAGTTCAGGTCCCTCCCGTCAGGCGGCACACGGAAATAGTTACCCATGTCCTCGGCGCACGCCATCTCCTCCCGGCTGAGAAGCGCTTCATAGAGCTTTTCGCCGTGGCGAGTGCCCATCACGTGCACCCGATGGTCTGGCTTGCGAATCAACTCCAGAATGGCATGAGTCAACACCTCCACCGTAGCTGCCGGCGCCTTTTGCACAAAAATGTCGCCATTGTTTCCGTGCTCAAAAGCGTACAACACAAGATCCACCGCGTCAGCGAGCGTCATCATGAAACGCGTCATCGTCGGGTCCGTTATGGTGATCGGCTTGCCGGAGAGCACCTGCTCCACAAACAGCGGAATCACCGAGCCTCGGGAGGCCATCACATTGCCATAACGGGTGCCGCAAATTACAGTTCCCGTCCCTTCTAGATTCCGACTTGCGGCCACCATCACCTTTTCCATTAAGGCCTTACTGATACCCATGGCGTTTATGGGGTACACGGCCTTGTCAGTGCTCAGACACACCACTCGCCGTACGCCTGCCGCAATGGAGGATTCCAAGATGTTCTCCGTACCAAGCACATTGGTCCGCACGGCCTCCATGGGGTGAAACTCGCAGGATGGAACTTGTTTAAGCGCCGCAGCGTGAAAAACGTAGTCCACACCCCGCATCGCGGGCCCCAGGGTACGCAAGTCGCGGACATCGCCGATATAGAACTTAAGCTTTGAATTATTGTAACGCTTACGCATATCGTCTTGCTTCTTCTCGTCCCGGCTGAAGATGCGAATCTCCCCAATCCCGCTGGAAAGAAACCGTCGAAGGATCGCATTTCCAAATGAACCGGTTCCACCGGTTATGAGCAAAGTCTTTTCTTCAAACATAGATATCCTCTAATAAATTTGAAATTACGAATTCATTTTTGCATTAATAATATCAATATAAGAACATGCCCGATCTCTACTCCCTGGCCGAGACATCACATGTCGATATGCACGCTCCAAATGACTCTCTCGCACATCATCGTCTGCCTTACAAAACCAATCAGCAATCTTCTTTGCGGCCGCCGACGGATCCAACGGGTCAAAATAGAGCGCGTTCACCCCGCAACAATCTCGCACAAAATCTCTATCCGAGGCAAAGAGAGGTCGACGCATCAGCATTGCCTCCAAGGGAGTCGCAGAAAAAGATTCGAGAAGGCTCGGAAAAAAAACGGCATCCATTGATTTATAAAACGAAGGGCATTGGGCAACATTTAACGGACCCACATTAAATATATTTCTACGAAACTCATCGCTTCGCGCCTCCCACTCATCCGAGTTCAATGTCACAAAAAACTGATATTCGACACCGCCAACCAACCTCAATTCACGAGCCACATCCACCAAGAAATCTATATTCTTGTGGATATATGCACGCGAAACGTAACCAATCTTTACGACACCTGGTGGCCCACCATTCAAACCAAGTACCGGCTCCCATCGCGCAGGTTCATAATAGATAGCTGAAACACAATTACTAACCACATCGATTCGATCACCTGGAAAGTACTTTTCTTTAATTAGTCCGTCCCTTACATGCTTGGCTTCCACAATCAATTGCGAAGATGTTCGAAAGAACCACCACTGCACGATAAACTTCAATCGCAAGCGCAATCTCTCTTTCAGCGGCAATCTCAGACTAACATCGTTCTTTGGATAAATAATCCAAGACTGCGCGAACCCAACAACATGATTTCTAATTGACCGCGGCAAATACATCGGCCCGAAAATCGTAAACACTAAATCGAATCCGTAAAAATTATCGCTCACCCCTCGTCTCAACGCCTCAAGACCACGGACATCTATAACTCGGTAATTTCTGATCAATGTCAGATCGAATCCCGAGGAAATCAGGTTGGCATCTACGGCAGATGACACATAAACAACCAACTCACACGCACACAGGCGATCGAGCATCCTCGATAGCTCTAAAATAAACGAAGTCGCGACCTGAACCCCTCCGCCGACGTGAAGATTGGAAGCGTTAATTAGTATCTTCTTCATCGCTTCAAAGTTATTTCCATGGAAAATGTTCTTTTATCTAAAATCACTCCCACAGACCCAAGAGTTAATTTTTATCCCTCATAAAATCTAACACCCGCCCCACTTGTTTTCTCGCATTTTTTCTATTTTTAATAAAATCCGATCCTGACAAAGCCCTCTCCTTCGACTCAGTCTCTGGAATATCTAGAACCCTTAAAATCGCGCCCGCCAACGTTTCGCCTTTCAATTCCTCAACAGTGTAAAGAAACTCGTAATACTCCTTAGGTATTCCATCCAACTTATAGATCAACGTTGGCGTACCAGACGCCAAATACTCCATCAACTTGGATGGAAACGAAAATCTATTGTATTCCCCTTCATTATTACGAGGATTTATCAACAAGTCGGCGTGGCGCTGTAGAAGTGCTATCTCATCGCGATCCTTTTTACCAAGAAACTTGATTCTTGGAAAATCCTTGGCCGCCTGTCTGACCAGATCCTCCGAATTCCCTGCACCACAGATCCACAGCTCTACGGCTCGATCGCTTATTGATTTAAATGCATCGACAAGCCGTGGAATTCCATATCGGTGATCCAGAGTACCCGTATATAGAACAACCTTTTCGCCATATCGCACCTTCGGATCCGCAATACCCCCCATCAAGCGTGACTCGTCATACAACCCCTCCATAATCACGCACCTCCGCTTGTCGACTTTGAGCTCAGTGGACATCTGCTCTGTTAACAAGACAAAGAAGTCAATATCATTCAAAAATCTTGATAGCAGCCGCTTCTCAATATGTTTTAGGTAAAGTCTATACATAAGGCCACAATCACCTGGGTGCTGCGGGAGATCCGTAACAATTACCCCAGTCTTTACCGGCACCCCAATTTTCTTCATCGAGGCAACAGCCGCCAGATATGCCAGATTTAAAGAATAGACAATAACCTCGCAGCCTCCACCGACATCCATCAGCCGCAACGATAATGCCTTTCTTATATTTATATACTTATGTATATTCTTTATAATTGGAAAATTTACATAACCGACCCCAGTAATTTTAATACCCCTCTCATCCACTGATTTCGCATTTCTTATATACGGAGATCTGTGGAATGATGGCCAACTACTAAAGAACGGCGCGGTTATTACCTCTATATCTTCCTCGTTATTTTCGACTAAACCAGAAATGAAACCATTTTGGAAATTTTCTGCAGCATTCTGTAGGGCGGACTTCGAAGCCTCCCTTTCCTTCGAGTACATCTCAAGAGGAGCAATGCCTCCAACAAAGATGCAAGCCATTTTTAGTGGACCTCCAAAATCTGAATACAAACCTTCATCAAGTCGAGAGAACTCGTCTATTAAACTGAGTTTTCGTATGATGGCTCGCTGGCAGATGGAATCTTCGATTAATTCTGCACCATAGGAAGGCGTCAACCTCTTCCAACACGTCGCACAAAACTAAATACTGTAATTCCCAGTCCCATATTGCCTCGCATCTTTATCTATTTTCAACGGCTTGTACGTTCCGTAGAACCTCGGCTTCCTTGCCACGCTAGTTATAATTCCAAGCAATGCGCAATAGGCTGAAAAAGGATACAAGAAGCCATCAAGAATAGGCTCCACAAAGAAAAGTAGATAAAATCCGCTTGTTGTACAGATTACCGATGTAACAAAGTATCTATCTCTTCTGTGGAGTCTCAATGCCCTCCAGGTAACCCGTAGCGAGAGCCAGGTAAAGATAAGCAACAGGATTAGAGCCAACCATCCGCCATTTCTTGCCGAATCTAGCCAAAAATTATGGGAGTATCCAATTTCATCAACACCCCACCCAAATGGGTTTTGATAGAGCAAGGAGATTGATCTATCCCACCGATCCGTCCGCCCTCCCGCGCTTGCGGCAGACGATTCCGCATCGTCAACTCTATCTTTAAAATAATAAGATAGAAAATTATCACCACCATTATCACTAAATACTGCAACCACGCTCACCATCAAAACTACGAACGTAACCGATAAGAGTCCTGCCCGCCTTCTGTTCAACATATAGCCCAGGCATAATGAGGAAAAAATGACCACCAGTTGCGTTCGTGAACCAAGACGAAAGACCACCACCACCGCTGCCGCAAAGATAGCCAACAGGAATATAAACACGGCATTCTTTCCACCTCTCCCCCGAAGCATGAAAAAAGCACCCGAAAGAGAGTTTATTAGAATTAAATATCCACTCATCACCGTGGCACTAGTATCTATTCCTTGCGCGGTAATTAGCTCAATATTTCTACCAATTCCGAAGAAGCCAAAATTATATACATCTAGATATACCGAAACGATGGCAACAACACCAAGGGAAAATGCGATAAAAATCACAGACTTAAAAAATTCCAGACCATCTTCGCAGTTTTTCCCCAGCCATCGCCCAATCAGATAAAGTCCACACGGGAATGACAACAATGAGATATCAACGGACCCGCCTTGATGCCCGGCAAGCGTAAAATTCACCGCATAAACGAACAAAAAAATCAATAAAATAAAAAATTTTATATCCAAGAATTCAAAAGATCTATTCCCGTTAAATATGAAAAGGAGTGGCATCATCAAAGCCAGCTTCAAAAGCGTCCCCACATTTCCAACCAACGAAATGGAAAGCAGAAAAATCGGAAGAAGTGCGCTTGATTTATTAATGCCGTTTTTCATCATCTTTTACCCTGCCTTAACAGCAGCACACTCTCGATAAATCGAAAGCATTTTGTTCAGATTTTTCTGCCTATCATGGCGCTGGGATGCATACGCCATCCCCTCTCCCGCCATCTGGGCGGTCGCACCGGTATGTTTGAATATTTCTCTAATTTTTACAGCTAGAACTTCATACTCGCCAAATCGATATAGAGAGTTCTTTGCAAATTCCTGAAGCATCGTTGGTACGCCTCCTACGAAAGAAGCAAGCACGGGGACACCTAGAATCTGTGCCTCACCAATCGAATTTGGACTATTCTCAATACTCGAAGGTGATATGAAAACATGCGACTTCATATACTCAGCCCTCATCGCCGCGGCTGACTTCGACCCTAAAAACTCGACATGAGGCGTAAGACCTAGCTGTACGATCAGATTTCGCACATATTTTCCATAGCCAGATCGTTTTAGCCGATCTGCTAACGATGAGGATTTTGTGATATCGTTCCCAGCGATTTTCACCTTAATATCTGGAAAATCCCTTTTCAGAAGCGCCACAGCTTTTAGGACCTCGTGCAATCCCTTAATCGGATAGCTTGCTTGGCTCAAGAAAATTGAGTGAGGAACGCATCTATCCACGCTCCATTTTTCAGCCGAATAGAATTCGTCCCGCAGCGATTCATTGCAGAAGTGATATGTAGCATCTGGGCGAATCGCCTTTATATGGGAATAGTCCCACTCCGTACGTCCGATAACTGCGATCGCTCGATTTATGTATTCTCTCTCAACAATTCCACGTCGTTGGAAGGAACGCCGCGCATGAAAAAGCGTGTCCCAGCGCAGGATGTCCCGCAGTGTAATGTTCCGAAAAACTTCCCAGTTACTCATTCCAGCCATGTAGTAACGGTGATAAACCGAGACAAGACCCTGTATGGAGACTAGATATTTCAGCGTCGGGCACGCCTCCATCATTTCCATGCCATGGCTGCACTCGGTTCCGTGAACGTGTGCGAGGTCCGGCTGGAAATCAAGCGCAACCTGACGCCAGTTTAGTACGGAGGAACTTGCACGCCGGAACCTCTTGCATCTCGGAATTAAATAGTAGCGGATGCCATTAATATCAAAATATTGGCTCCGCTCTCCCTCATATACCGTGGCCACCGCCAGTTCAATGCCAGAGATGGCGGCCAAATCGCCCGCCAGAGCATACATCCATCCGCCATACACAGGCGCGGGCAGACCTAGGCGGCTCGAAGCGTCGGGAAATATCGTATTGACCACCCAAAGAATCCTCATAGCGCTCCCATCCTCTTAAAAAACGCGTGCGCTTTGCTTGCGATTCTCCTGGCAAGTTTTGGTCTAATGGATTGGTAATACTCAAATATTCTTTCTATTCCCAATTCGCTTTCGGCAATATCAACGGGGAGATTTGGGGCAGGATTGGTGCTCAGTGATGTCGAATATGTGCGCCCCGCCCTACTTCCGTGAGTACCGCTCCCATCGTGCCCAATATTATCTAGATAGCTCACCGATGGATTCAAGCACAATCCACCGTTTTTAAATATGGTTGCGTACCAATATATTGCCCACGTGTCAATCTTATTTTCTAAATTTAGAATAACTTGACTCCAAAATACACCGGATCCGTTTAAATCAAAATCGCGGATCATTTTCTCATCAAACTCAGAAATCAATTTCTCTGTATTCTTTTCAAAATGCTGCCATCTATCTTTCCATGTACCCCAACCCCAGCAGTTCATCACGCGAAGAAAAAAAGCGTCGCCCAACGCACCGGGATCAATTGGATAGTTCCATCCGCTGACATGCCACACGCGCTCGTCGGCTTGATAGCGATCAAGCGCAAGATTCATAAATGTCAAGAAGCGGCTACTTGTTACGTGGTCATCTTCCAAGACGATCACTCGTTCGTAGCGGGCGCACGCTTCAGTTACGCCCTCGATAATATTCTTCGCGAGGCCATAGTTGCTTTGCCGCTCAATCAAAGTAACGCTTCGGAAACCAGTAGTCGCTTTGGCTAGAAGACGGACTTCGTTGACAGCATCAAATTGCAGCTGGTTGCGAGCAGCATCTGAATAGATAATAAGATCGCTATCTTCTGCAAGGTCATTAGCTGCCAGTGCCTCCAGCGTTCTTTTTGTGTGATCCGGTCTCGCGAAAACGAACAGAACAATTGGTGCCAGGGACTTTTGAGATTTATTCATGATTTATGAAAAAAACTAATCCCGATAATCGCCTTGATCTGCATGCTAAAAATTATTCTCGTTTCTTTATTTGCCGCATTGAAAAATACACTAGCTACCGCCTGCGAAATTACTGTCGCCCATGCAGATCCGGTAACTCCGTATTTTGGAATTAGTATAAAGTTAAGGATGACATTCGCAATTCCACCGGCTAGCGTACGATAGAACGAGTATCTTTGAAGATTCTCTGCGATGAACCAGCGACTGCTGGCTACGCCGAGAAAAACAAATATGCCTGTCCAAATGTGGATGACTAGAACAGGTGCCGCTGCCTGATAACCTGGTCCGTACAACAAATTAACTACCCAGTCTGAAATGAAACTCATAATTATGGCAACGGCCACGGCCATCAACACCATCAACTCGAAGAGCTTTTTTAGCCTCAAATAGTACAGCTCTACACTATTGCGCCTAGCCTCAATAATGGCTGGAAATACCGACGCGCAGATCGCTACTGGAATGAAATACCAAATTTCACTTAAGCGTACTGCCGCCGAAAAGATACCTACCGCCTCGTCGCCTAGCATTTGGCCAAGCATAATCTGGTCAACACGCATATAGACCATTACGGCCAGCCCTGAGAGAATTAGAGGCCAGCTATCGCTCAACAGTCCTTTAGCTCGTTTATATCTATATCGCCAAATACTCAGTTTTTGGCCGTTCAATACATAAACAGCGAGAAGCCCAGCTGCAACCAGGACTCCCTCGGCAAACGCTGCCCATACAAATGCCATAAGCTGGGCACCTCTGACGAGAAGGGAAACTTTGACCAGGGCAAATACGAGAAATGCACCGTTTTCTACCCAAACACCATACTTGGCCTGCACTTTTGCCTCAAACCAATACTTCACAACCTCAGTTGCTTTGAACATCATGCCCGCACCCAGCACCACTATCATGATCTTTGCCAAATGCTCATGAGGACGCAGGAAACCGACGCAGGCCACAGCGAGGCCAAATGCTAAGAGGCCTCCGATAATTTGCAGTGCAAACGCAGTGCCTAGAGTGGAAGGGGCCTTTCCCGGCTCCACAATGAGGTCCCGTACCACAATGCCGTTTAAGCCTAAGGTAGCAATTGCTGTGAAGAGGGCGATGAAAGCTGTTGCATAGTTAAGCAAACCAAACTGGGCCGGCCCAAGATAGCGAGCAATCCAAACGCCGACGAATACACCTACACCCATGCGAAAAATTTTGTCGAAAAATAGCCAACCTATATTGCTTATTATTTCAAGAAGGTTTGTCCGTTTTTCTATTTTTCTACGAATGAATGACGGTAAAATTCGAACCCAGTAAGCTGATGTGGTCATTTTCAATTTTTGCCGTCATTGGGTTTCTGACTTTCTGTGGCCTGATATGACAGAATTCAATCGCTTCCGAACAAATCGCGGCTAAACACCTTATTTTCTACATCACTTATTTCTTCAGTCATGCGGTTAGCTACGATTACGTCAGCTACCTGCTTGAAGGCATCCAGGTCACTGATGACTTTGGAGTGGAAGAACTCACACTCAAGCAGCGCAGGCTCGTAGACTATTATTTCTACGCCCTTTGCTTTAATTCGTTTCATTATTCCCTGAACAGACGAATCTCTGAAATTGTCTGATCCGCTTTTCATTATTAATCGGTAAATTCCCACGACTTTCGGCTTCTTTCTAAGGATACAATCCGCGATAAAATCCTTGCGCGTCGCATTGGCTTTCACGATTGCTCCAATAAGTGTTTGTGGTACGTCTTGATAGTTAGCGAGGAGTTGCTTTGTGTCTTTCGGCAAGCAATAACCTCCATACCCAAACGATGGATTATTGTAATAATTGCCTATGCGCGGATCTAAGCAAGCCCCTTCGATTATTTGACGAGTATCAAGCCCGTGCATGCCGGCATAAGTGTCCAGTTCGTTAAAATATGCCACTCTCATAGCCAGGAAAGTGTTCGCGAAGAGTTTGATCGCCTCGGCTTCGGTAGCGTCAGTAAACAGAACCGGGACGTCTTTCCTGATCGCACCTTGCTGGAGCAATGATGCGAATAATTTTGCCCGTTCTGATTTTTCTCCAACCACGATTCGAGAGGGATACAGATTATCGCGAAGAGCTTTGCCTTCCCGTAGAAATTCAGGGGAAAAAATGAGATTCTCGCAAGAATATTTTTTCCTCGTCTTTTCGGTGAAGCCGACGGGAACTGTTGACTTTATAACAATAACCGCATTGCAATTAATCCTCATCACATCCTTGATCACCGATTCAACTGACTGAGTGTTGAATGTGTTGGTGTCTGGATCATAATCGGTGGGCGTAGCAACTATAACGAAGTCAGCTCCATCGTAAGCTTCCTCTGGCCTGACTGTCGCCCGAAGATTTAAATCGCCTTTTTCTAGGTACGATTCAATATCACTATCTTCGATCGTCGATTTCCAGCTATTAATGGCGTCCACTTTTTCGGCAATAACATCCAACGCAACTACCTCGTGATGCTGGGCTAGTAGGACTGCGTTAGATAATCCGACATAGCCGGTTCCCGCGATGGCGATCTTCATGATTAATTCGTCTTGACGGATATTCTGAAGGGTTAGTTCCTGCATCAACTTAATCCCTTAAATAGAGATTCCGAGATGCGCACTCTTCAACCTAGATTGCTTTCTAGGCGTTTATTTATTTACAACGACTTGGATAACCTCGCGGAGCCATTCGACTCCGACTCGCGAGCGTCGACGCGCCGGAATAGCACACCGCGAACATGTATAGTCGCGTTCAAGAGGAGCAAGAAGGGCTTTGAGATTGCACTCGCCGCATCCTTCACCCCTCACTAATCAGAATTCTTTCTCAATGAGAACTACTTTGATCCGTTTGGCTGGCATACCCGTAGTATGCGTACCGATATCGCCCGTACTTTGAACCGTAGCCGTAGCGATAAGCGTTTGGATCCAGCCCGTTAAACACCACGCCATTTACATCTGCATTCGCCTGTCGCAGTTGTTTCGCCGATTCCACTACTTCCCCGATGGTGGTTTTCTCAAAGCGGGTCACTAAAAAGACCGTACCGCAGCGTGCTGCTAGGATCGCTGTATCGGATACCGCAAGTACCGGCGGGGTATCGATTAGCACGAGGTCGTATTGTTCGCTTACCTCTCGGAGGAGATTCACCATGCGCTCGTTGAGCAGCAGCTCCGCCGGATTAGGTGGCAATCTACCGGTGCTGATGAAATCTAGGTTTTCGAAGACGTTGCGATGCACAACGTCACCGAAGGCAGCCTGCCCTGCCAGGACCTCTGACAAGCCATGCTGTCGATCCTTACCGAAATACTGATTCAAATGGCCCTTTCGCATATCGGCATCGATCAACAGTATCCGCTTTCCACCGCTGGCCAACACTACCGATAAGTTCGCAGAAATAAAGGACTTGCCTACACCGGGTGTGGGCCCAGTCAGCAGGACTCGATTGTTGTCTGCGTCAAGCATGGCGAACTGCAATGCGGTCCGCAAGCTACGGAGGCTTTCGATTGACGGCTCGTTGGGATAACGGTCTGCCAGCAGGAACTTGCCGCGCCTGCGTTGGCGGATATCTTCGGTTAGCGCAACCTGTGCGGATGATAGGGGCACCGTTGCATACACGTTCAATCCAGTATGCTGCTCGATGTCTTGCGAATCAGTTATCCCGCCATAGAGTGCGTTCCGTATGAACGCTGCCACCACGCCTAGCAGTAGACCAAGGATAGCGGAGAGGGCGATGATCAATTGCTTCTTGGGCTTGATGGCCGCCTCCGGAACAGGCGCGTTATCCAGCAAGCGGACATTGCCGACTTTGCCAGCCTTGACCAGTTTGAGTTGCTGCATATTGTTGAGCAGTCCCACGTAGAGGTCGTTGTTGACCTGCACGTCACGCATGAGGCGTAGGGTGTCCTGCTCCAAGTTGGGGAATGCTTTCATGCGACTAGCCATGCCCGCCACCTTCGCACTTAGCGTGGCAATCTGCTGATCGATTGCTTGAATGCTCGGATGCGTCGCGGCAAAACGTGTCAGCAATTCGGTGCGCTTTTGCTTCAGTTCCAGCAGGCTTGTTTCAGCTGTTACGCTCTCTTGCAGAAATGCCTTGCCTTCCTCGCTCAAATTGAAGGTATTGCGCTTGTTGCGCATCTCGTTGTATCTGACTTCGGCGCGCTCGAGCTCGGTCTTTAGCTGCGGCAGAAGGTCACCGAGGAAAACGAGAGACTTTTCTGCTTCAGCGGCTTTACGCTTAATGTTCTGCGCGACATATTCGTCACCGATATCGTTCAGGATACTAGCGGTGAGCTTCGGGTCGGTACCGTCCAGGGAGGCGCCAATAATTCCGCTCTGCTTACCTTTTTCCGCAATCTTGAGTTGGTCTTGTAACGTCTCCAGTGTCTGCAGCCGCGAAAGACGTACTAGATTGAAAGCGATGCCGGGCTTGGCCTTGAGATCCGTCACAAGGAGTGTGAGACTTCCCACGTTCTGATCGGCCTTTAGCAATTCACCTACGCGCCCCTCCAACGGCTTGTCAAGGCTAGCTTGTTCGAGCCGATAGCGCCCCTCGCCAAGCGCCAACAACTTGAATTTCTCTCCCTCTAGGGATTCCGGCACATCGAACTGCTCGACGTTGATCGATTCCCTCGCCCAGGCATAGCCGCCGAAGCCCATCAGACCAGGGTCGGAGAGGCCCTTCGAGCGTCTAGCGATCCATGAGCCGACAAAGGGAAAATAGTTTGGCCTTGCGCTGATATAGAGGTGGAGGTTATCTACCGCCTTACCCACCACCATTCGCGAGCGAAGAATTTCAATCTCTGCGGTCGCCTCCGCCTTCACGTCAAACAGGCTAGACACATCCCCCAACAGGCTCTTCGCACTATTAGGGCTATCCTCCACCTGCACCAGAATATCCGCCTGGTACACGGGCCTTGCCAAGAATGCATAAGCAACACCAAGCGCTAACACCACGGCGGCAATCGTCAAGATCAGCCAGCGGCTGGCAATCAACACGTCCAGATAGCGAACGAGATCGATTTCATCGTCCGGGGGGCCGGTTACTGCAACTGGAGGAGGATTCTGGTTCATTGGCTTTACTGCTAATACTGTTAACGGAGGGCCTGGATACGCGGCACCCAAGCTTCCACGCCGCGCTGGATCAACTCCAGCGCGTTATCAAAGGCAGGACGTCCCTCGCGATAAGGGTCCGGTACGTCGAACTTGGCGAGTTCGCCAAGCCGGAAGACCCGGCCAGTCGTCGCCGGGTGCAGTCGCTGTATCTCCTGCCTTTGCGAGTTGTCCATAACGAGGATCAGGTCGGCCTGCGTGGCGATCGCGCGGTTGAGTTGGCGGGCGCGGTGGCCGGTGATGTCCAGATCCAGGTCTTTCATCAGATCGACTGCATGGGCATCCGCCGGCTGGCCGACCAGTGCGCCGAGCCCTGCCGAGACGACGTTGGCCTCAGGCAGGGCTTGCTTTAGCAACGCTTCCGCCATCGGGCTGCGGCAGATATTGCCGATGCACACCACGAGTACGGTCTTGATCATTTCAGGGTGTTGGCCGTGGAGTTGAGAAGAGTGCCGCTCGGGAGCAACTGATTGATCACGCGGCTCCAGCGAACTACACCGGCTGCGTCGACATACACGACGTCTTTCGGCTTCAACTCGAACGATTCCGCCAGCGCCAAAGACACCGGCGACTTTCCGTCCAGGTGGAATATCTGGGCGTCGCCGTCATCGCTTTTGCGAATGACGTAAAGCTCCTTGGCGTCGGCTGAGGTCGGATTTACACCGCCGGCTTCGCCGATGGCTTCATTTAGTGTCAGGCGACCATTGCGCGGGAGAACGACGGCGGGGCGCACAACTTCGCCAGTGACAAACACCTTGCTGTCTTCACGTTGTTCTACGCGCACGATGTCGCCATTTCGCAGCATCACGCGGGTTGGATCAATGCCTTGTTGCAACAACGCTGGCAGATTGACCGAGTAGTTCTTCCCGGCACGTGAAATGCGAATGCGACTGTTGTCGCCGGTCAGCACATTGACCCCGCCGGCACGGTTAAGCGCCTCAACCAGCGTCATCGGCACATCATCAATGTTCTGCGGGCCGGGAGTCTTCACCTCGCCATCCAGGTAGACGCGCTTGCTGCGGAAGGCGAGCACACGCACGGTGACCTGGGGCATGTTGACTACGCTCTTGAGCTTGGTGCTCAGTTCGCCGCGGATCTGGTCCGGTGTTTTGCCGAGAACGTTGAGCACGCCTGCATACGGAAACTGGATGGTGCCGGCGGGACTGACTACATAGCCAGGTACATTAGCCGCGCCGCTGTAATTGGGGATTTCGTATGCGGAGCCAATCGAGTATGTCTGCGTAGGAAACACCAGCTCAGGGTGATCCCACACCACGATAGAGAGGATGTCGCCGACGCCAACCGTGTAGGCCTCAGGCTCACCAAACAATTCGCTCACCGATGCATTAGTCGGCGTAGCAGCGGCCTTCATCGCCCGCACCAACGCCGGCGTAATCTTCGTCACCTTGGGCACAGACTCCGGATCATCCGGATCAAGCGGGCGCTGCGGATCAAAGCGCATCCCCGGCGCTAGCGCGCAGGATGCGAGTAGTGGAATCGTCCCCAGCAACAGCAACGCTCTACGGAAAGACAGAAGGCTTGAAAGCTTGAACACGTCTTGATAATTCCCTTGATACCCGAAAGTCCGCGCTCCTGGCCGTCTCCTGGCTTGGGATTGCTGCGACGAATCCGCTTGTCCAACATGGCACACGTCGGTGCCTTTCCGCTGCGATGCGCTGCAGGGCGGAGATGAACGTTGCGGCGGTGGCTTCTTGATGCCTGCACGCTTAGCTCTTGCAGTGCATCACTGCGCGAAGACCGGCGAAGTGTATGGCTCTTGGGGGTAGATCTTCAAGGCGATGCGGCCGTTTTTGCCGTGTTTTCTATCCCTACTGAAGAGTGGACCCGACAAAAGGAGGGATGCCCCTAAAAGGGGTAATGCAGAAGAATTTGGTTTGTGTTCATGATGGAGTTTGCTGGCTCTGTTTGTCTGTTTTCACCCGATTGGGCTACGCGGTTTTGCGCGGTTTTTCCGGGGTTTTTTGCGGTTTTCCTTGTTCGCGCACCGAGGTGGCTTGCGGATGGAACGCGCGCTTTCATCGCCCGATTTCGCCGGTCATGCGTTGGCCATGCGCGGATCGTTCTGGTTTTTATTTCCCCACCAAGGTGGGGATCGAATAACTTCGGGGGGACTTCCACGGCAATGCGAATTTGTGCTTGCGTGGAGATGGATAGAGGGCTTTTCAGCGAGATCTAAAACATCATGTTGTGATGCATTCTTGCTGCGCCATGTTGCACATGGCCGATTGCCATGCC
The DNA here is from genome assembly GCF_008801925.2 of Cupriavidus basilensis. Lineage (NCBI taxonomy): Bacteria > Pseudomonadati > Pseudomonadota > Betaproteobacteria > Burkholderiales > Burkholderiaceae > Cupriavidus > Cupriavidus basilensis. The sequence continues at coordinate 903,840 of NZ_CP062804.1, read as the reverse complement.
CTTAAAAAATGGACCTCTGACTTTTGTGTGGGTGCTGCATGCGGCTGCGCGTTGCTGGAAGCAAGGCGCTGGTTTTCTCCCCTCTCACATGAAGGGGCCGGGGGAGAAGGCGGGCGCTCGCTCAACGTGATGCGCCTCGCTCTTGCGTAGGCCCGCCCTCTCCCCCAACCCCTTGTATGTCGGAAAATATGTCCTGGAAGCCTCAGATCGATGGCCCCATGCCCTGGGCGAAAGCCCAAGTTCGAGGGAGAGCGAGGATCGAGGCTTCCATTTTTGATAGCGTTTAGCCTAAGCCCGAACGGTTGGATGGCAGCACGCCGAATGGTCACAAGGATGGGATAAGCCAAATGGATATCAAGGTTGTAGGAATCGACGTTAGCAAGAACACGCTGGATCTGGACTCTTTGCCTGACAGCGCGAGCTTGCAGTTCATCAATGACGAAGCGGGTATCGCTTCGCTGTTGGCATACCTGGCCGAGCACAACGACGAAGGTCAAATCGATCGCATCGTGCTTGAGGCGACAGGCGGTTATGAAACCAGCGTCAGTATCGCGCTGGCTGGTGCCGGATTGCCGGTCGCAGTTGTCAACCCCAAGCAGGTGCGCGACTTCGCCAAAGCTTGCGGGATTCTGGCCAAGACCGACCGGCTCGACGCGCGCGTGCTGGCGCGTTTTGCCCAGCAGATCCGGCCGCCAGTGCGTCCGTTGCCCGACGAGGCGCAGCGCGAATTTGCTGACCTGTTGGACCGGCGCAGCCAGCTCGTGGTCATGCGGGCGCAAGAGAAGGCTCGAGTCGCCACTGCGCCGCCGCTTGCCATCAAGAGCCTGAAAGAGCATATCGAATGGTTGGACGCCCGTATCAAGTCGCTCGATATCGATATGACCCACAAGCTGCGCACCAGTGACGTATGGAAGCACAAAGTGGAATTGCTTAGCAGTGTGCCGGGCATTGGCAAAGTCAGCGTGTTCACCCTGCTGGGGCGACTGCCCGAGTTGGGTAAGCTCAACCGCCAGCAGATCGCAGCGCTGGTCGGCGTGGCGCCGTTTAACGACGACAGTGGCAAGCGCCGGGGACAACGCTACATCCGCGGCGGTCGAGCCGAGGTGCGCAATGTGCTGTACATGGCGACGGTAACTGCGATTCGTCATAACCCTGCCATCCGTAGTTTCTATGAGCGCTTGAGTCTTACCGGTAAGCCATTCAAGCTCGCCGTGACTGCCTGCATGCGCAAGCTGCTGACAGTCCTCAATACCATGGCGAAGACCGGTCAGCCGTGGGAAAACAAACTGCCCGCTTGACACGGTTGCTCTCCCGCCGTGCGGGAGAGGGGAGCTACGGCAGCGCCGGAATTGGCCCAGCGTTGGCTGGAAATAGCCCTGCGATGCATCGACCCACACAAAAATCGGATGAACCTGAGAATCAGATGAACCCAAAAAAAAGGGTGTAGGCGCGGGGAGTGCCTACACCCTATCGGGAATTAGCAAGGGGTCACGCTTGCTGGTGCTGATTATTGGTGCACGCGGCGATCGCGGTTACCCCGCTAAGGTAGGTGCCACGCTTAGGTGGGGATAAGAATGTGCTGCCGCCGTCGATATGGCATTGGCGGCCGGACGGGGCATGCCTTTGTCCAGACATTCTTACCCTGCGCCGGGGTGGGTCCTACCAAGGCGGGGTACCGACACTGCATTTGCCTAACGAGAATGATTTGCTGTTGCAGTGGTTGTCACCTTGAAGGGCAGAAGCAGATGCTGGATTCAATCGAAAAAGACCTGGCGGCCGATGCGGCGATGTTTGCATCGGGCGAGGCGTGGATCGAGGCGCATCTGACGCCGGCGGGCTGGGTATATGGCAGCTACAAGGAGGAGGATGCGGCCCCCGTCTTGATGCCGTCGCCTGACGAGTCGGTGCTGACGGTGCGGCGGCACTATATAGTGAGTGGCGCGGCGGCGCCCCGGCGGCTTAGTGAGATCCGCACGACGCGCGCGGATTCGGCCCGGGAGATCATTCGCTTGCTGGAGGCCTACGGCGAGCCGCATTTCAATATCAGGACGCGCCAGGTACCGAGAGTGCCGGGCGTAACGTTCTGACTGGCTTTGTCTTGTTGCCTTGCCTTCCCGCCTGATCACGGGGCCGGGCATGCCGGCCCGATTTCTTATTCCCGATCTTATGCGCCAGAACCTAGCCCGAAAGGATGACGGGTTAGGGCAAACGGTGCATTGACGGCCTATGCTCGGGCGCTACCATCGAGTTAATCTGGCTCGATCTCCTTGGCTACGGCCTGTCCAGCCGGACACAGCAGGAAAAGCGCCTCTGGCTGCATGCGTATACACTGCCGGTTCTCCGCGGGTGACAAGGTTCCGTGAGTGCCGCGCCGGGAGCGCGATTTTGCGGCGTGGTCTGGCCTGCGCGGCCGTAACAACGAGACAAGACAATAAAACCATGAAAGTGTCGACCACCAACGTCCTCAACGTCCTGGAGCAGGGCGAAATCACTGCAGTCCGGGATCTGGCGCGCAAAATCTCCCATCCTCGCGCATTTGTGCTGCTTCGCACCGCCTTTATCGCGATGGCCGTGGTGGCGGTGCTGTGTTTCGCGGTGGGCAGCTTCCAATTGGACGGTTTTGAGAACGTGGGGATTGGCGCAGCGGTGGTGGCAGCGTTGCTGTTCCTTGCGGAACGCCGCTGGTTTGGTAACCGCGACGAGGTGGTGGTGCCGGCCGAGCAGGTTGCGGTGCTGCGCAGGCAGCTTCGCCAGGAGATGTTTGGCAAGCTGGAGGAGGTGGCGAGCCGCCTGACCCATGATGGCCCGGGGGATGGGGTGATCCGGGTTCGCACCTTGTGGCAGTTCCTGTCGGAATCCGTGGCCAGCGATACGCTCAAGCGCCGGAATGCGCGCGGGCCGGCCAAGGAATCTCAAGCGGGCTGAGCCACGCGGTACCGATCCGGGCGGTGAGACCGCCCTACCCCGACGTCGTCGCCCTTGTCTCGCAACACTCCTAACACCCATTCTGCATGGCCGCAGTTAGCCCTTCAGCAGCAGCACTTGACTTCTCGCCTTTTTTCTGTGGTTGCAATTTAGACGGTAATTGCAGAGAAGATAGGTAACACCATGGAGATCTTGGTGACCGGGGCGAGCAGGCTGGTGGGATCGGCTCTGGTGGCCTGTTTGCTTGCTGAGGGGCATCAGCGGTGGCTCTTGGGTCCGTCACTACGGCGGATGCACTGGCGCTGTATGCCACCGCCAGCATGGCAGCGACGGTCGCGGCGAGCTGGAGCGCGGGCGATTTCACACCGTCGCCCCGGTGGCGTCTTTCCAGACAGCCCCGTTCCATTAGATTGACTTGCCGAGCGTGGTATCGAAATGCACTGACAGCCCGGCCTCCAGTCCGGTGGTAGGACGGTTCACCGTGATATCGACCGTCCACTTTCCAATCACGGATGCGGCGGTAGTCGTACCCTTCACCTTGGCCTGGTCGCAGCTCTGCACAATCACATCGGCGGACCGGTCGTTATAGACCGCGACGTTGGTGGCGCCGATGGTCTGCGCAGGATGCCGTACGCATTCAGCCGGCCATTGGACACGACCTGCACATTTTTCAGTACCAGATTGCGCGCCGTGATGGTCGTGCCGTGGAAATAGGTTTCCAGATCAATCGGGATTCCGGTGGCAGTCGATTGGTAATCGATATAGAGTCCGTCGATTTCCAATCCATCATAGCCGGTGATAGTGGAGACAGCGCCGATTCCATAGTTCTGATTATCCCTCATCGTCATCCGCATATTCTTGATACGGGTATTCATTATAATCTGTGTTGCGCTACCGAAAGCAAAGGCCCGCGAGGCGTTGCTTTCGTAGTTTTCGATAACCGCGTTGTTGCCAGCAATAAGGATGCCGAAGGCAGCGTTGCTCATGCCCGCCAGCAAGCCCGGCTGGTTAGCCGCGATGACGTTTTTAAACTTGGTGCCTTGCGCGGATGTGGTGAAGGCGTATTCCATGTTGCCGTACGCCCACACGTCCGTGGCTGCATTGCCGAACTTGTCTCCCAACACAGCATCCGACATAAAGGCGATCACGGACGACGAATCACCGGCCGGCGCATATCCAATGACGTTGCGCGCCGTCACGTTGGAGGCCTGCACCTTGATGAGTCTCTTACCGAAGTTGTAGCCGTAGACATCTGAAATACCGACCGAGTTATCTTGGTCGCTCGCCGGGGTGGCAATGTAAATGCCGGTTGTGTCTTCGTACAGCAGATTTCCGGACCTATCGATATTGTGGATCTCGACAAACGAAACCCGTTTTATCGTTCCCACCGCCGCGATGCCGACCATGGAATTACCGCCCACATAAATGCAATTCAAACTGCCGTTGCTATCGGTGATGACACCATTGCCGGTTTTTAGCAGATTACTGAACGCCAGCCCATCCAGATCAAACCGATTTCCTTGCGGGTCGATATAGACGACGAACGACCCGTAGGTATTTTTGGTGTCCCGTATATTCTGAAAATTCACCTTTTTCAGCGAAATCGAACCGCAATTCGCCCGATAATACAGCGCGATCTTGACGAACCCATTACCAAAATCGAATGTAACATTTTCGAAAGAAATGGCCGCGTAGGAACTGATCAGGTTGGTATTCGCTGCCAGGCCGACCTTGAACGTGACGGTGCCATTTCCGCGCACCGTGCGCGGGTTGCCTGCCGCGATGTTGATCGCAGCATCCAGCAGGTACGTGCCGGTACCGATTTCCACCTCGCGGCCATCGGAGAAGGCTGCCTGGAACGCCGCCACATCGCTGGTAATGCCATCTCCCTTGGCGCCAAACCATTTCACATTGATTGGCCCATCAAACACGCGTTTCCGCCGCATTCCGTTGCCGTCCACGATGATGGTGGCCCCGTTGTCTGCGCTGGTTATGTCGCCGGTGTCCGCCACGAAGGTGCCGGAGATGCCGGCGGCAGAAAGGGTCACCGCTGCCTCTTTGCCGGTATAGGCGCGCAGCGCGGCGTAATCGGTCAGCGCCTTGGCACGGTCCAGCAACGTTTTGCTCAATGCACTCACTTGAGCACCTCCAATGCGGCAGTAGCCTTCGAGTCCGAAACCACATAGCGCCGCAATTGCGATACGTCGCCTTCTGTCCATACATCCCCCTGTGATGGCGCGATGACGGCATTATTCACCGTCTCTGTGCTGTCGCCAATGGCGAGTTGGCCCGGCCCCGCATTTCGCACACGCCAGACCATGCGCGTAGCATCGGCCGCGACATTGGTCACAGCTGCCGGCGCCTGAATGGTGCCGGCAGCTGGCCTTGTCCAAGGAAACGAACCGCCAACTGATAGCGAGCGCCGGGCTTTGGATGCCGCGCAAGCAGCACCCGCCCAAGACCTACCAGCCGCGCAATCGCCGCGCGTGCCTGGTCGACCTGATCCAGATCGACGGCAGTGATCACCGCTAGTTCGAGGGGCGGGCACCGGCCTGCACACTGCTGGTCTATGTCGACGACGCCGCCAGCGGGATTCAAGTGGGCTGAGCTACAGCGCACACACGGGGGCGGCCATGCCGCCCTACCCTGACATTCTCGGCATATCCGCAGTGACCACGCTGCATGGTCGCGGCCAGCCTTTGCGCGGCGGTTTGCTTCCCGCCCCTCGTTCTGTAATTTCTGAGCAGGTTCCCGCCATGCTGCCAGGGGGAAGTGGGGGTGCGGGACGGCAGCGGGCGGGAACTTATTCAGCTCAGCGCACTGGATTCCCGCCCTCGTGGAAATGCCCTGCCTTAATGAACGGCACCTGCTCCCTCATCGATGGAAGCAGCGGACGACCGACCCGCCGCTATGCGTCGCCGCGCCCGTCCTCCCCATGCTCCGCCGCGAGTTCGCTCAGCACCAGTATTTCTTGCGCCAGTCCGGTCGCCAGTGAGAGCAGAGGGCCCTGGATGTCTGCGACCAGATCGCCGAATGTTCCGGCGGCGGCGCTGTCGCGGGTCATGAAGAGTAGCGCGTAGAGTTGTGCCGCTTTTTCGCCAGCGAGGCTCTGCGGGCTTTCGCATGGGGTATGGGCGGTCACGAACATGTCCGCGCCGGAGTGTTCGGCAGTGACGCCGTAGCGGCTGTGCCTAAACATGGGCAGCCTCCGTCGCGGTGGCGTTCCTGTGTGGCTGGACGAGTGGACTGGGGCGGGTCAAGCGTTGCCCGGAACGGGCGAGTGAAGACAGGGGCATGGGAGCGCCTCCTACGTTAGCGAATCGAAAAATCCCGCCTTGCGGCGGTCGTTCGTCTACGTTTTTCGGGCTGCTATTCCCGGCCGCTGTTTTGCAGCGACGAACAGAGTATATCTCGACCAGAACCCGGAGAGAAACGTCACGCTAAGCCACCCCACCCCCTGCGCGACAGCGCTTGACTTCCCGTCTCTCGTTCTGTAATTTCTGTCTACACAGAAATTACAGAACAGACAGGTGGCGTGATGAAGATCTTGGTGACCGGGGCGAGCGGGCTGGTGGGATCGGCGCTGGTGGCCCGTTTGCTGGCCGAGGGGCATCACGTGGTGGCGCTGGCCCGCCGGCTCGATCAACTGCCCCGTCACCCACGGCTTCACCGCGTTGCGGCGGATTTGTCCACCTGGACCACGCCGGCGCATTGGCTGGCGGCCTTGCGCGGTGCCGATGCTGTCGTCAGCACGGTGGGCATCTTTCGGGAAACCGGGCGGCAGCGTTTCCAGGCATTGCATGTGGATATGCCGCTGGCCCTGATGCTGGCCTGCGAGCGGGCTGGCGTGCGGCGCGTGGTCCAGCTATCCGCACTGGGCGCGGCGGCGGATGGGGCTACCGCCTACTGGCGCAGCAAGGGCATGGCGGACGATGCCTTGCGCGCTAGCGCGCTGGATTGGGTGATCGTGCAGCCGTCGCTGGTGTATGCGCCGTGCGGCCGCAGTGCCACCTTGTTCCGGCGCTGGGCGGCGTTGCCCTTGCTGCCGGTGCCGGCGGATGCGGGGCATGTGCAGCCGATCCATATCGACGACCTGATTGCGCTGCTGCTGCGGGTAGTGCGCACTGACTGCGCGGGCCGGCGCACGGTGGCGGCGGTTGGGCCGGTCCGGCTGCGGTTTGGCGACTGGCTTGGCGCCCTGAGGGGCGGCATGGGGCTGCGCACAGCGCGGGTGCTGCGCGTGCCGGGCTGGATGGCTGGCCTTGGGGCGCAATGCCTGGCTAGGCTGCCGGGCAGCCTGGCCGATGGCGACAGCCTGGCCATGCTGCGCACCGACAACAGCGCCAGCCCGCACGCCGCGGCCACCTTGGCCGCGCGGCGCTTGCGCGCGCCGGCCGCCTTTGCCACCGCTGCCGAGCGGCTGCCTGCCTTGCTGTTCTGGACCCTGCTGGCTGGCCGGCTGGCCATTGCCGCGGTCTGGCTGGCCACCGCCTTGGTGTGTTTCGCGGACCTGGCCGCGGGCACGGCCTTGCTGCGCGAGGCGGGGCTGCCGCCGGCCTGGCGCGCGCCGCTGGTGTGGCTGGGCGCGGGGCTGGATCTGGCGCTTGGGGGGCTGGTGCTGTGGCGCCCTACCCGCGCGGTGTGGGCCATGCAGCTGGCGCTGGTGCTTGGCTATACCGCGCTGATCACCTGGCTGGCGCCGGCGTGGTGGGCGCATCCCTTCGGGCCGGTGCTGAAGAACCTGCCGATGCTGGCGTGGTTCGCCCTCTTCCTGCAGCTCGATGCCGATACCAATCCCGGGATCGACGCCAACGTCGGCCGGCAAGCCACCGCATATGGATCAACCGAGGAGCAAGCATGACCTACCTGACCGTCAAGTGGCTGCATATCCTGTCCGCCACCTTTATGTTTGGCACGGGCTTTGGCACGGCCTTCTACATGTTCTTCGTGAACCGCAGCAAGAACGTGCAGGCCATGGCGGTGGTGACCCGCTGGGTGGTGCGCGCCGACACCTGGATCACCGCGCCGGCCGTGGTCTTCCAGCCGCTGAGCGGGCTCTACATGATGCATGCGGCGGGGTATCCGCCTTCGGCGTCCTGGCTGTGGATCTCGCTGTCGCTCTATGCGCTGGCGGGGGCTTGCTGGCTGCCGGTGCTGTGGCTGCAATGGCGGATGCGCGATATGGCCGGGCAGGCTGCGCAGGCATTGCCGGCATCGGGCGGCGCGACCGATGCCACCGACGCCACCGGCATTGCGCCGCGCTACTGGCTGTATGAGCGCATCTGGGTGGCGCTGGGGTTTCCGGCGTTCGGCGGCTTGCTGGTGGTGTACTGGCTGATGGTGAGCAAGCCGGCCTGACTGCGCCACGCAGGCTGGCGGGCAACCGTAGGCGATCAGTCTTTGGTAGGATGGCCAATCGCCACGGATTGGGATGCGCACTGACAATGCCCCAGATCGACCTGAGAACGACAGTCTTGCTGTCAGCGGTGATGTCGGCACTGATGTCGGTCGTGCTGTTGTCGGCGTATTACAGTTTCCCGCGGTCGATCAAGGGGATTGGGCGCTGGGTCGGCGGCTCGCTGCTGCTGATCGTTGCGCCGGTGCTGTTCTGGTTGCGCGATATCGCCCCGGACTGGCTCTCCATCGTGGTGGCCAACTGCCTGGTGATGGCTGCCATGGCCCTGTGGATGCTCGCCGTGCAGGCGTTCTACGGGCGGGCGCAAACCTGGCGGTCTGCCGCCGCACTGACCGTGCTGGGCACGCTGCTGCTGGCCTGGTATGCGCTCTGGCAGCCGAACTATGTGGCCCGGGTGACCATCGTGACCTTTGTCATCGGGATCTTCTACATCGCGCAATGCGTGCTGATCCTGCGCTACGGCGAACGCCATTTCAGCACCTACTTCTTTGGCGCCCTGATGAGCGTCCAGGCGCTGGTGGTGGTGGTGCGTTTCGGCACCAGCCTGTCCGCCGGGATGACCAGGCACTCCTTTTTTGCGGCCGACGACGTCTTCCAGATCATCTACCTGAGTTCCAACACCCTGATGGTCCTGGCCTTGTCGGTCGCCTTCATGCTGGTGATCACGCGGCGCCTGCACGTGGAGCTCGACGTGCTCTCCAGGACGGACCCGCTGACGCTGCTGCTCAATCGGCGCGCCTTGTATGCGGCCGGCCAGGAGGCGCTGGAACGCATGCGCGAGGACGGCGGCGAGATGGCGTTGCTGTTGATCGACCTTGACCACTTCAAGCGCGTGAACGACAGCATGGGGCACGCCGAGGGCGACCGGGTGCTGATGGAGTTCTCGGCCATGCTCAAGCGCGAGCTGCCGCCGGGCGCCTACCCGGGGCGCTTCGGGGGCGAGGAGTTCCTGGTGTTGCTGCCGCGTACCGGCATGGCCGGCGCGCTGGCGCTGGCGGAGCGCCTGCGGGCTACGTCTTCCCGGTTTTTTGGTGAGCGCATCGCGGATCTGACCATCAGCATCGGCGTGGCCTGCGTGGAAAGATCGGAAACGCGCCTGGACGACGCCGTTGGCCGCGCCGATCTTGCCCTGTACCGCGCCAAGAGCGCGGGCAGGAACCGGGTCGAGGCGGTGATGCAAGCGGCCTGAGGGGACTAAGGGGTCTCAGGGAACGAAGGGGCAGTCATCAGGCGAGCAGCCGGCCCAGCGTGGCTACCGCGATGGTGAGCGCGCCAAGCGCCAGGTTCAGGCCGACGGCCTGCCGGATGCGGCCCAGCGCGGCGCCGGCGGCCTTCCAGTCCTGCGCATCGACGCTGCGGCGCAGCGCACCATAGGGGCCGAAGAACACATAGGCAAAGATGCCGATCATGATCAGGCCAAGGCCGAACATGATGTGCCAGTGCACAGGCGCGGCGGCAAACCCGAGCGCGCCGAGCATGGACGCGCCGCTGATGGCGATCAGCGCGACGGCGCCCCAGACCCAGGCCAGGAACCGCGCGAATACGGCGCGCCACAAGCGCAGCCGCTGCGGCGGCTCCAGCAAGGTGGCCGCGGCCGGGCGCAGGCAGACATAGGCGAAAAACATGCCGCCCACCCAAAGCGTGACGCCGGCGATGTGCAGGAAGCGGAGAACGGGATCGAGGGTCATGGGTTTTTTGATTTTCGGGTGACGGGGATGGGGCAGGCTCCAGCCGGCGAATCGTGGCGGGGACCGGGGGCTGTTGGGGGAATGCCGCATTCTAGTCCCCGAAAGCCACCAGTGCCGGCCAAAGCCACGAATAAGACACACATGCCAGAGCAATGCCGTCGGCATAAGCGGAGCGCTCCTGCGCTTCTGCTAACCTAACAGCCGGGTCAGTCGCCCGCGATGGGGGATGGGCGGCCGGGACGGAAGGGCCGGTGGTCAGGCTGGTCGGCAAAACCAAGAATAAGATACTCATGCAGCACTCTTTAAAGTATCGGGTCGCCTTAGCCACGGCGCTCGTGGTGACATTCATCATCCTGGCGCGCGCACTGTTTACCCAGTACTACGCGTTCCAGACCCTGGCTGCGCTGCGCCAGGCCCAGCAGGAAACGCTGGTCAAGCTGGTTGCCGAACAACTCGACGAGAAATTCGAGACGCGGGCGATCGCCTTGCGCCGCCTGGGGCAGCAGCTGGCGCCCATGCTTGGGCAGCCGCCCGCCGATTTGCGGCGCTTTGCCACCCAGGCGATGGCCATGCCGCAGATCTTCAATGCCGTGTTCCTGGCCTGGCCTGACGGCGACATGGTGTTCAGTACCGCCGTGCCCATCGGGCAACGCATCCACCTGTCGGACCGCGATTACTTCCGCGCGATCCTCGACGGTTCTGAGTTTGCCGTGTCGGACCTGCTGCGGGGCCGCATGAGCGATTCGCCCGGCGTGGTGCTTGCCGTGCCCCTGCGCGGCCCGGACGGCAAGCTGCTGGCGGTGGTTGGCGGCGCATTGAATTTCACGGAGAGCAACTTCCTTGGCCAGCTGGCGCACAGCCGGGTTGGCCTGACCGGCGGCTATTGCCTGGTCTCCTCCGGCACGAACCCGCGCTACGCCATGCACCCCGATCCTTCGAAGGTGATGACGCCGGCCAAGGCGCATGACGAGACCTGCGGCCTTGGCGCGCCGCCCTCCGGGTGGGAGATGATCTACCCAACGCAGCCCGTGGTGGCGCGCTACCTGCTCGAGTCCAATGGCTGGGAGGTGGTTTCGGTCCTGCCCGCCGACGAGGCGTACGCCCCGCTGCTCGCGGCCCGCCACAAGACGCTCATGGTCGCCGGCGTGTCGCTGTTGCTGGCCGCGTTGCTGATGTGGCTGGTGATACGCCGCCTGCTGGCGCCGCTGGAGCTGCTGCATCGGGTGGTCAGCGAGGTGCCCAAGAATCTTGCCGCCCTGGCTGCGCTGCCAACCGGGCGCAATGACGAGATTGGTGAGCTGGCCACCACCTTTGGCGCGGTCATGCACCAGCTCTCCGAGCGGGAAGCCGCGCTGAGCGCCGCCAAGGATCGCGCCGCCGAGAGCGAGAAGCGCATCGAGGCCATTGCCAACCATGTGCCGGACTTTGTCTCGTTCATCGATATGAACGAGCGCTATGTCTTTGTCAACGAGGCCTACGCGCGGCGGTTCAACCTGCCGGTGGAGCAGATTGTCGGGCTGACGATGCGCGAGCTTTGGGGCACCTGCATCTACGTGGCATCGAAGCCTTACCTGGAACAGGCCTACCTGGGCGCGTCGGTCACCTTCAGCCTGGAAGGCAATGATGATGCCGAGTGCATGGAGGTTACCTACCGGCCCGCCTGGAATGACGGCAAGGACACGGTCCAGGGCCTGTACATGTTCGCGCGCAACGTGACCAACGAGCGCCAGAAGATGCGCAGCCTGGAAGCGCAGACGCTCACGGACCACCTCACGGGCCTGCTTAACCGCAAGGGGTTCGACCGGCGCATGGCCGATGCCATGGCCCGGGCTGGCGCGAACCACGCCAGCGTCGCCCTGTTGCTCGTGGACGTGGACGATTTCAAGACCATCAACGACACGTTTGGGCACGCTGTTGGCGACCAGTTGCTGGCGTCCTTCGCCGAGCGCCTCTCCGCCTGCGTGCGCACCGGCGACGCCGTGGCCCGGATCGGCGGCGACGAGTTCGCCGTCGTGCTGGACGACGCACTCAACATCGCAACGCTGGAGCGCATCGCCCAGGCCATCGTGCACGCAGCCCGGCGAGCGCATTTCATCGAAGGCCATACCATCGTGGCGACAGCCAGCGTGGGCATGGCCATCCATTACCCGGACGACGGCCAGACCGTGAACGAACTCTTCATGCGTGCGGACATGGCGCTGTACGAAGCCAAGCGCAGCGGCAAGGCGCGCTACACGCCGCCGCCTGCCTCGAGCAACCGCGCCTAGCATCGACGCGCGACAATACAACAACACAACAAGACACTCACCCTGAGGATGACTCCGTGACCGACCCGATCCTGATCCGCCCCGCCGAGCCAGGCGATTTTGAAGCGTGGAAAGTGCTATGGGATGGCTACAACGCCTTCTATGGACGCAAGGCGGAGACTGCGCTGCCGATCGAAATCACCCGCATGACGTGGTCGCGCTTCGTCGACGCTTACGAGCCCATGCACGCGCTGGTGGCGGAGCGCTCCGGCGAATTGCTGGGCCTGGTGCATTACCTGTTTCATCGCAGCACCATCCAGATCGGCCCGAGCTGCTACTTGCAGGATCTCTTTACGTCGGAGGCGGCACGCGGCACGGGTGTTGGCCGCGCATTGATCGAGGCGGTCTACCAACGCGCCGAAACCGCAGGTGCCAAGCGGGTCTACTGGCAAACGCACGAGACCAACACGACAGCGATGAAGCTCTACGACAAGGTCGCGGAGAACTCGGGGTTCGTGGTGTATCGCAAGCCGGTTTAGTTCTTGGGCGGGCCTGCGCAAGAGCGAGGTGCATCACCTTGCGCAAGCGCCCGCCCTTCACTCCGGCTCGATCCCCGCTGCCTTGATCACCTTCGCCCACTTCTGCGTTTCGCTGCGCACGAAGGCGGCGAGCTCGTCCGGGGTGGACGGCGCGGGCTCGCCGCCGGTGCGGCTGAAGTACTCGGCGGCCCTGGCGTCGGTCAGGCCCTTGCGCACCATCTGGTTCATGCGCTCCACCACGGGCCTGGGGGTCGCGGCGGGGAAGAATGCCGCGGACCAGGCCACCATCTCGTAGCCGGGCAATCCGCTTTCCGCCATGGTTGGCACATCCTTCAGCACGGGATGGCGCTGCGCCGTGGTGACGGCGATGGCGCGCAGCTTGCCGCCCTGGATCAGGGTCATGGCGGGTGATATATCCGAGATCATGAAGTCGACCTGATGGCCCATCAGGTCGGTGAGCGCGACTGGCACGCCTTTATAGGGCACGTGGAGCGCTTGCACGCCGGCCATCATCTTGTAGAGCTCGCTGGCAATGCGGGTGGAGGAGCTGCCGCTGGCGAAGGTGAGCTTGCCGGACGTGGTCTTGGCCAGCGCGGTCAGCTCGGCCACGGTGTGCACGGGGCTGTCGGGCGGCACCACCAGTACCAGCCCGCTCTTGGCGATCAGCGAGACCGGCGCGAAATCCTTGACCGGGTCATAGGGCAGCTTCTTGAACAGCGATGCATTGGCGGCGTGCGTGGTGTTGGTGGTCACCAGCATGGTGTAGCCATCGGCGGGCGCGGTGGCAACCGCCTGCGCTGCGATAAAGCCATTGGCGCCGGGCCGGTTGTCCACCACGACGGACTTGCTGGTCTGGCCGGTGACGGCTTCGGCGATGAAGCGCGCGCTGCTGTCTGTGCCGCTGCCGGCCGGGAACGGCACAACCACGCGCACCGGCTTGGCGGGGTAGTCGCCCGTATCGGCGGCGCGCGCCAGGCTGGCAGGAATGGCTGCCAGCGCCAGGACGGGCAGCAGCAAGCCGGCGATCGCGCGCCGGGTGAAGGGGTGCGTCATGTTGTCTCCTCGTTTGCCACTTTTATGTTTTTTTATTACGTTCTTTTACCGCTTGTGCCTTTGCGGCATCTGCTGGGTTTTTTCGGGGTAACGCTCAACTGCGGCTATCGGGTACCGCAAGCGCCGGGTAGCGATCAGCCAGGTGGGCTGGCAATTCCACGTCGAGGATGAAGCGGTCCCCGCGATACCAGAAACACCCTGCCGTGAGCACCTTGCCGTCGATATCCAGCGTGGTGCGCACGATCTTGGCGATGGGCGCGGCAAAGCCATAGGCCAGCGCGCGCGCCATCGCATAGTCGGTGGGTTCCACCGTCATGGTCTGGTGCATGATGCCAAGGCGCTCGCCCACGGCCTCGCGCAGCAGGCGGGCGATCTTGCGGTGCTTTTCACTGCCGCGCGGGAACTGGCTGAAGACGGACTCGGCCACATACAGCTCGATCAGGCAGAACGGCTCGCCATCATGCATGTGCAGCTTGCGCAGCAGCACGTAGCGGCCCAGCGGCTCGCCGCGCGTGGGCAAGCCCGGCGGCAGGCTGACATCCCTGCGTTTGTCCAGGATGCGGATTTCCAGCTCGCTGCCGCCGACCAGCTCGTTGTTGATCGCGGATCGCATGCCCTCGCTCGGCCCGGGCGGCTGGCCGGTGACGTGCGTGCCGCGCCCGCGCTGGCTGCTGACCAGGCCCTCCTCGGCCAGCACGGCAAAAGCCTGCCTGACGGTGACGCGGGCGATGCCGTAGGTCTGCGCAAGGCGCTCCACCGTGGGCAGCTGGTGCCCCAGCGGCCATTCGCCGGAAACGATCCGGTGGCGCAGCACGCTGGCCAGTTGCCGGTAGCGCGCCACGCCGCCCGTGCCATCGTCTGGCAGCGCATGCGCCTCGCCGTCGGGGGCTGCCGCCGTGTCGGCCGCGCGGGTTGCGTTGCGCATCACGACAGGCTCCTTGGCGCCTGCATGGGCATGGGCATGGCCTGCAGTTTTTGCGTCATGCTTTGGCCGATTCGCGCGTGGTGCCCGCGGCCATCATGCGGTCGATGGCGGTGTCGTCGTAGCCCGCCTCGCGCAGCACCTCGCGGCTGTGCTCCCCCAGCGCGGGGGCGTGGCGCTGGCTGGTGGGCGGCGTGCCCGACCATTCGCTGGGGACCGCCATCTCGCGGATGCGGCCCACGCCCGGGTGATCGGTCTCGCGGAAGAAGCCGATGTCACGCAGATGCGGATCATCGAGCAGCGTCTCGAACGTGTGCATGGGGAACACCGGGATATCGGCCTCCTTGAGCAGCGCGCGCCATTCGTCCGTGGTGCGCTTGGCCATTTCGTCGCTGACCATCGCGTAAAGCTCCGTGATGTGGGCGGTGCGCGTGGTGATGCTGGCGAAGCGGGGATCGGTGTCGAACAAGCCGGCCTTGCCGATGGCCTTGAGGAAGGTGCGCCAGTGATGGTCGTGGTAGATCAGGCAGCACACATGGCCGTCGCGCGTCTGGTAGGGCCGGCGCTCCGGCGACAGCAGGCGCGGATAGCCAAAGCCGCCGCGCGGCGGCACGAAGGTCTCGCCGTAGAGGTGGTCGCCCAGCACATAGGGCACCATGGTCTCGAACATCGGCACGTCCACGCGCTGGCCCTTGCCGGTGCGCGCTTGCGCGTACAGCGCGGCGCAGATCACGCCAAAGGCGTAGAGCCCCACAGAGCGGTCGGCAATGGTGATGGGGAGATAGCGCGGGATATCGCCGCTGCCCCTGGCCACCGCCTGGGGCAGGCCGCAGGCCGCCTGGATCAGGTCGTCGAACGCGGCCTGCGGCGCGTAGCGCCCGCGCTGCGAGAAGCCGAACATGCCGACATAGACCAGGCGCGGGTTCAGCGCGGACAGCGTTTCGTAGTCCAGCCCCAGGCGCTGCATGGCTTGCGGCCTGACGTTGTAGGCCAGCACGTCGGCGTCTTGCACCAGCCGCAGCAGCGCCTCGCGCCCGTCTTCCGATTTGAGGTCCAGCACAACGCTGCGCTTGTTGCGGTTCAGGCCCAGGTAGAGCGGCCCCATCTTCTCGTCGCCGCACGGCCCGATGCCGCGCGTGACATCGCCCTCGGGCGACTCCACCTTGATCACGTCGGCGCCAAGGTCGCCCAGCATCTGCGTGGCCGAGGGGCCCATGAATACCGCCGTGATGTCCACCACCTTGACCCCGGACAGGGCGCCAGCCGTCATCTCCATCGTCTCCCCCAACGTTCGTTCGAATAGTTCTATGAATAGGACTATAGGAAAATAAGACCGATGGGACAAGGAAGGATCCGAACGCCGCCGGGCGCGGGGAACCTGGCCGAACAGCCCCTGCCGCCAGCCATTCGAGCAAACCTTCTAACCGCTTGACAATTTGCTGCCGACCGCAACCAAAGCCCGTTTTTATGGGTCGTGTTATCCACAAATACTGTGGATAACAGGCACCTCGCTTCCCGCCAACCGGCTTGCAGCCGCCAATCCGGTCGGACTGCCTATTGTTTCAGCAACTTGAAGGTTTTGTGGCACATTCATGGCAGGGATGCCGCGATCGAAGCCACGGGCGTCGATCGCCGCCCTTTGCCGGGTATCGCGCAAGGCCGCGACAATGTGCCGATTGCGGCGCACCGACTGCTGCTTGCTGCTACTGCAGGAAGTCTCCGTAGCGAGCGCGGATCTCTTCGAGATTGGCGAGCGTGCCGGAAAGATGCCGGCGCAGGCTGGCCTGGGCGGCGTCGGGGTCGCCGCTGGCGATCGCATCGACGATGGCAGTGTGATCCGCCACGACCGCGTTGGCCTTGCCGGCGATCGGCAGGTGCAGGCGGCGCAGGCGGTCCAGGTGGCCGCTCTGGCGGCGCACCAGCATCCACAGGTCCGGCACGCGGGCGGCTTCGTACATCTGGCGGTGGAAGGCCTGGTCGAACAGGGAGAACTCCGCGAAGTCCTGGGCGGCCAGCATGGCCTGCTGCCGCGCCACGCTAAGGCGCAGCCGCTCCACCAGCGCGGGGTCGGGTGCCTCGGCCAGCGTGCGCACGATTTCCACTTCCACGGAGCGCCGCAGGAAATGCGCCTGCTGGGCCAGCGCGATGCTGATGGGGCTGACCACCGTGGCGTGCTGCGGGAAGATATCGACCAGCCCTTCCTCGGCGAGCCGCATCAGGGCGTCGCGCACCGGCGTCTGGCTGATGCCGTATTGCGCGGCGAGATCCGTGCGCGACAGCACCGTGCCGGGGGGCAGCGTCATGGAGATGATCATGTCCCGCATATGCTCGAACACCTGCGGCGCGGCATGCCGGGTGCGGTCGAACTGGAATTGAATCTGCGGAATCTGCGGGGCGGACAAGGTGGCTTCAGTGGCTTCCATCGGGCGGTCTGATTTCACTGCACGGGCGTGGATCATCACGCACAAAGACGCTGCATTGCGTCTCATGGCAGCAGTTTAATGGAAAGTTTTGCGGTTTGACACACTAATATATTAGTGCTTTAATCCTCCCGACGATATCAGATGTCGTATCTCTACCGCCTGGTTCTGGCACCAGAGGTCCGGCCCAATGACAACATCCGTGGAAGAGACAGCATGACGTCACGAAAGAAGACGCCCGAGACCTTGCGCAGCGCGCGCTGGTTTGCCCCCGACGACCTGCGCTCCTCCGGGCACCGCTCGCGCATCATGCAGATGGGCTACTCGCCCGAAGAATGGCTGGACCGCCCGATCATCGCGATCATCAACACGTGGTCTGACATCAATCCCTGCCATTCCCACTTCAAGCAGCGTGTCGACGACGTCAAGCGCGGCATCTTGCAGGCCGGCGGCTTCCCGATCGAGCTGCCCGCCATCTCGCTGTCGGAAAGCGCGGTCAAGCCCACCACCATGCTGTACCGGAACATGCTGGCGATGGAGGCGGAGGAACTGATCCGCTCCCACCCCATCGACGGCGCGGTGCTGATGGGCGGCTGCGACAAGACCACGCCGGGCTTGCTGATGGGCGCGTCGAGCGCGGGCGTGCCGGCCATCTACGTGCCGGCCGGCCCGATGCTGCGCGGCAACTGGAAGGGCAATGTGCTGGGTTCCGGCTCCGACGCCTGGAAGTTCTGGGACGAGCGCCGCGCCGGCAATATCAGCAAGACCGAGTGGATCGGCATCGAGGGCGGCATCGCCCGCAGCCATGGCACCTGCATGACGATGGGCACGGCCAGCACCATGACGGCAATTGCCGAGGCCATCGGCATGACGCTGCCGGGCGCCTCATCCATCCCGGCTGCCGATGCCAACCATATCCGCATGTGCTCCGAGGCCGGACGGCGCATCGTGGACATGGTGTGGGAAGACCTGACCCCGCAACGGATCCAGACGCGCGCCTCGTTCGAGAACGCCATCGCCGTGGCCATGGCGATGGGCTGCTCCACCAACGCCATCATCCACGTGATCGCCATGGCGCGCCGCGCCGGGCATGACATCGGGCTGGAGGATTTCGACAAGACCAGCCGCCACGTGCCGGTGATCGCCAATATCCGGCCCAGCGGCGACAAATACCTGATGGAGGACTTCTTCTACGCCGGCGGCCTGCCCGCGCTGATGAACCGCATCAGCGACAAGCTGCACCTGGATGCGCTGACCGTCACCGGCCGCACGCTGGGCGAGAACATCGCGGGTGCCGAGGTCTATAACGACGACGTGATCCGCACCAAGGACAACGCGCTGTACCAGGAGGGTGCGCTGGCCGTGCTCAAGGGCAATATCGCGCCGGACGGCTGCGTGATCAAGCCCAGCGCCTGCGAGAAACGGTTCTTCAAGCACACCGGCCCGGCGCTGGTGTTCGACGACTACCCGTCGATGAAGGAAGCGGTGGAGCGAGACGATCTGGACGTCACCGCCGACCACGTCCTGATCCTGCGCAACGCCGGCCCGCAAGGCGGCCCGGGCATGCCGGAATGGGGCATGCTGCCCATTCCCAAGAAGCTGGTCCAGCAAGGCGTGCGGGACATGCTGCGCATGTCGGACGCGCGCATGAGCGGCACCAGCTATGGCGCCTGCATCCTGCACGTGTCGCCGGAATCGTATATCGGCGGCCCGTTCGCGCTGGTGCGCACCGGCGACATGATCTCGGTCGACATCGACCGCCGCAGCATCCACCTGGAGGTGTCCGACGAAGAGCTGGCGCGCCGCAAGGCCGCGTGGACGCCGCCGCCGCCGCGCTTCGGGCGCGGCTATGGCTGGATGTTCTCCAGGCATATCCGGCAAGCCAACGACGGCTGCGACTTCGACTTCCTGCAAACCGATTTTGGCGCGCCCACGGGCGAACCCAGCATCTACTGATAGCGGACCCATCATGACCGATACCATCACCGATTCCACGACCCAGGCCAGCAAGCTCAGCCAGCAGACCATCGACCAGTTCAAGACCGTCAGCACCGCTACGTTGTGCACGGCGCTGTTCAAGCGCGGCTTGCGCAACCAGTTCATCCAGGACGTGCATCCGCTCAATCCCGAGCGCGGCAACATGGTGGGCGAGGCCTTCACGCTGCGTTACATCCCGGCGCGCGAAGACCTGAACCCGATCTCGGTGTTCCTGGATCCGAACCATCCGCAGCGCCAGGCGGTTGAGCAGTGCCCGTGCGGCGCGGTGCTGGTGATCGACAGCCGCAAGGACGCGCGCGCGGCCTCCGCCGGCTCGATCCTGATCACGCGCCTGATGCAGCGCGGCGCGGCCGGCGTCGTCACCGATGGCGGCTTTCGCGATTCACCGGAGATTGCGCGGCTGGCCATGCCGGCCTATCACCATCGCCCCTCCGCGCCGACCAACCTGACGCTGCACCAGGCCATCGAGATCAACGGCCCCATCGGCTGCGGCGACGTGGCGGTGTTCCCGGGCGACGTGGTGGTGGGCGATGCCGAAGGCGTGGTCATCGTGCCGCGCCACCTGGCCGAGGAAATCGCGGCGGAAGCGGTGGAGATGACCGCGTTCGAGGACTTCGTCACGGAGGAAGTGATGAAGGGCCGCTCGATCATCGGCCTGTATCCGCCGACCCAGGAGCAAAGCCGGCTGGACTTTGCCGCCTGGCGTGAAGCCAAGGGCCGCTGAGCATCGCCGCCTGCCGGACCGTACAAGCCTCGGCAAGCCACAAACAAACGCATGAGCCAGCCGGCTCCCGACGCGAGGGGCAAGGCGGCCACGGATGGAGACAAGATGCATCACAACAAGCGAGGCGCGCTGCGCCGCGTTGCCGCCCTCGGCATGCTGGCCGCGGCCGGCGCCCTGTTCCTGTTCAGTACCGGCGCGCAGGCCGAGGACAAATGGCCGTCGCGCCCGATCACCTGGGTGGTGCCGTTCGCGGCGGGCGGCTCCACCGATATCGTCGCCCGCACCATCGGGCAGGAGATTTCGAAGGCGCTGGGCCAGCCGGTGGTGGTCGAGAACCGGCCCGGTGCGGCCGGCGCGGTGGGCGCTGGCTACGTGGCGCGCGCCAAGCCGGATGGCTACACGCTGTTTGGCGGCACCATCAGCACGCATGCCATCAACGCGAGCCTGTACAAGAATCTCTCATACGACCCGGTCAAGGATTTCGAGCCGGTCTGCCTGATCGCCTACGTGCCCAATGTGCTGATGGTCGACGCCAAGCTGCCGATCCACAACGTGAAGGAGTTGATCGCCTACGCGAAGAGCCATCCGGGCCTGAGCTTCGCGTCGTCGGGCGCGGGCACTTCGACGCATCTGGCGGGTGAGCTGTTCGCCGACATGATCAAGGTGCCGATGACCCACGTGCCTTACAAGGGCAGCCCGCAGGCGATCCAGGACGTGGCCGCCGGCCTCGTTCCCTTTCTCTTTGACCAGCTGACCGCGGGCGACGCCATGATCAAGGCCGGCAAGCTGCGCGCGCTGGCCGTGACCTCGCCCAAGCGCTCCGCGCTGGCGCCCAATGTGCCGACCATGGCCGAGGCTGGCGTGCCGGGCTTCGAGATGGTGTCGTGGCAGGCGCTGTACGCGCCGCACGGCACGCCGAAGGACGTGGTGCAGCGGCTGAACACCGAAGTAGTGCGCGCGTTGAAGCAGCCCGCCGTGCAGCAACGCATGACGCAGCAGCTTGGCATGGAAGTGGTGGGCAGCAGCCCCGCCGAACTCGCGGCGTTCATGGGCAAGGAGATCCCGCGCTGGGCCGAACTGGTGAAGACATCGGGGGCGACGGCCAATTGATGGCTGGTTTGATGCGTCAAAGCCGTCCGGAATGACGAAGGCTTTGCTGCCTCTCCCCCAAGCGAGAAAGGCAGCAAAGTCCATCACGACAACAAATCCGTCTGCGTGCAGGAGACAACATGCACATCCATACCAAACCCATCGCACGAGCGCTAGCGGGCATCGCGGCCGCACTCGCCTTGGCCGCCCCCGCCACCCATGCCGCCGAAGCCAGCTACCCCACCAAGACCATTACCATCATCGTCCCCGCCTCCCCCGGCGGCGCCATCGACCTGGTGGCGCGGCTGGTGGGCCAGAAGATGACCGAAGCCTGGGGCCAGTCCGTGGTGGTGGACAACCGCCCCGGCGCCACCGGCATCATCGGCACCGACCTCGTCGCCAAGAGCGCGCCGGACGGCTACATGCTGGCGCTGGTGGCCAGCAGCCACGCCATCAATCCCAGCATGGTGAAGAAGCTGCCCTTCGACACCATCAAGAGCTTCGAGCCGGTGGCGCTGACCCACGTGGTGCCGCTGATGCTGGTGGTGTCCCCTTCCCTGCCGGTTACGTCCGTCAAGGAACTGATCGCCTACGGCAAGGCCAACCCGGGCAAGCTGTCGTTCGCGTCCAGCGGTTCGGGCGGCGCGCCGCATTTCTCGGGTGAGCTGTTCAAGAGCATGACGGGCATCGACATGGTCCACATCCCGTACAAGGGCAGCACGCTGGCGCATCCGGACCTGACCAGCGGCCGCGTGTCGCTGATGTTCGACACCGTTGCCGCCATCGGGCCGCAGGTCAAGGGCGGCAAGGTGCGCCCGCTGGCGGTGACGACCGCCAAGCGCTCATCGGCCGCGCCGCAGGTGCCGACCATGGCGCAGGCCGGGCTGCCCGGCTATGAGACCAGCACCTGGGGTGGCGTGCTGGCCCCGGCCGGCACCCCCAAGGCGGTGGTGGACAAGCTCAACGCCGAGATCAACAAGGCGCTTTCTTCGCCCGATGTGCGCGAGCGCCTGCAGAACGCCGGCATCGAACCCGCAGGCGGCACACCCGCGCAATTCGCCAGTTTCCTGCAGGTGGAAATGGGCAAGTGGGCCAAGGTGGCCAAGGATGCGGGCATCCAGCCCGAGTGAGTTGCCACCGGGCAGCCACCAACCCATGCGTGCCGGCGCCATGGCGCCCGGCCATCAAGCCGTACTTTCGGAGACAAGACATGCGCTCGCTCTACACCCCCACAGTTAGCCGCCGCGCGGCCCTGGTCGCCCTGGCCATCGGGGCCTGGCTGCCCGCCGCGCAGGCCCAGCCCGGCGTTGCCTGGCCGACCAAGCCGGTGACCATCATCCTGCCGTTCGCCCCTGGTGGCGGCACCGACGTGGGCACCCGCCTGGTGGCGCTGCGGCTCTCGCAACTCTGGGGCCAGCCGGTACTGGTGGACAACCGCCCCGGCGCGGCCGGCAATGTCGGGCTGGATATCGTGTCCCGCGCCAAGCCGGATGGCTACACGCTGGTGGCCGGCAATGTCGGCACGCAATCGATCAATCCCTCGCTTTACAAGAAGCTCAACTATGACCCGGCTGCCTTCGTGCCGGTCAGCCTGATGGCGGAGTTGCCCTTTGCCCTGGTGGTAACGCCCAAACTGCCGGCCAGGAATCCGAAGGAACTGGTGGCGCTGGCCAAGGCGCAGCCCGGCAAGCTGACCTATGCCAGCTCGGGCAGCGGCGGCTCGCCGCATCTGTCGGCCGAGATCTTCAAGGCAGCTACCGGCACCGACCTGCTGCATGTGCCCTACAAGGGCGGCGGCGCGGCCATGAGCGACCTGATGGCGGGCAATGTGGACATGCTGTTCGCCTCGATCCTGGAAACCGCCGGCCATGTGAAATCCGGCAAGCTGCGCGCGCTGGCCGTGACCAGCAAGGTCCGCTCGCCCGCGCTGCCGGATGTGCCAACGCTGGCAGAGGCGGGCATCACCGGCGCCGAGTCGGGATCGTGGGTCGGCCTGCTGGCGCCGGCCGGCACCCCCAAGGACATCGTCGACAAGATCGCCGCCGGCGTGAAGGAAGTGGTGGCGATGCCGGCGGTGAAGGAGCAACTGATTGCGCAAGGCGCCATTCCCGTAGGAAGCACGCCCACGCAGTTCGCCGACCTGATTGCCACGGATCGCAAGCGCTACGCCAAGATCATCCAGGACAACAAGCTCAGCGCAGACTGAAGCAAGCACCGCCGGACCACCATCACCATGTTCACCATCTGGACCTCTTCTCATGAAACCACGCCTTGCCCAGCACGGACGCCTGCCCGCCGCGCTTGAAGCCAGCCTCGCCGAGCACTACGACGTTCACCCGCTGTGGGCCGAGACCGACCCCGCTGCCTTCCTGGCCAGCCACGGCGGCGAGTTCGCCGCACTGACCACGCGCGCCGCGATCGGCGTCGACGCAGCGATGATCGCGGCCATGCCAAACCTGAAGGTTATCTCCAGCTTTGGCGTGGGCCTCGACAAGATCGATCTGGACGCCGCGCGCGCGCGCGGCATCGCCGTTGGCTATACGCCCGACGTGCTCAACGATTGCGTGGCCGATACGGCCTTCGGACTGCTGATGGACGTGGCGCGCGGCTTCAGCGCGGCCGACCGCTTCGTGCGGCGCGGCGAGTGGCCAAAGGCGCAGTTCCCGCTCGCCACCCGCGTCAGCGGCAAGCGCATGGGCATTGTCGGCATGGGCCGCATCGGACGCGTCATTGCACAGCGCGGCGCGGGCTTCGACATGAAAGTGCGCTACCACAGCCGCCGCCCCGCGCAGGATGCGCCCTACCGCCATGAGCCTTCCCTGACCGAGCTGGCCAAGTGGGCGGACTTCCTGGTCATCGCCACCGCGGGCGGCCCCGAGACGCTGCACCTGGTATCGGCCGAGGTACTCGACGCGCTGGGCCCGAGCGGCTTCCTGATCAATATCGCGCGCGGCACCGTGGTCGACGAAACCGCGCTGGTGGATGCGCTGGTGCAGGGGCGCATTGCAGGCGCCGGGCTGGATGTGTTCGAGAACGAGCCGCAGGTACCGCAGGCGCTGTTTGCGCTGGACAACGTCGTGCTGCTGCCGCATATCGCCAGCGCCACGCACGAGACGCGCAATGCGATGGCGGATCTGGTGTTTGAAAACCTGCAGGCTTTCTTTGCCAATGGGGCGGTGAAAGCCTCGGCTGTGTAGAGCGGTTAGATCGACGCTAAGGGGGTAAGGGGGAGGGGGAGGACGACGCAGGCCAACGCCGCGCGCCGCCCCCCGCGCTCAGAATGGCTTTGACAACGCCACGTAGAAGCTGCGCCGCGGTGCATACTGCGGCGCGCCCACGCCAATGCCGGTGCCATCGCGTAGCTGGTAGGAGCGATCGAACAGGTTGATCACCGTGAATCGCACCTTGAATTTACCGATGACAGGCGTATCGAATGTGTGTGCCACGCCAGCATTGACCTGGAAGTAGGCCGGCAGGTGAGTGGTATTGGCAAAGCCGTTGCGCAAGCCACTTCCGAACAGGGCATCAGCGGTGAGCAACGTACCGCGCCACAGGTAGGAGGTGCCGAAGGAGCCGGCTACCGTCTGGTCATGATCAAGGTGGACCCAGTTGCTGGCGATATAGGCCAGTTCATCTGGACCGAAGTTGAACTGGCCGGTCTCAATGCCCTTGGCTATGGCACGCGAGACACTCAGGTTGGCATAGGCGGCAAAACTCCCCTGCCGGTAGTTGGCCGTGCCTTCCAGCCCGTAGACCTTGCCGTCGTCGTAATTGAACGAAGAGAAGATCAGCGCATTGCCGAACTGCCCTTCGTCTTGCAGATGGCGCACCTTGCGGTAGTAGGCATCCAGGCCCAGCGTCAGGTTGCGGGTGGCCTGGTGGGAGACGCCGATGTCGAAATAGTCCGACCGTTCCGAGCGCACCGCCGTGTTGGCATCGGACGGCAAGGCATTGGTGGTTCCCTGGAACAGGGCTACCGACGTGGTATTGATCTTTTCCGTGGGCGGAGGCGTGAAATAGCGCGCGTAGCCGGCGTGCAGGCGGGTGACGTTGGTGAGATCGTAGGTGAGCCCCAAGCGCGGGCTCAACTGCTGCTCGCTGACCACGGTATTCACATGGTCATAGCGCGCGCCGTAGTTGACCGTCAACTTGTCGGTGGCCTTCCATTCGTCCTGCAGGTAGACGCCCATTGTGGTTCCCGTGTTACTGGAGTTATCCACGATGGTGAATGGCACCCCGCTGGTCTGGTTGCCGTCGGCGTCGGCGGGAAGCACGCTGGAGTTATTGCCCACACTGTAATGCTCCCGCTGCACGAACAGGCCGGAGCGCAGTGTATGGCTCGCGTTGAGCACATAACTGCCATCGGCCTGTACGCCATAGGCTTCGTTCTTGCGGGTGATATTGGCGGCGACGCCGTTATAGGCCAGGTCGCCAATCGGGTCAGGCATGTAGTCGACGCGGCTGGTGCGGTGGAAGAGCGACACCTGGTAATCGAGCGCAGCCGACACCTTGTTCTGGTAAGACAGGATCTGGAAGTCTGTCTTCTCGCGCTGGTTGGCGTTGAGCTGGTCGGAGGGCGGCGTGGCCACGCCGTCGATGGTAAACGATGGCGACAGGCCCGGCCGGTTCGGAATCTGGAAGCGGTTGTCGGCGCTGCCAAACATGAAGCTCACCCGGCTGTCCGGATTGATCAGGTAGGACAGCATGCCAAAGGCCTTGCCTTGGTCCGTGTGATCATGGATGGCGTTGCGGCTGGAGGTGGGGTTCTCGATCCCGAGGTTGCTCTCGTTGAAGGAGCCGCTCAGGAAGTAGCTGAACGGGCCCTTGGCGCCTTGCAGATAGCCATTGGCCTCGTGATCGGCATGGCTGCCGATCACCGTGCCGATCTCGCCGCCGATGGCCTTGGGCGTGCCTTCTTCATCGGTGGCCGCGCCCTTAGTCCGGATGTCAACGATGCCCGCCGTGCGATAGCCATACTGCGCCGGCAGCGCGCCGGTCAGCAGCTTGATTTCGTCCGCGAAACGCGTGTCCAGCATCTGACCGAAGCCGCTGATCGGCTCGGGAATGATGACGCCGTTGATGCGGTACTGCAGGTTGGCGTGATCGCCGCGCACGTGCAACTGGCCAAAGGAATCCTGCACCACGCCCGGGGCCTGGAGCAGGACCTGGTTCAACGGGGTGTTCTCTCCCAGTGGCAGCGCGTTGATGTCTTCGCTGTCGAAACGATAGACCGAGCTGCCGGTATCGGGCGACAAGGCGTTGCGCGCCTCGTCGAGCCGCTTGGCGGTGACCACGACGGCATTCAGGGCCTTGGCGCTGGCTGCCGGCGCGGGTGCCGGGGCGAGTGCCGATGGCGAGGATTGCACGGAAGAAGACGGGTCGGCCGGCGATGACTGCGCGTGGGCGGACAGGGCGAGCGCCGACGCGGCGCCGGCCGCGATGGCTCGAAGCGGAAAACGGGACATGGGGTGCCTCTGCTGGAATGGGAATGTCGCGCACGGCCTTCAGGCGCGCGCGCATGCATCAAGCGAACAATCCGCCAGTCAGAGGGGGGCCACGGCTGCGGGGCCGTGGCGAGGCGATGGGCGCGATGTGCCGCTCGGCGAGCAGCGGATAATGCCAGCGGCGGAAACTGACGAGCAGCAGCCAGCAAGCCATCGACGGCATGCCCACGGCGGCGGCGGCGAAGGCCAGGCATTGCAGGCAGGCGTCGTGGCCGGGCCCGCACTGCTCAATGTCAGCCGGTGCAGCGCATGGATTGCTCTGCTGGGACGCGTGGAGATGGGAAAGCGCGTGGACGACCGCACCCGCCTGCCCGAAGAGCAGGAACACGCAGAGCAGGAGCACTAACGGGCGTCGCCACATGGGATGGCTGGGAGGGCGAGAGCGAGGGGCCATGAGCGGCCCAGGTTTCTATTTTTGCAACAATGTTGCAAGTGTGCCATCAGGACCCATCAGGACACAAGCGAAGTCAACACCCCGAAGTCAACACCCATGTACCTGGCTGGCTATGCAGCCAACCACGTTGTGATTCGGGCCACACCCCCCTCCGTCGAGTGGTAGCGGGCCAGGTGTGCTATTGCGCATACTCGCGGCTAGCAAAAAAATAGCGCGAACGCGCATCGAGGGGTCAGAGATGGAAGCAACCATTACGTTTGCGGCGTACTTGCTGGCGTTTCTGCTGGCGCTGGTCCTCGGGGCGAGAAGCGTGAACCGCCACCATCCGGCGCTGCGCCAGGAATTGCCGGTTGCCGCGCAGCCGCAGCAGCCATAAACGTGGTCCTTGCGGCCCCCGCCAGCACTAGGATTCAGCAGCCACCGCGACGTCGTCGCTTTCCCCCTGGGCCAACGCCCTGAGCCGCGCCATCGAATTGCGGATATGCAGGCGGGCCAGATGTTCTGCCTCATCGGCATCCGCGCCTTCGATCGCCGCCACGATCTGCTCGTGCTCCTCGATGGCCGCCAGTGCCCGGTCGCGGGCAAACAGGACCCTTGGCGCAAACACCTGCGATGTCATATGCACAATGGGCACCTGCCGCGCCAGGTATTCGTTCGCTGCCAGCCCGATGATGGCCGTGTGAAACTCGACATTGGCCGCCGTATAGACGTCGGGCCGCCAGGGATCGAGGCTTCCCCGCTGCACTTCGATAATGGCGCGCAAGGGCGCTGCGGCCGGCTCGCTGGCGCGTGACGCTGCCAGCCGCGCCGCCAGGCCGTCGATCACTTCCCGAAACGCGTAGGCGTCCATCAGTTGCCGGAAATCCGCGCTGACCACGGTGACGCCGCGCGCCGTCTCGGCGCTGACCAGACCCTCGCGCTCCAGGATGCGCAGGGCTTCGCGCAGCGGCGTGCGGCTGATCTTCAGGTCCTCGGAAATCTCCACCTGCCGCAGCGGCTTGCCCGGCGGGTAGACACCGCGATAGATGCGCTGGCGCAGAACCTGGGCGACTTCCTCGACCAGCCGCACCCGGCCTTGCCATTCGAATGTTTCTGCCATTTGCCCCCAATTTTATGAAACTTCACGCAATTTTGCGCATCCCGGCGCGGTTTGGGCACGGGGTGATTCAGCTTGGGTGGCGCAGTTTACAAGGGCTGCCCACGGGTCTACTATAGCCGCAAACAGTGGATTCTGGATCCAAAAACCAAAGTCTCGCAAAGCGTGGCATCCAGGCCCCCGAGACACTTTCTGGAGACGCCCGCCGATGAGCGATGCGCTTTGCTTTCTGTCCGCCGCCGAGCTTCAAGGCCGCATCGCCCGCAAGGAAATCTCACCCGTCGAGCTCACGCAGGCCGTGCTCGACCGCGCCGCCCGGCTGCAGCCTGAGCTGAATTGCTTCATCACGCTGTGCGCCGACCAAGCCATCGCCGCCGCCCGCGAGGCGGAGCAAGCCGTGATGGCGGGCAAGCCACTTGGGCTGCTGCACGGCATCCCCTTCACCGCGAAAGACCTCGTCAATACAAAGGGCGTGCGCACCACATTTGGCGTGGCCCCTTACCGGGACAACGTGCCCGACCACGATGCGGTGGCCATCGCTCGCTTGCGCGAGCAAGGCGCCATCCTGATCGGCAAGACCACCACGCCCGAGTTCGGCTCCAAATGCCTGACCGATTCACCACTGTTTGGCCGCACGCGCAATGCCTGGAGCCGCGAGCACACCAGCGGCGGATCGAGCGGCGGCGCGGCGGTTGCCGTGGCTAGCGGCATCGCGCCGCTGGCGGTCGCCACCGATGGCGGTGGCTCCACGCGGATTCCGGCCGCTTGCAACGGCGTGGTCGGCATCAAGCAGAGCAACGGCGTGATTCCGCACAGCCAGGCGCAAGACCTGTTCGGCAACCAGACCTATGTCACGCCAACCACGCGCACGGTCGCGGATACCGGCCTGATGCTGCAGGCGATGGCCGGCGAGCATGCCTGCGACCCGTGGTCCATTGGCGTGCCCAAGCCGGACTATGTCAGCGCGGCGCGAGCGCAAGGCGACCTGCGCGGGCGCCGCATCCTTTACTGCCTGACGCCGCCGGGGCGCCCGGCATCGGCGGAGGTGGCGCGGGCCTTCGAGGCGAGCCTGTCCAGGCTGGCCGACCTTGGCGCGAAGCTGGAACCTTTTTCCGGCGAAGGCTTTGACGTGGAGCCAATCTGGCGCGCCATCAACCATACGGTCTGGCGCGCGCGTTTTGCCGCCATTGCCGAAGAGCACGGCGACCAGCTCAGCGCCACGTTCCTGCGGCAGGTGGCCTCCGCCGCGCAGGTCAGCGGCGTGGAGTACCAGCAAGCCATGTTCGACCGCACGAAGCTGTTCCAGCGCGTGCAGGCGCTGCTGCAGCGCGCAGACCTCCTCGCCATGCCTACGCTGACGCGCACGGCACTGCCCATCGGGCAGGACCTGTTCGGCACCATCGACATCGACGGCGAGGCTTTCGAAAACGTGCGCGCGCACTGGTTCCCGTGGACCATGCCGTTCAACATGACCGGCCACCCCGCCATCAGCCTGCCCTGCGGCTTCGGCAGCGACGGGCTGCCGATCGGCTTGCAGCTGGTGGGCCAGTTCCGCGGCGACGCTGAGTTGCTCCGCGTGTCGGCGCTGTTCGAGGCATCACACGGGCTGCTTGGCCAGTGGCCGCAACCGTAATCCGCTGCAACCGCCCCCCCTTTATCACTTATCACCGATAGACCTCGCCACCGCATCCGCCATGACCCAAGCTTTACGCCGCAACTTCGTGATCCACACCCTGGCGCTGTCGGCCTGCGCCGTTGCTGTCCTCGCCCTGCCCCGGCCGGCCAGCGCGGCGGACAACCCGGATGCCGCGATGCACATCATCGTCGGCTACGCCCCCGGTGGCGCGGCCGACAGCCTTGCCCGGATCTATGCCGAGCAACTGCGCCAGGATGGGCATGGCACCGTCATCGTGGAGAACAAACCCGGCGCATCGGCCCGCCTGGCGCTCGACTACGTGAAGCGCGCCAAGCCGGATGGCAAGACCATCTTCATCGGGCCGTCGCCGCTGTTCACCATCTTCCCGCTGACCTACAAAAAGCTGGGTTACGACGCGGACAAGGACCTGGTGCCCGCAGCCGTGCTGACCGACGTGCCAACCGTGATCGCGGCGGGTGTGCAGCAGCCGTACAAGAACATGAAGGAGTACGTGGAGTGGGCCAAGCGCAATCCCAATAGCGCCAGCCTGGGCCTGGCGACCATCGGCAGCGCCGGCCACCTCGGCACGGTAGCCCTGGGCAAGGCTGCCGGCATTGCCATTACGCCGGCCGCTTACCGCGGCGCATCCCCGATGCTGGTCGACGTGATCAGCGGCACGGTATCGATCGGCTGGGATGCCGTGGCCAGCATGATGCCGCTGTACAAGGGCGGCAAGCTGCAGTTCCTGGGCGTGAGCGGCACGCGGCGCGCCAAGGCGCTGCCGGATGTGCCGACCTTGAAGGAGCAAGGCTTCAGCCAGTATGACTACGCCACCAGCTGGTACGGCGCGTTCCTGCCGGCCGGCACCCAGCCGGATGTCGTTGCCAAGGTCGAGAAGATGTTCATCGTCGCCTCCCGCAATGCCGCGACCGCCGGCAAGCTGGAGGCCCTTGGGCTGGAAGTGGCAGCCAAGCCTGGCCAGGACGCGCGGCACCGCATCCAGCTGGAGCGCGCCGCCTGGAAGCCGATTGTGGAGGCTACCGGCTTCGTCGCGGAGGACTGATCAGGATCAGGATCAGAGGAAGGGGCGGATGACTCCACCCCTTCCTCCGCTCTAATGCGCCGCGCCTTCCCTGAGCGCCTCGCGCGCAGCCATCAGCGCAAATCCGAGCAGGTTGGGCCCGCGCCACTGAT
This sequence comes from Cupriavidus basilensis, assembly GCF_008801925.2. Lineage (NCBI taxonomy): Bacteria > Pseudomonadati > Pseudomonadota > Betaproteobacteria > Burkholderiales > Burkholderiaceae > Cupriavidus > Cupriavidus basilensis. Next base: position 872,996 of record NZ_CP062804.1, on the reverse strand, counting down.
CGGGATTGGCCGCGCGCGGATCGTCAGCGGCCAGGCCGATGCCCCATACGCGGTCCACCGGGCTGGCCTCCACCAGCACGCGCCGCCCGGTGCCGAGCAGGTAGCCTGCGAGGTCCGGATTCTGGCGGAATTTCTCGATATTGCCCTGCGTCACCAGCGCCTGGCACGCGGCATTCCAGCGCCCTTCGTCAAAGCCGCGCACCTCGCGGCCAAGCCGCTTGGCGGCGGCGGGCGAAGGCGCCGCCAGGATCCGCGCCAGGGCAGGCTCGTCGCCGAACAGGCGCGCCTTGCCCGCCATCATGAAGTGCTCTGCGCTGGCGAACACCTGGCCATCCACGCTGAACCGGGCGGGCCACCACTGCGACAGACACTCTTTGCCCACCGGGGCTCCCGGACTGGCGCTGTGGCCCCAGAAAAACAGGTAGGCGGGACGGTGGCCGCGCCGGAAGGCACTGATCAGGGAGGCGTGGTCATGGATATCGGGCTGGGTCATCGTCAGTCGGTATGGTCTGGCATGGATGGAGCCTGGGCGCCCCCAAAGCTCGTTAGTATTGTTTGCGGCAAAGGTGTGCGTCAAATGGCGCAAGGCGCGTGCTCATGAGCAAGGCGTTTTGAGCGCCGGGGCGCCGGATCCTCGCCAGCGCAAGCCTGTGGTATTATCTGCGCCGTCTTAGGGGAGTAGCTAGCCTCCAGTCCCTGCTGGAGGGGCCTGCGTCAACATACTTGGTACAAAAAACCATGGCGCCGGCGGCCTGATTGGCTCAGCGAGACCTTTGACTTTTCTGTCCACCAGCTGGGGCTGGCACTGGGCAGCGAAGTCATTGGTTCGTTTGTTGCCGGCCCCCTTTGGATGTCACATGGAAGCACTCATTGCTTCGTTCGGTATGGTCGCCCTGGCTGAAATGGGCGACAAGACTCAGCTCCTCTCCTTTCTCCTGGCCTCCCGGTTTCCCGGCAAGCAATGGAGCATCATTGCGGGCATTTTCGTCGCAACGATCTTCAACCACCTCTTTGCCGCCGCCCTGGGCGACTGGGCGGCATCGCACGTCAGCCCGGATGTGACACGCTGGGTGCTGGGCATCGCCTTCCTGGGCTTTGCCGCCTGGGCGCTGATCCCCGACAAGCTGGACGACGAAGGGAACAACGGCAAGCGCGCCGGCGCCTTCGCCACCACCGTCGTCGCCTTCTTCCTCGCCGAGATGGGCGACAAGACGCAGTTCGCCACCATTGCGCTAGGCGCGCAGTATGCCAACCTGAGCATGGTCGTGGTCGGCACCACGCTCGGCATGATGGCGGCCAATGTGCCTGCGGTCCTGCTGGGTGAACGCCTGACCCGCATCATCCCGCTGTCCAAGATGCGCTTCGTCGCCGCGGCGCTGTTCGCCATCTTCGGCATCCTGATCCTGTTCAAGGTGAACTTTGGCCTGAACCTGGGGACCTGAGCCAGCTGCATGGCATGGTCAACTCGCATGCCGGCGCGCCAGCTTGTGCTCGCGCGCCGGCATGCGCCTATGGCGCCACAGCCCCGGGGGCAGTATCCTCCCTGAAGCCGTCCCGCCCCCGAGTCCCAAGCCCAACTTGGCAGCCCAATGAAAACAAGAGCCGAAGTCGTCGTGCTGGCAGCCGATCTTGCCGGCACCACCGTGTTTGCCGTGGAGGGCGCCATCGTCGGCATGCGCCATGGCCTGGACCTGCTCGGGGTGCTGGTGGTCGCGCTGGTCACCGCGGTGGGCGGCGGCATCATCCGCGACCTCCTGATCGGCGCGGCCCCGCCCAATGCTATCCGGGACTGGCGTTATCCCGCGCTTGCCTTTCTTGCCGGCAGCGCGGCGTTCGTGTTTCACTCGGCGGCGCAGGGGTTTGCCGGCCCGTTGATCATCGTGCTGGATGCGGCGGGCCTGGCGCTGTTTGCCGTAGCGGGCGTGCAAAAGGCGACAAACTACGGCGTACGCCCGTTTGTGGCGACGCTGATGGGCACACTCACCGGCGTGGGCGGCGGCGTGGTGCGCGACATGCTGCTGGCGCAGGTGCCGACCGTGCTGAGCGCCGACATCTACGCCACGGCGGCCTGGCTGGGATCCGCGGTACTCGTCAGCGCCCGGGCCCTGCGCCTGCCGCCGACCGTCGCGGCGCTGGCCGGCGGCGCCAGCTGCTTTGCGCTGCGGCTGCTTGCCGTGCAACATGACTGGCACCTGCCGAAGGTGCCGGTCTGGTGAGAACTCGGACCTGAGATCTGGGAGCAGGCAACGGATTGCAAGGACGAAGCCCGCCCTTTTCAGAGATAACAAGACAAACGCGATTTCCCTGCCTGCTCCGGCGCAACACCAGTACGTGCCCGGACCGCCGTGCCGGGTGCAACATCGAGTTCGCATGCGCTATGATCGCAATCGCTTGGCATAGCCGAAGTACTGGGGGCAAAGCGTGAATGCCCAGGAACTGAACACAACAAGATTCGGGAAAAGCAACATGCAGACACATGGCGGGAAAACAATAAGAATCCGCAAGGCATTGATGACCCTGGGGGGCACGCTGCTATTGGCAGCCTGCGCCGCGCTCACGGCAACCCAGGCGTCGGCCCAGAGCGTCGAGCAACCGGCGTTCAAGGAAGGCGATAGCTGGACCATGCACCTGAAGAACCAGTTCCAGAATGGCGAAACGCGCGAACGCAGCTTCGTCAGCGCTCTTGTCCGTTCCGGCGGGGATAGCATTCTGGTATCGACCAAGCCAGTCGATTCCAGTCTCCCCCCCAAGGAAATCCTGCTGGGTCTTGACTGGAGCCAGGCGAGAAGCATCAACGGCCATATGCAGGTCGTCAACAAGCCGCTCTCGTTCCCCATGAAGATCGGCAAGACATGGACCGTCGCCTACGACGAGGAGCATCCAAATGCCACGGTCAAGCAGCGCCATACCCAACTGCAATACAAGGTGATTGGCTGGGAGGATATCAGTGTGCCTGCCGGCAAATTCCACGCCCTGAAGATCGAAACCGACGGGACCTGGTACCTGGAGTTCCAGCCGACGCCGTCGGCCGCCGCCGCGGTTGCCAAGGTGGATCAGAATGGTTCCAGTGTCACGATGCAGAGCCAAAAGCCCACTACTCCAGACCCGGCCACAGGCCGCATTTACCGGGCGTACTGGTATGTTCCGTCGGTCAAGCGGGCCGTGAAGATCATCGAGGAGCAGTACAACTCCGGAGGCGGCCTCTCAAATCGGGACACGCTGGAGCTTGAGGCGTACAAGGTCGACATGCAGGTCGCCGCCGGCAACTAAGCGGTCGCCAGGGCTACTGCGGCGCTCGTACTGATCGGGCAGCTCGTCCCGCCCTGACATCGGCGAGAAACCGCAGCCAGGGATGGAGCATCATGCCGTTGAAAGACACCCCAAAGGACTGGGTTCTGCGCGCGCCGCAGGCAGGCCGCATGGAACGCATCGAGGCGTTCTTTTCCGGGCATGGCTACGATCCGCATCGCCACGATACCTATGCCATCGGGCGAACGCTCTCGGGCGTGCAGCGCTTTCAATATCGTGGCGCAGAGTGCAACAGCGTGCCTGGCGGGACCATCGTGCTGCATCCCGATGAAGTCCATGACGGCGAGGCGGGCACCGAAGCTGGCTTCCAGTACCGGATGTTGTATATCGAGCCGGCGTTGATCCAGCAGGTGCTGGGCGGCAAGCCGCTGCCCTTTATCAAGAACGGCCTGTCCTCGGATACGCGGCTGCGCGAAGCGACCGGCGTCCTGCTGCAAAGCCTGGAGAGCCCGCTAGATCCGCTGGAGGAGGACGATGCGCTGTTCGATCTCGCGCATGCCCTGAGCGCCGCGGCCGGCGCGCGCGCCAGGCACCAGGGCTATGACTACCGGGCCGCAGAGTTGGCGCGGGAGTTCATTCACGGCGCGCTGCACCGCACGGTCACCTTGCGTGAGCTGGAAGCGTGCAGCGGGCGCGATCGCTGGAGCCTGTCGCGGGACTTCCGCTTGCTGTTTGGCACCAGCCCCTACCGCTACCTGACCATGCGCCGGCTTGACCTGGTCCGCTCGCTGCTGATGCGGGGCCAGTCGCTGGCCGATGCCGCGCTGGCCGCCGGCTTCACCGATCAGAGCCACATGACGCGTCACTTCGGCAAGGCCTATGGCATGTCGCCGGCACGCTGGGTAAAGATGCAGCAAGGACTGCGCTGAGGGCGCCGGCCGACAGCTTGCACGATCGTACAAGATTTCACCCGCCGGCCTTGCTAACGTGTGCGTTCATGACAAGGCAAGGAGATACACGCGATGCAACACGATCTGGCAAGCGCCTCACACAAAGCGCCCGGAGAATACAAGAGCCTGAACTTCGCGCAGAAGCTCGGCTTGATCCATGAGCGCTGGACACCGAAGGTCATCGCCGAGATGAACGACTACCAGTTCAAGCTGGTCAAGATCGAAGGCGATTTTCTCTGGCACCACCATGCCGAAACCGATGAGGCGTTCATCGTGCTGGAGGGCACGCTGCGCATCGATTTTCGCGACGGGCACGTGCAGCTATCGGCGGGCGAGATGTTCGTGGTGCCCAGGGGCGTGGAGCACAAGCCTTTTGCCGAGACGGAGGTGAAGCTGCTGTTGATCGAACCCCGGGGCGTACTGAATACCGGCGGTGAGGGTGGCGAGCGGACGGCGGTCAACGACGTCTGGATCTGACCGCACCGCCCTGCCCGCCCTATCCTCCCGGCGTTCAGGCCATGCGATAACGTGCGATGCCGTCCGGGCCCACCTCCATCACGGCCTCTTCCCGCTGCACGAGATAGTTCAGGTGGGCAACGCTCTCGCCGGTTGCCATGCCGAGCAGCCCGGGCTCCGCGCCGATGGGGCGGGAAAATAGCTCACCGAAGACATCCACCGCCCGCCTGGGCTCGGCCAGCGCAGCGCGCAGCCTATCCAGCGCGTGGTGCTGGCTGCGCGCCAGATAGTCAATGCGCGCGTGCAAGCCACGGAAGGGCTCGTTGTGTGCCGGCAGCACCAGTACGTCGTCCGGGACTTCCCGGCGCAGCTTGGCGAGCGAGGCCAGCCAGTCGCCCATCGGATCGGCATCGGGCTCGGTCGGGAAGACCGACACATTGGACGAGATGCGCGGCAGGATCTGGTCGCCGCTGATCAGGATCTTCAACGCCTCGTTATAAAGGCAGGCGTGTTCGGGCGAGTGGCCATTGCCAACCACGACCCGCCACTGGTGCTCGCCGATCGTCAGGTTCTCGCCGTCGCGCAAGCGCCGGTAGCTGTCGGGCAAGGCATGGACGTACTTGCCGAAGCCGCCAAAGCGCACGCGGTAGGCCTCGATGGCGTTGTCGTCCCAGCCTGCGCGGCGATAAAAGCGCACGCCGTCTTCCGGCGCCTCGCGCCCGGTGTCCGCCGCGAGCACGCGGCAGTTCAGGTACTCCAGCCGGGTCATCCACAGACGGCAGCCGAACTTGCGGGTCAGCCAGCCGGCCATGCCGATATGGTCGGGATGCATGTGCGTGACGAAGAGCCGGGTGAGCCCGTCCGCCAGCACCCCGCCCTGCGCGAAAAGATCGCGCCAGGCGGCGGCGGTTTCGCTGGTTTGCAAACCGGCGTCAACCCCTGCCCACCCCTTGCCGTCACGCACCGCCCACAGGTTGATATGGCTCAGCGCAAACGGCATTGGCATGCGGATCCACAGCACACCCGGCGCGACCTCAACCGCGCTGCCTGGCGCCGGCGCTTCTCCGCAAGGGTAGTCGAGAACAGGCTTGCTCTCGGCCTCGGGTGGGGGGGTCAGACTCTCGTCGCTCATGTTGTTGTTTTCCTTGGGTCCGTGCGGACATGCCAGCTGCGCCGCGTGGCGCTCGGGAGACTGCACCGGCATGGGGCAAGGCTGCGCACCCTTGCGTGCGACGCCGTGAGCGATTCTACCGAGGTCCGGGTGTTCGCGCAGCAGCACGTACCCGGCTCGGTTGGCGCGCGGGCGGCACGGCGCTGGCTAATACGGCGGGGTATATCCAGATTCTATATCCGGCATCAAAAAACTATCTTGGACATTTGGCTGCGGCAGGGCAATAGTGGGGCCACTGCCGCGAAAGTCGGCGGATCCCGACAAAAATATCGCGCGGAGACACAATGAGACTGAGCCGCTGTACTTTCCTGTTTGGCGCACCGGCCGGCATCCGGCCGTGGCTCCCCACCACGTGTTCGAGGCTCCTGACGGGCCGGCGCTGATCGGCATAGACAGCGGCATAGACAACCATACGCAGCAGAGACGCTTCGGTCTGGCGGCCGACCTGCAAGACGTGGTCGATGCGCCGGATTTCTCCACGATCGCCGCCTGCGTGGCGCAGTGTTTCCGAAACGGTCGATCTCGTCCCGGCGCGCGTCCGGACCCGGCCGGTGGCCGAATGGCTCGATACCTTGCACGCTGCCAACGTCGCCTGCTCCCCCATCCACAGGCTGGACCGAGCGCTGGATCAGCCTGTGCGGCACACCAGTCAAATAACGTTCTCATGGAAGGAATGGTCATGCCAGATTCCCCGGACACCGGCACGCCCGGCTCCCGCCTGGAGGCATTTCGCAAGCAGATCCGCGACTTCTTGCGAGAGGCGGTTCCACCCGACATCCGCGCCGCCACGCGCGCGCACTGCCTCGTCACGCGCGAGCAGGCCGCCAGATGGCACCGCATCCTGCATGCGCGCGGCTGGGCTGCGCCCGGTTGGCCACGCGAGCACGGCGGCCCGGGCTGGTCGCTGGTGGAGCAGGCCATCTTCCGGGAAGAACTCGCTGCCAGCGACGCGCCCCATGTGGAGAACCTGGGTATCGACACGATCGGCCCTACGCTGATCCGCCATGGCACGCCTGAACAATGCCGGCGCTTCTTGCCCGGCATGCTCACCTTCGACGACTTCTGGGCGCAGGGGTACTCCGAGCCCGACGCCGGCTCGGACCTGGCATCGTTGCGCACAGTGGCTCGCCGCGATGGTGATACATGGGTCGTCAATGGCACCAAGATCTGGCAAAGCCTCGGGCATTGGGCCAACTGGGCTCTGGTGCTGGCACGCACGGACGCGGCCGCGCAACGCAAGCAGGACGGGATTTCGGTGCTGCTGATCGATCTGCGCTCGCCCGGCGTGACGGTACGTCCCATCCGCTATATCAATGGCTCGCACTTTCACGTCCAGATGTTCTTTGACGATGTGCGCGTCCCGGCCGCAAACCTGGTCGGCACGGAGAATTCAGGCTGGGCCATCGCCAAGGGCCTGCTGGTCATCGAGCGTCTGTTCGTGGCGCGGGTGGCCGAGTGCAAGGCGGAACTTTCCCGAGCCGCAGGGCTGGTCGAGCAGCAGCATGGCGGCAACGATCCGGCGCGGAGCATCGAGCATGCCCTGCTCAGGCGCCGCCACGCCGCCCTGGACATTCGCATGCGCGCACTAGAGGCGGCGTGGTGGCCTGCCGTGCAGCAGGCCGCGCAAGGCGGTAGTCCTCAACTGGAGGCTTCGTTGCTGAAACTCGAAGGCATCCAGCTGCTGCAGGACCTGCACCTGTTCAGCATGGATGCCCATGGCACCGCATCCCTGGCGTTCGATCCGCAAGCTGTCGAGGGCAGGCCAGGCGAGGGGCCGACCGGGCATGCCGGGAACCTGGCCCTGCACATGTGGCGTTACCGCGGCAGTTCGCTGGCTGGCGGCTCCTCCGAGATACAACTCCAGATCATCGCCAAGGCGATCTTTTCCGGACAGACCGAGATCGACTGCCCGCGCGCCGATCACCTGGGCGAACAGCAGGCCATGATGGTCGATACCGTGCGCCGCTGGCTGGACAAGCACTACACCTTCGCGCGCAGGCAGACGATCATCGGCACGCATGGCGGCTTCGATGAAGCAGCATGGACCGGCCTGGCCGAACTTGGCCTGACCAGCCTGGCCATTCCGGAGGCAGCCGCAGGCCTGGGCAACACCATGGCAGACCTGCTGCCGATCATTGAAGCGCTTGGCGAAGCGCTGGTTCTCGAACCGCTGCCGTGGAGCGCGGTGCTCGCCACGCAGGCGCTGCTCGCGGCGCCGCACGGCCCGGCGCGCGCCGCGCTGTTGGCGGCTCTGGCCAGCGGACAGACCCGCTGCGCGCTGGCTTGCGGTGACGGCGCCAGCGATGGCCGGACACCGCGCCCGAAGATAACGGCGCAGCGCACCGGCGAAGGCTGGCGTCTCGATGGTGTCAATCCGATGGTGATGGGTGGCGCCCAGGCCCATCGCTTTGTCGTGGCGGCGTGCCTGAGTGACGGCGGCATCGGCCTGTTCGACGTGCCGGCCAGCATCGGCGGCATTGGCAAACGCGCTTATCAGCTCCACGACGGGCGCAGCGCGGCTGACCTGCACCTGGACGGCGTGGTACTGCCGCGCGCCGCATTACTCGCGGGCCCCGAGCATGCCTGCGTATCGATTCAACAGGCCCTGGCACTGGCCACAGTAGCGCTCTGCGCGGAGAGCGTCGGTGCCATGCGGCGCGCGCTAGGCATCACCGTCGAATACCTGCGCACACGCAGGCAATTCGGTCGCACCTTGTCGGAACAACAGGTCCTCCAGCACCGCGTGGCTGAACACTACCGCGCATGGAACAACGCGCGCCACCTGGTGCGCCAGGCTCTGGCAGACTGGGATACCGTGCAACCGGCGGAACGCGAGCGCCGCGTCAGCGCGGCCAAGTACATGACCGGTACCGCCGGCCGCGGTATCGCACTGGATGTCTTGCAGTTGCATGGCGCCATCGGCCTGCAGGACGAGACAGCCATCAGCCATTACAGCAAGCGGCTGATCGGCAATGAACTGCTTCTGGGCAACGCCGCCACGCATCTCGGGCGCTTTGCTGCCATCATGGACGCTCCCCGCATGTAGTACGGCAAGGACATCGACGGAACCAAGAGAGAGGAAAACCTATGCATGCATGGCCCCCGGAACAGCGCCTTGCCCGTTCGCTCGTATTCGCCCTGGCCGCGACGACACTGCCAGCGGCTGCCGGCACGCAGGCGGATACGACATGGCCAAAGCGACCGGTCACAATCGTTGTGCCGGGCGCGGCCGGTGGGACGATCGATATTCCAATCCGGCTGCTGGCCAGGAAGCTCAGCGCACGCCTGGGGCAGTCCGTCGTCGTCGACAACCGCCCCGGCAGCGGCGGCATCATCGGAACACAGGCGGCGCTGCGCGCCCCGGCCGACGGCTACACGTTGCTGGCGGGCAATGTCGGCCCGCAAGCGATCAACTACAGCGCCTACAAGCACCTCACCTACGAGCCGTCGGATCTGACACCGGTCACCGACATCATTGCCTTTCCCAATGTCCTGGTGGTCAATGCCCAATCGCCCGTCAGGAGCGTGGCCGACCTGGTCGCGCAACTCAGGCAACAACCCGGCAGGTTTTCCTTCGGCTCGGCCGGTATTGGCCAGACCAGCCATCTTGTGGGCGAGCTCTTCAAGATGCGCACCGGCACCGATGCCATTCACGTGCCATACAAGGGTTCCACGCCTGCCACCACGGCCTTGCTGGCAGGAGAGACGACATTCCAGTTCGACAACCTGACACAGGCACTGCCGCATATCCGCTCCGGAAAGCTGCGCGCGCTAGCCGTGACTTCGGCGCAGCGCATGCCGAGCCTGCCAGAGGTGCCCACGATGGTGCAGGCCGGCTTTGACAGTTTCCTCTCGACTGCGTGGATCGGCATCTTCGTTGCTGCCAAGACACCGCCGGCGGTCGTCTCCCAGTTGGAGCAGCAGCTTGCCGTGATCATGCGCGATCCGGAGCTGTTGGCCCAGATCCGCGAAATGGGTGGCGTAGCGGGAGGCCAGCCACCGGAGAAGTTCGCTGCATTCGTGGCAAGCGAGCGGAAACGGTGGGGAGAAGTCATCCAGACAGCGCATCTGACGCTGGACTGATTGGCTTCGAAAGTGCTGAGCATGAAGGGGCGGTCGATCAGACCAAGATGTCGCACGCAGCGTGATCGTCTTTCCGGGCATTGGTAGCCTGCAATAGGAACCTGGCCTGTCGATTCATCTACGAGTTGGGGTAAAAAATGACAGAGAGCGTGTTTCCCGAAAGGGCCGGGTCGCAGACGCCCGAGCATTTCGATGTCTTGATCGTCGGGGCCGGCATCTCGGGGATAGCATCCGCCTATCATCTCGCCGACCAGTGCCCGGAGATGCGCTTCGTCGTCCTGGAGTCGCAGGAAAGCTATGGCGGCACCTGGCACACGCATCGCTATCCCGGCATCCGCTCCGACAGCGACCTCTACACCTTCGGTTATCGCTTCAAGCCCTGGACTGGCGCACCGATCGCCACGGCGGCGGAAATCCGTTCGTACATGGGCGAGGTCATCGACGAGAACGGGCTCGATCGGCATATCCGCTATCGGCACGCCATCCACTCGGCATCGTGGTCGAGCCAGGACAATCTCTGGACCCTCGAGGCAAAGCGGACGGACACCGGCGAGACGGTCCGGTTCACCACCCATTTTCTCTGGATGTGCCAGGGCTACTTCCGGCACTCGCAGGGCTACACGCCGGAATGGCGGAGCATGGAGTCCTTCAAGGGCCAGATCGTCCATCCGCAAACATGGCCCGAGGATCTGGCCTACGAAGGCAAGAAGGTCCTCATCATCGGCTCGGGCGCCACGGCAGCCACGCTAGTGCCGGCGCTCGCCGGAAAATGCGCGCATGTCACCATGCTCCAGCGCTCACCGACCTATTTCTTCACAGGGCGCAACGCCAACGTGCTTGCCAATGAACTGCGGCAACTGGAAATCGACGAGACGTGGATCCACGAGATTGTGCGCCGTAAAATCCTGCACGATCAGGCCGAGTTCACGCGTCGCGCCCGGGAAGAGCCGGAGGTGGTCAAGCAAGAGTTGCTTGCTGGCGTGCGCGCCCATCTCGGCCCGGAATTCGATATCGACACGCACTTTACGCCGCGCTATCGGCCATGGCGGCAGCGCATCGCCTTCATCCCGGACGCAGACCTGTTCCAGGGTGTGCGCGATGGCAAGGCCTCGATCGTCACCGACGAGATCGAGCAGTTCGTGGAAACCGGCGTCGAGCTGAAATCCGGCCGGACGTTGGAGGCCGATATTGTCGTCACGGCCACGGGCTTTGATCTGAGCGTACTCGGCGACATCGCCTTCACCATCGACGACAAGCCTCTGAACTTCTCCGACACCGTCACCTACCGCGGCATGATGTTCACGGGCGTGCCCAATCTGGTCTGGGTCTTTGGTTACTTCCGTGCGAGTTGGACCTTGCGCGCCGACCTGATCGGCGACTTCGTCTGCCGCCTGCTTCGCCACATGAAAAGCAAGGGCGCGAGCAGGGTCATGCCGACGCTGCGGCCCGAAGACGAGAACATGACGCTTGGGTCATGGGTGGACCCGGAGAACTTCAATCCCGGCTACCTGATGCGCGGCATGCATCTGCTCCCCAAGCGGGGCAGTAAACGCGAGTGGCAGCATACTCAGGATTATTGGGCAGAGAAGGACGAATTCCCCACCATCGATCTCGATGATGCGGTCTTTGACTACACATGCGAATTGCCCGAATTGCCAGGAGGCGCCAAGCCACCGCTTGCTTGACGGCGCTGGACAGCAGGGTCGCAACGCCCCCCTCATCTTCGCTCGGCTGCGGCCCTGCCGCCGACCCTCCCGACACGCAGGACGCTATGGGTCACAGCGTCCCGGCAATGTGTTGCATGACCAGGCTGCTCATCGCCACGCTGACCCATACGATCAGGCCAAGCAGCAGCGGTCGTGCCCCAGCGCGCTTCAGCCTGTCGATGTCGGTACTCAGGCCGACCCCGGTGAGGGCGCCGACGACCAGGAACGGGGTCATCAGCTGGATCGCATGCGTCAGGCCAGATGGCAGCCATTCGTTGACCGCCGATGCCAGGACGAAGAAGACAATGAACCACGGAATGGCACGACGCATTGACCCGCCAGGCTGATTGCGCTGGCAGATCAGCGCGATCACCAGCGTGACCGGCACGATCATCATGGCGCGCGTCAGCTTGACGATCGTCGCGAATTCGCCCGCGGCCGAACTCCAGGCATAGCCGGCTGCGACGACGGAGGACGTGTCATTGATCGCGGTTCCGGCCCAGAGGCCGAACCCGGCATCGGACATGCCAAGCATCTTGCCAAGGATAGGGAAAATGACGACGGCTACCACGTTGAACATGAAGATCGTGGACAGCGCATACGTCATGTCGTGATCGTCGGGCTGGAGCACAGGCGCGATTGCCGCGATAGCCGACCCGCCGCAAATCGCGGTGCCGGCGCCGATCAGGATCTTGAGCTTCTCAGGGATGCGCAGGATGCGGCCGGCGATGATGGCGACGGCGAAGGCGACCGCAAGCGTGACCAGCGAGACCGGCAGCGACCTCAGCCCGGTCTGGACGACCTCGTGCAACGGCAGGCTGAAGCCCAGTCCGATGATCGAGTATTGCAGCATCTGCCTAGAGGCGAACTGGATACCTGGCTTGTATTGGTCGCCCGGCTTGAGAAAGGCTCGGCAGAGCACACCAATCAACATGCCGAAGACAGCACCGCCAAGTATTGGAACCAGCTTGCCAAGTAACGCAGCGGGCACCGCGACGGCGACGACCAGGAGGAGTCCGGGGAAGAAGGACTTGGTCGAGAGCATTCTGAACGCCATGTGCAGCACCTTCTTAGATGAATTTGGCATAACGATATGCTCTCAACGCATATCGGAGCCAACGCCATTTTTGGGTTACTGCTATTGAAAAAATCGATAAGGACGCTCCCGGGCTGGCACGAAGTGCGCTCGCAACGTGTCTGCGTTTGGCGTCGGCAGGCCAACCCGAGGCATTTCAGTCGTCACGACAAAGACAGTGGCAAGACCGACAGCGGCCACTGCCACTCCGGGGGTGTCGGGCAGAGGTCTCTACGGCCACAGATGAAGATGTGCTCATGGCCCGAATCCTTGAAATGGCGAATTCGCGTGTGCCGTCATCACGCGGCGTTGGGTATGGGTGAGGCATGCGCACGCAGACGTTGATGTCCCCACAACGCCACCAGCAGCACCAAGGCACCGGCGCACAGCGCCACAGCGAATCCGGTCCGTGCGCCGCCCTCATCCACCACCTGGCCGGACGCCGCAGCGCCCAGCGCCACACCGACGTTCAGCCCCGCCACCAGCACGGCGGCAGCCAGAGCGGGAATGCTGCCAACCAGCAGCAGAGGCAGCGTGGTTGCGGCCGTCGCCGCACCGCCCAGCAGCAACAGACGATGCAATGGCGTTTGCAGCTTGAGTGCGCCGAACAGCAGTCCGGCTAGGCAGGAACCCACGGCATAGGCCGACAAGACCAGGCTGGCCGCTGTGGTGGAGCAGATCGACACCGAGATGGATCAGCGCGTGCAAGCTATCTCCGACACCGCCGAGGACGCCTGGGAAGGTTTTCGCAGCCGCTGCCGCGCCTATCTGGAGATGGCGCTGGAGCCGGAAATACAGCGCATCGTGCTGCGTGATGCCATGGCGGTGCTGGGCGGCGCCTCACCGGACTCGCAACGCCATTGCGTCGAGTCAATGCAACGACTGCTCGACAACCTCATGCGGCAAGGCGTCGTGGATGAAGCCGACCCGCAGGCACTGGCATCGCTGATCTACGGCAGCTTGGCCGAAGCGGCGTTCTGGATCGCAGACGGCGAGGACGGCAATGCGCGACTGGCGCGAGGTATGGTTGCCCTGGACTTGCTCCTGCGCGGGTTGTTGGTCAAGCGATAAGGTGTGGGGGACGCAAACTTCAGTATTGAAATGCGCCATGACATCCGTCTACATCCTCTGGCTCAGCAACCCCGCCCTCATGCAAAGGATCTGCGGCGCAAAGACTGCCGAGAAATAATGGCTGCTTCCTACTAGGGAATCGCTGATCAACGAGGACTTCATACGACGCTGCCAACGGCTTTAGCCTTGGCTTTTCGGCTCGGCTTACGCCGCAAAGGGCCGGCCCGGGCGATCCACGTTGCCACGCGCGATCTCACCTTCCGCAACCGCTCGGGCGATGGCACGCTGGTTTTGCCCAGCGAATATCTCGAAGTGGTGATCGAACGCAACCGCTAACGCGCAGCGCGAAGCGTGCCCCGGAAAAACCGACGAACCCGGAGCAAAAGGCGCTTCAGCCGTACGGTCGCAGCCGGCACCGGCTCCCTGCCCTGCTGCCTGGTATCCACCCTCTTTCAGAAGGGTACTGATATTGCTGTACTGCAGCACACTTACCAACGGCAACTCGATCGACCCTGTTGTTGCCATCCCTTGAGGGTGTAGGCGATCTCCCCGGCCTACACCCCCTTTTTCCCTTCTTCTCCCCATTTGAAGGGCCAGGACGTGTCAATCCAGGGTCGTTTTCAAAAAAGAGTGAATCCCCCCATCAGAGGGGATGAAAATAATAAAAACACCGTAATATCCGGCATTTCATCGTTTTTATGTCAGACATAAAAATATTGCAATGTTTGCCGCAAATGATCTCGGATATAGTGCAGCGCAACAATTGAATATTTAGCATTTTATTTATTTCATATCGATTTACCGTGGGAAGTAACTCGGAATATGAACAGCTCAGGCCGACAGGCATGAACTGGCTACTTTCAATTTCCAGCACCGTGCAAGACAAACACAACGAGCGAGGCCGCAACCGGCGCGGGAGAGAGAACCACCGCACCGTGTAGCCGACCTGCCGGACACACCAAATAACCACGCGGCACGCGCGGCGCCGCAAGCGCCGCGCGGCACGTTGTGGAATCAGTGAAAACGGGGTCCCACCAGAAGGTAGGGGGCAAAAAAGTGCAGCACACAGGGGTATTCACGCGTCAGGAACTGGACAATTACTTTGCCTCGTACGTAGGGATGGAAGGCGGAAACCCGAGGGCCAGTATCTGGATCTGCGACAGAAGCCCGCATCCCTGGTACGAGCGCCTGGCGGGGCCGTTACGGCCGCGCACGGAGCCACCGGCATGGGATGCAGCGTTTCGCGCGAAACATCGGGAAGACATGGGCAAATGGCTGAACCACCAGCGCATTGCCCGCATCATGGCCGCGGCGCGCGCGCAAGCGCTCGGTATCCGCCTGGATGACAATGACTGGAAGGCGTACTACCGGGACGAGCTCTACGCACCCGACGGCGCGCAATTCAAGCTGAACCTGTTTCCCCTGCCTGTCATGCTCGATGGCCTGACACCCTGGTCCAAGGTGTTCCGCGGCCAGTCCGAGCTCGTGCCCAAGGATCGCTACCTGGACCTGTGCCGGCATGGCGGGCGATTCCGCTTCCTGCGTACGCTCTGCGCGCACTGGCGGCCCAAGGTGGTCGTCTGCATCGGCTATCGCCAGGCTGACGACTTCGTACGCGCATTTGGACTCGAGCAGGTCGCATGTGAAGAGCGGCAACTGCAGCCCGCAGACCAGGTAAGGACCCTGCAGATCTACAAGCGAGATGGCACCACGTGGATCCTCTGCCCCGCCCTCGCCGGCAGCGCGGGGCTGACCTCCGACGTGCAGCTCAACGCGTTCGGCGAGCTGCTCGGCGCTAGCCTGGCGCCGAGCGACTTCGATCACCATCGCGCGGCGGCATGCGGTCAGGGCAGATTGCCGGAGAGCCTGAATGCGCTGTTGGCCGGGAGTGCCTCCGGCGGACTGCCAGGCGGCGGATATCCTGCCCAACGCCATCACCACCCTGACCTGAGGGACGCGCGGCAACACCGATCCGATTTCGTACCCCAGGCCATGTAGCCACCAGGGCCATGCGCCGGGCCTACGGATTACGCCTATATTCAAAGACCGAACCAAGCGCACGGACAGGGAGCAGCCATGGATCCTGAAGCCTTTGCCGGTCTCCTCGCCCGCGAGGGGTTCCGGGAAGTCGTCACCGTCACCCGTGAGGCTAACGGATCTCTTGGCGTCCATGCGCATCCCTTCGAAGCCAGGGCGCTGATTCTCGAAGGCATGCTTTACCTGGCGACCGAAGGCGAGGAACAAGCCTTCCGGGCCGGGGATGAATTCCACTTGCGCGCCAACGAAGCGCATTCTGAGCGCTACGGGCCACAAGGCGTGAAGTACATGGTCGGCAGGAAATAGCGCGCCGCGGCTGCCAGGCGCCTGGCGGGATTTGCACCAGTTGGCCAACTCATGCGAACATCCTCCGTTTTTTGGGAGCCCTGCCCATGAAACGCTCGACCTTGCTCGCATCGCTTGCCCTGCTCACGCTGGCCGTGGGGCAGCCCGCCGTCGCGGACACGCTGAAGAAACCCGGCCTTGACGCACTAGCCGCCGCCGCGCAGGCCAGCCCGCCAGCCGATTTCGACGCATTCCTGAGTGCCGCAGCCAAGGCCGATCCCTCGCTGGCAGGCAGTGTCACCGCCTATCGAAAGCACGCCCCGCTGCACGGCGACGACCTGACCAACATCGGACGCTTGCTCGGCCTCTATAACCGGATTCACAACCACCAGGCGGTGATCAGCGCCATCGAGCGCATGGTGGCCTTGCGCACCGTGCGCGACGACAAGATCCCGCAGCACGAGAACCCCGCCATCATCGCCTTCGGCAACCTGGTGGAAGGCATGGCCAAGGACTTCGGCCTCACCTTCCGCAACGTGGACAACCGCGTGTTCGAAGTCACGCTGCCGGGCACCGGCAAGGAAGAATTCGGCTTGCTCACCCACGCCGACGTCGTCCCTGTCGTGGCGGACGAATGGGTGCTGGACGACGGCACCAAGCTCGATCCGTTCAAGGTCACGCGCGTGGGTGATTATCTGTATGGCCGTGGCACCATCGACGACAAGGGCTCGATTGCCACCGTGCTGTATGCGATGAAGACCGTGAAGGAAAGCGGGCTGAAGCTCAACCGCACCATCCGGCTGATGATCGAGACCACCGAGGAAACGGGTGGCGATGGCATGAAGTACTACCGGCAGCACACCAAGCTGCCCGAGTACAACATCGTGCTCGACAGCAAATACCCCGCCGTGGTGGCCGAGAAAGGCTCGGGCAGCCTGAAGGTGTTTTTCCCCGTGCAGGCCACCGACGGCAACGCCACCGCCATCGTCGGCATGAGCGGCGCGGCGGCCGCCAACGCCGTGCCGCAGACCGCGAGCGCGCAACTCAAGGGCGGCGACCTGAACGCGGCCCGCGCCCGGCTCGAAGCAGCACGCACCGCCTTTATCGAGAAATACGCGCCGCAGGGCAAGTTCGCCATCGATATTACCCCACGCGCCGACAGCCTGGAGGTCAAGGTCACCGGCAGTTCCGCCCACGGCTCGCGGCCTGAGGAAGGCGTGAATCCCCTGCCGCGCCTGACGCTGTTCCTGCGGGAATCCGGCATCGCGCTGGCCGACAACCACTACGCGCGTGCAGCGAAGTACCTCGACGACCTGTATGGCACGGGCTACCTCGGCGAGAAGATGGGCGTGGCCTACAAGGACGACTTCATGGGCCCGCTCACCCTGTCGCCCAATCTCGTCCAGGAGAAAAACGGCCAGCTGGAAGTGACTACCAACGTGCGCATGCCGCGCGGCAACACGCCGCAAGCCCTGTCCAAGGCCGTAGCCGACAAGATCAACGCCTGGGCCGCCGCCAACCACGCAACGGTGACCATCAGCCACGACCAGGGCGACTGGATGGCGCGCGATCCTAAAGGCGCGTGGCTGTCCACGCTGCTCAACATCTTCGGCGACACCACGGGGCTGGAAGCCAAGCCCGTGCCCACCGCAGGCAGCACCACCGCCAAGCTGATGCCGAATGCCATCAACTTCGGCCCCGCCATGCCCGGCAAGAAGTACACCGCGCACAACGCCAAGGAGTACAAGGAAGTCGCCGACCTGGACCTGGACATGCAGATGTTCACCGAGATGCTGATCCGCATCGGGGACCTGAAGTCGATGCAGTGAGGCAGTGAGGCTGTGGCGGCTGCGTTGCGTTAGTTGCGGCCGCGAAACCTGTCCAATAGCCATTCCCGAGCGATCGCCGTGGTCGCCTCGGGTCGCTCCATGGACGGAATGGGACCAGTGGGAGCATCGTGATTGGCTCAGACGTCATCGATCAGGATATCGATTCTACTGTGCTCGCTCGGCCAATGCGCGAGCCAGGACAGGAACGTCCGTTGGCGCAATCGGTGACCGCGAGTTCGTAGCGGGCGAAGGAGCTTCCCTTCAAATCGCCACATGCCGCGGCGTGTGCGCGTCCTGATCGATTTCCTGCTACGCCAGCTGGGCCTATCCGCTTAGCAATCACACTCGGCACAACGATGGAAACGATCGCCATCCTGAATCATGGCCGCCACGGGCAACCTCCCCGTTGAACACCGCCCCGCCCCCTCATGTGAGACAGAACGTCGGTTTTTGTGAGACACAGCGTCAAGTGACGAAACGATAACTCTGCAAAAATTGGCGCCGGTTCGTGGTACGCGCCACCCTTCCAGCAAGAGCGCGGCCCGGGCCTGCGTGGCACGCGACCAGGCCATCCCAAGGGTTCTCGATAGCAGCCCGGCAGCGCAGCTTGTGCGCGGCGCAGCGCGCCGCGGCTGGCTGAGCCCATGCAGTTCCTGCGGGATGCGCCCGGCACGAGCCATAGCGTACTGAAAACACAATATTGAAGGCGGGAAATCTCATGTTGAAAAGTAGGACGACATTAATATCGCTGACACTCCTGGCCGCCGCCGCGCTCGCGGCATGCGGGGGCGACAATCCAGAGAACGCGGCCGCGAACGCTCAGACGCCCGCCGCGCCCACGCCAACGCCAGTGCCCCCGGCATCCGCCTGCGCCGAAACCGGCGTGGATGCAAAGTTCGCCTGCCAGACCGGGGCCACGGAGCCGCTCTACATCTACCAATGGGCGCTCAGGCAGGCCACCAGCTACTTCAAGTCTTTCTCCGGGATCGCGGATGGCGTCACCGATCTCAACGTGGAAGACGTGCATGCCGCGGGCATCAAGGGCCAGGGCGTCAATGTCCTGGTGCTCGACGACGGCGTCGATATCGGCAATGAGGACCTGGCCGCCAATGTGAACAGGTTGATGACCTACAACTTTGACGACGGCACCAACAACCCCACGCCCGCCAATATCCCCGAGAACATTAAGGAGGCACATGGCACCCATGTCGCCGGCATTATCAGCGCAGCGCAGAACGGGAAAGGCGTGATTGGCATCGCGCCCCGCGCGACCCTGGGCGGCGCGCGTTTCATCGGCACCGCGAATGCCAATATCTTGCAGGCCTACGGCGGTGCCGACTGGTCCAGGAACGCCCACATCATCAATGCGTCGTACGGAGGCAATCCCGTGGTGCCGGACGAGTACGACACCGAATCCGGAAGCAGCTCCGTCATCAGGGCCTTTCCAAACCTGAGAAGCGGCAAGGGCCTGGTCATGGTGAAGGCTTCAGGCAATGAGTACAACAACACCGGGGGCGACAATCCCAGGTTCTGCCCCGATATCGATGGGATAAGCGGCGTCATCAGTTGCGAGAATCCCGCGAACGACACAGAGGCGCTGGAGCCAGGCGTCATCCTGGTCGGCGCGGCCAACGCCAAGGGCATCAAGTCAAGCTACTCCAACGCCGGGGCGGTCAACTGGATCACCGGGCTTGGCGGTGAATTCGGCGAAGCGGGGCAATACGGAGAGCTCGGCTCCGGCCCGATGATCTTCTCGACCGACCTGAGCTCTTGCGCGAGAGGCTATAGCCGCAACTTCCTGGAACTCACCAACGCATTCAGCATTGGCGGCAGCGCAACCAACAAGAAAGATAACGCGAACTGCGACTATTCCAGCATGAATGGCACCTCGGCCGCCACCCCGACCATTTCAGGGGTGGTTTCCCTGATGCTGGCGGCAAATCCAAACCTGACGTGGCGCGACGTGCGCGAGATTCTTCGCGTCACCGCCAGGAGAATCGATCCGGACTATGGCTCGCGCAACAACCGGAATCTCCGGCTTGACCTGAAGCAGGGAACATTCACCGCCAGCGAAGACCCCAGCCTCGTCGATGGCAGCCAAACGGCACGGCTGGACCTGGGCTGGCAAAAGAATGCCGCGGGCAACTACTACTCGAACTGGTACGGCTTCGGCCTGGCGGATGCCGCGGCGGCCGTCAGGCTGGCGAAGGCATACAGTGCCTACAAGCCCGCAACACTGGCCATTGGCGACTTCACCAAGGCGTTCGCCGATAGCACCCAGCTCAAGTACGGCTCGGTCCAGAAGCTGGGGCAGTTCACGGTCGGCGGCAATGACAAGGTGGATGCCCTGCAGCTGAGACTTAGCGGCTCCATCTGCGTCGGCAGCGTTGGCGTCTTTGTCAAGTCGCCCTCCGGGACCATTTCCGCACTCGCTGTTCCATACAACAGCTACTACAGCACGGGCGTGCCGGAAGTGAAAAGCTACGGGCTAGGCAGCTATGCATTCCATGGCGAGAACGCCGCCGGGAATTGGGAGGTGTATGCGGTCAGCGTGATGCCAGCCACCGCTGCGCCCGGTACTTGCAGCAGCTTCCAGCCGGAAGCCGATGGCGTCAGCGTCAAGCTCGGCAAGCCCTTGGCTGTTGAATACCGTGTGATTGCCGCGAAATAAACGGGGCGAGGAGAATGATGATGAAAATGAATTTGTCCTTCAGGGTCTTGCTGTGCGGCGTCGCGGCACTGGCCACCACGCTGTGCTATGCAGGCGCGTCGACTTATGTGGCTGGGCAGCAGTTGTCGCCCGCGCAATTGAAGAGCCTTGCGGGTGCAACGGTCGTTCGCCTTGGCAGCCAGTCGCTCCAGACGCTGCCGGCCTCGGCTTCGGCCACGGCGAAGAACGCAGGAGCCGTGGGCAGTGCGGTGACACTGGTCGTCAACGATCGCGGCGTTGTGGGAGAAAGCCGCAACGAGGTGGTTGTTTCGCAAGTGTCGACCCAGGAAGTCCAGCAAGCGATTGGCAAGCTAAGCCACGCCGCAATCGGGGTCGAGTACTTCGACCACATGCGCATCAGCCAGTTGACGTTTGCTTCGTTCCAGGACGCGGTCAGCGCCAGGGAGCAGCTCAAGACAATCCTTGCGCCGGGGGCGGCGGTCGATGTCCCGATCCGGTATGGCAAGCCCAAGGTGCGCTGATCCGGCTTTCGCGGCCGGAGCCATGCCCTCTTGCCGCGTTTGAAGACCCCGGCTGCCTGGGCCCTGTCGTTGTCACGGCGCTTGCCTGGCGTGCTACATGCAGTGCGCCGGGCAGGTAATCGACATCGAGGGCTGAATCCTTGCAGTCAGGCGCCGGCACCGATGGCGGTGAATTCGCCGCGGAGGCTCTCCAGCCATGCGTTGATGGTGGCGGCCTCGCTGCCGTTGGCCGACGCTGTCGGCCAGTTGTTGCGGGGACGCTCCGCGAGCGCGCGCACCTCCCGCGGACTCAGTCTGAAGCGGCGGCGAAAGGCGCGGCTGAACGTGCTCTCGTTGGAATAGCCGTAACGATATGCCAGCTCGGCGATACTGAGCCCGCTGCCCTTGGATCGGGCCAGTTCATCGAAGCAGCGATCCAGCCGCCTGCCCTGGATGTAGGCGTTCACGCCGCCGTCGCTCTCGAACAGCCGGTAGAGGCTCGCTCGCGACAAGCGAAAGACGCTGGCAACCTGCTCAGCCGAGAGCGCTTCCGTGGCCAGATGTTGTTCGATATGGCGCCGTACCAGCTTGCGCATGCTGCGGCGCGCCGCCGTTTGCACATCAGGCTCGCTATCGCGCAGCCTGGCGCCGCTGCCCTCCAGCATGATCAGCGCCGCGGTGACCGATGCAGCCATCTCCTGCGCTGTCAGGCTGGCGCCGGCCAGCATGAGTTGCGACAGGTGAGACGCCAGCAAGCGTGTGGAACCCTGGCCGGCATCCAGCACGGTGCCGTGCAGGTTGCAGTTCCTCAGCGAGGCGGGAAGGCGGTCGCGCGGCACGGTCAGGGTGATGTTTGAAAACGCCGGCGTGCGGCTATCCAGCGTCCGCCCCAGGTCGAGCAGGCTGATCGATCCCTCGCTCGCATGGAATGGCCGGTTGCCATACTCGCCCTGAACGCCGCCCGAGACGTAAAGCTGGATCAGGATGTGGTCGATATTGCTGCGCCGGATCTCGACGCTGCCCCGCTTGAAGCGATGCGCCACGGAGCCCGCAACGCTGGCGATCAGGCTGTCGCCCAAATGGACGCCCTTGAGCTCGGCCGAGAAAGCGCCGGACGCGGCGCCAATCTCGACGTCAAAGAGCGGCGATAGCGCTGCGCGCCAGAGTTCGCAGGCGTCGGGAAGTGCCCGCCCATCAAGCCGGACATGCACTTGCGGCGGCGGCGTCGCGCCGTCTGCCTGCGCACCGGTTTCGGGTTCTGCCGCCATCTGTGCTGATGCTGGGCCTGCCACGCGATTCCTTTTTTTGGGGGGGGGGGCGGTAAAGGGCTTCGGCGCGCTGCGCATCGCCGCCCCGTCACCACGGTGCGGCCGCCATGCCGTAGCGTGCGCGCCGGCCCGCTGCAGGGCACATGATATCGAATGGATACGGTCATGCGTTAGCGCTGCGGCCTGCCCCAAAGAAAAACGCCCCACCGGGACCGCGTGGGGCGTTGCCTGACTGGACGATGTCTGCGCGTTACACCGGCACGTCCTTCATCGGGTCCGGCTTGCGGTTATCGAACCAGCGATACAACGTCGGCACCATCACCAGCGTCAGCAGGGTCGAGGTGATCAGCCCGCCGATCACCACCACCGCCAGCGGGCGCTGCACTTCGGAGCCCGGGCCGGTGGAGAACAGGAAAGGCACCAGCCCCAGCATGGCGATGGTGGCTGTCATCATCACCGGGCGGAATCGCTGGGTCGCGCCCTGGATCACGGCCTGGTCCAGCGACAAGCCGGAGTCCCGCAACGTGCGGATGTACGACACCAGCACCACGCCGTTGAGCACCGCCATGCCCCACAGGGCGATAAAGCCCACGGAGGCCGGCACCGACAGGTACTCGCCGGTGACGAACAGGCCGATGATGCCGCCGATGGAGGCAAACGGCAGCACGGTGATGATCAGCGTGGCAAAGCGCACGGAGTTGAACAGCAGGAACAGCAGGAAGAAGATCGCGGCGATGGTCACCGGCACGATGATCTTCAGGTGGCCCATGGCGCGTTCCATGTTCTGGAACTGGCCGCCCCACTCCAGGTAGTAGCCTTCCGGCAGCTTGACCTTGGCGTCCGCGGCCTGCTGCAGTTCGGCGACAAAGCCGCCAAGGTCGCGGTCCTTCACGTTGATCATCACCACCACGCGGCGCTTGGCCATTTCGCGGCTGATCTGCGCGGGGCCGTCGGTGACCTCGATCCTGGCCACGCTTTGCAGCGGCACCTGGGCGCCGTTGGGCGTGGCCACCAGCAGCTGGCGGATGGCCTGCACGTTATCGCGGAACTCCTCGGGCAGGCGTACCGCCGCGGCAAAGCGGCGCTCGCCCTCGAAGATGTCCGTGGCGCGCTTGCCGCCGATGGCGATCTCGATGATGTCGTGGATGTCGGAGGCATTGAGCCCATAGCGTGCGATGGCCTGGCGATCGATCTCGATCGACAGGTATTGCTGCCCGGAGATCCGCTCGATGCGGATGTCCTGCGAGCCCTGGATGCCGCCGGCAACCCGCGCGATCTCGCCGGCCAGCTCGCGCAGCTTGTCGAGGTCGTCGCCGAACACCTTCACCGCCACGTCCGAGCGCACGCCGCTGACCATCTCGTCGACGCGGTCGGAAATCGGCTGCGCCATCACGATCTGCACGCCGGGAATGGCCTTGAGCTTCTCGCGGATGGCGTTGGCGATATCGTCCTGGGTCCAGCCGTCGGGCCACTCGTCGCGGTCCTTCAGGCTGGCAATCGGCGTCGATTCGTTCTGGCCCTGCGGGTCGGCCGGGCTCTCCCCGCGGCCCACGCCGGACACTACCGATTTCACGCCGGGCACCGACAACACCAGCTTGTTGGCTTCCATCTCCAGCTTGACCGATTCCTCCAGCGAGATGTTGGGCACGCGGTCCAGCGCCGGCACGATCGAGCCCTCCTTCATCTCTGGGATAAAGGAGGTGCCCAGCAGCGGCACGATGGCCACGGTGGCCATGAACGCCACCACCGCGCCAATCACGGTCTTGCGGCTATTGTTCAGCGCCCAGTGCAGCATGCGCAGGTAATGGCGCTTCATGAAGGCGATCAGCCAGGTATCGTGCTCCGCGCCGCCCTTGAGCAGGTAGGACGACAATACCGGCGAGAGCGTCAGCGACAGGAACAGCGAGATCGCCAGCGCAATCGAGATGGTGAACGCCAGCGGCGCGAACATCTTGCCTTCCATGCCGGTCAGCGTCATCAGCGGCAGGAACACCAGGATGATGATGCCCACGCCGACGATCACAGGCGTGGCCACTTCCTGCACCGCCTTGACCAGGATCTCGGTCTTGCTCATGCCGCTCTTGTCGCGGTGGCCGAGCCGCTCGAACGCGTTCTCCACCACCACCACCGAGCCATCGACCATCAGGCCGATGGCGATGGCCAGCCCCCCCAGCGACATCAGGTTGGCCGACAAGCCCACCTGGTTCATCACCATGAAGGTCATCAGCGGTGTCAGCACCAGCGTGGCCAGCACGATGACGGACGAGCGCACATCCCCCAGGAACAGGAACAGCACGATCACCACCAGCACCACGCCTTCGAGCAGCACCTTGGTGACCGTCCACAGCGCGGAGTCCACCAGCTCGCTGCGGTCGTAGTACGGCACGATCTGCAGCTTGCCCGGCAGCATGCCGCGCTCGTTGATCTCGGCCACGCGGGCCTTGACGCGGCTCACCACTTCCTTGGCGTTGCCGCCGCGCATCATCATCACGATGCCGCCGACCGACTCGGTCTCGCCGTTCTTGACCAGCGCGCCCTGCCGTACCTCGTGGCCAATGGTCACGTTGGCCACATCCCGCACATAGACCGGCGTGCCCGCGACCTCCTTGAGCACAATGCTGCCGATATCCTCCACGCCCCGGGCCAGGCCCACGCCGCGGATCAGGTACTGCTCGGCGTAGTGCGGCAGCACGCCGCCGCCGGAGTTGGCGTTATTGCGCGCGAGCGACTGGTAGACCTGCTGCAGCGTGACCTGGTAATGCCGCATGCGGTCCGGGTTGACCAGCACCTGGTATTGCCGGACAAAGCCGCCCTGCGAGTTGATTTCCGCTACGCCCGGGATCGAGCGCAACAGCGGGCGCACCACCCAGTCCTGCGCGATGCGGCGCTCGGAGAGTTCCTCGGTCGTGAGCGCGCGGTTGCCGTCGTCGGCGCGGTCCAGCGTGTACTGGTAGACCTCGCCCAGCCCGGTGGAGACCGGGCCGAGCACCGGCGTCACGCCCTCGGGCATGCGCCCGGCCACCTCGATCAGGCGCTCCATCACCAGTTGCCGCGCGAAGTAGACGTCCGTCGCATCGGTAAACACCAGCGTGATCAGCGACAGGCCCGCCTTGTTGAGCGAACGCATTTCTTCCAGGCCTGGCAGCCCGGTCATGGCCATTTCCACCGGCACCGTGACAAAGCGCTCCACTTCCTCCGGCGAGCGGCCGGTGGCTTCGGTGGCGATCTGCACCTGCACGTTGGTGACGTCGGGGAACGCATCCACCGACAGTTTGGTTGCCGCGCGCAGGCCAAAGAAGAACAGCACCACCGCCAGCACGCAAACCACCAGCCGCTGTTTGATAGCGGCTTCCACAAGGGATTTCAGCATGATCGATTACCCCTGTTCCAGGCGCTTGCGCTCGTTGTCGAGGTGGAAGGCACCATCCACCACGATGCGCTCTCCCGCCTTCAACCCGCTTTGCACCACGCGCATGCCGTCGCTTTCGGCGCCCAGCTTGACCTTGACCTGGCGGTACAGGCCACCGGCCTGCTCCACGTAGACCAGCTCGTCATTGCCGTCGCGCACGATGGCGGATTGCGGGATCACCAGTTGCTCGGACGCCGCGCTGGCAATCAGCATGCTGGCCAGCATGGCCGGCTTCAGGCGCCCTTCGCGGTTATCCAGCTCGGTGCGGACCAGCACGGTGCGCGTTTGCGGATTCACGGTGCGGCCCACGTAGATGAGCTTGCCGGTGATCTGCTTCTGGCCCGCGCCGTTGCCAAGGGACGGCACCTCGATGTCCACGCTCTGCCCCTCGGCCACCAGCGCGGCCTGCTGCTCGGGCACTTCCGCCACCACCCACACGCGCGACAGGTCGGCCACGGTGTAGAGCGCATCGGCCGGCTGCACCACCTGGCCTTGCGCGACGTTGCGCTCCACCACGGTGCCGCTGATGCTGGAGAACACCGGCGAGTAGGAATCGATGCTGCCGCTCTTGGCCAGTTGCGCCACCGCGGCGGCCGACATGCCAAGCACGCGCAGCTGGTCGCGATAGGCGCGCATCTCGGCCGAGGAAATGGCCAGCTCGCTCTCGCGGCGTTGCAGCTCGCCGCGGCCGATCACGTCGGCGGCGAACAGCTGGCGTGCGCGCTCGGCGTTGCGGGCCTGCAGCTCGGTTTGCGCCTCGGCCTTGAGGAAGGCCATCTGGGCCGCGCCCAGCTCGCTGCTATGCAGGCGGGCGAGCACCTGGCCCGCCTTCACCTCCTGGCCGAGGATGCCGTAGAGATCCGTCACGCGGCCGGTCACGCTGGCGCCAATGCGCGCCACGCGCTGCTCGTCGAAATCGATGCGTCCGGACACGCGCAGCACTTCGCTGAACGGGCTGGTCGCCACCGCGGCCACCTTCAGGGTCTTCTGCAGCGTCTCTTCCGGCTTGACCACGCCGGGCGGCTGCTTGGGCGGCTCGGCGGCGGGAGCGGGTTCGTCGGAGCAGCCAGCCAGGGAAAACAACAGGGCGGCGGTTGCCGTCAGGGAAAGAAGAAAATGGGGACGCATGCTTATTTGGTTTCCGTAGATGCGGGGGGAGCCGTGGGTACGGACGGGGCCGTGGGTGCCGCGGTCTGCCCGGGCACGCTCGACAGCAGCTTCTCGATCTGGATGGTGGCGGCCTGCAGCTCGAATTGCGCAGCAATCAGGTCGCTGCGCGCGCCGCGCAGCACGCGCTGCGCATCGAGGTAGTCCAGGATGCCGCGCTCGCCGAAGCGATACGCCGACTCGGCCACCGCCAGCGCGGACTCGGCCTGGCGCACGATGCCGCCCTCCAGCGCGCTGACCTGCGACTGCGTGATCTCGTACTGGCGGTAAGCCGATTCCAGCTCCTGGGTGAGCTCGAACTCGCGGGCCTCCAGCGCGGTGCGGGCCTGGATCGCCTGCGCGCTCGCCTCGCCCACCGGGCCGCTGCGGCGGTCCCACAGCGGGATGGTGAGGACCAGGCCAACCTGCGAGACCGTGTTGTCCGGCTGGCGCTCGGCGCTGGCGCGCACCGCCAGCTCGGGCAGGCGCAGCGAGCGCTGGTAGTCCACGGCCAGGCTGGCGCGGTCCGCTTCCAGGCGGCGCTGGGTCAGCTCGGCGTTGGCGCCGGTCAGCGTGTCGCGCAGCATCGGCAGGGCCGGCAGCGCGGGGGGCTGGCTCAGGCTGCCCGACAGCGAATAGGCCGCCGGCATGGCGCCGCCCACTTGCTGGCGCAGCGCCGCCTTGGCCTGGTTGACGCGCAACTGGGCACTCTGCAGCGTCTTCTGCGCGCTCAGCAGCTCGGTCTCGGCCTTGATCAGCTCATAGCGTGGCGCTTCGCCCACCTCCACCCGCAGGCGGGCGCGGTCCTGGATCTGCCGCATCATGGCCAGGTCTTCCTTGGCCGCGGCCAGCTCCATCTCGCGCCGCAGCACATCGAAGTACGACGTCTTGACCCGCGCAGCCAGGTCCGCGCGGAACGCCTGGCGGCCGGCTTCGGTGGCCTCCAGGCTGCGCCCGGCGATCTCGGCGCGCAGCTTGCGCTGCTGCGGATAGTCCAGCTTCTGGGTGATGGCCATGGTCGGCGCGGCGCCACCGGTCACACCGGCAGTGCGCGGCGACAGGCGGCCGTACATCACCTCGACCTGCGGATTGGGATAGGCACGCGCGCTGGTCACGGCGGCGCTGGCGGCATCCACGCCCGCCTGCGCGGCCTCCACGCCTTTGTTGGTGGACTGCGAAAGGGACAGCAGTTGCGGCAAGGTGAACGTTTCCGCCGCGAGAGCCGGCAAGGCTCCAAGCGACAGCAACGCCACCATGGAAAACATAGTGATCTGTTTGATCTGCATGACAAATGGGGGCAGGCGAAACGGCTGCGCGCCCGCCGCCGGCGCGCGCAAAAAGCGCGCGCCAACGGTCAGCCAGCGATCGCGGATGCGATCGGGCCAAGGCGCCCAGGCAATAGGAACGCAGCCCGGGCGCGCAAGGAGCGCGCCGGGGTTGCCAGGGCTGTCAGATCAGCGAGATGGGGGGCTTGAAGAACGCCGCGGGCAAAGGATCCGGGCGTGCGGGCAGCTGTTGCGCGATCTCGTTGGGGGGCAACGAGACACGCACGGTGGGCAGCGCGAAGAGCGCGCTGGATTCTTCGATCTCGTCGAGCATGTCGAGGGGGTCGAGCAGGTCGGCAGACCAGATCTCGCAGTAGCCGGGAGGATCGTCCTCCTGCGCCGCTGCCGCCATCGCTTCGCCCGCCAGGCCGTCGTCGCCCGGCGCGAACACGCGCTCCAGTTCGGCGCTGCCATCCAGCTCGACGAGCGTGCGGGAGAATCCCGGTTCCGGTGCCAGGCGTTCGGCGCGCACGGAATCCGCGGCAATCCCCGGCATACCGGCGTGCGCGTTCGCCGCAGCCCCGAAGGACAGCAGTGACAGGGACAGCACGGTCAGCAAAAGCAGCAGGAATCGCATAAAAAAAGGGCACGGCCAGGGTGCGGCAAACGGCTCGGCTAGCGGAAAACCGCCTGCCTGTCGCCGATGCTGCGCCACAGCATTGTAACGCGAACGTAGATCATAGACCGCCAACGGCGCGGTGCGTTCCTGCGGAGAACGACAAAACCGGATGCGCCGGGGCGTTGCCGGCCGCGGTGGGCTCGGTATGGAGACGCTGGCTGCGCCAGTCTCAAGGGGAATACGAATCCGGAGTCTGCTTTGCGCCACCTGACCGGTAACGCGGTGCCCGGTTTCATGGAAGCCGGCCTGCCCTGTCCGCAGGGCTAGGTCGCGATCATCGGCGATCGCGCGCAGACGAATGCATGGAGCGGCCGTGAGCCGGTCCATGCATCGAGACGACATGCCTCACTCCCCTCCTGGCACGACCGGTACGGGCGACCGGTCATGCCAGGAATGAGGCATTGGCTACAAGATCTGCTACGGGGATTAACGCAGCAGCGACAGCACGCCCTGGTTCGACTGGTTGGCCTGGGCCAGCACAGAGGTACCAGCTTGTTGCAGGATCTGGGCGCGCGACATGTTCGACACTTCGGTCGCGTAGTCAGCGTCCTGGATCCGCGAGCGCGAAGCCGACAGGTTCGTCACAGCCGAGCCCAGGTTCGTGATGGCCGAGTTGAAACGGTTCTGAACCGCACCCAGCGAGCTGCGCAGCTTGTCGACCGTGGACAGTGCCTTGTCGATCAGGGCCAGCGGGTTGGTGCTGCCGGAGCCGGTGAACTGGGCGGTGGCGGTGGTGGTGCCGCTGGTGCTCAGCTGGATCGCGGTTGCATCGGTGACCGACGTGGTCGTGGAGCCGCCGTTGGCACGGGCGCCGGTTTGCGTACCGGCAGACAGCGCGTAGTTGTTGCCACCTTGGGTGATGTAGGCGACAGCAGCGCCGCTGCTGTCAGCGCCGACCTTGACCAGCTGGCCGGCCACGGTGTTACCGGTGTTGCCGTTAACAGCATCGCCGACCGTCAGCTGGACCTTGTTCAGGGTGACGTCGCCGGTGGCAGCGTCGACCGAGGCAGCGTAGTTGTCGTTGCCGTACTTGACCACGTAGTTGCTGGTGGCGTTGCCGGCGGTGTCCAGCACGTTGTTCAGCGTCAGGGAGCTGGCGCTAACGGTCGAACCGACGACGGCGGACAGCGCGGTGGCAGCCGAGGCCAGGTTGACGGAAATCGGTGCGGAGCCGGTGGCGGCAGCAACGGTGGTGATGGCGGCGCTGGTGCTCAGCGAGTTCTTGGCCACGGTGAAGCCGGTCATGCCCAGGGTCTTCGAGCTGATTTCTTGCAGGGCGATCGAGATGGTCTGGCCGTCTTGCGCGCCGACTTGCACGCTCAGCGGGGAAGCGCTGGACGACAGGACCTTGACGCCGTTGAAGTCGGTTTGTTGCGAAGTGCGGTCGATTTCAGCCAGACGCTGCGTGATTTCGTCCTGGATCGATTGCAGGTCGGTCGACGAGTTGCTGCCCGTTGCGGCTTGCACGGCCAGGGTACGGATAGCCTGCAGGTTGTTGTTGACTTCGTTCAGCGCACCTTCCGTGGTCTGCGCCAGCGAGATGCCGTCGTTGGCGTTGCGCTGTGCCTGGGTCAGGCCGTTGATGTTCGAGGTGAAGCGGTTGGCAATGGCCTGGCCGGCGGCGTCGTCCTTGGCGCTGTTGATACGCAGACCCGACGACAGGCGCTGGATCGCGGTGTTCAGCGACGATTGCGACGAGCTCAGGTTGTTCTGAGTCATCAGGGACAGCGTATTGGTATTGATGGTCATTGACATGGTGAAACTCCTATTTCCTGACTAGGTTTTTGAACACGGAAGTATCCGAAACGTTAGCGACTCGCCTTGCCGCACGAACAATGCCAACGCTTCCAAGGTTATCGGAGCGATAAAACTTAAATTTATAGCCAGATTTCAAAAAATCTTGAATTCAATGAGCCAGGCTAGTTAAATTTCCATACTCCGTGACCACCTATATCGATAGTCATATCCACTTTCTTTAACGTTACGCAGTAACGAATTACATCCTTGACTGCCACGGCTTCTTGCCGACAAACTGGAAAGAGTGAAGCTGCATTTCAATTGGTATTGGCGTCACTAAACATCGACTTCACCCCCCTCTCTCGCGAGAGGGGGGCTTTTTATTTCCGCAATGATGCCGCAGGAAACGCTCGACAGAACGGGGCGCCGGCGTTGGAATCAGCGTGGTGAAGCCGACAGGAATCCGGAAACCGCAAAGGTCTTCAGGCTGCTTCAAGCAGCAGCCCGGGGACGATACGCATCAGCGCGCGCCCCTTCGCGATGCCAGAGATCTCAGGGGGAAGTTGGCGGCGGGACATCATCCTCGCCCACCCTGGCGCGGGAAAACCGGCGCGTCTCCGATGGCAGCTCACCGAATGCATCGCGATAGGCCTTGGCGAACAGGCCGAGGTGAGTAAAGCGCCAGCGCGCCGCCACTTCGGCAATCGACGCATTGCCGATACGGACGAGTTCATCGCGCGCGCCTTCCAATCGGATCTGCCTTAGATACGCCATCGGCGTCACGCCCTTGAACGCTGCAAACCCCGTTTGCAGCGTTCGCACGCTGGCATGCGCTGCGCCGGCGATCTCTTCGACGGAGATGCCCGCCTGCGCATGGGCATGAATGAACTCGATCGCCGTCCGGATATGGCGTGGCAATGGCCCTGGCGCCTTGCATTGCACCCGCTCGGTGTAGTTGTGCCGGAACATTTCCAGGAATACGCCCACCGCAACGTCACGCACACTTCCGGCCGTGGCCATCGCCATCGACGGCAGGACACCCGCACCAGGGAGCGACCGCATGAAGCGCATCACCGAAAGCGCCATCATGGCCCCCTCGGAGGTCAGAGAAGTATCGACCCCGAACACGATCGGATAAGCCACCGGCGCATCCAGCAAGGACGAAAGCCGCCGCCTGGCATCGTACCCGCCGATCGTCAGCAATTCGTAGCTGCCCGCATGCCATTGTCCGTTGCCGATATCCTCCGGGTTCAGGATTGCGCAGGAGGGCGCCCGCCAGATTCGTTCCGATTGCCCATTCCCGGCCCTGATCTCGCCTTTGTGGAGCACGACGAAGGCGTATCCGTCGATCCTGTCCTCGAAACGAAATGCGGCTCCCGTGGCAGTGCGTACCCGATGTGTCGCCGCGCCGCCAACCACGATCGAATCTATGCTGACGTCGAGCAGCCCGCCGGCTCCGGGACTGACGGCAACGTTGCCGCAGGCCGGGCGCAGCAGCGCGGCGAGCATCGCGGGATTGGTTACCGTAGTCCTTCGAGTATGCATTGCGGAATCTCGCTCATCACGCATGGGCTAGAACAGGGCGACAGATAAGGATCACACCAGCGGCGCTGGATTGCCTGCACCGCTGACGCCGTCCAGACTCGCCCGATCCATCATCTATTTCACGAAAAAAATATCGCTGTGGCGCAGTTACTTTTCAGAAGAATCCAATTCCCCCCACGATCCAGACGATACTCACGGCGCGGCAGCATTGATGGCTGTCAACGGTAGTTTCAACACTGGACACCATCATGTCACTCTCAAATTCCGAAAGGCAAAGGAAGTACCGCATCTCCCGGATGGGCCCGGGAGGCGAATACGAAAGGCTGAGCTGCCTGCTTCCGATCCCGGCCAAGAGAGACCTGGAAAGAATCTCCGGGTACATGGGGCTTTCTTTCTCCGAAACGGTCCGCCACCTGGTTTCGCAAAAGAAAGATGAATTGCTTGAAAAGATGGATGAGATAGAAAAGGAAAAATTCTATCAATGCATCGGGCCCGGAACCGGCCAGCCATAGCGCCTGCCATTGCCTTGCCGGCGCGGCTTCAATGCCATCGACCGGGTCGATCCGCGCGCGCGTCCCATGCGATGCCGCGGCACCGCGAGGCAGGATGGAATGCCGTCCGGCGGAACAGCGGTTCCGCATACGCCTTGGTCCGCCTCCCATGGCCGGCCAGCAATAGGCCAAGAGTACGCATGGCATCCCCGCAAGCGAGCGAAGACGAACGGCTGGAACCCCGTAGGAAGCCCGGTAGGAAACCCCTGCCATAGAGGCCAGACGGCCATGGCAGGCCGGTAGCTGATGCTGGTGCTTTCACGATTTGCAACTTCCCTGTCGCATAAGGCAGCGCAACCGGCTTCCGGCCTCGCCACCATGTTGCTTCATATTTGTGGCTTGCGGTCTCGCCCACCCCTGACCCGGGTACGACATGGCGGCTGCAAGCACGGGTAAAGCCGGCCTGACACCGACTCACCCGTAATATTTTGTAATCTTTGGAAACGGATTGTAATTCGTTTATGACGAAACATCTACATAGCGGGAAGTCGTCTCAGTTTTGTCACAAAAGCGATTGATTGTTCACTTACAAGGCGGCCTGCTGGCACCTGGCGTTGAGCAATGCGATAGCGCTTCAATGCATCGGGCAGTGTGGCCGGGCGCAACGCAGCTTGCCGCGCGGCGTCGTCGAAATCCGCCGGAGACCATGGGCCGCCGGCTAGCCCTTCGGGCGTGGTGACGGGCGTTTGGCCACTGCCCTCTTCCACGCTGGCCACATCCCGGCAGGTCAGCACCAGCACCAGCAGGATACGGTGACAGCAGAGGCGCGAGGCCATGCAGCTACAGACCGCATCGCGCAGCGCGCGGCCTGCGGCAAGGCTGGTGCGGGTGCCGTCGGCGTACGCGGCATGCAAGGGGCTATCGGCATCTTGCGCAAGCTCGGGCGCCTTGCCCCCGGCCATTTCCTTCTGCGCACGCTTGGCGAAACCGGCGTTGGTCAGCTCCAGGTCGCATGAGGGCAGACCGCGCCAATCAAGCGGCAGCCAGCACGGCTGCCACCGCCCTTTCCGCCGCCGGCGACAGCGTGCGCTGCGCCAGGTGCACGACGACAAAGTCCATGGCCATGGAGACCGGGCTTGCCAGTGCCAGCGCCACCAGCGCGCCGCTCTCCAGCTCCGCCCTGAGGGCCCGCGCGGGCGCCAGCAGCACCACATCGGATTGGCACGCCAGATGCCTGAGCGCATGAAGATCATTGCTCTGCACCTGAAACGGCAGGCTCTCGCCCGGCCGGCAGCCGAGCAGCCTGCGTAACTGGTCATGGCCATGATCCGGCAACGGCACGGACACCAGGGTAGCCTCGCGCAATTGCGCCGGGGTGACTCTCCCGCCCGCAAGGGGATGGCCAGGGCGCACGAACCAGCCCGAGGGCTCGGGCCGCAGGCGCCGGACTTCCAGCTCTGCCGCCGCCGGCATGGTGCGGCGCTCGGCAACCAGAAAATCCAGCGTCTCCGCGTGCAAGGCGGCGAGCAGCGCCGGGGCGCTGTTGACCTCGGCCTTCACCCGCAGCTTCGGCCAGTCCCGGTTGAGGGCGCACAGCACCTCGGGCAGCAGGATGGCGGCAGGAAACGGCCCCATCCCCATCTGCACGCTGCCGATCTCATGCTGCTGCACCAGCGTGAGATCGCGCGCCAGGCAACGCGTCTCGAACAGGATCCGCCGTGCCCGCTCCGCCACCATGCGCCCGGCCGCGGTCAGCGCCACGCCGCGCGGGCCGCGATCGAGCAGCGGCATGCCAGCCTCGGCCTCCAGCGCCTGGATGCTGCGGGTCAGCGCGGGCTGGCTCAGGTGCACGCGGCGGGCGGCCCCCGCCAGCGAGCCCTCTTGCGCCACCGCGATCAGGTGCTCCAGCCGTTTCAGGTTCAAGACATGCGCTCCTTGCATCGCTGAGATAAATAACTTGCAATTGAATTATAGGTGGCGGTGGACTCCAATAGACGTCCTCTTCGTTTCGCCGAGCCTTGCCATGCCCCTTCGCCGCACCCTCCCCGCCATCCTGGCGCTCGTTGCCTTCCAGTCCGCCACCGCCCAGACGGCCAGCGCGCCTGCCTCGCCCGTCACCGCGCAAGCCAATGCGGCATGGCTGCAGGCACTGCCCTTTGGCGACCGGCAGGATTTCGAGGATGCGCACCGCGGCCTGGTGGCCCGCTTCCCCGAAGGCACCATCCGCGGCGCGGACGGCCGCGTCGCATGGGACTTCAACGCCTACGCCTTCGAGCGCGCCGATGCCGCGCCGGCCACGGTGAACCCGAGCCTGTGGCGGCTCGCGCAGTTGAACAATGAAGCCGGCCTGTTCAAGGTCACCGACCGCCTCTATCAGGTGCGCGGGGCCGACCTGTCGAACATGAACATCATCGAAGGCGACACCGGCATCATCGTGATGGACCCGCTGATCACTGCCGAGACCGCGCGCGCGGCGCTGGCGCTGTACTATGCGCACCGGCCGCGCAAGCCGGTGGTCGCCGTGATCTACACGCACAGCCACGTCGACCATTTCGGCGGCGCCAAGGGCATCGTCGACGAAGCCGACGTGAAGGCCGGCAAGGTGGCGGTGATCGCGCCGGCGGGCTTCATGGAAGAGGCCATCAGCGAGAACGTGCTGGCGGGCAACGCCATGAGCCGGCGCGCGCAATACATGTACGGCACCACCCTGCCCCGCAGCGCGACGGGCCAGGTCGACGCGGGCCTGGGCAAGGCCACCTCGCGCGGCACGGTCACGCTGCTGGCGCCCACCGATCTCATCGCCAAGACCATCGACACCCGCCGCATCGATGGCATCGACATCGAGTTCCAGCTCACGCCCGGCACCGAGGCGCCGGCCGAGATGAACCTCTACTTCCCGCAGCTGCGCACGCTGTGCATCGCGGAGAACGCTGCCCGCACCCAGCACAACATCCTGACCATCCGCGGCGCGCAGGTGCGCGATGCCAAGGCCTGGTCGTTCTATATCGGCCAGGCGCTGGCCCGCTACGGCGAGCGCAGCGACATCCTGATCGCCCAGCACCACTGGCCTACCTGGGGCAAGGCGCGCATCAACGAGTTCCTGTCGGACCAGCGCGACATGTACGCCTACCTGAACGACCAGACGCTGCGCCTGATGAACCATGGCCTCACGCCCACGGACATTGCCGACACGCTGCGCAAGCTGCCTGAGCCGCTGGCCAGCAAATGGTATGCGCGCGACTACTACGGCTCGATCAGCCACAACGTGCGCGCCGTGTACCAGCGCTACCTCGGGTTCTACGATGGCAACCCGGCCCACCTGAACCCGTTGCCGCCGGTGCAGGGCGCGAAGAAGACGATCGAATGGATGGGCGGCGCGGACGCGGTCCTGGCCAAGGCGCGCGAAGCCTACGCGCGCGGCGAATACCGCTGGGTGGCGCAGATCGGCAACGAGCTGGTCTTTGCCGATCCGGCCAACGCCGCGGCCCGCGCGCTACAGGCCGACGCGCTGGAGCAGCTTGGCTACCAGACCGAAAACGCGACCTGGCGCAATGCCTACCTGAGCGGCGCGCAGGAACTGCGCAACGGCATCAAGCGGGGCGCGCCCAGCGGCACGACATCGCCCGACCTGGTGCGCGCGCTGACCGTGCCGCACTTCTTCGACTACCTGGCGGTGCGCCTGAATGCGGACAAGGCCGCCGGCAAGGCCATGACGCTGAACTGGAACTTCACCGACCTGCAAGAGCGCTACGCCATGACGCTGCGCAACAGCGCCCTGACCTACCTGGCCAATGCGCAATCCGCGCAGGCCACGGCAACCATCACGCTGGACAAGGCCACGCTCGACCGCATCAGCCTGAAGCAACTGACGCTGCCCGACGCGATCCGCGATGGCAGCATCCGCATTGACGGCAACCCGCAGGCGGTGGCATCGCTGTTCGGCATGCTGGATACGTTTGACGGGTACTTCAGCATCGTGACGCCACAAGCGGTGCCCTGAGGGGGGACGGGCAGGCTGCAGCCCCACGCAAAGGCCCGTCTTAAGCGCCTTGCATGCGCGCGTTGAAAGTTTTCGAGGACGGCGCCCCGCGCGCCGCAAGCACGTTACCTTGGCAGGCGTCGGGAAATTCGAACCGATCGGCATGCTTGCCTTCGACGTGTGGGACCGCCCTCAATGCCAACCAGATCCATTCGCGATGCCCTGCGGCCTATCCTGCTGAGCCTTGTACTGGCCTCTGGCCTGCCGCTTTCCGCGCAGGCCTGGGTGGCGGGCGCCGGTGGCGAGGCCAGCGCCAGCACGACACCCACGGCCACGCCTGAAGCCGTATCCGGTGGCCCGTATCGTGGCATCGTCGGGCCCGCGGCGCAGCCGGAGCAGGAGGGCGTGGCACCCAAGCGGGAGTGGGACCGTGCCCTGCCCTTCTTCGCGCAGCGTGTCATCGACAAGGGCTACGACCTGCCCAACCCCTACGACGTGGGCTACTCGTACTTCAACGGCTACCAGCGCTTCCAGCTCAGCAACCTGTCGGTCTCGGCTGGCAACAACCCCTTGCGCACCGCCGACTTCGTGCAGTTCAGCCAGTCGCGCATCCATAACGTCTCCAACCAGGCGCAGATCGGCGGCTGGCTGTTTCCATTCATGAACGTCTACGGGATTCTCGGCAATGTCACGGGCAGCGGCGCGATCGACATCAACTTCTCCTCGCTGACGGACCTGGAGAAGTTCTTCGGCGTCAACATCGGTTGCGGCGGCCAGCGGCCCAAGCCCGACTGCGCCAAGCCAATCAAGCTGCCGACCCAGCAGGCCAGCTACCACGGGCATACCTACGGCGGCGGCTTCACGCTGGTGGGGGTCTACAAGAACCTGTTCTTCTCGCTGCCGGTGACATTCACGGTCTCGGATATCTCGATGTCGGACACGCCGGTGAAGTCAATCAACATCGGCCCGCGCGTGGGCTGGAATTTTCACGCCGGCAACCTCGGCCTGATCACACCGTACGTCGGCGCCACCTACTTCCGCACGCGCGCCACCATTACCGGCCATTTCGACGTGCCGCTGCCTGACAGCGGTGGACAGACGGGACGCATCAACTACCGCATCGAGGAGCGCGTGGTGGGCTTCTGGAGCGGCTCCGTGGGGGTGAACTGGACCATCAACAAGCGCATCGGGCTGCTGGCTGAGTTCGGTTACGGCTACAACCGCAACAACGTCATCCTGACCGGGTTCCTCCGCTTCTGATGCGCGCGCCCTGCTGCCTGCCTCCCTGCCCGGCATGGCCGCAAGCGCTGGCCGGCCTGCTGCTGGGTACGGTGCTGGCGTTATGCGCACCGGCCGCACGCGCCGAAGAGGACGCCTCCTGGATCGACCGGCTGCTGAACCGGCTCGGCGCCTCCAAGGAGGTGGACCTCAGCCACGGCATCGACTGGGGCGTGCTGCCAGGCCCGTTCTTCAACCCGGAGATGGGCCTGGGCATCGGCATGGCGGCGGTCGGGTTGTACAAGCCATCGAATGCGCTGACGGGCACGCAGATCTCCACGCTCAACGTGCGCGGCTTTGCCACCACCACCGGCGCGGTCGGCATCGGCTTTGACAACACCACGTTCTTCACGGATGACAGCTATCGCTTCGCGGTGACTGGCGGCCTGGTCAATATGCCGACCTCATACTGGGGCGTCGGCTATGACCGCGCCATCAACGACGCCAACAAGGAGCGCTACACCAAGCGCGAGATCTTCCTGCAGCCCAAGATGCTCTGGCGCGTGCACCCCAACACCTATGTCGGCGCAGGCGTCAACCTGCAGTACGACGATGCCGCCAAGCTGGCGCGCGGCAGCGCCAGCGCGCTGGCCACCGACCCCAGCGGCACCCACGTATTCAGCTCGGGCGTGAGCGCGCATTTCTCGTACGACACGCGGGATTTCCTGCCCAACCCGTACTCGGGCCAGGCGCTGATGGCCAACGCCACGCTATTTCGCCGCGCGCTGGGCAGCGACAACGATTTCGAGACGCTGGAGTGGTCCTATGACAGCTACCACCGGATGCGCGAGCGCGACGTACTGGCGTTCGACATCTATGGCCGCTTCGGCTGGGGCAACGTGCCGTGGAACATGCTGTCCCAGCTCGGCGACAACCGCCGCATGCGCGGCTACTTCCTTGGCCAGTACCGCGACAAGGACAGCTTGTCCGCGCAGGTCGAGTACCGCCTGCATATTGCGGGGCGCCAGGGCATGGTGTTCTGGGCCGGCACCGGCGCCATTGCCCCCAGCGTGGGCAAGCTCACCTCGGCGCACTGGCTGCCGAACGCGGGCATCGGCTACCGCTTCGAGTTCAAGCCGCGCGTGAATGTGCGGCTTGACGCCGGCTTTGGCCGGCAAACCCGGGGCGTCTATTTCCAGATCAACGAGGCGTTTTAGCGCGGCGGGAGCGGCCCTGGCTTTCCCAGGGCCTCCTCGAAAAACTGCATCAATGCCTGTACCCGCGCCGTGCGGCCCCGCCGCGTGGGCACCAGCAGGGTCACCGGCGCGCTGTCGAACTCCCAGCCGGCCAACACCCGGACCAGCGTGCCGCGCGCCACCGCATCCGCCGTATCCCACTCTGAGCGCAGCACCAGGCCAAGCCCCTGTTCCGCCCACTGGCGCGCCACGCTGCCATCGTTGGTCGTAAAGGCCGGGACAACGCGCAGCGTTTCGCGGGCCGATGGCCGCCGCGCAGTGCCGGAACCCGCCCGGCGGAAACGCCACAGCGTCACGTCCTCGTCGTTCTCGCGAATGCAGATGCAAGCGTGCCCCAGCAAGTCGCGCGGCTCTTGCGGCGTGCCGTGGGCGCGCAGGTAAGCCGGGCTTGCGCACAGCCAGCGTTCATTGGGGGCGAGCGTGCGGGCAATCCAGGATGAGTCCCGCACGGCGCCGATATGCACTACCGCGTCCGAGTCATGCTTGTCCGGCCAGGGCACCTCGCGCAGATCCAGCTGCAGGCGCAAGCCGGGATGGCACTGCGCAAAGCGCGCAAGCACCGGCGCCACGTGGTGCCGGCCATAGCCGAAGGGCGCGGCGACGCGCAGCGTGCCCGTCAGGCGGCTGTCTTCCCGGCGGAACGACTCGGGCAGTGCCTCCAGTTGCGCCAGCAGCGCCGCGCCTTCCTGCGCAAAGCGCTCGCCCTCGGGCGTGAGGCTCAAGCGGCGGGCGGTGCGGGTGGCGAGCGCCAGGCCCAGCGTGGCCTCCAGCTTGCGCAGGCGCATGGACAGCGCTGGCGGCGTCACATTGAGCGCGCGGGCGGCTGCGCTCAGGGACGGGGCCTGCGCCAGCGCCTCGACCAGCCGCAGGTCTTCGATCTGGATCATTCACTTCAGCTTAACGATTGATGTTCCGGCATTTAACCACGGACCACGTACTCCTTCCTACACTGAGGGCCTGTTGTCATGCGGCTGCGCAGCTCGGCTGTTCTGCTGTCACGCTATTGCGCCCACACAAAAAGGAACGTATGGAAATCCTCGACCAATCGCCCGCCCCTGCCTGGCCACGCGCCGTCCTGTTCGACCTGCTCACCGCGCTGCTGGATTCCTGGACCGTATGGAACGCCGCCGCCGGCTCGCAGGCGCAAGGCCGGGCCTGGCGCGCGGAGTACCTGAAGCGCACCTACGGCTGCGGCGCCTACGTTCCCTATGAACAACTGGTGCGCGAGGCGGCCGAGCATGTCGGCCTGCCCGCCAGCGCGCCGGAGGCGCTCGACGCAGGCTGGGACAAGCTCCCCGCGTGGGATGGTGCCCGCGAACTGCTCCGTGCCCTGCGGCCGCATTGCCGCCTGGCGGTGGTCACGAACTGCTCCGAGCGGCTGGGGCGGCGCGCCGCGGACTTGCTGGAGATCGATTGGGATGTCGTGGTCACCTCCGAGCAAGCGGGCTTCTACAAGCCGGATCCGCGCCCCTACCAGCTTGCGCTGACGCAACTGGGCGTGCAGGCAACGGATGCCGCGTTTGTCGCCGGCTCGGGCTACGACATGTTCGGCACCTCGGCCGTGGGGCTGCGCACCTACTGGCACAACCGGGTCGGCCTGGCGCTGCCCGCCGGCGCGCCAGTGCCCGAAGCGGAATTCGCCACGCTGGAGCCCGCGCTGCCGTGGCTGCGGTCCTTTCATGCAGCAACCCGTGCGGCAACCCGTGCGGCAACCCGTGCGGCAACCCATTAAGGAGCGTCCGAGATGCTCTGCAATCCCTCCCGTTTTCGTCGCCACCTGATCCTGGCTGCGGCCTTTGCCCTTGCCTTTGGCTCGCAAGCAATGGCACAGAGCACGAGCTTTCCCTCGCGGCCCATCACACTGGTGGTACCGTTCCCCGCGGGCGGGCCCAGCGATGCGCTCGCACGCGGCTTTGCCAAGCAAATGGGTGACCAGCTCGGCCAGCCGGTGGTCATCGAGAATCTGGCCGGCGCAGGCGGCACCGTGGGCCTGGCCAAGCTGGCGAAGGCCGCGCCCAACGGCTACACGCTGGGCTTTGGCACCATCGGCACCCACGTCGCCAATGTGGCGCTATACAAGAAGCTGCCCTATGACCCGGTTGCAGACTTCACGCCCATCGGCCTGGCCGGATCGGCGCCGATGCTGCTGGTCGCGCGAGCGGACCTGCCGGCCAGCAACCTGCAAGAGTTCGACGCATGGTTGCGCAGCCATGCGGCCACGGCATCGTACGGCAGCG
Source organism: Cupriavidus basilensis (assembly GCF_008801925.2). Lineage (NCBI taxonomy): Bacteria > Pseudomonadati > Pseudomonadota > Betaproteobacteria > Burkholderiales > Burkholderiaceae > Cupriavidus > Cupriavidus basilensis. The sequence goes on along the minus strand of NZ_CP062804.1, from coordinate 831,683 downwards.
CCGGCGTGGGCTCGATCTCGCATTACGGCTGCGTGCTGCTGCTCGCAGCGCTGAAGAGGAACGTCACTCACGTCCCCTACAAAGGCGTGGCGCCGGCGATCAGCGACCTGATGGGTGGACAGACCGATTTCATGTGCGACCAGACAACCACCGCCCTGCCGCAGCTTGCCGGCGGCAAGATCAAGGTGTTGGCGGTGCTCTCCAGCGAGCGCCTCAAGCAGTTGCCCAGCACCGGCACGGCGAAGGAGGCGGGCTACCCGCTCGACGTGCGCTCGTGGAACGCGATCTTCGCACCCAAGGGAACCCCCGAGAACATCCTCGCGCCACTGAGCAAGGCAATGGCTAGCGCCGCAGCCGACCCGCAGTTGCGCCGCCAGATGCTGGCGGTGGGCGTCGACCTCCCCGCCCAGGGCGGCACCACGCCGGCCGTGGTGTCGAGCCTGATCTCGCGCGGCCTGCGCGACGACGTGCCCGCACTGAAGGCCAAAGGCCAATTCCTGGACTGACTGATCACTCTCAAGAACGCTATGAACACTGCCAACCACACACTGGCGAGACTGGAAACACCGGCAGCGGTGATCGACCTCGCCCGCATGCAACACAACATCCAGCGCATGCAGGCGCGCATGGACGCGCTTGGGGTGCGGTTCCGCCCGCATGCCAAGACCAGCAAATGCTCGGCGGTCGTGCAAGCCCAGATCGATGCCGGTGCGCGCGGCATCACCGTTTCCACCCTGAAGGAAGCCGCGCATTTCTTTGCCGATGGCATCACGGACATTCTCTATGGCGTCGGCATGGTCTCGACCAAACTGCCCCAGGCCCTGGCGCTGCGCCGCCAGGGCTGCGACCTGAAGATCGTCACCGATAGCGTGACCTCTGCCGAGGCCATCGTCGCGTTCGGCGCCGCGCATGGCGAATCGTTCGAGGTCTGGATCGAGATCGACACCGATGGCCACCGCTCGGGCATCCGCCCGGACGAAGCCGCGCTGATCGACGTGGCCCGCGTGCTGCACGAAGGCGGCGCCCGCCTGGGCGGCGTGATGACGCACGCCGGCTCCAGCTACGACCTGGATACGCCCGAAGCCCTGGCAGCGATGGCGGAGCAGGAGCGGGCCGGCTGCGTCATGGCGGCCGAGCGGCTGCGCGCGGCCGGGCTGCCATGCGCGGTGGTCAGCGTCGGGTCGACCCCCACGGCGCTATCCGCAACGAGCCTGGAAGGCGTCACCGAGGTGCGCGCGGGCGTCTACGTGTTCTTCGACCTGGTGATGCACAACGTCGGCGTGTGCGCAACGCAAGACGTGGCGCTGAGCGTGCTGACCACCGTGATCGGGCACCAGGTGGACAAGGGCTGGGCCATCGTCGATGCCGGCTGGATGGCCATGAGCCGCGACCGTGGCACGCAAAAGCAGAAGTGCGATTTCGGCTACGGGCAGGTCTGCGGCATCGACGGCACGGTGCTCCCGGGCTATGTGCTCAGCGGGGCCAATCAGGAACATGGCATCGTGTCGCGCGAAGGCGCGCCCGAGCCGGACATCGCGGCGCGCTTGCCCATTGGCACGGTGCTGCGCATCTTGCCCAACCACGCCTGTGCGACTGGCGCGCAGTTCCCCGAATATCACGCGCTTGCGCAAGACGGCACGCTCGCCACCTGGAGCCGGTTCCATGGATGGTGATCAGGCGAGCGCCGCGGTAAGGACGATCAACCCTGCCGGGCTATCCGCGCCCGGCGGGCACTACAGCCATGCAACCGTGGCCAATGGCTTCGTGTTCGTATCCGGGCAGTTGCCCATCACGCCCGCCGGCGAAAAGCTCGTCGGCGCGCCCTTTGAAGATCAGGCGCGCCAGGTGCTGGCCAATGTGGAAGCGGCGTTGATCGCCGCCGGCAGTGGCATCGCCGGCCTGGCGCAGGTGCGGGTCTATGTGGACGCCATGGAAAACTGGCCGGCGTTCAACGCCATCTATGCTTCGTGGGCAGGCAGCGCGCGCCCGGCACGCGCCGTGGTGCCGACCGGCGCGCTGCACTTTGGCCTGAAAGTGGAGGTGGAAGCGGTGGCGGTGCTCCTGCCCGCTGCGTAGCGGCTAAGCGGCTACGCAGCTAAGCGGTAGCATCAGCCCATCTGCGGCTGCGTCGCGGCAAAGCTTGGCCGCTCGCGCATCACTGCCTGCGCGCGCCGCACGTTGGGATACGTCTCCAGCAAGGCGGCGCCCTCGGGAAACATGCCGACGTACGCAAGGATTGGCGCGAGAAACAGGTCCGCCATCGACATCGCCGTACCGACCAGGTAATCGCGATTGCCGTAGGCTTGGTCGAACGCGCCTAGCTGCGTGGCCATCTCCGGCAGCGCAGCATCGATCACCGCGCGGTCGGGCTGGCCGTTTTCGCCCTTGGGGAAGATGTACTGCAATACGTAACGGCGCACCATGGCGTCGTAGGCATGGCAACTGATCAGGCTGATCCATTGCTCGCAGCGTGCGTGGCCAATGGCGCCGGCTTGTCGCGCAAGCAGGCTCGGGCCCTCGAACGCTTCCTCGATATAGGCCAGGATGGCGCGGGTCTCGTAGAAGGAAAGCGGGCCATCGCTCAACACCGGAATGCGGCCGAACGGGCTATGCGCAAGCACCTCTGGCGAGTGCGGCGGCACGGGCTGCAGCTTGTAGGCCACGCCCTTCTCGGCCAGCGCCATGCGCACCGTGCGGCAATAGCTGCTGCGCGGGTCACCGATCACGGTGACGGAGCCGGCGCTGCCCTCCGGGTCCAGGAAATCGCTGAGGCGATTGAACACCGATTGCCAGCCGCCCGTGTGCGAATCGCGCTCGCCCGCCTCGGGAAAGCCGCTGTGGCGCATGTGCAGGTGGGTGCCGCCATCCTTGGCCGTCAGCGTGACCTCGATCAGCGTCTTGATCTCCGGCGGCATCGGGCCGGCTTCCCAGGCCCAGGTATAGGCGAGGAAGTCCGCCCGGTCGATCGCCTGATACTCACCGCCCACGGTGTACCTGGCACCATCGCGCCCGCCCATCACGATGCGGTACTTGCCGCCCACCCGCGCGTCGGCGCTAGCCTCCAGCACGTGCATGCCGCGCGGGCAATGCCACTCGGACAGTGCGGCCTGGCTGGTGAATGCGTCGAACACCTTCTCGCGCGGGGCGCGGATGAAGCGGTCCATTTCCAGATGGAAGGTAGCAGCTTGGGTCATGATTTTTTCCCTCGGGCTTTGCCTGTGTTGCTGGTGCCTTCGGTCGAGCCCGCCGCATGGGTGCGTTCGACGAACTCGACAAGGCGATCGAGATTGCCCTCCCAATGGCGCCGGTAGGCGCCCAGCCAGTCATGCGCGTCGCGCAGCGCATCCGCGCGCAGATGGCAGATGCGCCAGCGGGCGCTGACTTCCCGCTCGATCAGCCCGGCGTCCGCCAGCACGCGCAGGTGCTTGGAGATGGCCGGAGCCGACATGTCGAACGGCCGCGCCAGCTCGCTCACCGGCGCCTCCCCTTCGGCCAGGCGCGCAAGGATGGCGCGGCGAGTGGGATCAGCCAGTGCGGCAAAGATGGGGGTCAGCGGGTCGTTGGAGGATGGCATGGCTTCATTTAACCAATGGGTTAAATGAAAGTCAAGAAAGTAGATGGCGTGCCGGCGGCGTGTTGCCGCACCCGGCTAGCTGACGCCAGCGCCGCGTACGGCAACGGATTGTGGGGTTGTCCTGAGCCCGACGCGTCGCAATAGCGTCTGAATGGCGGCGGCGGCAACGTCATCCGTTTCGTGCACGTCCTTGAGCACCGCCCGAATCCGCAAGGCCAGCGCTTCGGCAAGCCTGGCAGCAGTCACGTGCAATGGACAAGAATCGCATCGCGCGTAAAGCGCAACATCCCTGACCAGCGTGTCGCCTCGATAGATCGCCACCAGGACCTTTGGCTGGTAGCTACCGTCGACGAGCGCCTTCGCGCGCGGCGTGACGCGATAAGTCACCGCCTCACGCATGGACATGGTCACTCGCCGTCCTTCTTGGCCAGAACCGTGGCGCCAACCTGGGACCGGGTTGCATAGGCCACGCCATGCTGCTCCAGATAGTCGCGAATCAACTGACGCACGACCTGCGATGGCGTTTGATCCTGCGCCGCGCACAGTGCCTCGAAGGCTTTCTTCTTCACGGGGTCCATCAACACGGTGAAACGGGCAGTCTTGGATTCCATACGCTTCAGAGTAGTATTGTATGATAATAGCATTATCATTATATACAACTGATCAGCCAAGTGCGGCTTGGCAACTGCCTCCACCAGAAGGCTTTGAAGGCATGCCAGAGCCACGAAATGAGATCTTTAACTATCTTTTATGCCGCTCAGGGCCAATCCGACGACGCTTTTTCGGCCTGATGCGGAGATAACAAGCCTGATCGAGCCCGCAGATGGATCCCAGCCGTACATCCTTTGAAGCCTATTTGAAGTTCCTGTCCGAAGCCCCTGACGACGGCACCCCGACCGTGCTGGAAACCCCGCTGGCACTTTCACTGCATTTCGATGCGCTGGCGACCCAGAGCATCATGTCGCGGCATGACCCCGACAAGCTTGTCCTCGGCTACACACGGACGATGATGGCTTTTCTGCTGCTGCAGCCGGCACCCACCAGGATCTCGATGATCGGCCTGGGCGGGGGATCATTGCTCAAGTATTGCTATCGGCATCTTCCGCAGGCAAAGATTGTTGCCATTGAAATCGATCCGGCAGTGATCGCCCTTCGCGATACGTTTCACATTCCGCCCGACGACGAGCGGCTCGAAGTGGTTTGCGCGGATGGCGCCGAGTATGTCAAGAGTCAGGACGCGCGCCCGGAGGTCATCCTGGTGGACGGCTTTCTCGCCCATGGCATGCCGACGCAACTGGGGAATGCCGCCTTCTACGCAGCGTGCCATGCGCGGCTCGCCGACGATGGGGTATTGGTCGCCAACTACCTCGACAGCGATGCTGATATCCCGTTCTACCTGGAAGAGATCCGTTCGGTGTTCGGCGAATCCTTTTCCATCGCCCTGTCCGAGGACAGTTGCAACTACACGCTGTTCGCCTGGAAGGGGGCGCGAGCGCTTCCCTCGCAGGATGCGCTGCTGGCGCGGGCCCGCGCCCTGGAAACCACGCACCCGCTGAATCTGCGATCGGCCGCGCGTCGCCTGAAACAGGGCAAACGGCTAGCATCGGATCACGTATTCTGGCAAAAGCTCGCGGGCTGACGAAGAGGGACGCCAAATGATCAGTCAAAAAATCAGGTTCTTCCGCTCACGGATTCCCGCATTCGAATGCACTCCGGGCTGCCACGATTGCTGTGGGCCGGTGATGACCTCGACGCACGAGATGTCGCGGCTTCCCGTCAAAAGCGATGCCGAGCACGAAGCCGCGCTGACAAACCTCAGTTGCCCGCATCTTGGCAGCCAGGGTTGCCAGGTCTATGCCGAGCGCCCGTTGATCTGCCGCTTGTTCGGCACGACGCCCCGGCTGGCCTGCCCGAATGGCAACCGGCCCGAGGAAATGGTCGATCCGGCCATAGATCGCCAGATTCAACGCTTCTTCGTTGAAACACGTCACGTGCTGGTTTGAACCGATTTGAACCAGTTTGAACCAGTTTGAACCAGTTTGAACCAGTTTGAACCAGTTTGAACCAGTTTGAACCAGTTTGAACCAGTTTGAACCAGTTTGAACCAGGTTGAAGCAAACCGCAGGTTCACCGCCCCGCGCGGGCGGAAAGACCAACTGCCGCGCGGGACGTAGTTCAGCCGCGCGTCAGGCCGCGGGCACCAGCACGCTGGCAATGGCCTGTGCCACCTGGGTCACGTTGCGCTCGTTCAGCCCGGCCACGCACATGCGCCCCGAACGCAGCAGGTACACGCCGTGCTCCGTGCGCAGGCGGTCCACCTGGTCGGCTGTCAGCCCGGTGTAGGTGAACATGCCGCGCTGCGTGAGATAACGCGACAGCGCCTCGCCGCTCACGTGCGCGGCCAGCCCCTTGTGGATGGCCGCGCGCATCTTGGCGATGCGCTCGCATTTGCCCGCCAGCTCGCGCTCCCAGATCGTACGCAGCGCCGGCGTGGTCAACACCCGGGCCACCACCCGGGCGCCGTGCGTGGGCGGGTTGCTGTAGTTGGCGCGCACCGCGCCCGTCAACTGGCCGAGCACCCGGCCGGCTTCTTCGGCGCTGTCGCAAACCACGCTCAGGCCGCCGCAACGCTCGCCGTACAGCGAGAAGTTCTTCGAGAACGAGTTCGCCACCAGGCACGGCACGCCCTGGGCCACCAGCTCGCGTACCGCGAAGGCGTCGTCGTCCAGGCCGGCGCCGAAGCCCTGGTAAGCCATATCGACGAAAGGCAGCAGCTCATGCTGCTTGAGCAGCGTGATGAGCTGGCGCCATTGGTCGTGGTTCAGGTCCACGCCGGTGGGGTTGTGGCAGCAAGCGTGCAGCAGCACGATGCTGCGCTTGGGGATCAGGCGCAGCGCGTCCAGCATGGCGTCGAACTTCAGGCCGCCGGTGGCGTCGTCGTAGTACGGGTACGTGTTGACGGTGAAGCCCGTGCGCTCGAAGATCACGCGATGGTTCTCCCAGCTCGGGTCGCTGATCCAGACCTGGGCGTCAGGGAAATAACGCTTGAGGAAATCCGCGCCCACGCGCAGCGCGCCGGAGCCGCCCAGCGTCTGCACCGTCGCGATGCGCCCCTCGGCGCGCGCCTGGCACGGCTCGCCAAACACCAGCGCCTGCACCGCGTCGCGATACGCCGCAAACCCGGCCATCGGCAGGTAAGGGCGCGGGCCCATGTCGGCCATCAGCGCGGCTTCGGCTTCGCGCACGGCCTGCATCACCGGCAACCGGCCTTCGTCATCGAAGTAGATGCCGATGCTCAGGTTGACCTTGTCGGTCCTGGGATCGAGTTGAAAGCTCTCGTTGAGGGAGAGGATCGGGTCGCCCGGATAGGCATCGATGTGTTCGAACATTGGATACTCTGGCTGGAGTGCTGGGATGGGTCGGAGCCGGCGGCCAGTGGCCGCCAGGGTCATCATTATGCCGATACGCGTTCGGGCAGCGCCGGTTCGGCGCGCTTGTGCTTTTGCCTGAGGCGGTAGCTCAGGCCCAGTACGGCCAGCCATGCCGGAATCAGGTACACCGAGATGCGCAGGCCCGGCGTGAGGTACATCACGTAGAGGATACCGGCCAGGAAGGCCAGGCACACATAGTTTGTCAGCGGGTAGCCCAGGCTCTTGAAGCGCGTTTCCTGGCCGGCTGCGCGCTTGTCGCGGCGGAACTTGAGGTGAATGATGCTGATCATCGCCCAGTTGATGATCAGTGCCGAGACCACCAGCCCCATCAGCAGCTCAAAGGCCTCGCCCGGCATGAAGTAGTTGATCACCACGCAAGCCGCGGTGGCCAGCGCGGACACACCCAGCGCGGCCAGCGGGATCCCGCGCTTGTTGACCTTCAGCAGTGCCTTGGGCGCATTGCCTTGCCTGGCCAGACCGTACAGCATGCGGCTGTTGCAATACACACCGCTGTTGTAGACCGACAGCGCGGCGGTCAGCACCACGGCGTTCAGCACCGTGGCAACGATCTCGCTGTTCATCGCGTGGAAGATCAGCACGAACGGGCTGCCGCCGGTGACGACCTTCTCCCACGGGTACAGCGAGAGCAACACGCCGAGAGCGCCAACGTAGAAGATCAGGATGCGATAGATAACCTGGTTGGTGGCTTTGGGAATGGTCTTTTCCGGCTCATCCGCTTCTGCCGCGGTAATGCCCACCAGCTCCAGCCCGCCGAACGAGAACATGATCACCGCCATGGCCATGACCAGGCCGGAGATCCCGTTCGGGAAAAAGCCGCCGTGCTGCCACAGGTTGGACACGCTGGCCTGCGGGCCGGCCGTGCCGGACGCCAGCAGGTAGCCGCCGAACACGATCATGCCGACGATGGCCAGCACCTTGACGATGGAGAACCAGAACTCCATTTCGCCGAAGGACTTGACGCTGGTCAAGTTGATGGCGTTGATCAGGAGGAAGAACGACAGCGCGGAAACCCAGGTGGGGATGTGCGGCCACCAGTACTGGACATAGATGCCCACCGCCGAGAGCTCCGCCATGCTGACCAGGATATACAGCACCCAGTAGTTCCAGCCCGACATGAAGCCCGCGAAGCTGCCGCAGTATTTGTTGGCGAAATGGCTGAAGGAGCCTGCCACGGGTTCGTCGACCACCATTTCGCCGAGCTGGCGCATGATGAAGAACGCGATGATGCCGGCCACCGCGTAGCCGAGCAGGACCGAGGGCCCCGCCATCTTGATGGTCTGGGCAATGCCCAGGAATAGCCCGGTGCCAATCGCGCCACCTAGCGCAATCAGCTGGATGTGCCGGTTTTTCAAGCCACGCTTGAGCGTCGCGTCTGTATTGTCGGAAGCGTTGGGAACCATCTTTGTCTCTCTACCCACTCTTTTGGAATGTCAGCCTGCGCCTCTCGCGTGTCGCGGGCGCTTGGGTTTCGGCCAGGCACCACCGGCGCGCAGTCATGCTGCTGCGCCGGCGGTGTTGATGCGGTCAGTGCCGGGCGTGCCGGCTTGCCTTGTGGGCCTCAGACCTTGAGCGTGCCGCGCTCGATCTGGTCGCGTTCCAGCGATTCGAACAGCGCCTTGAAGTTGCCTTCGCCAAAGCCTTCGTCGCCCTTGCGCTGGATGAACTCGAAGAACACCGGGCCGAGCGAGGCCTTGGAGAAGATCTGCAGCAGCAGGCGGGGCTTGCCGCCTTCCGTGGTGCCGTCGACCAGAATGCCGCGCGCCTTGAGCTGATCCACGGGCTGGCCGTGGCCGGGCAGGCGTGCTTCCAGGCCGTCGTAGTAGTAGTCGTTGGGCGCCGTCATCAGGGGCACGCCGGCCATCTGCAGGCGGTCGATGACTTCGATCAGGTTGTCCGTCAGGAAGGCGATGTGCTGGATGCCTTCGCCATTGAAGGCCATCAGGAATTCCTCGATCTGGCCGCTGCCCTTGGACGATTCTTCGTTCAGCGGGATGCGGATCTTGCCATCCGGCGCGGTCATGGCCTTCGAGGTCAGGCCGGTGTATTCGCCCTGGATATCGAAGTAGCGGATTTCGCGGAAATTGAAGAGCTTTTCGTAGAAATTAGCCCAGTAAGCCATGCGGCCACGGTAGACGTTGTGCGTCAGGTGGTCGATCAGGCGCAGGCCGTGGCCCACCGGGTGGCGGTCCACGCCTTCGATGAATTCGAAGTCGATGTCGTAGATGGACTTGCCTTCTTCAAAGCGGTCGATCAGGTACAGCGGCGCGCCGCCGATGCCCTTGATCGCCGGCAGGCGCAGCTCCATCGGGCCGGTGGCGATTTCCACCGGCTGCGCGCCGAGTTCCAGCGCGCGGGCATAGGCCTTGTGCGAATCCTTCACGCGGAACGCCATGCCGCAGGCGCTGGGGCCGTGCTCGGCGGCAAAGTAGGCAGCCGGGCTGTGCGGCTCGCGGTTGACGATGAAATTGATGTCGCCCTGACGGTACAGCACCACGTCCTTGGAGCGATGGCGCGCCACCAGCGTGAAGCCCATCTGCTCGAAGATCGGTTCCAGTAGGTTGGGAGTGGGCGAAGCGAATTCCACGAATTCGAAGCCCATCAACTGCATCGGGTTTTCAAACAGATCGGCCATGGTGTGCTCAACGAAAAGTTGGGGGACGAGAGAAATAATATTGCGGCTCCTGTGCGCCAGCGCATCAATGCGCAGTGCCAGGCACGTGCGGAACAGGCTCTCATTTACCCGTCCGCACTGCTAATCTGGCGTTCAGTGTATATTCCGGGCCGCAAAATAGGATTTCGTAATCCACGCAGGCAAACCCTAGATCATGATATAAAATTTCATGATTCATGGATGACAGGAAACGAAAGTGCAAAAAGATGAGCTAGACCGCATCGACCGGCGCCTGCTGGGGGCGTTGCAGGAAAATGGGCGCGCGTCCAACCTGGAACTGGCCGAGTCCATCCGCCTGTCGCCAGCCCAGACGCTGCGCCGCCACCGGCGCCTGGAAGAGCTCGGCATCATCAAGCGCTATGAGGCCCGGCTGGACTCCGCCAGCCTGGGCTTCGGCGTGGTGGCCTTTATCCATGTCACGATGGAGCGCGGCCATATCCGGGACCTGTCGAACTTCAAGGGGTTGGTCGCCGAGCTGGCGCAAATCCAGGAGTGCTTCTCCGTGACCGGCGATATCGACTATGTGCTCAAGGTGGTGGCGCGCGATCTGAAGTCGCTGTCGGATTTCCTGCTCGACACCCTGATGCGCATCCCGGGCGTGAGCGGCGTGAAATCCAGCGTCTGCCTGGACGAGATCAAGTGCACCAGCGCCATGCCGCTGGAGCCTTGAACCCGGACCCTCTGCCTGCTGGCTTGCCGAGGCCGCAGGGCTTAGCGCTGGCTTAGCGCTTGATCACGGACGGGCTGGATGGGCTGAAGAAATACGGTGCCACGGCAAGCGCCACTACCACGGCAGCCGTGAGAAAGATCGTCGAATAGGTCTTGGCCACCGGCCAGTGCCGGGCGTCGCCCATGCTGGCGATCATGCCGAATCCCCACGACGTCAGCGCCGAGCCCAGGAATACAAAGGTGTTGAGCACGCCGAGACCGCGCCCGCGCGAGGACGGCGGCACCAGGCCGCGCCCCTGCGCCATGATCAGCGGATGCAGCATGCCGATGGTCGACAGCAAGGCCATCAGCCCCACACCGGAGACGATGCCATGCGTGGGCCAGAGGCTCAGCAGGATGGCGCCCGACATCGCAAAGCAGGACCATCCCGCGATGGTGGTCTTGAGCGAGCTGCGCCGGACCAGCACGGGCAGGAAGAACGCCGTCAGGAACCCGCACACGCTCAGCAGCGTCAGCGCGATGCCCCGCGAGCCGGAATTCAAGCCGTACACGCTGGCCAGGTAAGGCCCGCTCCATGCGTTGCGAAACGCGGTGCCTGCCGCCATGGCAACGCACATCGGGATCAAGGTCCACAAGGGAACGATGGCCAGCAGCTTCGCGCTTTGCGAGAGCATGGCGCTCAGCGGCACATCGCGCGCCTCGGCGTGGCCATCATCCCGCACGAAGCGCCAGACGCCGTAGCAGGCCACCACCATGCACAGCGCCGCGACGGACATGGCCACGCGCCAGCCGAGCAGATGCATGGCCCATCCGAGCGGCGCCGTGGCGCACAGCGCGCCGATCATGCCGGTGGCATTGGACTGGCTGGCGACCCGCGTGTAGTTTTTCTCGGAAAGCTGCTCGGAAGCAAAATGCAGCAGCCCCATGAAGACCGGCGCGCAAGCCAGTCCCAGCCCGGCCTGCGCCAGCATGGCAACAGTACCGTTCGGCGCCAGCGAGAACACCACGGCGGACACCGCGCCAATGGCCAGCAGCAAGGACGTCGGCTTGCCCACGCCATACCGGTCGAACGCAATCCCCACGGGAATCTGCGCAACCGCGAATGCCAGGAAGAAGGAGGAAGACAAGGTGCCGAAGCCCGCCGCCGACAGGCCGAAGTCGTGCTGGAGCTCCGGCGCCATCACCGCCAGGCAGCTGCGATAGAACTGGCTCAGCGCGAACGCGAAGGTCAGCAGGACGATGCCCCGGCGCGCGCGCCGCGCCAGGGTCTCGGCGTCAGCCGCCGAGGTGAGCTCGCGATGATGCGCAGCGCTGGCCGGATTGTTCAACTTGATGTCTCTACTCGTAGTAAGGCTGCCTTTTACCAGGCTTGTCCCGCAACTTGCCCTGGCGCGCCGGAGCATTCGGGGTGCAGGACCGGTATTCTACGCCCGCTCCCGCCGGCCTGCTCCGGCCGCCCGCCCGCGCTATGCCCCGGCGGTAAACAACGCAAACGAGGCAATGATCGCGATCAGAAGGATGGGGAACGCCCAATACTGCATGGGAATCCAGAACAGCGTATGGCGCTTGCGCAATTCCACGGATTCCTGCGTGCTGGGATCGACCAGGATGCGGCCCGGACGCGAATTGAGGCGTTTGCCAAGATAGAAGACCGCCGCGGCCGACAGGATCAGCGACAGCACGATGGTCGCCATGTTGGAGAGATTCACCAGCGAGCCTAGCAGGCTCATGGCAAGCAGGACGGCAAGGGGCAAGATGACAACGAGAAAGCCTAAGCCTTGCCAGATCAGAAACATGGAACACTCCCGGGTATGGATATCGAGCGGATGTAAAAACGAATGCCCCGGATCCGGGGCATTGGCGACGAATTATATCCATGCGCCGGATTAATCACAAACCAGAATCCCGGGCCGCTCGATGCGCGGATCGCGCAGTGCCACGCGGCGCAATGGCTCAAGCCCTACCCGCCCGAACACGCCAGCGTGACGATGACCGCCACGCTCACGGCGGTTCAGTCGGCCACGCATCTGATCCGGCGCCTGTACGGTGTCGGCCCCATGACGGCCGAACAAGCGGAGCAGCACGCGGAACAGGTCATCGACGTGCTGCTCAACGGCATGCTTGCGCGCCCCTTCAGCCGCCGGCGGACGGCCGGCGCCAGGTAGCTTTCAGCGCGCGGCGACGCCTTTTTCGATGTAGCGCGCCAGCTCTTCGGCGCTCACGCCGATATACGGCCTGGCGCGCGCCTTCATGCTCATGTCGCAGTTGCCGGCCTTGGCGGCACCTTGCATGACATGGCTGATCGCGCCCGCCATTTCCGGGCTGATGGCCTTGCCGGCATTGCCCAGCTGCCATGACAGCACATCCGCCACGGCCATGCCGCAGCGTTGCGGGTCGCGATATAGCGCGGCGTCGTGCTCCAGCAGCATCTTCACCTTGGCTTGCTGGCCCAGCTGCATCATGATCACTAGCGGCAGCGCGTCGTTCTGATCCACGCCGTTGATGCGTGTGCCGCCGTCGCTGCGGTCGGTGTGGTCGGCCCCTGCCTTGAGCCACGCCAGGTACAGGTCATCCGGCAGCCAGGGCACGCTCAGCGGCGCGATCGCGTTGTCCTTCATGCCCTGCGCGCCGTTCTGGTATTTGAGGCTGACGCCGGCCGCAACCATCCGCTCGGCCGTGGCACGCGCGCTGGCGCGCAAGCCGTCCCATGCAGGGCTGTCCTTGCTGGCTTGCGCCCGCGCCTCCTGGTAGCTCCACACGCGCAGCAGGGCCGACAGGGGCTCGCTGGTCAGCGGCGCGGCCGGCTTGCGCGCGGCCTGCACCAGCCGGTCTACCAGCGCGGGCTGTAAGTAGGAGGCCGAGAGGCTCAGCGCCTCGTCCAGGCCGTTGCGCGCCACGGCGTCCTTGCCGCCATAGCCGCCCACCGAAGCGTCCGCGCCACGATCGAGCACAAAGGCCACGCGCTCCGGGATGGCGAGAGCCACGCCCGGCTTGAGCTCACTGCTCGACTCGCGCAACGCCTCCAGCAAGGGCGTTTCCCACATGGGGCTATTGCCGTAGTACATGCGGATGTAGGCCGCGTTGATGTCGGCGCCCTTGGCCAGCAACTGATCCGCAAACCAGCGCGTGCGGAAGTTGCTGATGGCGGCGTGCAGCACGGTGCGGCCCTTTTTTTCATGCGTGTTCGGATCGGCGCCGTGGGACAGCAGGTATTCCAGCGTGGCGCGATCATCCCCATAGTAGGACGTGCGCGTGATCAGCAAAGGCGTGCCGTTGATGTCGGGCGCCGCCAGCGAGGCGCCCGCCGCCAGCAGGATGTCCGCGATGGCGTAGCGCTGCGCCAGGGGGCGCTGGTCGCGTCCGTCCGGCATGGCCGAAGCCATCAAGGCCGAGCCGCGGTTGGGCCCGTCCACCTTGGCGCCGCCGGCCAGCAAGGCGCGCACGATCTCCTCCTGCTGGTAGTACACCGCCACGCTCAGCGCGGAGACGCCATGCTCGTTGACCCCGTTTGGATCCTGGCCGCGCGCCAGTTGCAGGCGCACCGCCTGCAGGTCGCCGGCCTTGATCGCCGGGAAGATCTCCAGGCGCGGCCGGCAGGTGGCCGCGGTCAGCTGCTTCTCGTCCAGCGCGGTGCTGATGCGGGCCGCCACGTTGGACGGGATGGCATTGTTGGACACCAGCCGCAGGCTGCAGTACTGGCGGTAGTCCTCGCGCGCCAGCGCCAGGTAATAGTCGCGCTTTTCCGGGCTGCGCTCGCGTTCGCGTTGCTGCCAGCGCGCGTCCGCGCGGTTCAGGTAGGCCGCGATGCGCGACGGGTCCCGGCGCAGCACCTCGCCCAGGATCAGGTCGGCCTGGGCCGCATCGCCGGCCTCGGCCAGCCAGAATCCATAGTCGTTCAGGGCGACCAGTGTGTCGGGGTATTCGCCCTTGGGGTCGATCTCGCGATAATCCTGCTCCATGACGAAGGTGCGCAACTGCGCCAGCGCGCGGGCGAATTCCGCGGACCTCGAACGGGGGATGGCGCGCGCCGCCTGGTGCAGCGCGCGGAAGGCAGCCAGCGTGTCGACCGGCGGGCGCTGCACGAAGCGCAAGTCGGCCGGCATGGCCGTCAGGCGGCTGGGGTAGCTCACCAGGGCTTTGCGCAGCGTGGCCATGGCCTGCGCCTGGCGCGCCGCGTCCCAGGGCCGCGTGCTGGTCACCGTTGCGGTGCCGGCGTCCGCGCGCACCGTGATGGCTTCGCCGGCTGCGTCCACCAGGTAGCCGTTCACCTGCTTGCCGTCGACATCGTTGTAGGTATAGGCCACCCAGTAAAAGGCCTCGTCGCCCCTGGGCGTGGTGACGGACACGTTTTCCTCGTGCGTTGGCCGCCAGGTACCCGGGTCGATCACCAGCGGCGGCGAACGGAACACCAGCCTGGACGTGCTGCCTTCGCGCACATAGCGGTAGAAGAACAAGCGGTTTTCGACCTGGCCGACCAGCAGCGCATCGCGCGCGTTTTCGGTGCCCCACACGCGCCGTTCAGGCGCGTTCAGGGCATAGCGGCTAAGGCGCATGGCATCGATCACCGCGCCGATATCGTATGCCAGCGCGGGGCGCGGCGTGCCGGCGAGGCAGGCCAGTGCCAGCGCCGCGGCGCCGAACAAGCGGGAGATGCGGGGAACGAAGGAAACGTGGAGAGCTTGAGATTGAGCCGTGGCAGGAATGCGGAACATCCGGAACCGGGAAGAGTGACAGGCGGCCCGATGATACTCCGCTCACCCGTCAATGCCACGATTCATCCACTTTTCATTCGCTTTTCATTCACTTTCGACGCGGCGTGCCGTCTCGGCAGGCGAAGCCGCATCCTTCTGCATGAATATGCTCAGCGGATCGTCCACATAGTCGCCGAACGGGCCGCACCGCAGGTAGCCGGCCCGGGCGTACAGTGCCAGCGCCTCGGGCTGGCTGACGCCCGTCTCAAGCACAAAGCGCGGACAGGCCCTGGCCACGGCCTCTTTCTCCAGCGTGGCCAACAGCCGCATCGCAATGCCGCCGCCCCGGTTCGCCGGGCGCACGAACATGCGCTTGATCTCGCCGAACTCCGGCTGCAAGACCATCGCCCCGCAACCAACGGCAGTGCCCTGCGGGTCTCGCACAACGGCAAAGAGAACGTTGGGTTGCGACAGCGCGTCGATGTCGATGCCGTGATGGCTCTGCGGCGGATACAGCGGCTTCTGGTAGGCGTCCAGTTCGTCGATCAGGCGGATGACTTCCGCTTGCCTGGGGCTTTCGAGCGCGATGTTCATGTTGCGTAGCGTTGGCGTGAAGGGATGCCTGCTCATCCCGGCTTGTCATCCCGGCTTGAATGGCCGGTGCGGCTGAGCGTGCACGCAGGTTCCCGCCGAGGCATGCCATGCCGGAAAATCGGCAGGCAGGCCGCCAGCGGCCAGCGCCCCGCCCGTCCGGTTGGCGGCAGCAGCGCCGGCAACGAAGCTGCTCAGAAACGGCGCACAGGCGTATCCGCCTTCTGGTGCGCGTCCGCGTCGAGCGATTTTTCCGCGTCGTCCCCCGAGAGCCCCTTGTAGTAAAGGTGCACCCCGATCGCCAGCGAGTCGTGGCGGATTTCCTGGAACGCTTTCCATGCCTTGGCGGGGTCCTTGAAGACCAGGTAGTGCGCTTCCTGCGAGACCAGCGTGGCCACCTCGTGCAGGCCGTGGCCGTGCAGCGTGCTGACCAGCGCGTCGAGGCTTCGGTGCGTGCGCGCGTCGGTGCGCGGGTACAGCATGTGCAGCACGGCCACGCGCCGGTCGGCGACCAGCGCCGAGAGAGCGACGAGGATCTCCTGGTGATTGAGAGCGGAGACGACGCTGTCGGCGGCGCCTTGTTGATTCGGGAACAGTGCTTCGATCGTGGAGCTCATGGGTTCACTTCCTTTCCGGCTGACTTGGGTGGAGGCGCACCGGGATGCGCCCGGGCACGAGGCTGCGCCAACAGCATGACATCCTGCTTGCCGCTGGCAGAGCGCGACATGATCACTGGACACCCTCGGGTTAACGCTGCGCCCGGGGATTTCGCCGACATCCAGTACGGCATGGCGATGCATGAATTTACTCCTGTCCGGGGATCAGGGGAAACCCTGAGACAGACCGATACACTTTCCTGCACGCCAGACAATGCCGCGCGGACCGCGCCAGCACTGGATGTAGCGCCTCCGTTTCCCCTGTCGCAATGCATCAATCCGGATTCCGCAACGCCAGGCCATCACGCCGTGGCGTCGGTTGCCTCGAGATAGCGCATGGTGCCGGCGGGCCCCTGAATCGCTGGCATCGCTGCCAAGCTCAACTGCCGGCGCTGCGAGTTGCTCTCGCCAACCGATTTCCCCAGCGATCGTTCACGCTAAGGAAACAGGCCGCGGTCGCCGCCCGTTCGAAGCACCGCAGCCTGACTTATGGTTTTGCGAGTGCGGACTGGAAGGCAGGATCCACCAGCAACACGCCCACCAGCTTGCGGTAGAGCGCCTCATACTGCCCGGCTGCCTGCGGGATGGCAGCCGCGCCGATGAAGGGCGAGTCCCAAGTGGCATTGACATCGAGCTGCTTGTCGTAGCACACGTTGCCGGCACGGGTCACGACAAAACGGGCCCCGAGCGAAGCCGTTCCCTGGCCAATCGGCGCATCTACCTGGCTGTCCGATAAAACGCCGGTCACTACGGCATCCGCGCCAGGATCCAGCAATCCGGCAGAAGCCAGTTCCGCCCGCAAAGTTTGCCGCAAATACTGCGCAAAGGAATCCTCGACGGGCGAACGCAGCTTGTTGCTACGGATGCTGACGCCCTGGTCCATCCCCTCACCCTTTGCCGGGTCCGGTGTGAAACGACCGACCTCCACTGGCGCCAGGCCAGCCCCACGGAGCTTTGCCGCGTTCTCGATCGTCGCCTTCGGCTGACCCATGCGCATCTCCGCGCAACCCGCCAACTGCAGCCCTGCCATGCAAATCAGCAGGGCTGCCAAGCGGCAGGCACGCCCGCGAACGCAAGCATCAATGGAAGGATGCGTCATCGGACAGATCTTTCAATGCGTTGCTCAGTACATCGCGCGTCATCTTCTGAGCCGCTACTGCCATGCTCTCGGACTTCACGGCACCGGCAGGTGGGCTGGCATTGCCCAACGTCGTATGAATGGCATGGCGCGCCGTCTTCACGATGGGGGTGGATTGCCCGGCGGGAAGATAGCTGACGGTACAGATATAGCCATCCGTAACGGCACTGCCCGCCAAGCCAAAGGTGAGTCCCGTCACGAAGCCCTTGCTCGCCGCATCCGTGGTCAAGGGAACATTGTTGAGTGTCACGCTGAGAAGGGAAGCCCCTGGCACCGGCTCTGTTGCGACAGTCGAAAACAGGCCGCTCTCCTTAACCTGCTTGGCCACGTCCTCCTTCAGGAAACTCGTGACCCGTGCATTGGGCGCGCCCTGTGTCTGGAACTCGAACACGAGTTGCACCTGCTTTGGCTGCTCCGGCTTTTTCATGCTGGCTACGGGGACTTCCTTGGTCGCGGTATCCACATAGGTGCTGGCACATCCGGTCAGCAGCGCGGCGCCGCTGACCAACAAGGCTAGCGAAAGCTGACGAATGAAAGAACGACCCGAATTACCTGAATTACCCGAATGATTTCTGTTCTTGTATTGCATGACGCTTCTTCTGTTTATTGGGTTTTATCCGTCAGCCTACGGGTGGCCGAGATGCACACCAGCCAAGGGATAGCTACCACAAGGTGGCGGCATTCATAGTAACGGTCAGGCAAAGCGGAGATAGACCCTACCGAGGGAGGGGGCGCGTAGCAGATAGGGTGTTGCGCGCAGACGAACGTGCCAACGCCTCGCAGATCAGATCCGCCGCCTGCTCCGGCCTGACGACTTCGGTATCGATCTCCAGGTCTGGCGCAAAAGGGGCTTCGTACGGAGCGCTCAGGCCGGTGAACTGGCTGATCTGCCCGGCCGACGCCTTGGCATAGAGCCCCTTGGCATCGCGCCGCGCGCAAACCGCGAAGCTGGCGCTGAGAAACACTTCAAGGAACGCATCCCCGCCGATGATCTCGCGCGCCTGCTGGCGCTGGCTGCGCAGCGGCGAGATGAATGCCGCCACCACCCACAGGCCGCTGCAATTGGCAAGCTTGGCCACCTCAGCGGCGCGGCGGATGTTCTCCGTGCGGTCCGCGTCCGAAAAGCCCAGATCGCGGTTGAGGCCAGCGCGCATTTCGTCGCCATCGAGCAGCAGCACCGGATGGCCGGCAGCCAGCATCCGCTTGTGCAGGGCGTGGCTGAGCGTGGTCTTGCCCGCCCCTGATAGTCCGGTGATCCAGACCGTTCCCGGCCGGCGCCCGGTGTCATGCGATGTATTTGGCGTGAGGTGCATGCTGTGGGTGATCCGGTATTTGGCGTCGGGCTGCGCGATCAAAGGCCGCGTTCGCGCTGCATCAGACCCAGCAGCGCGGTCCAGGCATCGCCCGCCAGGCTATGGCGCTGGCGTGCCAGCAGCACGGTACCGGGCAATTCCCGAGACAGCGGGAGCGAGTCGCAATGCGACAAGCGCACGCGGAAGATGGCCGTGGTAGGCGCCAGCCCGTTGTGCTGGCTGCGCGTGACCGCGATGGGGCCGCCATAGAGGCTAGCCAGCGTGCGCTGCTCCAGGCCGGCCACATTGACCTGGTCCGTCTGCGCGGCGGCGCAGCGCACCGAGCCGAATTCCGCGAGATTGGCAACAAAGACGCCGCTGCTGCCGGCGGTAAGCGCGGCATGGTCCTGCTCGCCGATGAAGGCCTCCGCCTTGAGCTCGCTACCCTGGCCGACGATATGGTAAAGCGGTTCGCCGCGCGCCAGCCACGCGCCATCAGCGAGGAACAGGTTGGCATCCACCACGCGCCCGGCGAACGGCGCGCGCACTTCCATGCGCTTGCGTTCTTCGGCAAGGCCCGTCACCTCCGCCTGGGCGGCGGCCCAGCGGCGGCGCAGCACATCGCCCTCCTCGCGCAGCTTGGTGGCAAACGGCTGCTGCTCCATTTGCCAGCGCAGCTGCTGCGCCTGCGCCTGTGCGGCGGCCAGGCGGAAGTCCAGTTCCGGCGAAACCAGCTGCGCCAGCAACTGGCCGGCGGCGACCATCTGCCCGGCTTGCACCGCGCCGCCGCTCACATAGCCGGGCTGGGCCGCATAGAGCGACTGGCTCTGGCTGGCGCTGAGCACAGCCGGTGCGCGAATGGTGCCGCCCCAGGGGATCACGACCACGGCCAGCAGCACGCCGAGCAAGACCACGGCGCGCCGGGTCTGCGCGTTCCAGTGGATATCCCCACGGCGGTGGCGCCACACCAGCACTTCGCGAACGACCGGCATGACGATGAACACGCCTAGCTCGATGGCCAGCAGGGCCAGCCCCAGCGTCTTGAAGAACAGGTGATAGACGGTCAGCGCGATGCCGAAGAACAAGCCGAGCCGGTAAAGCCAGGTCAGGATGGCGAAGACAATGAGGAAGCGCCGCCGCGAGGCGGAAAACGATTCGGGCGCCGGATCCGCGAAGCCGAACAGCCGCTCCCGCAGCCACCAGCGCGCCATCGCGAATGCCCGGTCGTGCAGGTTGGGCATGTTGAGCCAGTCCGCCAGCAGGAAGTAGCCGTCGAAGCGCATGAACGGGCTGGCATTGATGGCGAGGGTCAGCAGCCACGTGCTGGTTGCCAGCATGAACGCGCCCGCACGCAGCGGCCCGTCCGGCAGGAAGCTCCACGCCACCGTGGCAAAAGCGGCCAGCGCCAGCTCCGAGAGCATGCCGGCGGCGCCGATCTTGAGCCGGTCCTCGCGCCGCATCAGCTTCCAGGCTTCGTTGGTGTCCGTATAGAGTACCGGCCACATCACCAGGAAGGCGACCCCCATGGTGGGTACGCGGCAGCCGTAGCGGTAGGCGGTAAACGCGTGGCCCAGCTCATGCAGCACCTTGGCCAGCGACAGCGTCAGCCCGATGCCCAGCAATCCCTGCAGGCCCGCATAGGAGGCAAAGGTATGGGTAAATTCATCCCAGCGGCGCGAGACCAGGTAAAGGCCAAGCAGGGCCACCAGCCCCACGCCCCACCAGAAACGCGGCTTGAACGCCCATTCGACCCACGGCGCGCAGCGCTGCAGCATGGGCATGGGCCGCACCAGCGGCACGCGGAAGAACAAGTAATGCTTGAGCAGCCACATGGCCTTGCCCACGCGGTGCGCGCCCGCGATGCGGCCCAGCCGCGCGCTGTCTTCTGCCCGCCACGCCAGCAGCAGGTTGTGCCGGTGGAGCAACTGCACCACCGCTTCGAGTTCGTCCTCACCGACGCTCAGCGTGGTCTCGCGGTTCACCGCATCCAGCAGCGCGTGCGCATCGCCAAGCGGCCAGCGCGAGAGGATCTCGAATGCCGGCCAGGATAGTTGATAGAACTTGTTGGCGGCCGGGTCGTGCAAGGTCCACGTGGGTGCACCGCTGGTGTCGGCCGGACCGGGGTGCAGCGTCAGGTCCTGACGTAATGGGGGCAACACGTTAAATGCCTATCCACTGACGCGCCACCGTCAACGGACGGCGCAGCGCATGATAGAGAAAAGGAACCCAGCCGGCCGACAGCCGCGCGGTGCCGCGCAGGCCAAGCCGCGGCAGGTCCTTGGCGGCAAAGCTCGCGCGCACGCGGTAGGCCAGCACGCCACCATCGGTTTCGGCCGCGGCGTAGGACACGCTGATGATGCGGGCATCGAACGCCTGGGTCGGGTTGGCGTCCGGGTAAAAAGTGATCGTGTCGCCGGCCTGGATGCTGACCTGCTCCGCCACCGGCATCTGCGCGGTGAGTTCCACCTTGGCCGGATCGGCCAGCAGCAACACCTTCTCGCCAATGGTGACGGCCTTGCCCTGCCAGTCGTTCACATCGCCAAAAACGGCCACGCCCTCGCGCTCGGCCTTGACCTGCACGCGCGCCAGCTGCCTGGCGGTGTAGTCGAGTTCCAGTGCCTTCTGGTCCAGTTCCCCGCGGGTCTGGGCCATCTTGAGCCGGCTCTCGTCGTCGGTCACCGCCATCTGCGCCGACTGGCGGTACGTCTCCTGCGCCGTATCGTAAGCGCGCTCGGCCACGGCGCGGCGCGTCTGCAGCGCCACCGTGTCCAGGCTGAACAGCGGCGCGCCTTGCGGCACCGGCTGGTTCGGCTGGACGTACACGCGTTCGATCACGCCATCGAGCGGCGCGCGGACCAGGAACGGATCCCGCGCGGACACCTCGGCCGGCGCCAGCACGGTGAGCCGCATGGGAATCAGGCAGACCACCAGCAGGCCGAGCAGGACCCGGCGGCGCGTTCGCCCCGGCCGCAGCATGGCCTTGAGCCGCTGGCCCAGCGGCTGCGCGGGCCGGAACGCCGCCAGCGCGTGGCCATAGGCATGCGTGACTTCGGCCAGCACCGCCAGCTCGTGCTCGGTAAACGGCGCTTCGCGCGCGAGCAGCAGCGCGCCGTCGCGCCGGCCGAGCTGGTCTTTGAGCGGCAGCCACAGGGCGTGCGCCGGCAGCCAGTCCGCCCAGTCCGCGCTGGCTTTGGCTGGCGCGGCACCGGCATCGATGGGCGTGGTATCGGCGTGGGCATGGGCCAGGCCGCGGCAGAGCTGGGTCAGCCATTGCAGATAAGGCGCGTTGGGGTCGACCTGCGGCAGGCCGGATACGGCCGAGACCTGGCCCAGGCCGCTCTCCAGCCAGACCGCCGCCTGCCGGTAGGGCACGAGGCTGAGCGTCTCGTTGGCCATCACAAACCCGAGCGCCTCCACGCTTTGCGCTTCCCGCGCGCGGCGCTCCAGCTGCAGCAGTGCAAGCAGCGGGGCAACCGCCGTTGGTGCATCGGCGCCTTGCGTCATTTGTCCGGGAAACTCGCCCAGCCGCTCATGCCCGGCAGCAGGGTGGCCTGGCTGCCGTCAATCTTGCCGGTGATGGAAATCGCCTGGCTCACCGGGTCGATCCTGGCGCCGATGCGGCTGACCTTGGCCGGGAACGACTGGTTGAGCTCATCGACCAGGACCGTGAACGGCGTGCCGGGCTTGATACGCGCCAGCCACCTGGACGGTACGATCATCTGCAGCTCGAGATCGCTGGAATCGACAATCTCAAGCAGCGGCTTGCCCGGCGTGACGAACTCGTGCGCCATCGCCAGGCGCTTTGTCACGCGGCCCGAGAATGGCGCCGCGATGCTGCACTTGCTGACGGTGGAGCGCATATAGGCGGCCTCCGCGGCCGATTCCTTGGCCTTGGCTTGCGCCTGCTCGATCTCCAGCTTGCCGACCGAGTTCAGTTCCGCCAGGCGCTTGTTGACGGCAAGCACCTGCTGCGCGGCCTCGGCGGAGGCTTCGGCCTTGCGCAGCTGCGCGCTGAACAGCGCGCAGTCGAACGAGACCAGCGTCTGGCCGGCGCGGAAGCTGTCGCCGTCCCGCAACGGCAGGCGGTCGATCTTGGCGTTGATCTCGCTGGAGATGGTGGCGAATTCGCGCGCGGCCAGCTGGGTCCGGATACGGCCATCCTTGTCGGCGCCGGCAAACGTGGTGGGCGCGGCCACGGGTGCGGCACCGGCCGCTGCTGCCGCCAGCAGCAGCGGCAGCAAGGCAGCGGCGTTCAATGCAAAGCGTTTCATTACGGAGTGACGGTAAGACTGGATTACGGGATGACTGGCGTGCTTGATTGCTTGATTACTGAGCCTGCTTGGGCGGCTCAACCAAGGTCTTCTCGTGCTCGGCAATGGCCGCGCGCAAGGTCGGCAAGTCGTAGCCGCCAACCGCGGTCGGCAACGGGTCCAGGCCCAGGGTGGCCATCATCTGGCCGGAGGCATTCTGCAGCGCGCCGTAGGCTTGATACAGCCGCAGCTCGGACATCACCGCGCTGGCGCCTGCACGAATCTCGGCCAGCTTGCCGGCTGCATCGGAACGGGTGGCATTCTGCGTATGCGTCAGGATGCGCTGATCGACGTCGTTCATCTTGCCGGACAACTCGAAGGCACGCTTGTAGCCGATGTAACCACGATATGCCACGTGCACCTGGGTCAGCACCGCCATGTTCAGCGCCAGCCGCTGCTGCTTGGCGACTTCATACTGCGCATCGGCGGCGGCACGGATGTTGCCGGCGTTGAGCAGGTTGAGCAGGTTCCAGCTCATGCGCAGGCCGATGTTGTTCCAGGCATTGTTCACCAGGAAGTTGTCGGTGTCGAAGTTCGCGCCCAGCTGGAAGGTCACGCCCGGCAGCAGCTTGGCGAGGGCCTTCTTGGTTTCATCCAGGCCAATACGCTCGTTGTAGCCGGCCTCGACCAGTTCCGGCCGGTTGACGAGGGCGGTTTCTTCCATCTTGTCGGCGGCCACCGGCAGCTTGGGCAGGCTGAAGCCCGTTGGCGCGGCCAGCGTGTAGTCATCGCCCGGCGGCACGTTCATGATCGAGGCCAGGCGCGGCTTGGCTTGCGCCAGCTCGTCGCGCACGGCTTCGAGCTGGCGCAGGATGTCGAGCAACTGGCGCTGGTAGTTCAGCGTTTCCAGCGGCGACTGCAACCTCTCCTTTTCGATGCGCTGGGAGTCGTCCAGCGCCGCTTGCGTCAGCTTGAGGATGGGTTCCACCTTGGCTTCTAGCTGCTGCGCGCCCACGGCTTGCCAGTAGGCTTGCCTGACCTGCTGCATCATCAGGTGAACCACCTTGCGGCGGCGCTCGCTCATCACCAGCACGCGGTCGGCCTGCTGGCGAGCGGTGTAGTAGCTGACACCGAAGTCCAGCACGTTCCACGACAGGTTCAGGTCGCCGTTATAGTGCGAGCGCTCGGACGAGGTCGAGGGCACCAGGGACTGCTGCCCGGTGACCACGTCCCTGGAGGACGAGGCGAGTTCGTTGCTGCGCCAGGCGTAACCGGCGTCGGCCGTCAGGCGGGGCAGCATGTCCCAGCGCGACAGGTCGAGCTGGCGCTGCGCCATGGCTTCTTCCATCAGCTTGAGCCTGCCGTCGAGGTTGTACTTGAGCGCGCGCGCCATGGCCTCCTCGAGCGTAACCGGGCCGGCCAGCGCCTCCTGGTTCTGGAACATCGCCTGGCGCTGGTCGGGCAGCTCGGCCTGGCGCTCGGCCAGGGTGGTGGCGACGGGCTGAATGGCACAGCCGCCCAGCATCGCGGTGGCGACCAACACGCAGACCAGCCGTTTGGGTCCGGGTTGGACAAGGCGAGAGATAGCGTTCGACAACGGATTTTCCTCTTTCCGGGGTTGCTGCGTTTTATAGTGAGTCATGACGTGATTCGCTACCGGCCTAGGCCTGCTCCGGTTGTGCTTGTGCTGGCGCTTGTGGCTGCCGGCTCATTTGCAGGTGGCGCAGCAAAGCCGCATTGGCGGCCTGTTGCGCGGGCCGGCCAAACTGATCGAACTGCACAGCCAGCGCCGGCTTGCCGGCCGGCTGCGCCGCCGCGCCTTGCAGGAGGCCGGCCAACGGATCGGCGTGGCTGCCGTCGCCCTGTGCGAGCGTGTCGGCGTGCTCCAGGCCAGCACGCGAGTCGGCCGACGCTTTCACGTTCAGGTCCAGGTGGCTGCTGGCGCGATTGCCCTTGCTGTCCCGTGCGGTGACTTCGATCTGGAGTTGCAGGTTCATGCCTTGCGGCGGCTTGCCGGCCAGCGTGCCGGTCACCGGATCGAACTTGAGCCACGGCGGCAGCGGGCGCCCGTTGGCCAGGCGCACCTCCACCGTCACCGTGGCTTCGCGGTCGCTCGCGCGGAACAGCGAAGCCGGCAGCGCGATGCTGACCGCCTCGCCCGCCCGCGCCGAGAAACTGCCGATCTCCGGCATGGCCTGCAGGCCAACGCTGCCGGCGCCGCCAACGTCGACCAGATTCATGCGCCCTTCCGGCGCCTGCAGCGCATAGCTCAGGCTGCCGGCCGAAAGCGGATCCGCATTGAACGGGTTCCGGCCAACGGCGTCGGCGCTGAAACCGGTGCTGTTGCCGGCCGGGTTGAGCGTCGGCGCGTCAACGCCAGGCGCCGAGTCAAGCGCGGTCAGCGTGATCAGCGGCACCGACGGGACTGGCGCCAGCGGTGCCAGCCCCGGCACGGGCACCGGGGCTGGCGCGGGTTGCGTCGTCAGATGGACAGTCGAGCGCACCTCGTACGGATCGCCGCTCGCGCCCGCCACGAGCGTGTTGCCCGCGCCATCGGCAATGCCCGTGCCGCTTGCATTGAGCGTCAGGCCAATCTGCCCGGAGCCGCCCAGACCGGTGACAAGCACGGTATAGGTCCGCGCATCGACCTGGGTGACGGCGCTGATGGCGCCCGTTGCAGAGCCGGTCCGGGTCAGCACGAAGTCGGCCGCATCCACGCCGGTGACACCTTCGGCAAACGTCACGGTATAGCTCACCGCGCGGCCCGAGGTGGGCGATGCGTCCACGCGCACAATGCCCACGGCCGTGGGCGGCGTGGTGTCCACCGTCACGGCCCGCGTATCCGCCACGCCGTGCAGGGATACATCGATCACGTTGCCGGCGCTGTCGCGCATCGTGCCACCGTTGGCCTGCAAGGCGGTCACGGTGATGCCGTTGGCATCGTTCTGGCCCGCCGCAACGATATAGCGGAAGGTCAGCGCGGAGGTCCCGCTCCCGGACACGTAATCGGCGTAGACGGTCTGGCCACCGACATCGAGCGCCAGGCGCGGCGTGCCCCGGGTGGTATCGATCACCGTGTTCTCGGACAGGCTCACCGTGAAATCGAGCACCTTGCCGGCGTTGTAGTCGCCGCCCGCCGGCGCGCTCACGCCAAGCACCACCGGGGCGGTGTGGTCGACCACGTAGCGCTGGCCGGCCAGGCCGCCGGCAATGGCATTGCCTGCCACATCGGCAATGCCGGTGCCGCTGGCCTTCAGGTCCAGGCCCAGCTGACCGTCGCCGGTCACGTTGTTCACCACCACGCTATAGGTATGCCCATCGACCTGCGTCACCGAGGCAATCTGGCCAGTGGCCGTGCCGGTGCCCGACAAGACGAAATCGCTCACATCCACGCCGGTGACGTTCTCGCTGAAAGTCACCGTGAAGTGGACGGCGTTGCCCGCGGTCGGCGTGGGGTCCGCGGCGATGACCGCTACCGCGGACGGCGCCACCGCATCGACCAGTACCCCGGCGGTGGATGCCACACTGTTCAGCGCGGTCACCGCATCGTTGCCCGCGACATCGCGCACCGTGCCGCCGTGGAGATCCAGCGCGGAGGCAACGGCCACGCCATTGCTGTCGAGCTGGCCGCTCGCCACGCTCAGGCGGAACGTCAGGGCGCTGGTGCCGGAGCCGGACACGTAGCTGGCATAGACCGTGCCGCCGGTGTCCAGCGTCACGGCGATGCGCGGTGTGCCGCCGGTGGTGTCGACCACCACGGCCTCGCTGTAGTTGACGATGAAATCGAGGTTCTGGCCGGCGATGTAAGTGCCGTTGGCCGGCACGCTGACAGTGGCCACGGTCGGCGCGATGCCATCGACCACGATGTCATGCTGGCCGCCCATCGAATGGGCGCCGCCCACGGCAGGCAGGGTCAGTACCGCGGCATCGCTGCTGGCGTTGGTGATCATGCCGCCGTTCAATGCCAGCGCGGCTGACGATGCCACATCGAGATCGGCGCTGCTGTCGCCGGTCTGCACGGTATAGCGGAACGTGAGCGTATTGGTGCCGGAGCCAGAGAAGTAGGTGGCATTGCGATCCACCGCGCCGGTTTCCAGCAGCAGGGTCGGCGTGCCGCCCGTGGTGTCGACGGTCACCGCCTGGTCGAACGTCACCACCACGCTGACCGTATCGCCAACCTTGTAAGTGCCATTGGCGGTGAGGGCATCGACATTGGTGACGACGGGATTGATGCTGTTGACGGTGATCGCGATCGTATCGGTAGCCGTCTTGGCGCCGCCGGAACCCGTCAGACCCTGGTCATTCGTGGTGATCTGGATACTGCCTGCGCCGTGATATCCAGGCGTAGGCGTAAAGACAAGGCCATTCAGCGCGGTGTTGATGTCAACCAGCCTCCCCGTGAATGTCATGGTGGCATCACCCGCACCGGAGCCGATCAGAAAGCTCAGGCTCGACGTCCCGGAGAGCGTGATCACGCCGTTGGTTGCCGTCAGCGTCACTTTTTCGACGCCGCCGCCGGCATCGACATCGCTGACCGAGATCTGGTTGGCGTTGCCGGCGCTGAATGTCAGCGTGCTGTTCTGATCGACGCTCTGGGCTGCCGGAACGGCGTTGAGCGGACTGTCATTGACGGAATCCACGCTGACAAGCTTGGTGGCGGCGGCACTGTCGGTCGTGCCATCGTTGACCGTGAAGCTGATGGTGCGGTTGCTGGTATTCGGCAGGTCCGACGTATCGGTGTACGTGACGGATCGCAGCGCCGCTTGCCACTGTGCCGTCGTGGCGCTCGCGCCGGACGACGTCAGGGTCATCACCCCGGTCGCGAGGTTATAGCTCGCCGCGATATTGCCCATGGTGGCGCCGTCGTTGGTGAACGCCAGCACATCCTCGGCGGCATGGAAATTGCCGGTAATCGACACGGTGGCGCTGGCGAGTGTGGTGTTGTCCAGGTCGCTGAGCGTCAATCCGCTGTCGATGGCGACCGGCGTGCTGACGACGTTGTTGCCCTCGGTGAACGCGGTGGTGCCACCGCTGGTCGTTGCAATGGGCGTATCGTCGACCGCGGCAACGCTGACCGTTTTAGTGACCGTATTGCTATCGGCCGTGCCGTCATTGACGGTAAAGCTGATGGTGCGGTTGCTGGTGTTCGGCGTGTCCGAGCTATCGGTGTACGTGACCGAGCGCAGCGCCGCTTGCCACTGCGCCGTCGTCGCGCTCGCGCCGGCCGAGGTCAAGGTCATCACCCCGGTCGCGCTGTTGTAGCTCGCCGAGATATTGCCCATGGTGGCGGGGTTGCTGGTGAAGGCCAGCACGTCTTCACCGCTGTGGAAATTGCCGGTAATGGCAACCGTAGCGCTGGCCAGCGTGGTGTTGTCCGCGTCGCTGACCGTGAAGCCGCCATCGATGGCAACCGGCGTGCTGGCAACGTTGTTGCCTTCGGTGAACGCGGTGGTGCCGCCGCTGGCCGTTGCAATGGGCGTGTCGTCAACCGCGGTGATGCTGACCGTCTTGGTGACCGTATTGCTATCAGCCGTGCCGTCATTGACAGTGAAGCTGATGGTGCGGCTGCTGGTGTTCGGCGTGTCCGAGGCATCGGTGTAGGTCACCGAGCGCAGCGCCGATTGCCATTGAGCAAGCGTGGCGGTCGCACCGGACGAGGTCAGAGTCAGCACCCCGGTCCCGCTGTTGTAGCTCGCCGTGATATTGCCGTAGGTGCTCACGCTGGTATTGATAAACGACAGTGCATCTTCGCCGCTGTGGAAGTTGCCGGTAATCGCCACCCTGGCGCTGGCGAGCGTGGTGTTGTCCAGGTCGCTCAGCGTGATGCCGCTATCGATGACAACCGGCGTGCTGGCAACGTTGTTGCCTTCGGTAAACGCGGTGGTGCCGCCGGAACCGGTGGCAATGGGCGAGTCGTCGACGGCCGCGACGGTAACGACCTTGGTCGCCGTATTGCCATTGGCCGTGCCGTCATTGACGGTAAAGCTGATGGTGCGGTTGCTGGTGTTCGGCGCATCCGAGCTATCGGTGTAGGTGACCGAGCGCAGCGCCGCCTGCCACTGCGCCGTCGTGGCGGTCGCACCGGCCGAGGTCAGGGTCAGTATGCCGGTCGCGCTGTTGTAGCTCGCCGCGATATTGCCCATGGTGGTGCCGTCGTTGGTGAACGCCAGCACATCCTCGGCGGCATGGAAATTGCCGGTAATCGACACCGTGGCGCTGGCCAGCGTAGTGTTGTCCACGTCGCTGACCGTGAAGCCGCCATCGATGACAACCGGCGTGCTCGCGACGTTGTTGCCCTCGGTGAACGCGGTGGTGCCGCCGCTGGTGGTCGCCACCGGCGTGTCATCGACCGCGGCAACGCTGACCGTCTTGGTGACCGTGTTGCTATCGGCCGTGCCGTCATTGACGGTAAAGCTGATGGTGCGGTTGCTGGTGTTCGGCGTGTCCGAGCTATCGGTGTACGTGACCGAGCGCAGCGCCGCTTGCCACTGCGCCGTCGTGGCGGTCGCGCCGGCCGAGGTCAAGGTCATCATCCCGGTCGCGCCGTCGTAGCTCGCCGCGATATTGCCCATGGTGGCGGGGTTGCTGGTGAAGGCCAGCACGTCTTCGCCGCTGTGGAAATTGCCGGTAATGGCAACCGTAGCGCTGGCCAGCGTGGTGTTGTCCGCGTCGCTGACCGTGAAACCGCCATCGATGACAACCGGCGTGCTGGTGACGTTGTTGCCCTCGGTGAATGCGGTGGTGCCGCCGCTGGCCGTTGCAATGGGCGTGTCGTCGACCGCGGCAACGCTGACTGTCTTGGCCGCGGCATTGCTATCGGACGTGCCGTCATTGACGGTAAAGGTGATGGTGCGGTTGCTGGTGTTCGGCGTGTCCGAGCTATCGGTGTACGTGACCGAGCGCAGCGCCGCTTGCCACTGCGCCGTCGTGGCGGTCGCACCGGACGAGGTCAGGGTCAGTATGCCGGTCGCGCTGTTGTAGCTCGCCGAGATATTGCCCATGGTGGTGCCGTCGTTGGTGAAGGCCAGCACGTCTTCGCCGCTGTGGAAATTGCCGGTAATCGCCACCTTGCCGCTGGCGAACGTGGTGTTGTCCGCATCGCTGAACGTGACGCTGCTATCGACCACCACCGGCGTGCTGGCAACGTTGTTGCCCTCGGTGAATGCAGTCGTGCCGCCGCTCGTGGTGGCAACGGGGGCGGCGTTCGGAGTGTAGGTCTTGTCGAGGATACCGCCGGTGTCGTTGTAGATCTTGTTAGAGGATGCGGGACTGATACCGGTAGACCCTCCGCTGTCTTCAAGGCCACCCGCCCCGCTTGCGCCTGCGTTGCCGCTCATCGCCGCATAGGCCGAAGCCGTGATGTGCACGGTGCCCTGGTTCCATATGGCGCCCACACCCAGGCCACCAGCACCGCCGTTCGCGTTGCTCCCGCTTCCCGCGCCAGCCCCGCCGCCACCGCCACCACCCGCGCCCAGGTTGTTGCTGATGATCGAATTGCCAACCACATTGAGGGTTGCGCCAGTCGCGTTGAAGATGCCACCCGCCGCGCTGCCGCCCGCGCCCCCGGTGGCATCCCAGCCGCTGCCGCCACCGCCGCCGCCGATCGAGATGGAGCCGTTGGTGGCAGTCCCCCCGTTGCCGCCAGACGTATAGCCGGCGTTACTGGTGCCCCCTGCGCCGCCCACGGTAGAACCGCCGCCACCGCCCATATGGATCCCGTCATAACCGCCCCGAGACCGCCAACGCCGCCATGGCCTGCCGCGCCGCTATAGGTACCGCTAATAGCCCCCGCCGGCGTTTCCGCCGGTTCCACCGCCCACGCCACCAATGCCGCCGCCGCCGCCGCCGCCGCCGCCAACATTGAGGCCTTGCACACCACCACCACCACCACCACCGGCAGCCGCATTGGCCGTGACGGTAACGTCCGACAAAGTCAGCGTGCCGGCGTTGTAGATGCCGCCACCTTGCGCGGCGGCGGTTGCACCCACCCCGCCGGCCCCGCCCGTCCCCGAAACCAGGCCATGCTCGATCACCAGCCCCTCCAGCCCGACGGTCGAACCAGAGGTGATTTCCAGCACACGGCCGTTGTAGTGCCCATCGAGCGTGACGTCGGCGACACCGTCGTGATTGATGTCGCCGTCGATGGTGAGGTTCTTGCTGATCACCAGCAGCGAATTGCCCGACGTGAGGGTCGACAGGTTGATCGTCATGCTGGTGCTGAAGGTGATGGTGTCACCCGCCTGCGCCGAGGCGATCGCGCTGCGCAAAGTACCGGCACCGGCATCGGCGGTGCTCGTCACGGTGATCAGCGCCAGGTCGTGCGCATAGGCGGATTCCGCGCTGGCCGACAGCACCGAAGTGGCTTCGATCTGGCCGGTGGTGATTTCCAGGTTCCAGTCGCTGCCCGCGCCGGTGCGGTTGTCCGAGGCGGCAATATCGCGGCCCGTCAGCGCCGCCAGCGAGTCGACGAACGACAGGCCGGCCGCGCCTTGCGCGGTACTGCAGGCATAGATCAGGATGTCGCCACCGCTCTGGATGCCGCTGCCGATCCTGGCCAGGCTGCTGGCGTAGTTGCCAACGTTGTCGCTGGACAGGTAGGTATTGCCAAGCCACAGGTCGCCAGCCTCGCCGTGGGCGATGATCTGGACGGACTTGGCGCCAGGGTGGGCCGACAGGTAATCGGCCATCTGGGCAAGGCCGTCCGCGTTGCGGTTCAGGTAGACGATTTCCGTGCCGGGCGCGACACCGGCCAGCAGGCTCGCGCTGTCCTCCACCCGGCTATCCACGAACAGCACGTTGTGCCCGGACGGCGCCGGAGCCGGTGAGGAC
This sequence comes from Cupriavidus basilensis, assembly GCF_008801925.2. Lineage (NCBI taxonomy): Bacteria > Pseudomonadati > Pseudomonadota > Betaproteobacteria > Burkholderiales > Burkholderiaceae > Cupriavidus > Cupriavidus basilensis. The sequence goes on along the minus strand of NZ_CP062804.1, from coordinate 799,870 downwards.
GGAGCACCGGCGCCGTCCGGCGCGGGAGCATGGCCGGCGGCGTCCGCAGGCTGGGCTGTAGCAGGCGCTGCGGCCGGTGCCACATGGCTATCCGTGGGGTGGCTATCCGCTGCGTGGCTGTCCGCCGGCGCGGCATGGCTATCCGCGGCCGGGTGGGCCGCCGCGGCCGCCGTGGCGACCGCGGCGCCGTCGAACATGATGCGGGGCTCCAGCGCCATGATCAGCGACGAGGAGAGCGGGCTGGACCGCTTTGCGGGCCGGGCGGGGATTGCAACCGCGCCCTCTACCTTCTGCTTCCGGGTCCACCACATCTCGCTCTCCTCGCGCATCCGCGCCGGGCACGGCTCAGGAGGCGCGCGGCGGGCTGCAATTTTCTGGTCGGTTTTCTGAAATCGGCCAGCGAGTGCCAGCCCTTGTTCGTCGAACTAAACGCGCCAATCGAGCGCTAGTTGCGCTAATCGCGCTTTGCGCGGATGACATTGGCCGCGCTTTTGCTGCCGTCCTCCCAGAACGACAGCGCGGCGTACTTCTCGAACAGGTCCGGCGGCAGGATGCTGCGCCGAGCTTGCTTTGCCACCTTGGATTTCACCTGGTGCAGGCCGGACACGCCCAAGGACTGATCGAACTCTGGCGCGTCGTATTGCACGTTATTGAAATCGTGCGCAAACCACGGCTCGCCGATAAAGTCATAAACCAGGCGCATTACCTTGTCGGGCGCCTGGCTGAGCAAATCGTAGTCGACCAGCAGCAGGGAACCAGCGTTCTCGCCGTAGTAGGCTTCCTTGAGCGCGGCCCACGCAAAGCCAACCAGGCGATTGCGCTGCGCCAGGGTATCGACCCGGCTATAGACGGTGCTGCGTTCGGCGTCATCGGAAAACAGCTTGGTGTTTTCATACGGATTGGCACGATACAAGCGCTCAAGACTGTCCATGACCCAGGCGACATTGCGCACGCAGGCAATCACCTTGGCATTGGGAAACAGATCCTGCAGCGCGGGCATGCGTGCGCACCAGTTGCGATTGGTGTCGAACACCACGCCTTTGCCGGCCTTGTCCGCGTAATAGCTATCGAACAGGCCACGCAGCAGCCGGCGGCGCTGGTCCTGGGCGAGCACGGGCCCGAATTCGCTGCCGGCGCTGCATTGCGCCAGCACGGCATTGAACAGCGTCCCCACCGGACTCGTCATCCCGGCGTGGAACCGGGGATTCTGCAGCAGTAGCGCGGACAGTAAGGTTGACCCTGACCGGGGTAAGCCCGAGATGAAGTGGAACTGGTTGGAAGGCACCCGATTCACCGCTGTTTTTATGTTTTGAGCCGGTAGTCTATGCGATGGACATGGCGCTCGTACATATGACAGACGGGCAAGATTGGCAGGCGCCGCGGGGATTTTCAGCAGACTTGTATTACAGAATATTGGCGCGCGGCAAGCCGCTTTCCCGCAAATCGGGCACCCGCGCGGGTCGGCGGATTTATACCCCTCTAAAGAGGGGATCCGACGTAATATCCATATCTGCTATCCGGTATTCCCACGCAATCGCCGGAGTGTCGGTGGCAAACAACGCCCGACAGCGCCGTGGCCGACAGATGCCTAAAAAAATAGCGGGATGGCGTCACCGCCCTCCCGCTATGCTGCTACGCCGCCGGCGGCCTGCTCGGAAAACCAAGGTGCCGGCCCACGTGCCTGGGCCCGCTATGCGCCCGCTATCAAACCACGCCCTGCGCCAGCATCGCGTCCGCAACCTTCACAAACCCGGCCACGTTCGCACCCTCCACGTAGTTGATGAACCCGTCGGCTTTCTGGCCGTAGTGGATGCAGTTGCCGTGGATGTCCTTCATGATCGCGTGCAGCTTCTCGTCGACCTCGGCGTGGTGCCAGGACATGCGCATGGCGTTCTGCGACATTTCCAGCCCCGAGGTGGCGACGCCGCCGGCATTGCTGGCCTTGCCCGGCGCATAGAGGATGCGCGCGGCCAGGAAGCGGTCCACGGCGTCCAGCGTGGAGGGCATGTTGGCGCCTTCGGCCACGCAGAACACGCCGTTGGCCAGCAAGCGTTCGGCGTCATTGCCGTCCAGCTCGTTTTGCGTGGCGCAGGGCAGCGCCACGTCCGCCGGCACGTGCCAGGGCGTGCGGCCGGCTTCGAAGTGCAGGTCCTGCTCGGCGGCGAAGTCGGCCAGGCGGCCGCGCGCCTCGTTCTTGAAAGCCATCAAGGCCGTCAATTGTTCGCTGTTCATGCCCTTGGGGTAGTGCAGCACGCCGCCGGAGTCGGAGACCGTAAGCACCTTGGCGCCCAGCTCGATCGCTTTCTCGGCGGCATACTGGGCCACGTTGCCCGAGCCGGACAGCAGCACGCGCAGGCCGCTGAAATCGCGCCCGCGGCGGTGCAGCATCTCCTGCGCGAAATACACCGTGCCGTAGCCGGTGGCTTCGGGCCGCATCAGGCTGCCCCCGAAGGCCATGCCCTTGCCGGTGAAGACGCTGGCGGAACTGTTGGACAGTTTTTTCATCATGCCGGCCATGAAACCGACTTCCCGCGCGCCCACGCCGATATCACCGGCGGGCACGTCGGTGTCCGGGCCAAGGTGGCGGTAGAGCTCGGTCATCAGCGCCTGGCAAAAGCGCATCACCTCGCCGTCGGACTTGCCCTTGGGATCGAAGTCCGAGCCGCCCTTGCCGCCGCCCATGGGCAGCGTGGTCAGCGCATTCTTCAGCGTCTGCTCGAAGCCCAGGAACTTCAATACCGAGAGATTGACCGTGGGATGCAGGCGCATGCCGCCCTTGTAGGGACCGATGGCGGAGCTGTGCTGCACGCGGAAGCCCCGGTTGACCTGCACCTGGCCGCGGTCGTCGGTCCATGCCACGCGGAACTGGATCACGCGCTCGGGTTCCACCAGCCGCTCCAGCAAGGCCTGTTCGCCGTAGCGCGGATGCTGCTCGACGAAGGGCCAGAGCGTCATCATGACTTCCTTCACGGCCTGGAGGAATTCGGGCTGGTCAGGGTCGCGCCGGGCAACGCCGGCCAGGAATGTTTCAAGGGAGGCAGATGTCACAAGTGTCTCTTTGTTTCGATGTGCTGGTGCTTGGCAGAAGACGGCCGCCGCGGATACCTGTCCGGCAGGCGTGCCGAGGGATGCCACGGCGCTGCCCGGATGGTCCGGGGCGGCGCAACTGCGGCGAGCCCGGCGACGATGTGGCAACGGCCACCGGGTCATGTCAATACATTCAAGATTGGGATTGAATGTATCGCCAAGGGCGAAGCTTAGCATTTGACGTGGGCGGCAAGGCAGGCACAACACCTTTGACCAGCAGACATATAAAGGCTGCCTGCCTGTATTTTTGTGCGATCAGCGACCACCGGGCAGAAGCGGCGGTCTCGAAAGCGGGCCTGAGCACGCCGTACAATCCTCGGATCGTGCACAGACAAGGGGGCAAAGAACGTGGAAGTCCCGATCGATCAAGTTGTCAGCCTGCTCCACGAAGCGGCCTACGGCACCCTGGCCACGCACGCTTGCGCCCTGCCCGGCTACCCCTACGCCACCGTGGTGCCGTTCGTGACCGACGCGGCCAGTGCGCCCGTGATCTGCGTCAGCGCATTGGCCGAGCACACGCGCAACCTGCTTGCCGATGCGAGAGTGAGCCTGTCGGTGCTAGAGCCTGGCGCCGCGGACGTGCAGAACGCCCCGCGCCTGACGCTGGTGGGCGATGCGGCCCGCATCGAGCCAAATGCCGACGAGCTGGCGCGTTACCTGCGCTATGCGCCGGCTGCCGAGCCATTGCTGGCGCTGGATTTCCAGTTCTTCCGCATCCACCCGAGCGCCATACGGTTTATCGCCGGCGTCGGCCGGATGGGCTGGATCGGGCAATCGGCATGGGACGCCTTGCCGCAGGTGCCGCCAGGCGTCGAGGCCGGGATCGTGCAAGCGGCGTCGCTCGCCGCGCCTGGCGGCGTGCGCGTGCTTGGCGTGGATGGCTATGGCATTGACTATGACATCGCGGGGCAACGCCGCCGCCGGTGCTTTCCCCATGCGCCCATCGCGCCGGACGCGTTGGAGGCGACGGCCGTGGCCCTTGCGGCCAGCCTCGCCTGAACCCGCACTTGCCGCACTTGCCGCCCTCAGGCGATGCGCAACACCGGCCCGCGCGCCTTGAGCGCAGCGGCCAGCTCGGGCTCAGGCGCCATATCGGAAATCAAGTAAGCCGCCTTCTCGAAATGCTTCACCAGCACGCCGGCATTACGGCCAAACTTGGTGTGGTCCGCCACCACGCACGCCACGCTCGCCGCTTGCAGCATGCGGCTGCGCAGCTCGGCGGCGGCACGCGAGAAATCGCTCATCTGGCCGTCGGCGGTAATGCCGCCGGTGCCGATAAAGGCAAAGTCCGCGTGGTAGCGCGACAGTTGCTCGATGGTGTCCCAGCCGTGGGTGGCGTCCTCGTTGTCCTGCAGCTCGCCACCGAGCATCACCACCCGATTGCCGTTGCGCCGCCCCAGCAGCAGGGCGATGGCGAAGTCATTGGTATAGACCAGCAGGTTGTGATGGCCATGCAGCGCCTGCGCCACGGTGTGGGTGGTGGTGCCGTAGTCGATGATCAGCGAGGCGCCATCGGGCACCAGCTCCGCCGCGCGCATGCCGATGGCGCGCTTGCCCTCCGCATTGACCGCGGCGCGGGTCTGGGCATCCGGCTCGGCCCGCTCGGGCGTGAGCGCGCCGCCGTGGGTGAGGATCAGCAGGCCGCGCGCCGCCAGCGCATTGAGGTCGCGGCGGATGGTCTCGCGCGAGACATCCAGCTCGGTGACCAGCTCGCTGATGGCCAGCGCGCCGCTGGCGGCGAGCTGGTCGAGGATGAATTTTTGCCGCTGTTCAGCCAGCACGTGGACTCCGCTGCGTAGGAAAAACAAAGTGGGATTCTAACCCCGTCATACGGGGGCCGGCGCGATCGGCCGGCGCCATGCTACATCGCCTATGCTGGGGTGATCGCTGTTTTTTGTGCGGCGATGGTTGTTGCACCCAAAGGCCATACGACATCCCCCTGCGGGGGCTGCCGGTCACTCTTCTTTGCGTCGGCAAAGAAGACTAACGAGAAGAAAGCCGACCCTGCCGGGGGCAGAGCAATCGCGGGTGCGCAGGGCGCTGGTTTCGTCGTATGGCCAGCGGTTCTGCGGGTATCTGCTGTTACCGGCTCACAGATCATTGCAATGGCATGACCCATGGGTTTCGTCGTGAGGCCCCTGACCTCAGGCGCGGCGCCCGTTCCCGCATCTGCCGTTCGCGGCGCAGAGTGCTGCGCCGTTTCGGGTGTGGCTGGTTTCGTGGTTTTGTCTCGGAGGGCAAGCGCCGTGGGTCTGAGCACGGCCCTCGCGCACGGGCCACGGTGCCCACCACGAAACCAGAGGGGGATGAAGCAAGGTACCGCTCGCGCCGGTACGGCAGGGCATCAAATACCCGGGCGCCCGCCGCCAGAGACAAAACCACGAAACCACCGAGGCAGGCAGGATCGTGGTGCTGCGCACCGCGAACGGCAGATGCCCGAACGCTCACCGCGCAACGCGATCAGGGGCTCCACCACGTAACCCATGGGTCATGCCGTAGAGATGACCTCCAAGCCGGTATGGCAAAGGCCAGCCAACACTCCGGGCCGTACGACGAAACCACGGAGGCCGGCCAGCCTTATTGCTCTGCTCCCGGCAGGGTCGGCTTTCTTCTCGTTAGTCTTCTTTGCCGACGCAAAGAAGAGTGACCGGCAGCCCCCGCAGGGCGATGTCGTATGGCCTTTGGGTCCAAAAACCAACATCGCCCCCTTACCCCCTACCCCCTACCCCCTACCCCCTACCCCCATGGCATCGTAATCGACTTCAGATTAGTAAAACTCTTGATCGCCTCCTGCACCCCTTCCTTATACCCAAGCCCCGAATCCTTGATCCCGCCAAACGGCGTCAGCTCGATACGATAGCCCGGCACTTCCCACAGGTTGACCGTTCCCACCTGCAACTCATCGGCAAAGCGCGCAAAGTCGTCCATCCGATTAGTGCATACACCCGAGGACAATCCAAACGCGGTGCCGTTGGAAATCCGGATGGCGTCATCGATATCGCGGAAGGTGATGATGGGCGAAACCGGGCCGAAGGTTTCCTCCCGCACCACCGTCATCGCGGGATCCACGCGGTCGATCACGGTGGGCGAGTAGCGCGCGCCGTCGCGGTGGTTGCCCAGCACCAGGCGGGCGCCCTGCGCAACGGCTTCTTTCACGCGGGACTCGAACAGCGCGGCGGCTTCGGCGTCGATCACGGTGCCCATGTCCACGGTGCGGTCCATGGGGTCGCCGTATTTCCATGCCCGGGTCTTTTCCACCACCAGCTCGGTAAACCGCTCCGCCACGGCCTGGTGCACCAGCATGCGCTTGACCGCCGTGCAGCGTTGCCCGGAGTTCTTGTACGAGCCCTGCACCGCCAGGTCGGTGGCGCGTTCCAGGTCGGCATCGTCCATCACGATCAGCGGATCGTTGCCGCCCAACTCCAGCACCACGCGCTTGTAGCCGGCCTTGTTGGCAATGTACTTGCCGATGCCGACGCCGCCGGTGAAGGTGACCAGATCCACCGAGGGGTGGGTGATCAGTTCGTCGGCGATCTCGCGCGGGTCGCCCGTGACCACCTGCAGCATCTGCGGCGGCAAGCCGGCTTCATAGAGGATATCGGCCAGGTAGTAGGCGGACAGCGGCACCTTTTCCGAAGGCTTGAGCACCATGCGGTTGTTGGTGGCGATGGACGGCGCCACCTTGTGCGCGACCTGGTTCATCGGATGGTTGAACGGCGTGATCGCGCAAATCACGCCGAGGAACGGCGAGCGCTGGGTCATCACGCGGCGCTTCTTGCCGTGCGGGGTCAGGTCGCACGAGAACAGCTGGCCGTCATCGCGCAGGGTTTCGTTGGCGGCAAAGCCAAGCACATCGGCCACGCGGCCGATCTCGTACAGCGAGTCCTTCTTGCATAGCCCGGACTCCAGCGTGATCAGGTCGGACGCCTCCTCCACGCGCTCGCGCAGCAGCGCGGCGGCGCGGTTGAGGATGGCGGCACGCTCGAAGCGGGTCAGCGTGGAGCGGTAGGCGCGCGCCACGGCAAACGCTTGGCGCACGTCTTCCACGCTGGCCATCGGCACGGTCCCGACCAGCGAGCCGTCGTACGGGTTGCACACTTCGATCACGCGCTCGCGCATGACCTTCTTGCCATCGATGCGCAGCGCTTCGGCGCGGAAGTGCGGGCTGACCTGGCCGGTGGAAAACTTGGGGGCGTTCATGTCGGTTCTCGCGTCAAGAGTTCGGGACGGATACGAATCGGGGGGCGCTCAGTGCAGGTGATTGAGCGCGACGTCGAAGATGTCGAAGTTGCGCAGCTGCGCCTTGCCGGGAATACCCGCCGTGGCGCGGTTGAACACCAGCGGCACGGTCTGCTCCGACACGCCGCCGTGGGAGCGCAGCGGTGCGTCCAGCCCGGACAGGTCGTGGCGGCTCTGGCTGGTGCCCAGCACCACGTGCTTGTCGCTGACGATCACCAGGTCGCCCACGCGGTCCGGCGGCAGCTCGAAGCGCGCGCAGGCTTCGGCGTTGTCGAGCACGCTTTCGATGCCCGGCAGGGCCGCCAGCTTGCCCTTGAGCGCTGCGCGGTCGACATCCTCCGGCAGGTAGACGGTGGCATAGGAGCCAAGCGCGCCGTGGTGCACCACATACGGATCGGTGATCGGCAGGATCACGCGCGCGCCGCCGGCTTCCACGCCACGGCCGAGCCAGCTGTCGAACTGGTCCTGCAGGTAGATCACGTTGGGGGCCTTGGTGGTGTCGTCGTGCTTGGCGTTCATGCCGTGGTCGGCGGTCAGCGCCACCACGCAGCCGAGCGCGTCGAGCTGCGCCAGGTACTTGTCCATCATGGCGTAGAACGCATTGGCGCCGTCCGAGCCGGGGGCGAACTTGTGCTGGATGTAGTCCGTGGTGGACAGGTACATCAGGTCCGGCCGGCGGGTTTCCATCAGCCGCACGCCGGCGGCAAAGACAAACTCGGACAGCTCGGCGCTGTACACGCTCGGCACCGGCATGCCGACAAGGTCCAGCACGTTGTCGATGCCGTTGTCCTCCAGCGTGGCCTGGTCGGCCTTTTCCGAGGAGAAGCAGATGCCGCGCATGCCATGGCCGAGCAGCCGGCGCAGCTTGTCCTTGGCGGTCACCACCGCCACGCTTGCGCCGGCATCGGCAAAGGCGGCCAGGATGGTGCCGGCGCGCAGGTACTTGGGGTCGTTCATCATCACTTCCTCGCCGCGGCCACCGTTGGCGCTGCGATCGAAGAAGTAGTTGCCGCAGATGCCGTGCACCGCCGGCGGCGCGCCGCACACGATGGACAGGTTGTTCGGGTTGGTGAAGGTGGGCACCACGCACGCCCCGCGAAAGCTCGCGCCCTCGGCCAGCAGGCGTTTCAGGTACGGCGCGCGGCCGCTGGCGGCGGCGGCTTCCAGGTAATCGAATTCACATCCGTCCACGCAGACCACCACCACGGGCTGTTTCATCCATTGGTAGGTGCGCTGATTGACCGTGATACTCGGGGCGGCGACGCTGGAAAGATTCGGGTTCGACATGTCGGGGTTCCTGTGCGGGAAAGAAAAGGCTTCAGGGCTGATCGGCCGCGGCGCCGCCATCCACTGGCGCCACGGCGGCATGCATGCGGGCGCGGCCGCGCTCCACGTGCTCGCGCATCAGCCTGCCCGCCAGCTCGACATCGCGCGCGGCGATGGCCGACACGATTTCGCGGTGCTCGCGGGTAGAGGTGGGGATGGCGTTGCTGTCGGCGGAAAGCGCCTCGCGCCGGAACAAGGTGAGTTCCTTGACCAGGCGCCGGTAGGTTTCCACCAGCTTGCGGTTGCCGGCGAGTTCCACCATGTGGTCATGCAGGGTGAGGTTAAGACGGGCGTATTCGTCGAGGTCGCGCGCGGTGCTGGCCGCGCCCATGGCCTCGATCAGCGCGCGCAGCTCGCGCACGCCCTGCGCCGTGATGTTGGCGGCGAGCAGCCGGCCTACGTACTCATCCAGCACCGCGCGCAGCGCATAGATCTCGTCGGCTTCTTCCAGGGAGATGGCGCGCACGAACACGCCGCGGTTCTTCTCGGTGCGCAGCAGGCCGGCCTGCTCCAGCGCCCGGAAGGCTTCGCGCAGCGGGCCGCGCGACACATTGAACTCGCCCGCGAGTTCGATTTCATTGAGCCTGGCGCCTGGCAGCAGGCCGCCGGACACGATGCGCATTTCAAGCTCGCGCTGCACCAGGGTGGTCAGCGACTGGCTCTGCAGGATCGCGATATCGCTCGACTGAGCGGCTGGCCGTGACATGAAGACTCCTGATTCGGGTACGTCGAAAATCCTGGTTGTCATTAAAGCAAGCTGTTTGTATATTGTCAACAAACAAGGCGGCGGTGATGAGCGAGGAATGACGCGAACATCTCGAAAAAAACCAGCATCACGCCTTATAAACGTTATAAAACAAGTACTTATACTAAATATGAGGCGGTGCGGCGGTGGTGTGGCACGCCACAGATCACCGCAACAAATTCACCAAATTGACACACAATACCACTTAGAATGCCACAACGAGTCCACCCCAAGCTGGCATCCGTGGAAATCGTCAACCACACTCCTGATCCCAATCCAAGAGCACTCCATGATCCGCGGCAACGACCCCATCCTGCTGACCCCCGGCCCCCTCACCACCTCGCTCGCCACCAAGCAAGCCATGCTGCGCGACTGGGGATCGTGGGACACCAGCTTCAACGCCATCACGCGCAGCCTGTGCGACGACCTGATCGCCATCGTGCGCGGGCAGGATACGCATGTCTGCGTGCCCATGCAGGGCAGCGGCACCTTCTCGGTGGAAGCCGCCATCGCCAACGTGGTGCCGCGCGACGGCAAGGTGCTGGTGCCGCAGAACGGTGCCTATTGCCAGCGCATCCTCAAGATCTGCAAGGTGCTGGGACGAGCCAGCGTGGAACTGCCGATCGCCGAAGACCAGCCCGCCACCGCGGCGCTGATCGAAGCCGCGCTGCTGCGCGATCCGTCCATCACCCACGTGGCGCAGGTGCACTGCGAAACCGGCGCCGGCGTGCTCAACCCCCTGCCCGAGATCGCCGCACTGTGCGCGCGCCTTGGCAAGGGCCTGATCGTCGATGCCATGAGCTCCTTCGGTGCGCTGGAGATCGATGCGCGCACCATGCCGTTCGACGCGCTGGTGGCCGCTACCGGCAAGTGCATCGAAGGCGTGCCGGGCATGGGCTTCGTGCTGGTAAAGAAGAGCGTGCTGGAAGCCAGCCAGGGCAACAGCCATTCACTGGCACTGGACCTGTACGACCAGTACACCTACATGCAGAAGACCACCCAGTGGCGCTTCACCCCGCCCACGCACGTGGTAGCCGCCTTCCGCGCCGCGCTCGACCAGTTCCTGGAAGAAGGCGGACAGCCGGTGCGCGGCGCACGCTATCGCGCCAACTACCGGACGCTGGTGGGCGGCATGGCCGAACTGGGTTTCCGCCCTTTCCTCCCGCCAGAAGTGCAGGCCCCCATCATCGTCACCTTCCACGCACCGGACGACGCCCGCTACGACTTCAAGACCTTCTACGCCAAGGTGCGCGAGCGTGGCTACATCCTCTATCCCGGCAAGCTGACGCAGGTGGAAACCTTCCGCGTGGGCTGCATTGGCGCAATCGACGCCAATGAGATGCGCAATGTGGTGAGCGCAATCGGCGAGACGCTAGCGGAAATGGGCATCGAGATGAAAGCGCCGCTAGCCAGGGCGGCCTGAGGCATTTGCGGCCCCATCGCCCCGGCGAACGCCCACCCTCTCCCACAAGTGGGAGAGGGGAGCCAACCAGCGGCAACAGAAACGACATCATCAGCGCACCGATTCGGTGTAGCCGTGATTCCCGCCCGAGAGGCGGGAATCACCCAAGCGCGATGCGAAGCGAGCCGTCAAGGTTCACCTATGCCGTATGGGGCGCCTTCTTTGCCTACTTTCTTGGCAAGACAAGAAAGTAGGTCGCCGCCCCGCAGGGGTGGTGAAACTGCAGTTGCCTTTGACTTTAAGCAGTTGCAGTTAAGTGCAGGCCACCGGGGCAAAACCAGATTAGGCCCTGATACGCCGCTAGTGACGAATACCGCTCCGGAAGTACAATCAAATTGTCTCGTTTTCCGGAACGGAGTCCGAATTGAAATCGGCAACAGTAGCGGCACCCAAGAAAGCGCCTTCCGAGGCCCCCAAGAACAAGCCCGCAAAACCCGCGCGCGCGAAGGCGTCCCTGCGCCTGGAAGAACCGGCCGCCGCGGCGCCGGCCCCGAGCATGGCTGCCGACGCGGCAGCGGCGGACCGCGACACCCCCACGCTGCGCGCCTTCGCCCTGCTGGAATTCCTGGTTGCGGCCGACCGCCCCTTGTCGCTGGCGGAAATCATGCAGGGTTTCGACGCGCCCAAGGCTTCGCTGCACCGCATGCTTGGCGCGCTGGAGGCCGGCGGGCTGGTGATCCGCGAGCCGGGCGCGCGCAACGCCTATGCCGTGGGGCCGCGCCTGTCGCGCCTTGGCGTGGCCATCGTCACGCATTCGGGTACGCGGCAGTTGCGCCATGCCATCCTGGCGCGGCTGGTGGCGGACATCGGCGAGACAGTCAACCTGACCATGCTGCACGAAACCTCGGTGCTGTACCTGGACCGCATGGAAGCACCGTGGCCGCTGCGGCTGGACCTGAAGCCGGGCTCGCGCGTGCCGCTGCACTGCTCGGCCAGTGGCAAGCTGCTGCTATCGCTGCTGCCGCGCGAGCAGCGCGCCGCGCTGGTGCGGCAGCTGCCGCTGGAGCGCTTTACGCCCAACACGGTCACCAATGTGGAATTGCTCGAAGCCGAGCTGGACCGCAGCGCGCACAAGCAGCTTGGCGTGGACAACGAGGAGTTCGTGGCGGGGATCTCCTGCGTGGCCGTGCCGGTGCGCGACGAGCGCGGGCAGGTGGTAGCGGCGCTGGCGGTGCATGCGCCTACGGCACGCTCGCCGTTGTCGCGCTCGCTGGAGTTCGTGCCGCGCCTGCAGGAAACAGCGAGGGAGCTGGCCGCTACGTTCTGAGCGCCCGTTTTGCATCCAGCCCCTGCGCGTCGCCGCTATTCGGGCTGGATGCCTGCCGTCTTGATGATCGCGCCCCAGCGAGCGAGCTCGGCAAGCTGGAATTTAGCCAGCTCCTCCGGCGACGACACCTTCACCTCCATGCCGTTCTCCGTCACGAAATGCCGGATGGATTCGGTCGCCATGGCATTGCGCATCAGCGCGTTTAGCCGGTTGATGATCGGTACCGGCGTGCCTGCCGGGGCGTACAGCCCGTTCCAGTAACCAGACTCATAGCCCTTCACACCTTGCTCCGCGATGGTCGGCACGTTGGGCAGCAGCGGCGAGCGCTGCGGGCTGCTGACGCCAAGCGCGCGCAGCTTGCCGGCCTTGACCTGCGGCAGGCTGGTGGTCAGGTCGACGATCATCACGTCGGTCTGTCCGGCCACCAGGTCGATCACGGCGGCCGGATTGGCCTTGTAGGGAACGTATGTGAGTTTCGTCCCGGTCATGTGCTGAAATTGCTCGGTGGCGACCCGCGCCGACGATGAGCCGGAGCCGAAGGTCAGCTTGCCCGGCTCCTTCTTGGCCAGTGCGATGAACTCGGGCACGTTCGTGGCCTTCACGTTGGGGTTCACCACCATCACCATGTAGCCCTGGACCACCTGGCCAATCGGCGCAAAGTCCTTGATGGGGTTGTACGGCAGGTTCTTCACCAGGTGCGGATTAGCCGCCTGCGTGGTGTTGGTGGTCATGAACAGGGTGTAGCCGTCGGGCGCCGAGCGTGCGACAAGCTGCGCCGCGATGCCGCCGAATGCGCCGGGGCGGCTGTCGACGATGACCGGCTGGCCCGTCTCCCTGGTGATCTGGGCACCCATTGCGCGGGCCAGGCCATCCGTGGTGCTGCCGGGGCTGGAACCGATCACGATGGTGACCGGCTTGGCCGGATAGGGCTGCGCAACGGCCATGCCGGACGCCAGCGCGCTCACGCACACGGTCAAGGCCATTGCCGCCAGATATTGGATCCGCATCTTGTCTCCTCTCATTCTGATTCTCAACTTCCGGGCGAAGTAACGGGGCCGCCAGCGCTCAGGTCGTGAGGCTGAACTCGGGCCGTTGCCCGGCCAGCGCTTGGGCAATGCTTGCCAGGACCATCTCCCCCATGGCGGCCCGCGTCTGGTGCGTGGCGCTGGCGCGGTGGGCCTGCAGCGTGACGTTATCCAGCGCGAACAGGGCTTGCGGCACGTTCGGCTCATCGACGAAGACATCCAGCCCGGCGCCGGCGATGCGCCCGGATGTCAACGCCGCGACCAGGTCGTCTTCCTTGACCAGCCGGCCGCGCGCGATGTTGATCAGGTAGCCATCCTTGCCCAGCGCGTCGAGCACCTCGGCGTTGACGATGCCCTCCGCCTTGTCGGCGGCGGCGGCAAGAATCAGCGCATCGCTCTGGCGGGCCAGTGCCACGAGGTCGGGCACGAAGGTGTGGGGGACGTCATCCATCGCCTTGAGGTCGGTGTAGGCGACGGGGCAACCGAATGCCGTCATGCGCGCTGCGATGGCCCGGCCCACGCGGCCCATGCCGACGATGCCCACGCGCATGCCGCTGACGCGGCGGGCCAGCGGGATAGCGCTTGGCTGCGGATGGCGGACCCAGTCGCCGGCACGGATAAACCGGTCGCCCGGGCACATGCCACGACATGTGGCGATCAACAGGCCCACGGCGAGATCCGCGACGTCCTCGGTCAGCGCCCCGAACGTCCCGGTCACCGGCAGGCCGCGCGCGCGGGCATATTCGAGGTCGACCGCATCGGTGCCGACACCGTTGACCGCCACCACCGCAAGCGCGGGCAGTTGCGCCATCATCGCCCTGGAAATGCCGGTGTGGCCGCCGGTGATGACCGCGCGGATCGTGGGCCCGTGCTCGCGCAGATAGGCATCCTTGTCGGTTTGCTCGAACAAGCGGTGCATGGTGTAGAGCGAATCCAGCTTGTCGTTGATGGCAGGGATGAGAATCGGGTTCAGCTGCAGGATGTTGGCTTTCATACGGTGAGTCCTATCTGGAAGGGGCGGATTCGCGTGATTTGTTTCGGCGCTAAACTCATACGTCATCCTATGACTTAGGCAAATTAGAAACAAGCAGGAAATCAGACGCCCAGGGTTAACACTCTGTAAAAGTCAATGAAAACGAAAATCCCTCACACCGACTCTCGGATCTCCTTATAATTAGTTGTACGACAACGCAAGACAAAGAGCAGCCTGAGGCGCATACTAAAATCAAGAAGCCGCTCCGGCCATGATGTCCAAGCCGATAGACCATGATCACTGACTCACCCATCGACCTGATTGCCGATGTCCGCAATGCGGTCGGCGAAAGCCCGTTCTGGGATACGCAGACGCAATGCCTGTACTGGTCGGACATCCCCGCCCGGACGCTGTTCGAATGGCGCGCCGCCAACGCGGCAATCCGTACCTGGCAGTTGCCCGAAATGGCAGGGTGCATCGCCCCCGCAAGCGCCGGTGGCTTTGTCGCCGGCATGCAGAGCGGCCTGTTCCACCTGCAACCACAGCCCGATGGCAGCCTGGCCAGCCGCAGGCTCGCCAGCGTCGCTCACCCTGCCCCATCCATGCGATTCAACGACGGCCGGTGTGATCGCCAAGGCCGGTTCTGGGCGGGCACCATGCACCTCGACATGCATCCGGCGCAATCGATTGGCTCGGTGTATCGCTTCGACGCGCGTGGCCTGCAGCGGCAGATCGAGGGACTGATCGTTCCCAACGGGATGGCATGGTCGCCCGACGGACGGACGATGTACCTGTCGGACTCGCATCCTGATGCGCAGGCGATCTGGGCGTTCGACTACGATGTCGCGGACGGCGTGGCCAACCGGCGGCGCCTGTGGATCGACATGCGGCAATATCCGGGGCGCCCGGACGGCGCTGCGGTGGACGTCGATGGCTGCTACTGGATCTGCGGGAATGACGCCGGCGTCGTGCACCGTTTTACGCCAGAGGGGCGCCTGGACCGCAGCATCGCGCTTCCCGTGAAAAAGCCGGCGATGTGCGCCTTTGGCGGCGCCGACATGAAGACCTTGTTCGTCACGTCGATTCGCCCGGCCGATGCGTCGGTGCAAGCCGGGCAGCCGCTGGCCGGCGGGGTATTCGCTGTTCGCCCCGGTGTCGCTGGTATTGCGGAGCGCCCTTTCCAGCTAGCGGCGTGACCTGGCAATCGGGCAGCGCATGCCGCCGCCCGGCCGGCCACAGGCTTTAGCTTTACATCCTCCCCTTCCAGGGCACCAGCCACTTCTCCGTCTTGCGCATCAGCAGGTCAAAGGTATAAGCAATCAGGCCAATCAGCCCGATGCCCATGATCACCACATCCGTGCGCAGGAAGTTCGACGCGTTGAGCACCATCTGCCCCAGGCCCGAGGTGGCAGCCACCATCTCCGCCGCGACCAGCGTGGTCCAGCCAAAGCCGATGGCAATCCGCATGCCGGTCAGGATGTCCGGCAGCGCGGCGGGGATCACCACATGGCGGATCACCTGCCAGCGGTTGGCGCCCATCGAATACGCCGCGTTGATCTGCTCGATGGTGACCGAGCGCACGCCGGCCTGCGCGGACATCGCCAGCGGCGCGAAGCAAGCCAGGAAGATCAGCAGGATCTTGGACGTTTCGTCGATGCCGAACCAGATCACGATCAGCGGCAGGTAGGCCAGCGGCGGCAGCGGGCGATAGAACTCGATCGGCGGATCAAACACGCCGCGCGCGATGCGCGACACCCCCATCATCACGCCGATCGGCACCGCCGTAACGGTGGCCAGCGCAAAGGCGCCAAACACGCGCACCATGCTGGCGCGAAAGTGCTCGGTCAGCGGCAGGCCGCCTTGCACATTGCCGTTCCAGGCATCGATAAACGCGTTGATGATGGCTTCCGGCGTGGGCAGGAACAGCGGCGGCAGCCAACGCAGGTGGCTGGCGATCCACCATAGCGCCAGCAGCGACACCACGGTGATGGTGGAGATGCGCGAGCTGGAGCCTTCGCCCGGCAAGCGGTAGCCGGAGACGGCCTTCATGCGGCGCGCGGGCGGCTTGGCGGCCACGGCGGCGGTGCCCGGCGCGGGCTCGAGTCTTTGAGCAGAAGCAGACATGTCGGACTCCTCAGGGCGTGGCATGGATCAGGTTGACGATTTCTTCGCGGTACCGGATGAACTCCGGATCGGCCTTGACCTCGCGGGCGTTGCCGCAGGCAATGAAGCGTCGGGCGAAGGGCAGCTCATAGGTATGCGCGATGCGGCCCGGCGAGGGCGTCATCACGATCAGCCGCGTGGCCAGGAACAGCGCTTCCTCCACGCTGTGGGTGATGAAGAACACGATCTTCTGCTCCGCCGCCCACAGCTTGAGGATCAGCGCCTGGATCGTCTCGCGCGTGAGCGCGTCGAGCGCGCCGAGCGGCTCATCCATCAGCATCACCGCCGGATCGTTGGCAAGCGTGCGGGCAATGCCCACGCGCTGCTGCATGCCGCCCGAGAGCTGGTAGACCGGCTTGGCCGCCACTTTCTCCAGGCCGACCAGCGCCAGCTTTTCCTGCGCGATGCGCAGGCGCTCGGCGCGCGGCACGCCGCGCAGCCGCAAGCCCAGCGCCACGTTGTCCAGCACATTGAGCCAGGGCATCAATGCATGCTTTTGGAACACGACGCCGCGCTCGGCACCCGGGCCGTGCACGGATTTGCCATCGAGGCGGATCTCGCCTTCCGAGGGTTGCATGAAACCGGCGATGCACGATAGCAAGGTGGTCTTGCCGCACCCGGAAGCACCGAGCGCGACCACGAAATCACCGCGCTCCATGGTGAGATTGACTTGCGACAGGGCCAGCGTATCGGCGCCACCGCGGCCGCCGTAGTTCACGCTCAGGTTGTCGATTTCGAGTTTGGCCATAGCTGCAAACTTCCTGAAAAGAGGATTCAAGGCCGCGCGGCCGGCGTCGCCCGCCGCGCGGCGCTGGCAAATCAGGCCGGCGTCCTGGTGGCGAGGGCGCGCTTCACCCACTCCGCATTCACACCCGAGCCGTAGTCCGGCAACACGGTCTGGATCGTGCCCTGCTCCTTCAGGAATTGCGCCGCCGATTGCAGCGCCTTGGCCGCGCCGCCGCCCAGCCAGCGGGGCGAGGCCTGCTCCTCCAGCGTGGGGAAACCGTACAGCGCCATGCTGGCCGGCACCGCCTCGGGCTTGGCGCCAGAGACCTTGGCCACCGCCTTCACCATCGGCGACTCCGGAGTCCACGCCGCCTTGTCCTGGCGATACTTGTCATCCGCCGCGGCCAGGATCTTGACGAACTTGACCATGAACTCGGGGTTCTCCCGCGCGAACTTCTTGTTGGCGATCATGCCGTCGAAGGTGGCCTTGCCGGTCTCGGCGGCGATCTTGCCGGAGGTCACCAGCACCTTGCCCGTTTGCTTGAGCTTGGCCAGCACCGGGTCCCAGATAAAGGTGGCATCGATGTCGCCACGCTCCCAGGCCGCGGCCACTTCGGGCGGCCGCATGTTCATGATCTTGACGTCCTTGGGATTGATCTTGGCCTGCTCCAGCGCCACCAGCGTGTGGTAGTGCGTGGTAGAGACAAAAGGCACGCCCACCCGCTTGCCTTTGAGATCTGCCACGCTGTTGATATTGCTGCCGTTGCGCGCCACCATGGCCTCGGCCGCGTTGATGTCGTCAAGGATCCAGAACAGCTCCACATCCAGCCCCTGCGACAACGCCGAGGCAATCGGCGAGGTACCGGCTTCGCCGATGGCGATCTGGCCCGATGCCATGGCGCGGATCACGTCGCCGCCGCCGCCGAACTGGCGGAACGAGACCTTGTAGCCGGTCTGCTTCTCGACTTCCTTCATGTCCTGCGCATAGCGCCACGGCACCACCATATCCTGGTAGGCGATGACAACTTCCTTGGTCTGCGCGTAGGCGCCCGGGGCGACGACGGCCGCCAGTACCACGCTTGCTGCAAGTTGCTTGAACCAACGCATGATGAACCTCCTCAAGATGAACGGTGTGATGTGCTGTGGCGGAGTCCGCCGGCAGGGAAAGCCCGGCACCAGGGCGGTGCCTGCTCGAGGAGGAAGAGGTGATAAGCATGAGGCATGCCAGTGTCTCCGTCTGGTTGGGACGTCTTTGCGTCCTCTCCTTTCTTAGCGGCGCTCTGCGCTTTGGCGAGTCGTCGCGGCGTGCACCAGGCGCTTTGGCAAGCAGCGCTGGGCAAGGTGTAACCGTATGGTAGAAAGCGGCCCGCCGCCGGGTTAGAGCCAGCGGGGACCAACTGTGGGTCCACGTGGGCGCGCAGGTTGAATTTGCGTCACTTTAAAGGGTATTTACTACCGTTTTTAGGTACACGGCATTCCGTTTATCGGATTTTCTTATTGACCATCGCTTAGTCTCATCCTACATTTCGATCCACGAACACTTTTCGGAACATTTGGTTCCGTTTTGATCGAAGACCGGAGACACCACACCATGAGCGAACATCTTCCCGAAACCCTCGCCGCAGGCACCCAAGCTGGCGCCGTCACCACCGGCCCGCAAGAGATGACCCCGTCGGAAGCCTTTGTCGAGACCCTGGCCGCCAATGGCGTCACCGACATGTTCGGCATCATGGGCTCGGCCTTCATGGACGCCATGGACATCTTCGCCCCCGCCGGCATCCGCCTGATCCCCGTCGTGCACGAGCAAGGCGCCGGCCACATGGCCGACGGCTATGCCCGCGTCTCGGGCCGCCACGGCGTCGTCATCGGACAGAACGGCCCCGGCATCAGCAACTGCGTGACCGCCATCGCCGCCGCTTACTGGGCACATAGCCCGGTGGTGATCGTCACCCCGGAGGCCGGCACCATGGGCATTGGCCTGGGCGGATTCCAGGAAGCCAGGCAGCTGCCCATGTTCCAGGAGTTCACCAAGTACCAGGGCCACGTCACCCACCCCGCACGCATGGCCGAGTACACCGGCCGCTGCTTCGACCGCGCCATGGCCGAGATGGGACCAACCCAGCTCAACATCCCCCGCGACTACTTCTACGGCCAGATCAAGGCCGAGATCCCGCAGCCCCAGCGCCTGGACCGCGGCCCCGGCGGCGACCAGCGCCTGAACGAAGCCGCCGAGCTGATCGCCAAGGCCAGGTTCCCCGTCATCATCTCCGGCGGCGGCGTGGTCATGGCCGATGCCATCGACGAATGCCAGGCCCTGGCCGAGCGGCTGGGCGCCCCGGTGGTCAACAGCTACCTGCACAACGACTCCTTCCCCGCCAGCCATCCCCTGTGGTGCGGCCCGCTGGGCTACCAGGGCTCCAAGGCCGCCATGAAGCTGCTCGCCCGCGCCGATGTCGTCATCGCCCTCGGCTCGCGCCTCGGACCCTTCGGCACCCTGCCCCAGCACGGCATGGACTACTGGCCCAAGCACGCCAAGATCATCCAGATCGATGCCGACCACAAGATGCTCGGCCTGGTCAAGAAGATCTCGGTGGGCATCTGCGGCGATGCCAAGGCCGCTGCCGTGGCACTGACCGAGCGCCTGGCCGGCCGCACCCTGGCCTGCGACGCCTCCCGCGAAGAGCGCGCCGCACAGATCGCCGCCGAGAAGGCCGCCTGGGAGAAGGAACTCGACGAATGGACCCACGAGCGCGACCCCTACAGCCTGGACATGATCGAGGAGCAGAAGCACGAGCGCACGCCCACCGGCGGACACTACCTGCATCCGCGCCAGGTCCTGCGCGAGCTGGAGAAGGCCATGCCCGAAGACGTGATGGTCTCCACCGACATCGGCAACATCAACTCGGTGGCCAACAGCTATCTGCGCTTCAACAAGCCGCGCAGCTTCTTTGCCGCCATGAGCTGGGGCAACTGCGGCTATGCCTTCCCCACCATCATGGGCGCCAAGGTCGCCGCCCCCCACCGCCCGGCCGTGTCCTACGCCGGCGACGGCGCCTGGGGCATGAGCCTGATGGAGACCATGACCGCCGTGCGCCACAACATCCCGGTCACCGCCGTGGTGTTCCACAACCGCCAGTGGGGCGCGGAGAAGAAGAACCAGGTGGACTTCTACAACCGCCGCTTCGTCGCCGGCGAGCTGGACAACCAGAGCTTCGCCGAGATCGCCCGCGCCATGGGCGCCGAGGGCATCGTGGTGGACAAGCTGGAGGATGTGGGCCCCGCGCTCAAGCGCGCCATCGACCTGCAGATGCACCACGGCAAGACCACCATCATCGAGATCATGTGCACCCGTGAGCTCGGCGACCCCTTCCGCCGCGATGCGCTGGCCAAGCCCGTGCGCATGCTCGACAAGTACAAGGACTACGTCTGAGCCAGTGAGTTAGCGGGCGCTTGGCCGGTGGCCGGAGGCAGCGCCCGCTGCTTCCGGCCATTTTCCATTCTGAGCGACCCCATCATGAAAGCGATCAACCGCATCATCGAGCGCGCCCGCGCCGAACCCAGGCGCATCGTGCTGTGCGAGGCCGAAGACCCGCGCATCCTGCACGCCGCGCAACGCGCGGTCCATGAGGGCATCGCGCGCATCGTGCTGGTGGGCGACGCGGCGCGCATCCGCCAGGCGGCCGCCAGCGAGGACATCGACCTGGCCGGCATGGACGTGATCGACCCCGCCACCTCCGCGCTCACGCCGTCCCTCGCGCAGAAGCTGTTCGCCCTGCGCGCGAAAAAAGGCATGACGCTGGACGACGCCAGGCGCGAAGCGCTCAAGCCCCTGTGCTTCGCCAACCTGATGGTGCGCATGGGCCATGCGGATGGCTCGGTGGCCGGCGCGGTGCACACCACCGCCGACGTGGTGCGCACCGCCATCCAGGTCATCGGCATTCACCCGGCGTTCAAGCTGGTATCGAGCTTCTTCCTGATGATGTTGTGCGAGCCGTTCCATGCATTGAAGGGCGGCCTGATTTTTTCCGATTGCGGACTGGTGGTGGATCCCGACGCCTTTGCGCTGGCCGAGATCGCCATGGCCGCGGCCGACAGCGCGCAAAACCTGCTGATGGATGCCCCGCGCGTCGCCATGCTGTCGTTCTCCACCAGCGGCAGCGCCCGGCATGCCGCGGTCGATAAGGTGGTGCAAGCCACGCGCCTGGTGCAGGCGCAGCGCCCGGCGCTGGCCATCGATGGCGACGTGCAGCTCGATGCCGCCATCGTTGCCGAGATCGCCAGGAAGAAGATCGAGCACTCCAGGGTGGAAGGCCGCGCCAATGTGCTGGTCTTTCCCAGCCTGGAGGCCGGCAATATCGGCTACAAGCTGGCCGAGCGCGTGGGCGGCGCCAAGGCGATCGGGCCCTTGCTGCAAGGGCTGCAAAAGCCAGCCAACGATCTGTCGCGCGGCTGCAGCGCCGACGACGTGTTTTACGTGATCGCCGTCACCGCGGTGCAGGCGCAAGCCGCCGCGCAAGCCAGGCCGGAAGCCCCGATGGCCGCATGCCAGCCATGAGCGCGGAACACTTGTTGCCGCTGCTCGCGCTGATGGGCGCGGCAAGCTACTTCCAGACGGTGACCGGCTTTGGCCTGGGCATGATCGTGATGGGCGCGACCAGCGGGCTGGACCTCGCACCGGTGGCGACCGTTGCCACGCTGGTGAGCCTGGTGACGCTGGCCAACAGCGCCGTGGCGCTGCCCGGCAAGCTGCATCACATCGACTGGCGCGCGGTGGGCGCGGCCACGCTCGGCATCCTGCCCTCCGTGGTGGTCGGCGTACTGATCCTCGACTACCTGAGCAGCGCCGCCGCCGGCATCCTGCAATGGCTGCTGGGCGCGGTGGTGCTGTACGGCGGCGTTAGCGCCGCGCTGCGCCCTGCGCCGCTGCCACGGCGCTCGGGCAACCGCAGCTTCTTTGTCAGCGGCATCCTTGGCGGCTTGCTCAGCGGCATGTTTGGCGTGTCCGGGCCGCCGCTGATCTTCCAGTTCTATCGCCAGCCGCTGTCGCTGGTGGAGATCCGCTGCGCACTGATTCTTGTGTTCACCGCGACCTCCGTGACACGCACCTTGTTCAGTGCGTGGCAGGGACAACTCAGCGCCGAGATCTGGATGCAGGCAGCGCTTGCCGTGCCGGTTGTGGCATTGACCACGATGGCGGCCCGGCGTTTTCCGCCACCGCTCTCGGCGGTGGCAACGCGGCGGATTGCGTTTGGGGTGCTGGTGGTGATGGGGGGATATTTGATGTTGCCGGGGCTGGTTGATCTGGTGACTTAGCCCGCCAATCAGGGACCGCCCCCCACTTTTATCTGCGTACCCCCTTGTATTTTTCGCCAGGTGCGATATAGTCCTGCCCTCGCGTGCGGCTGTAGCTCAGTTGGATAGAGTACTTGGCTACGAACCAAGGGGTCGTGGGTTCGAATCCTGCCAGCCGCACCACCTGACACGCGTAGCAAACCAACGGCTTAGAGAACTTTGATCTCTAAGCCGTTTTTGCGTTTTGCCTGGCGCATCGCCCTCGCATCGCCCTCGCATCGCCCTCGCATGGCCACCGGCTCTGAACCGCCCCTCCGGGTGCCGGCTGCCAAATTGACGCTGGAATTGGGCCCCGCTTACACTACGTCATCGATACCAGCATCGGCACCCGCTTGCCGGTCGGGACAGCGCAGATGACACCACACCCGCTTCGGTACTTCACCGCCTGCCACGCCCGCCCATTCGTATTGCTGCCATTGCCCGAGAGCCGAACATGCGCATTCCGCCGCTGAAGTCGATCATCGCGTTCGAGAGCGTCGCGAGAACGAAGAGCGTTAGCCGGGCATCCGAGGAACTGGGCCTGACCGCGTCGGCGGTGAGCCATCAGATTGCCAACCTCGAGACCATCATCGGCCAGCCGCTATTCTTCCGGCAGGGGCGAGGGCTGACGCTGACGCCGGTCGGAGAGCAATACCTGCGCGACGTCACGGGATCGCTTGCGGAACTGAACCGCGCCACCGAGCGCGCATCGAGCCAGGCGCAAGTCGACATACTCAGGGTGCATTCGAGCCCAAGCTTCGGCTTGATGTGGCTGCTGCCGCGATTGAAGTCCTTCCAGGCCGACAACGGCGACATCCAGTTGAATATCGCCTGCTCCCACGAGGATGTCTCCTTCACAAGCGGCTACTACGACGTCGATATCCGCTACGGCTATGCGCACTGGCGCGACTTGCAGGTCAAGACATTGCGCAACGAGTTCATCGCGCCCCTGGCCTCCCCCGAGTATCTTGCCAAACACCCCATACGCACGCCGGCTGACCTGCTGGGCCAGCGCCTGGTCTTCTCAGAGACACCGCTTGTCCAATGGCAGCAATGGTTTGCCAGGTTTGGCGTGTCCGGCGGCGAGCACCAGGCGTTCGACTTTTCCTTTGACCGCTCTTACATGTCGCTGGAGACCGCGGCACTGGGCATCGGCGTGGCGCTGGAAAGCATGCTGCTCGCGTCGGTCCATATCGGCAAGGGAACGCTGGTGCCGGTCTTTGACCAGACGTATGCCGTTGAGGTGGGGGGCCATCACATCGTCTGCCCATCGCAGAATGCGGATCTGCCCCGGGTACAGCGCTTTCTCGACTGGATCGACCGGGAATTGAAGTAGCCCAGCCGCATCACCGGCAGTCGGCAGGCTCCGTGATTGTGCAACGCACAATACCCTCGTCTCCCGGAATCCAATCCCTCAACTGAAAATTTCTCAGCAATAGCTGAGATGGACTGCATTGATCGGCACTGCCCGAGGCACGACACTCGAATCATCATTTCAACAACCAGGAGACGAAAATGATGCTCGAGAACAAAGTTGTGATCGTAACCGGCGCCGCCTCCCCCCGCGGCATCGGCAGGGCAACGGCAAGCGCCCTTGCCGCACAGGGCGCCAAGGTGGTGGTGCTGGACCTGCAGCAGGCCGACGCACAGCGCGCAGCGCTGGAACTGGGCGCAGGGCATCTCGGCCTCGCCTGCGATGTGACCGACCGCGAGGCCTGCCAACTGGCGGCGCGCGCCACCCTGGAAAAATACGGCCGGATCGATGGACTGGTCAATAACGCGGGGATTACGCAGCCGGTACGGACGCTGGATATCCAGCCCGCCAATTTCGACGCCGTGGTCGATGTGAACCTGCGCGGCACGCTCTACATGTCGCAGGCCGTCCTCCCGCAGATGAAAGAGCAAAAGCGCGGCAGCATCGTTTGCA
This sequence comes from Cupriavidus basilensis, assembly GCF_008801925.2. NCBI lineage: Bacteria > Pseudomonadati > Pseudomonadota > Betaproteobacteria > Burkholderiales > Burkholderiaceae > Cupriavidus > Cupriavidus basilensis. Next base: position 775,599 of record NZ_CP062804.1, on the reverse strand, counting down.
TGTCGTCGGTCTCCGCGCAACGTGGCGGCGGCATTTTCGGGGGGCCGCACTACAGCGCGGCCAAGGCGGGCGTGCTTGGCCTTGCACGTGCCATGGCCCGCGAATTCGGTGGCGACAACATCCGCGTCAACTCGATCACGCCCGGCCTGATCCAGACAGACATCACCGGCGACAAGCTCACCGTGGAAATGCGGGCCGACATCATCAAGGGAATTCCGCTGGGCCGCCTGGGTGACGCCGCCGACGTGGCCAATGCTTGCCTGTTCCTGATCAGCGACCTGTCCGCTTACCTGACGGGCATCACGCTCGACGTCAATGGCGGGATGCTGATTCACTGATCGTCCCCGACGACCGCCTTCTCTTCAGCTGGCGGAACAATCCGCGCACCCGGGCGAACCCGGGGCGCATGGCAGGAGACAACATGAAAACCAAATACGCTTCGCCCGTTGCGGGCGATGTGATGGCGCACGCGGATGCGGCCAGCTTTGAGTCCAGGACCTACGCAAAAGTGGTGCGGCGCCTGATCCCGTTCCTGATGCTGTGCTATCTCGGCGCCTACCTGGACCGGGTCAACGTGGGATTCGCCAAGCTGCAGATGCTCAATGACCTGCGCTTCAGCGAAACGATCTATGGCCTTGGCGCCGGCATCTTCTTTCTTGGCTATTTCCTCTTCGAAGTGCCCAGCAACATGATCCTGCACAAGGTGGGGGCGCGCAACTGGCTCGCGCGCATCATGCTGACGTGGGCCATCATCTCGGCGAGCTTCGCGTTTGTGAGCAGCCCCACCTCCTTTTACGTGCTGCGTTTCCTGCTCGGCGTGGCGGAGGCCGGATTTGCGCCGGGTGTCATCCTCTACATGACCTACTGGTTCCCATCGGAACGACGGGCCAAGGCGCTATCGATGTTCTTCATGGCGATTCCGTTGGCGGGCATCGTGGGCGGGCCGCTTTCCGGCTACATCATGCACGCGTTCCACGGCGCGCTGGACCTGGCCGGGTGGAAGTGGCTGTTCATGCTGGAGGCGCTGCCCTCGCTCATTCTCGGCATCGCCATCCTGCTCTACCTGGACAACGGCATCCAGAGCGCGAAGTGGCTCACCGACGCGGAGAAAGCGCTGCTTGCGCGCAACGTCGCCGGCGACAACGCCCGGAAGGTCTCGCACGTGTCGATTCGCGCGTTCATCGCCGATCGCCGGCTCTGGCTGATGGCGGCCATCTACTTCTGCGTCGTGCTCGGACAGTATGGCCTGACGTTCTGGTTGCCGACCATCGTCAGGAAGGCTGGTGTCGCCGATCCTTTGTGGGTGGGCATCCTCACCGCCCTGCCGTATCTTTGCGCAATCGTTGCGTTGCCGCTGGTCGGCATGAGCGCGGACCACCACCGCGAGCGGCGCCTGCACCTGGCGATCCCGATGCTGGTAGCGGCGGCGGGCTTTGCCACGCTCCCTCTGCTTGGTGGCGTCGGCGCCTCGATCATCTGCCTGAGCATCGCGGCGGCGGGCATCCTGACGTCGTCGTCGCAGTTCTGGGCTTTGCCCACCGCTTTGCTGGGTGGCATGTCGGCAGCGGCCGGAATCGCCGCCGTCAACTGCGTTGCCAACCTCGCAGGGTTTTTTTCCCCGGCCATCGTCGGCTGGCTCAACGATCTGACCGGGAAATCGACGGCCGGCCTGATCTTCATCTCGGTTGCCATCGTGCTCGGCGCATTACTTGTCTTCCTTGTCCCGGCGAAGGCAGTCAACCGCTGAGATTTCCCATTCCCTTGACCATCAGATACACGCAGGAGACGAACATGCATTCATCCGCATCCGCAGCGCCCGTGCCATTGGCAGAGCGCGCCTATCGCATCCGCAGGAATGCCCTGTTGATGGGCGAAGTGCAGGGCCAGGGCTATATCGGGCAAGCACTCGACATTGCCGACGTCCTGGCCGTCGCGTACTTCGGCGCCATGAAGTACCGTCCGGAAGATCCCGAGTGGGAGGGACGAGATCGCTTCCTCCTGTCCAACGGGCACTACGCCATTGCCTTGTATGCCGCGTTGTTCGAAGCAGGCATCCTGCCTGCGGACGAGCTGGAGACGTATGGCAGCGACGATAGCCGCCTGCCGATGTCAGGCATGGCAAGTTACACACCTGGCATGGAGATGTCCGGCGGCTCGCTGGGACAAGGCCTGACGATTGCCGTTGGCCGCTGCCTGGGCCTCAAGCGCAAGGGCTCCGATGCCTTTGTCTATACGCTGTTTTCCGATGGCGAACTGGATGAAGGTGCGATCTGGGAAGGGATCATGTCGGCCAGCCACTGGAAGCTGGACAACCTGATCGCGATTGTCGACGTCAACAACCAGCAGGCCGACGGGCCATCGACGCAGATCATGGCGTTCGAGCCGCTGGTGGAAAAGCTGGAGGCGTTCGGCTGGTTCACGCAGCGCGTGGATGGCAACGATATCGCGGCGGTGGCGGCGGCGTTCGATGCGGCGCGGTCGCATCCGGGCGCGCAGCCCCGCATCATTGTTTGCGATACGCGCATGGGTTGCGGCGTTCCCTTCCTGGAACAACGCGAGAAGAACCACTTTATCCGCGTCGACGCCCACGAGTGGCAGCTCGCGCTGGAAGCACTGGAAGCCGGGAGACAAGCATGAGCCACGCAACCTTGACCAAGCCGAGACTGAAGACGTCGGCGATGATCGCCTCGATTGCCGGAGAAGGCCAGGCGACGCGCCCTGCCCCGTTCGGACAGGCGCTGGTGGAACTGGCCCGCAACAAGCCCGACGTGATCGGCATGACGGCGGACCTGGGCAAGTACACCGACCTGCATCTGTTTGCCAAGGCGTTCCCCGAGCGCTACTACCAGATGGGCATGGCCGAGCAGTTGCTGATGGGCGCAGCCGCCGGCCTGGCGCACGAGGGGGCGCAACCCTTTGTCACCACGTACGCGGTCTTTGCCACGCGCCGCGCCTATGACTTCATGCACCAGGCCATCGCCGAAGACAACCTGGATGTGAAGATCGTGTGCGCGCTGCCCGGCCTGACGACAGGCTACGGCCCGAGCCATCAGGCCGCCGAGGACCTGGCGTTGATGCGCGCGATGCCGAACATGACCGTCATCGATCCATGCGACGCGCTGGACATCGAGCAGATGGTGCCGGCCATCGCGGCCCATCGCGGCCCGGTCTATGCACGGCTGCTGCGCGGCAACGTGCCCGTGGTGCTGGATGAGTATGACTATCGCTTTGAGCTTGGCAAGGCAAAGCTGCTGCGCGACGGCGCAGAGGTAATCGTGATCTCGTCCGGCATCATGACCATGCGCGCGCTCGAAGTGGCCAAGGCGCTGGAGGCCGATCGCATCGGCACCGCCGTGCTGCACGTGCCGACGATCAAGCCCCTGGACACCGAGACCATCGTGCGCGAGGCAAGGCGCTCCGGACGGCTCGTCGTCGTCGCCGAGAACCACACGGTGATCGGCGGTCTTGGCGAAGGCGTGGCGGCAGCGTTGATGCGCGCGGGCGTCAGCGCGCCGTTCCGGCAGGTTGGCCTGCCGGATGCTTTCCTCGATGCTGGCGCGCTGCCTACGCTGCACGATCGCTACGGCATTTCGGCCAACGTCATGGCGGCAACCATCAAGGGCTGGCTCGGCTAAGGGGAAGCGCGGGGCGGCGCGGCGGTCGGCAGGCCCCTCACCGCCGAGCCCCGATCCACCGCACCATCTCCCCAAACACCGGTATATCCATCGGCACCGACAAGTCCAGCGCCAGGCTGCGGCGGTAGTACGGGCTGAGGTCCAGCCCCACGCCCAGCCCCAGCACCTCAACGTCGCGCAGCGTTTCGTGGCGCGCCACCACTTCCTTCAGGTGGTTGTCCAGGTAGAACGCATCGTTGGCTTGCCCCGTGGCGCTGTCCATCGGGCTGCCGTCGGATACCACGACCAGGATGCGGCGGGTCTCGGCGCGCGCAAGCAGCCGCGCGCACGCCCAGTCGACTGCCTCGCCGTCCACGCCTTCGCGGAACAGGTCGGCCTTGAATAGCGCGGCGATGCTGGCGCGCGCACGCCGCCAGCTTGTGGCGGCGTCCTTGAACACCATGTGGCAGGCTTCATTCAGCCGCCCGGGATGCGCGGGCCGGCCGCGGGCCAGCCAGTCGAGCCGGGCGCGGCCGCCATTCCACGCGCCGGTGGTAAATCCCAGCACCTCGCTGGCCACGCCGGCCTGGTCAAGCGCACGCGTGAGAATGTCGACCATCATGGCGACCGGCTCGATATGCGCCTTCATCGAGCCCGAGCAATCGATCAGAAAGCTCACCGCGCAGTCCGCCTGCAGCCGGTGCCGCTCCCGCCGGAACAGACGGCGCTCCGCCGGCGAGGTGACCAGCTGCGCGAGGCGCCGGCCGTCGATGCGGCCGTCTTCCTCGCCAAAGGACCAGCCATCGCGCTGCGGCACGGCAAGCGATGCCGTCAGCGCGCGCGCCAGCCTTGCCACGTTGATGCCTTGTTCGGCGATGCGCCGGTCGAGGCGTTCGCGGTACTCCGCCAGCAGATCCTTGCGCACCAGCGTGCCGGGGGCGATCTCCCGGTCATAGCGCGTGGTGTAGGCGCGGTAGCCTTGGCCGCACGCGTGCAGCACGCGGCTGTTGCCGGTGGCGGCCATGGCCATGGCTTCGAGTTCGTCGTCCTCGCCCCCGAGCGCCAGTGAGAACGCCACGCGCACGGCTTCGTTGTCTTCGGCCTCTTGCTCATCGGCTTGCATCCCGTGCGCGCGGGTGGCGCGCAGCATCTCGCCCACCAGCCGCGCCAGTTCGAGGGCATGGATCGCAAACGCGCCCTGCTCGGCGCGGTGCCGGCGCAAGCCCGCCAGCGGCGCGCCTAGCACCGGGACGATGGCCGCGCGTGTGGCTTCGATCAGGTCTTCGGTGTCTTCCAGCACCGGCCAGCCCGACAGGCGCGACCACGCGATCTGCGCCACGGTGTACAGCAGGATGCCAAGGTGGCTCTCGGCCAGGCCGCTGCGATGGAACGCGCGGGACCAGGCCGCAAAGCGGTGGCGCAGGTTCTGCGCGACACCCGGCATGCCGGCTGGCAGCTGCGACTCGCAGCGCAGTTGTTCCAGCAGTTCGAACACCAGCCGTTCCACCGGATCCGCCGGGCACAACTGCTTGTGCAGATCCGCGTCCGACTGCGCGAGCCGTAGTGCCGCCCCATCCGCCGCGCCGCGCAGGCAGGCAAAGTCGTCCACCTGCGGGTCGGCGCGCAGGTGCGGCGCATGCAGCGGCAGCGGCCGCAGGTCGCGGCACAAGCGGCCGTCACGATAATGCAGCGCGCGGTCGCCCGTGAGCGCGCGCACCACCGCCGCGCACAGGGCCTCGCGCTGCTGGCCGCGGCGGTTTGCCGTCCGGGGCGACATCAGCACGGCTGCGGCGCGTCGCCGAGCGCGGCTTCCACCTCCCGGCCAAAGCAGCGCTGGAAATATTCGCCCACGATCGGGCGCTCGGCGTCGTCGCATTTGTTGAGAAAGCTCAGCCGGAACGCCAGCGCCGGGTCGCGGAAGATCTGGCAGTTTTCCGCCCAGCTGATCACCGTGCGCGGCGACATCAGCGTGGACAGGTCCCCCGTGGCAAAACCCTTGCGCGTGAGCTCGGCCACGCTCACCATCGATGCGATCAGCGCGCGGCCGGCGTCGTCCGCCAGTTCCGGCACACGTGCCAGCACAATGCTGGCCTCTTCCGCGCGCGGCAGGTAGTTGAGCGTGGCGACCACGTTCCAGCGGTCCATCTGCGCGTGGTTCAGCATCTGGGTGCCGTGGTACAGGCCGTTCAGGTTGCCAAGCCCCACGGTGTTGGTGGTGGCGAACATGCGGAACGCCGGATGCGGATGGATCACGCGATTCTGGTCCAGCAGCGTGAACTTGCCGTCGCGCTCCAGCATGCGCTGGATCACGAACATCACATCGGGGCGGCCCGCATCGTACTCGTCGAAGATCAGCGCCACCGGGCGCTGCAGCGCCCACGGCACGATGCCTTCCTGGAACTCCGTGACCTGGCGGCCATCGCGCACCACGATGGCGTCCTTGCCGACCAGGTCTAGCCGGCTGATATGGCCGTCCAGGTTCACACGCACGCAAGGCCAGTTGAGGCGCGCCGCCACCTGCTCGATATGGGTGGACTTGCCGGTGCCATGCAGGCCCTGCACCATCACGCGGCGATCCCGCGTGAAGCCGGCCAGGATCGCCAGCGTCACTTCGGGGTTGAAGCGGTAGGCCTCATCGATCTCCGGCACGTGGTCATCGCGCTCGCTGAATGCCGGCACCATCAGGCCGGAGTCGATACCAAACAAGGTGCGTGCCGCAACCATCTTGTCCGGTTTGCCAGTCACGATATCCATCACGTCGGTCTCCTTTGGGCGCCGCCCTTTCAGCCATGATAGAGCAGTTTCGTTTTTAGATACAAATCATCTCGTTTATTGATTTCACCTATTGACCTTCGGTTCCATGTGCCATACATTTTTGGCAACAACACTTTTCGGGACGATTAGTTCCGTTTTGATAAACAGACCGGAGACACACCATGAGCGAACACCTGCCTGAAGCCATCAAGACCACCGCGCTGCCCGCCACCACCGGCCCGCAAGAGATGACCCCGTCGGAAGCCTTTGTCGAGACCCTGGCCGCCAATGGCGTCACCGACATGTTCGGCATCATGGGCTCGGCCTTCATGGACGCCATGGACATCTTCGCCCCCGCCGGCATCCGCCTGATCCCCGTCGTGCACGAGCAAGGCGCCGGCCACATGGCCGACGGCTATGCCCGCGTCTCGGGCCGCCACGGCGTCGTCATCGGACAGAACGGCCCCGGCATCAGCAACTGCGTGACCGCCATCGCCGCCGCTTACTGGGCACATAGCCCGGTGGTGATCGTCACCCCGGAGGCCGGCACCATGGGCATTGGCCTGGGCGGATTCCAGGAAGCCAGGCAGCTGCCCATGTTCCAGGAGTTCACCAAGTACCAGGGCCACGTCACCCACCCCGCACGCATGGCCGAGTACACCGGCCGCTGCTTCGACCGCGCCATGGCCGAGATGGGACCAACCCAGCTCAACATCCCCCGCGACTACTTCTACGGCCAGATCAAGGCCGAGATCCCGCAGCCCCAGCGCCTGGACCGCGGCCCCGGCGGCGACCAGCGCCTGAACGAAGCCGCCGAGCTGATCGCCAAGGCCAGGTTCCCCGTCATCATCTCCGGCGGCGGCGTGGTCATGGCCGATGCCATCGACGAATGCCAGGCCCTGGCCGAGCGGCTGGGCGCCCCGGTGGTCAACAGCTACCTGCACAACGACTCCTTCCCCGCCAGCCATCCCCTGTGGTGCGGCCCGCTGGGCTACCAGGGCTCCAAGGCCGCCATGAAGCTGCTCGCCCGCGCCGATGTCGTCATCGCCCTCGGCTCGCGCCTCGGACCCTTCGGCACCCTGCCCCAGCACGGCATGGACTACTGGCCCAAGCACGCCAAGATCATCCAGATCGATGCCGACCACAAGATGCTCGGCCTGGTCAAGAAGATCTCGGTGGGCATCTGCGGCGATGCCAAGGCCGCTGCCGTGGCACTGACCGAGCGCCTGGCCGGCCGCACCCTGGCCTGCGACGCCTCCCGCGAAGAGCGCGCCGCACAGATCGCCGCCGAGAAGGCCGCCTGGGAGAAGGAACTCGACGAATGGACCCACGAGCGCGACCCCTACAGCCTGGACATGATCGAGGAGCAGAAGCACGAGCGCACGCCCACCGGCGGACACTACCTGCATCCGCGCCAGGTCCTGCGCGAGCTGGAGAAGGCCATGCCCGAAGACGTGATGGTCTCCACCGACATCGGCAACATCAACTCGGTGGCCAACAGCTATCTGCGCTTCAACAAGCCGCGCAGCTTCTTTGCCGCCATGAGCTGGGGCAACTGCGGCTATGCCTTCCCCACCATCATGGGCGCCAAGGTCGCCGCCCCCCACCGCCCGGCCGTGTCCTACGCCGGCGACGGCGCCTGGGGCATGAGCCTGATGGAGACCATGACCGCCGTGCGCCACAACATCCCGGTCACCGCCGTGGTGTTCCACAACCGCCAGTGGGGCGCGGAGAAGAAGAACCAGGTGGACTTCTACAACCGCCGCTTCGTCGCCGGCGAGCTGGACAACCAGAGCTTCGCCGAGATCGCCCGCGCCATGGGCGCCGAGGGCATCGTGGTGGACAAGCTGGAGGATGTGGGCCCCGCGCTCAAGCGCGCCATCGACCTGCAGATGCACCACGGCAAGACCACCATCATCGAGATCATGTGCACCCGTGAGCTCGGCGACCCCTTCCGCCGCGATGCGCTGGCCAAGCCTGTGCGCATGCTCGACAAGTACAAGGACTACGTCTGAGCGCTGAGCAGACAGCGGACAGCACGCAACTGAGCAGACAAGCACGTGACCATCCCTTGCCCGGACATGCCGGGCAGGGGATGATCCGGACCCGGCGGCAGGCGGCGCATGCGATACGCGCCGCCTGCCGCAACCCGCTCCGGTGTCATCGAGCGCGGCCACGGCCCCCGGCGGCGAACCATTCGCCGACCTACGAACTACTATATAAGCCGTGGCGCGTGACCCCTGGGCAGAGCAGGAGACAAGCAAAGTGATTCACCATCAGCAGCAGCAATCCAGCGGCCTGAAGCACGGGCTGAAACAGCGCCACATGACCATGATCGCGCTGGGCGGCGTCATTGGCGCGGGCCTATTCGTCGGCAGTGGCGTCGTCATCAAGTCTGCCGGCCCGGCGGCTGTCATTTCCTTTCTCATCACCGGCTTGCTGGTGGTGCTCGTCATGCGCATGCTGGGCGAAATGGCTTGCGCGCTGCCCACCGTGGGCTCCTTCTATGAATACGCCCGCGAAGCCTGGAGCGACCGCCCGGCGATTGGCGAGCTGGCCGGGTTCCTGACTGGCTGGATGTACTGGTATTTCTGGGTGATCGTGGTCGCGCTGGAGGCCGTGGCCGGGGCCAGCCTGGTGCAGTTCTGGCTCCCGGACGTTCCCGCGTGGAGCATCAGCCTGGCGCTGCTGGTGATGCTCACGCTCACCAACCTGATCTCGGTGAAGTCCTTTGGCGAATTCGAGTTCTGGTTCGCCTCGATCAAGGTGGCGGCCATCGTGGTGTTCCTGTTCCTGGCCGGGCTGTTCGTGCTCGGCATGTGGCCGGGCGCTACCGCCAGCGTGGCACACCTGACCGCGCATGGCGGCTTTGCGCCTAACGGGATCATGCCGGTGTTGACAGGCGCGGTAGCGGCGACGGGGTTCTACTTCGGCGCCGAGATCGTGACCATCGCCGCGGCGGAAACCGCCGAGCCGCAAAAGGCGGTGGCCAGGGCCACCAGCTCGGTCATCACCCGCGTGCTGGTGTTCTATGTGGGCTCGGTGCTGCTGGTGGTGTGCCTAGTGCCGTGGAACTCCGCCGGCATCGCCACGCCGTATGTCAGCGCGCTCAATGCCATGCGCATCCCGGCGGCGGCGCAGATCATGAACGCCGTCGTGCTCACCGCGGTGCTGTCGGCGCTGAACTCCGGGCTGTACGCCTCGTCGCGCATGCTGTTCGCGCTGACCAAGCGTGGCGATGCGCCCAAGGGGCTGGCCAGGCTGAGCCGCAGCGGCGTGCCGGTCAGGGCCATCCTGTTCGCCACGCTGTTCGGCTATGGCGCGGTGGTGATGTCCTATGTATCGCCGGACAAGGTCTTTGCCTTCCTGGTCAACTCCTATGGCACCGTCGCCATCTTTGTCTACATCCTGATCGCCATCTCGCAGCTGCGCCTGCGCGCCCGCCTGGAGCGCGAGGCGCCGCACCGGCTCAAGGTGCGGATGTGGGCCTTCCCCTACCTGACCTGGATCGCCATCGCTGGCATGGTCGGGATCGTGGTCGCCATGGCCTTTATCCCCGACCAGCGCACCCCGCTGCTGCTCGGCGTGGCCAGCCTTGGCATCCTGGTGCTGGCGTACGCCGTGCGCCAGCAGCTCCGGAAGCACGCCGCCGCCGCGCCGCTGGGCAAGGTGCGGCGGGCTGACTGACACGCCCGGCGCCTGAACCGGCTTGCCGCGATGCGTGCCATCGCGGCCTTCCCTCCCTCCCAACGCCTTGCAGGCCGCCGCGGCCATCTTCCGCGCCGGCCCGCCCGCGCCTGCCCGGCCGTGTACCTGATGCGCGGCATGCCGGGGGCGCACTGGCCCAAACGATTCATCGGATCTGGCCCTACAGCATTGCGCGTCACCTCTCTATGCTGCAGTCATAAGCCGCACAGGTCCGGCGCCCGGATCACCAGCACCATCAAAGACATCAAGGAGACTCAAATGGCAAACCCCCAGGTAACCGCAGCCACCCTGCAAGCCTTCAGCGACGCGTGGAACCGCCACGACATCGAAGCGCTGATGGGCTTCATGGCCGAGGACTGCGTGTTCCACGCCGTGGCCGGCAGCGAGTTGTTCGGCCGCAGCTTCGAAGGCCGCGCCGCGGTGCGCGAGGGCTTCCAGCTGGCCTGGCAGGCGTTCCCCGACGCAGCGTGGCTTGACGGCGAGCATTTCGTCGCTGGCGAGCGCGGCGTCAGCGAATCCACCTTCCGCGGCACCAAGGCGGACGGCACGCGCATCGAGGCGCGCATGGTGGATGTGTTCACCTTCCGCGACGGCAAGATCGCGGTGAAGAACGCGTACCGCAAGGATCGCCCGCCCGTTGCCACCGCCGGCACCGGCGCCGCCGACTGATTCCAGCCCCGCCAGAGGGCATTTGAGGATGACAAAGATGGACGCCACCGCCGCAAGACTGATCCTGCCCGAAGGCCGCGCCACCGCGCCTTCGAAGCCGTACGACCCGGCCTACGATCCCCTGGTCGCGCCCACGCCCGGCCAGGGCCGCGAATACGCTCCCACCTACTGGATCGGCACGGCCGGCGAGCCGCCGCCCGACGATGGCCCGATCACGCACGATATCGACGTGGACGTGGCCATCATCGGCTCCGGCTTCACCGGGCTGACCTGCGCGATCTTCCTCGCGCAGGAGCACGGCATCAAGGCGACCGTGCTGGAGGCCAACCGCGTGAGCTGGGGCTGCAGCACGCGCAATGGCGGCCAGGCGCAATGCGCCTCGGGCCGGCTCAAGCGCTCGCAATGGATCCAGCGCTACGGCCTGGACACCGCGCTGCGGCTGCATGAAGAAGTGTGCGACGGCATGGAGACCTTCAAGGGGCTGATCAAGGACATCGACTGCGAACCGCAGCCCGGTGGCCACCTCTACATCGCCCACCGTGCCAAGGTCATGCCCGCGCTGGAAAAGGAAGCCAAGGTGCTGCGCGACGTGTTCAAGTACGACGCGCGCATCCTGGATGCCGACACCGTCAAGCGCGAATACGTCGACGACAAGGAAGCCGCCGGCGCCATGCATGAGCCCGAAGGCATCGGCATCCATGCCGGCAAGCTGGCCTTCGGCTACCTGCGCCGCGCGCGCGCGCTGGGCGCCAAGGTGCATCCCTCCAGCCCGGTGCTGAGCTGGGAGACGCGCGGCGGCGTGCATTACCTCAGGACGCCTGGCGGCATCGTGCGTGCCCGCGCGGTGGGCGTGGCCACCGGCGGCTATACCTCGCCGAGCCTGCACGCGCAGCTCAAGAACCGGCTGTTCCCGATCCTGTCGAACTCCATCGTCACGCGTGTGCTGACGCCCACGGAGCGCGAGGCGTGCAATTTCCGCACGACGCAGGTCATCACCGATACCCGCATCCTGCGGCACTACTACCGCCTGATGCCGGACGGCCGCCTGCAGATCGGCAGCCGCAGCGCCATCACCGGCAACGATGCGCCGCAGCATAAGTACAAGGACAAGCTCATTGCCGACCTGCACCGCAAGTTCCCTGCGCTCGAAGGCATCCAGATCGACTATTCTTGGTGGGGCTGGGTCGATGTGAGCCATGACATGATGCCGCGCATCTTCCAGCCGGACCCGGCCCAGACCATCTACTACGCGATGGGTTACGGCGGCAACGGCGTGATGTATTCCGCGCAGGCGGGCAAGCGCATGGCGGCGCTGATCGCGGGCAAGAGCGCGGGGCCGGAATTGCCGATCTTCCGCTCGGCGCTGCCGTTCCCGAACGTGCGCGAGATGGTGGAAGCGCAGGCGTTCGCGCCGTTCCGCCGCTTCGGGCAGTGGTTCCTGTATCGCTGGTATCACATGAAGGATGAAGTGATCTGAACTTGCAAGGTTGAAGGTTGAAGCCGAATAAAGGCGGGGTCCCCTGAGAACCGCCATCCCCACTCAAGACGAGGAGCCAGGCATGGGCCGAGGCCATCAATCCGTACCCCCGCAGCCAGGCCGGCGCGGCGTGCTGCGCTCGCTCGGCGCGCTGGGCGCCGGCGCCGCGCTGACCCACCCGGCGCTGCAAGCGCTGGCGGCCACCGCCGCCGATGCGCGCATCGAGATGCCGTTCGAGAACGGCGAGCGCGAACTGGTGGCCTTCCCCCAGAAGCGCCCGCTGATCCTGCTGACCAGCCGGCCGCCGCAGCTGGAGACGCCGTTTGGCGTGTTCAACGAGGGCCCGATCACGCCCAACGATGCCTTCTTCGTGCGTTACCACTGGAGCGGCATCCCCACCAGCATCGATCCGCAAACCTACCGGCTGCGCGTGGGCGGCAAGGTCAACGCCCCGCTGGAACTCTCTCTCGACGAGATCAAGCGCCTGGCCACCCCGTTGGACCTGGTGGCGGTCAACCAGTGCTCGGGCAACAGCCGGGGCTTTTTCTCGCCGCGCGCCAACGGCGGGCAACTCGGCAACGGCGCCATGGGCAATGCGCGCTGGACCGGCGTGCCCCTGAAAGCCCTGCTGGACAAGGCCGGCGTGCAAGCCGGCGCCATGCAGGTGAGCTTTGACGGCATGGACCGCCCGCCGCTGGAAGGCGGCCCGGACTTCGTCAAAGCCCTGGCCATCGACCACGCGCTCGACGGCGAGGTCATGCTCGCCTGGGCCATGAACGGCGCGGACCTGCCCATGCTCAACGGCTATCCGCTGCGCCTGATCGTGCCGGGCTACTACGGCACCTACTGGGTCAAGCACCTGGCCGATATCCAGGTGCTGGACAAGCCGTTCGACGGGTTCTGGATGAACGCGGCCTATCGCATTCCCGACAATCCCTGCGCCTGCGTGGCGCCCGGCACGGCGCCCGCGCGCACGGTGCCGATCAACCGCTTCAACGTGCGCTCATTCATCACCAGCCTGGCCGATGGCGCCAAGGTGCGGGCCGGGCGCCAGACCGTGCTGCGCGGCATCGCCTTCGACGGCGGCTATGGCATTGACGAGGTCGCCCTGTCAACGGACGGAGGCCGCACCTGGCGCGCGGCGCAACTGGGCAAGGACCTGGGCCGCTATTCCTTTCGCGAATGGACGGCGGCGTTCACACCGCCAAAAAAGGGCGAGTACGAACTGAAGGTGCGCGCCAGCAACCGTATCGGCCAGAGCCAGCCGCTCACCGCGCTGTGGAACCCCGCCGGCTACATGCGCAACGTGGTGGAAACCACGCGCGTGGTGGCAGCATGAAGGAGGCCACCATGCCATTCGCCAAGCCCTTGCGCCGCCACAGCGGAATACTCGCCCTTGCCCTGTGCGCTGCCAGCATGGCCAGCGCCGCGCAGGCACTGGAAATCACGCTGCCGCCGGAAACCGCGCGCTACACGCCGAGCGACCTGCCCGGCTATCGCCTGGTGCAGCAGAACTGCATGACCTGCCACTCCGCGCAGTATGTGCTGACGCAACCGCCATCGTCGCCGCGCGGCTACTGGGAGGCGACGGTCAAGAAGATGAAGAAGCCTTTCGGCGCGCCGTTCGCGGATGAAGACATCCCCGCCATGGTCGACTACCTGACCAAGACCTATGGCGCGGAGCGCACGGCCTACGCTGCGGCGCCCGCGGCGCAAGGCAGCGCGCCGGCGCCGGCCGCCCCTGCCACAACTGTGGCCAGCCATGATCCCCAGGCCCTGCTTGCGGCCAATGGCTGCACCGCCTGCCACGCCGTCGACAAGAAAGTGGTGGGGCCCGCGTTCAAGGAGGTGGCGGCCAAGTACGCGAACCAGCCGGGCGCCGCGGCGCTGGTGGCGCAGAACATCCGCGCGGGCGGCGCGGGCAAGTGGGGGCAAGTGCCAATGCCGGCCTATGCCGCGCTCTCCAAGGAAGACCTGCAAAGCCTGGCGGGGTGGATCCTCGGCCGCTGAGGGGCCGTGGCGCCGGACTGCGGGCAACCCGCATTTCCCCGGCGCGCGGCTTCGCCCATAATCTGCCGCACACGACAACGGCCCGGCGCACCCCCACAACGGCGTCCACGGCACCGGCCACAGCAACGGGAGCGGCATGGCAAGCGTAGGCAAGGCAAACACATTCTGGAACCGGCTGCTGCAGCTTTCCTCCGATTCCGGCGTCAGCCTGCAGGCGCAGTTGCGCCAGCAGCTGGTGTCGGCCATTCTCGCCCGGCAGTTGCCGGAAGGCAGCGCCCTGCCCTCCAGCCGCGAACTGGCGGCCACGCTGGGCATCGCCCGCAACACGGTGATCCTGGCTTTCCAGCAACTGGTCGAGGAGCGCTTCCTGGAGACCAGGCCGCGGCGCGGCTACTTCGTGGTGGAACAGTTGCCCAGCGCCGCCAGGCCTGGCTCAGCGCAGGCCCGGGCCATTAGTGCGGCCATGCCCGAGGACGCAGGCGAAGGCGGCCCGGACTGGGACGCGCGGCTGCCGGACATGACCGGCAAACGTGCGATCGTCAAGCCCAGCGAGTGGCAAAACTATCCCTACCCCTTCATCTACGGCCAGTTCGACCCCGCGCTGTTTCCCACTGCCGACTGGCGCGAATGCTCGCGCATGGCGCTGGCCGTGCTGGAGATCCGGGGCTGGGCGTCGGACCTGATCGACCGTGACGATCCACTGCTGATCGAGCAGTTGCAAAAGCACATCCTGCCGCGCCGGGGCGTGTGGGCCAACCCCGACGAGATCATGGTCACCATGGGCGCGCAAAACGCGCTCTATCTGCTGGCCGACCTGCTGATGCAAGGCGCGCGGGTCGGGCTGGAAGAACCGGGCTATAACGATGCGCGCCACATCTTCGGCATGCGCGCGCGCGAGGTGGTGCCGCTGGCGGTGGACGAGTCCGGCCTGTGCCCCGACGACGCGCTGGCCCAGTGCGACTACGCCTTCATCACACCCAGCTACCAATGCCCCACCACGGCCACCATGCCACTGGAGAGGCGCGAGACGCTGCTGCTCGAAGCCCGCCGCCACGACGTGGTGCTGATCGAGGACGACTACGACACCGAGAACCCGGCGCTGACGCAGCCCATCCCCGCGCTGAAAAGCCTGGACCGCGATGGCCGCGTGATCTACGTGGGCAGCCTGTCCAAATCCTTCGTGCCCGGCATCCGGCTCGGCTACATCGTCGCCCCCGCCGCCGTGATCCGCCAGGCGCGCGCGCTGCGCCGCTTCATGCTGCGCCATCCGCCCGCCAACAACCAGCGCGCCACGGCGCTGTTCATCTCGCTGGGCCACCATGATGCGCTGCTGCGGCGCGTGGCGCCCATCTTCCAGCGCCGCGCCGAGATCCTGCGCGACATGCTGGCGCGCCACCTGCCGCAGGCGCGCGCGCGCAACTCGCCCGGCGCGTCATCGTTCTGGGTGGAGGGCCCGCCCGGGCTCGACGCCCGCAAGCTGGCCGCGATCGCGCTCACGCACGGCGTCATCATCGAGCCGGGGGATGTGTTCTTTTCTACCGATGCGCCGTCGCCACACTTGCGCATGGGCTATACGGCCATTGCGGAAGAGCGGATCGAGGAAGGGGTGAAGCTGCTGGGGCAGTTGATCGGGCAGGCGATGGTGCGCTGACGGCCCGGTGAAGGCCCGGTGAAGGCTCGGTGAAGGCTCGGTGAAGGCACACAGCGCGGCCGCGCGCGCGATGTGTTGGTTTGCTCCGCCTTACTCGCCTTACTCGCCTTACTCGAACACCGGCCGGAAGAAACTACGCTCGTAGCTGACGATGCATTGCGTTTCCTGCGCGTAGCGGAACGCCGCCTGGCACGCCGGATCGTCGAAGGACTGGTTGCGATACACCTCGTACAGCGCAAGGCTGGGGAAGGAGAACAAGGCCAGCGCCACGTTGTTGGCGCCTTCCGACGGCAGGAAGTAGCCATGATGCTGGCCGCCGAATTTCTCGACCAGCGGAATCCACAGCTTGCCGTAGTGCTCGAACTCCTTGAGCTTGTTGGCGTCGACGATATAGCGCAGGTAGCAGGTGATCATGGTGGGGTGGTTGTCCTGGGTTGATTTTGCTTTGACGATGCTGCCTACTCTTTTTCTGTCTCTTGCCTCAGCCGACCGCCGCGCCGCCGCCAAACCCGATGACTTCCGAAGCCAGCGCCCGGATCGGCCGGCCGAAGCTGGTGATGGCCGGCAGCGTGGCGTTGTGGTGGCGCCGGATCAGCTCGGCGCTGGCGTGCGGCTTGTCGTGCGTGGTGTGCGCGTCGGCGGCGAGCGTGATCGCATAGCCAAGCCCGGCGGCGCGGCGCACGGTGGTGTCCACGCAGAACTCGGTGGCATAGCCGCAGATGACCAGGTGCTTTGCCCGCAGGCGGTCCAGCAGCGCAGCGAGTTCCGTATGCAGGAAGGAGTCGGGCGTGGTCTTGCGCACGTGGTGGTCGCCGGCCGTGACGACCAGCGTGCGCTCCAACTCCCAGCCTGGTGAGCCGAACGATAGCGCGCCGCCAGCCTGCTCGTGCTGCACGAACACCACCGGCACGCCGGCTGCGCGCGCCCGTGCCGCGAGGCCGTTGATACGGCCGAGCACGGCATCGGCATCGCCCGGGCGTGGCGCGTCGTCGAACAGGCCACGTTGTACGTCAATCACGATCAGAGCGGTTTGCATCGAATGAAGGGCCGGCGGCCCGTGGCTGGATAGCCGCCAGCATATGCGAGCGCCCGCGCGACCGCAACGCAATGCGCCGAAATCAATGCAAAGGCGGCGAGGCCAGCTTGACCCCACCCTCCGCCGGCGTGCCACGATCGAGCCGAATGGCCAGCAACGCCACGGCCACTGCCGCTACCGGCACCAGTGCCGCCACCCAGGTCACGGCGCCAAGCCCCGGACCGCGGGTGATGACCACCCCGCCCAGCCACGCCCCGATGGCGTTGCCCAGGTTGAAGGCGGCGATATTGAAGCTCGACGCCAGGCTCTGCCCTGCGCCGCTGGCACGCTCCAGCACCCACATCTGCAGCGGCGCCACGGTTGCGAAGGCGGCCACGCCCAGCAGGCCGATGAAGATCACGGACAGCACCTTGCTGTGCAGGACAAAACTCATCAGCCCGAGCACCACGGCCAGCGCCAGCATGCTGCCAAGCACGGTGGCCTGCAGATGGCGGTCCGCCAGCTTGCCGCCAAGCAGGTTGCCGGCCACCAGGCCCACGCCGAAGACGAGCAGGATGGGCGAGACGGCGCTGTCGGCAAAGCCGGTGATCTGCGTCAGGATCGGCGCGATATACGTGAACACCGCAAACACGCCGGCATAGCCCAGCACCGTGGTCAGCAGCCCCAGCAGTACCGGCCGGCGCATCAGCGCGCGCAGGTCGCGGCGCAGGTCGGGCGCTTGCGGGGCTTCGCGCTCGGCCGGCACCGCCAAGGCAATCACCAGCACCGCCAGCAAGCCAACGGCGGCCACCGCCCAGAAGCTGGCGCGCCAGCCGTAGGCCTGGCCGAGCCAGGTGCCGAACGGGACCCCGAGCACGCTCGCCACCGTCAGCCCGGTGAACATCACGGCAATGGCCGACGCGCGCTTGTGCGGCGCCACCATCCCGGTGGCGACCACCGAGCCCACGCCAAAGAACGTGCCATGCGCCAGCGCGGTGAGCACCCGCGCGGCCATCAACAACGCATAGTTCGGCGCCAGCGCGCAGGCCGCGTTGCCGATGGTGAAGATCACCATCAGGCTCAGCAGCGCCGTCTTGCGCGGCCAGCGGGCGGTCAGCGCGGTCATGACCGGCGCGCCGGCCACCACGCCAAGCGCATAGCCCGAAATCAGCAGGCCCGCCGCCGCGATGGAGACGCCGAGGTCGGTCCCGACCTCCAGCAGCAGGCCCATGATGATGAATTCTGTGACGCCGATGCCGAAGGCGCCGGCGGTCAAGGCATAGAGAGCGAGTGGCATAGGAAATATTTGAAGCGGTATGCGATACGGGTTACATGCAATCCGGGAAGTCCAGGACGTCCATGAAGTCCAGGACGCCGGAGCAGCATGCAGCGAAGTATGGGGACGGGGAGATTGGTGCGGTAGACTGCCCGCACGAACAACATTTATGAATTGAATTCACAATGTCGAGGCTCGAAGTCAATCGCTCCGGCGAGATGGAAGTGTTCGTGCGGGTGGTGGAACTGGGCGGTTTTTCCGCCGCCGCGCGCGCCTTGCGCATGACGCCGTCGGCCGTGAGCAAGCTGGTGGCGCGGCTGGAGGCCCGGCTCGGCGCTCGCCTGGTCAACCGCTCGACGCGCCGCATCGAGCTCACGGCGGAAGGCAGTGCCTTCTACGAACGCGCCGTGCGCGTGCTGGCCGACCTGGACGATGCCGAACGCGGTGCCGCCGCCAGCGCCGCGCCCCACGGCCGCGTGCGCATCAATGCCAACGTGCCTTTTGGCGATCACTTCCTGCTGCCGCTGGTGCCGGAGTTCCTGGCGCTGTATCCGGACATCCAGCTCGATATCGTGCTGACCGACCAGGTCATCGACCTGATGGAAGAGCGCACTGACGTGGCGATCCGCGCCGGCGAGCTGAAGAGCTCGCAGCTGATGGCCCGCAAGCTGGGCGAGACCCGCATGGTGGTGGTGGGCGCGCCCGCCTACCTGGCGCGTTGCGGCACGCCCCGCGTGCCCGCCGACCTGGCCGGGCACAACTGCCTGAAGCTAGGCTACGCGCGCGCGATCGAAGGCTGGCCGATGCTCGAAGGCGGGCAAGCCACCATGGTGGCGCCGCTGGGCAATGCCATGACCAGCAATGGCGACGCGCTGCGGCGGATCGTGGTCGGCGGGCTGGGGCTGGCCAGGATGGCCGTGTTCCAGGTCCGCGAGGACATCGCCGCCGGGCGGCTGGTGCCGCTGCTCGAAGCGTTCAACCCCGGCGACCTGGAGGCGGTGCATGCGGTGTACCTGGGCCAGGGCCGCCACTTGCCGGCGCGGGTGCGGGCGCTGCTGGATTTCCTGGCGCAGCGGGTGGAGATGGGGACTTAGGCACGCGGATCCATCGAGACGCCTGGCTTGCTACAAGAGCCGATCGCGCGTCTAATCATCCAGGGTGGGCAAAGGCGGTCAGGAGGCGATATGCGCTGCGCGAATTGCGGCTACGCGAACCTCGCAGGCGCCAACTTCTGCGAGGCGTGCGGGGCGCGGCTTGCGCGCATGTGCCCGCAGTGCGGCGAGGAGGCCACCTCCATTGCCAGGTTCTGCCGCGCCTGTGGCGTTGCGCTCCTGGATTCCCCATCAGGACCGCCCCTGCCTTCCAGGCCATCAGTTGCGGCCCCTGTCCACTACACGCCACCCCATCTGGCCGGGCGCATCCTGGCTGAGCAGGCGGCAATGGAGGCCCGGGGCGGGACGGCAGGTGAACGCAAGACCATCACGGCTCTCTTTGCCGATATGGCGGGCTCGACGGCCTTGACCCAGGACCTGGACCCGGAGGAAACGCGCCGCCTCATCGACCCCGTCGTGACGCTGATGATGGAGGCCGTGCACCACTACGAAGGCTACGTGGCCAAGTTCCTCGGCGACGGCATCCTGGCGCTGTTCGGCGCGCCCATTGCCCACGAGGACCATGCCCTGCGGGCCCTGTACGCAGCCCTGCGCATGCAGGAAGCGATGCGCCGGCACAGTGACCGGGTCCGTCTGGAGCAAGGCATACCGCTTCAGATCCGGATCGGCATCCACACGGGCGAGGTCGTGGTGCGCTCGATTCGCAAGGATGACTTGCATACGGACTACGATCCGGTCGGGCACACGATCCACATCGCCTCGCGCATGGAAGGTATCGCTACGCCGGCGTCCATCCTCGTCAGCGAATCCACCCATAAGCTGACGGAGGGGTATTTCGAGTTCAAGGCCCTGGGCACCACACATGTCAAAGGCGTCCGGGATGCGCTGGCGGTCTATGAGGTGATGGGCCTCGGGGCCATGCGCACGCGCCTGCAAGTCGCGGCGCACCGCGGCCTGGCCAGGTTTGTGGGCCGGCAGGCCGAATTGGAACAGTTGCACAACGCGCTGGCGCTGGCCGAGGCGGGCCGAGGGCAGGTCGTTGCGGTGGTTGGCGAGGCCGGGGTCGGCAAATCCCGGCTGTTCCACGAGTTCAAGGCGCGATCGCAGGCAGACTGCCTGGCGCTGGAGACGTTCTCGGTTTCGCACGGCAAGGCCTTCGCCTATTTACCGTTGATCGAGCTTTTGAAAAACTACTTTCAGATCACCGCGCAGGACAGCGACCGAAGCTGCCGCGAGAAGGTGACCGGCAGGCTGCTCACGCTGGAGCGTTCCCTGGAACGTCATCTGCCCTACTTGCTCTATCTGCTCGGGAGCATCGAACCCGGCTCGGCACTGCCGACCATGGACGCGTCGATCCGACGTCAGCGCACCTTCGAAGCGATTGCCTGCCTGCTGGTGCGCGAGAGCCTGAATCAGCCCCTCGAGGTCATTTTCGAGGATCTGCAATGGCTGGACAGCGAAACCGAGGCCTTCCTCAATTTGCTTGTCGACCATGTGCCGGGGGCAAGGATCATCCTGCTGGTCAATTACCGCCCGGAGTATTCCCATGACTGGGGCGCCGAAGGCAACTACACCCAGCTGAGCCTGCAGCCATTGGGCCCGGCCGAAGCCCAGGGACTGCTCTGCGCGCTGCTCGGTGATGACCGCAGCCTGGTGCCGCTGAAGCGACTCATCCTGGACAAGACCGAAGGCAATCCGTTTTTCATGGAGGAAGTGGTCCAGACACTGGTCGAGGAGACCGCCTTGCTCGGCCAGCCCGGCTGCTACCGCATCGAGAAGGCGCCCGCCTTGCTGCACATCCCCACCACCGTCCAAGGCGTGCTCGCGGCCCGTATCGACCGGCTCCCGCTCGCCCAGAAGGAACTGCTGCAGACCCTGGCCGTGATCGGCAAGGAGTTTCCATTGAGTCTCATCCTGCACGTCACCGGCCTGGCCGAAGACAAGCTGCGCCCGCTTCTGGCCGACCTGCAGGCGGCGGATTTCATTTACGAGCGGCCCGCATTCCCGGAAATCGAGTACGCCTTCAAGCACGCCCTGACGCAGGAGGTCGCCGGCAATTCGCTGCTTAGCGAGCGGCGCAGCGCGCTGCATGAGAGCACGGCCCAGGCCATCGAGGCCCTTTTCCATGGCCGGCTGAAGGACTACTGCAGCGAGCTCGCGCACCATTACAGCCATAGCGGCAATATCCCGAAGGCGGTCGCCTACCTTCACTGTGCCGGCCAGCAGGCCCTGCAGCGTTCGGCCCAGGCTGAAGCGATCCGGCACCTGAGCACCGCCATCGAACTGCTCAAGCGGATGCCGGATAACCCCGAACGCACGCGCCAGGAACTCACGCTGCTGCTCACCCTCGGCCCGGCCCTGATGGCTGCTCGCGGTCAGGCCTCCCCGGAGGTGGAGGCAAACTACCAGCGCGCGCTGGCCTTGTGCGAGCAGGAGAAGCAAACACCGTACGCGTTCTCGGCTCAGCTCGGACTGTGGGCGTTTTATCAGCTGCGTGCGCAATACGAGATCGCACACCCAATTGGGGAACGGCTGCTTGGCCTCGCCCTGCAAACGCACAAGCCCAAGCAGCTTGCGGAGGCGCATCGCGCGATCGGCGCCACGGTGTTCCGCCTTGGCAAGCTGGACATGGCCCGCGACCATATCGAACAGGTGCTGGCCTTGCAGCGCCCGGACCCGCCGGTGTATGACTTTCTCATGGGATACGGGCGCGATCCGGCCGTCCATGCCATGAGCACATTGGGCTGGGTCCTGTGGTACCTCGGCATGCCGGATCAGGCCCGCACGCGCAGCCAGGAGGCCCTGGCGATGGCCAGGGCGCGCCCGGACGCCTTTAACCTCGCACTTTGCCTTGTCTTCGCGGCTGAAGTGCACCTGTGCCGCAGGGAGGTGCAACTGACCCGGGAGTACGCCGAGGCCGCCATCGCGGTCTCGTACGAGCAGGGATTCCCGATCTATCTGGCGTGGGGAACCGTCCTGCTAGGCTGGGTGCTGGCCGAACAGGGGGATCATGCGCAGGGGATAGCCCAGATACAGCGGGGCCTGGCCGCCTATCAGGAAACCGGCGCGGCGCTGGGACAACCCAATCTCCTGGCCCTGCTCGCGCATGCCTACGGAGGGGCAGGGCAAATCCAGGCCGGACTGGATGCGCTGGCCGAGGCCCAAGCCTTGGCAGAAGAAACGGGAGAGCGGCTTGACGAAGCGACGCTGCATCGCCTCAAGGGAGAACTGATACTCCGGCAGTCAAGCCTGGCGCCCTTCCAGACCACCGGCAGCGATGCAGCCGAAGCATGCTTTCAGAAAGCGATCGCGGTCGCCCGCGCCCAGGGTGCCAGGTCACTGGAACTGCAGGCCGCGCTAAGCCTGGCC
This sequence comes from Cupriavidus basilensis, assembly GCF_008801925.2. NCBI lineage: Bacteria > Pseudomonadati > Pseudomonadota > Betaproteobacteria > Burkholderiales > Burkholderiaceae > Cupriavidus > Cupriavidus basilensis. The sequence continues at coordinate 752,944 of NZ_CP062804.1, read as the reverse complement.
GGCCTGTGGCGCCAACAAGGAAAGCTGAACGCGGCGCGCGATGCGCTGGCGGCGATCCATGGCAGCCTCGGCGAGGGCGCCGATACCGCCGACTGGCAAGAGGCCAAAACCCTGCTGGATGATCTGACGCGGCAAATTGGCACGACCCCGGTGCCTTCTCCCGAATGACCCAGATGCAAACCCGCTTCCTGGCACTGTGGTCGCGTTCAGGCGGCACGCAGGCTGTCCAGGCCTATGCGGATCTTGCCCGCTGCTATGCCGAGCCGGCACGGCACTATCACACGCTCCGCCATGTTCGCCGCTGCCTGCGCGATCTGGACTGGGCGCGCAGCGCGATTCCCGATACTGACGCCGTCGAGCTGGCGCTCTGGTGCCACGACGTCATCTATGTTCCCGGGGCGCACGACAACGAGCAACGCAGCGCTGAGTGGCTCCGCTACTGGGCCCGAGGCCGGATAGCCGCAACGGAACGCATCGCCGGGATGATCCTGTGCACCTCGCATGCCGGCATGGCCACGGATCTGGCAAGCCAATTTACCGCCGACATCGACCTTGCCGTGCTGGGTTGTGCCCGCGCGCGCTTTCGCCAGAACGGCGCGCACTTACGGGCCGAGCGTCCTGACCTGGATGAGGTTGCTTATGATTGCGCCGAGCGGGCGTTCCTGGGCGCCCTGCTTGATCTGCCTCGCATCTATCAGACCGATCTGTTCCATGCCCGCTATGAAGCGCGCGCACGCCGCAACCTGGCGTGGCGGCTTGCGCAGCCGGCGGCATCCGGGGCCTCGTCTTCCTTCAAAGAAATTCCCCTCTGATATCAACGGTCGAGCGCTGGCCAATGTGGTCGTAGTGCGCCTCCAGCCACGTCCCGGCCTCAGTCCTTCCCTTGTCACGCAGCGAACAAAGGAAGGCCCAGTCGGCGTTGTACTTGCTCGACACGCCCAGCGCGGCCATCGTCTCATCGGACCGGATCGAGTGGATCATCATCTCCTTCATTTCACTGCGGTCGATCTTGCCTTGCTGGATCAGCGAAGTCACGAATGCGATGGCGCGCATCTCCCGGATGAGGGATGAGTTGAAGCTGACTTCGCTGACGCGATTGAGGATGTCCGCGGCCGTGGTCGGCACCCCCCGGCGCACGATCGGGTTGATGTGCACAATCACGACATCGTGGGTATTGCAGTGATAAATCAGCGGGAAAATTGCCGGGTTGCCCACATAGCCGCCGTCCCAATAGTGCTGGCCATCGATGGCCACTGCCTGGAACAGCGTTGGCACGCAGGCTGACGCCAGTACCGCGTCGATGCACAGGTCCTCGCCTGAAAAGATGCGTATCCTTCCGGTCTCGATATTGGTCGCGCACAGGTAAAGATGAATGGGGCAGCGCTGGCGTAACGCCTCGAAATCTACCTGCTTGGCCAACACATCCCGCAGCGGATTCATGTTGTTGGGATTGAACTGGTATGGCGACAGAAGACGCAGAACGATGTCGGCCATCGCGTACAGCGGGGAATGGTCCAGGCCCAGGGTATGGTTTCCCTTGATCCACGGCACCCAGCGCAATGGACTGTATCGTTCAGCCGATCGGGCGATAGCGCGCCAGAAGTCATGCAGCGCCTGGCGCGCGCCGTCGCGCCCGCCCTGCAACAGCCCATAAGCCAGCACGGCGGCATTCATGGCGCCCGCACTTGTCGCGCTGACGCCCTCGATGCCGAGCCGCCCGTCCTCGAGCAGCCGGTCGAGGACCCCCCATGTAAACGCGCCATGCATGCCACCGCCCTGCAATGCAAGGGCCACAGCTTTCTGTTCCCCGTTCTGTTCCCCTTTCCGCTCCCCATTGTCAGGATTCATGCAATGCTCCCCTGCCGTCCCTGGCAAGCCGGCGATAGCGGTGGCTGGATGCGCGCCCACGGTCCGTCGTCAGGTATTGCTTTGGCCACGTCCTTTGCGCGCGCGAAGCAACGCAAAGGCTAACAAAAGATATTTGAAGTTAACACCTTGATACGCATTTTGTTAGGGCTTCTTGGCGCTTGGCAACGGAAAAGCAGCGCCAATGCGCGAGGCAATCCGGGCGGGCGTTAGCGGTTACCGGTTACCGGTCACCGCGCATCGGCCGCCTGCAGCCCGTTCTCCACCATATCCAGCAACCGCTGCCCGATCTGGTGTGCCTGCCCTGGCGACATCGCCACCATGCGCAGCGGCCCGTCGATGACCAGCATCGACAAGCCATGCACGGCGGACCACGCGAGGTATTCGGCGCCGGGGCGGCGCGCAGCGGACAGCACGCCGGCCTCCATCATCCGGTCCAGCGCCGCGCCGAGCAGTTGGTAGGGATTGAGGCCGCTGTCGCCCGCCTTGTCGGGGACCGGCACGCCTTCCAGTTCGTCCTGCACCGAGAACGCCGTGCGGAACAGGCCAGGCTCGGCGAGCGCGAACTGCATGTAGCCGGTGCCGACCGCGCGCAGGCTGGCGCGGGCGAAGTCCGCGGGCGGCGCGCTCTCGTCCAGCGCGGCAAGCTCCACCTCGATGGCTTGCGCCAGCGCCGCCAGCGCTGCGGAACGCACCGCTTGCAACAGGTCCTGGCGACTGGCGAAGTGCCGGTAGGCGGCGTTGGGCACGACCCCGGCGCGCCGGGTGGCCTCGCGCAGCACGACGGCATCCGGGCCCCCATCACGCGCCAGTTCGATGCCGGCGTCGAGCAACGCGCGGCGCAGGTCGCCATGCCGGTAGGTGCTGCGGGGCGTTGGGATGGCAGGGGGGGTGGCTACCGCCGCATCCTCGGGAATGGCGGGAACGGCAGTGCCGCCGGCGTCGGCAAATTCCGTTGAACTCGCGATGCGCGCGGTGCGCCGGATGCTTGAAGCGCGCTTTGCGCCGGTCATTTTCTCACCATGTGGACAGCGTCCATTTTCTTTACTATTGTAGTGGACAGTGTACACAATGATTGAGCGGATCGTCTTCCCTGCGCCCTCGCCGCGCACCTTGCCTGCGAAGCCGAAGTGCGTGCCCTGGTCGACACCCGGGTCAGCGCCGTGCGCGCGAAAGACGGCGTTGTCATGATGCGCAACTATGCTGAAGACGTGGTCATCTTCGATGTGGCGCGGCCCGTGCACTTGCGGAGCCCGGGTGCGCGCCCCCGTTTGTTTTCGCAAGATCGCCGGCCGATGGCGGGTGGCGCATGAGCACGCATCGATGCCGGTGAGTTTCAACCCCTGACGCGTTTCAACCCTGGAAGTGGAAAGGAGACAAGATGCTAGTCCAACCCTATCTGTTCTTTGAAGGCCGTTGCGAGGAAGCGGCTGAGTTCTACAAGCGCGCCGTAGGCGCCGAGGTGGTCATGATGATGCGCTTCAAGGAGGCGCCTGAGCCGGAGTCTCCCCCGCCCGAAGGCACTTGCGCGCCCGCGGCCGGCACCGAAGAAAAGATCATGCACATGTCCATGCGCATCGGCGAGACTGTGGTGATGATGTCCGATGGCCGGTGCACGGGCAAGCCCGATTTCCAGGGCTTCTCGCTGTCCGTGACCGTGCCCGATGTGGCCAGCGCCGACCGCGTGTTCAACGCCCTGGCCGAGGGCGGCCAGGTGCTGATGCCGCTTGGCAAGACGTTCTACTCTCCACGCTTTGGCATGACGGCCGACCGCTTCGGCTTGATGTGGATGGTCATCGTCCCGGAGTCCTGAGCCGCGCTGCATCAGACTGCGCTGAGCCAAGCCACGCCAGTCACGCCGGCGTGGCTTTTTCATTGCGCGAAATGTTGCATAATGTGTTTTTTATTGGCAAACTGTGGCAAAACAATCCCAGCGCCCTCCGGCGCGCTTTTTACACAGGTGCCTCCATGTCTGCCTCTGCCCGCCGCCCCGTTCCCGAGCACGCCCGCGTCGTCATCATCGGCGGCGGCATCATTGGCTGCAGCGTGGCCTATCACCTCACCAAGCTGGGCTGGAACGACGTCGTCCTGCTCGAGCAGGGCCAGCTCTCGTGCGGCACCACCTGGCACGCGGCCGGGCTGGTGGGGCAGTTGCGCGCGCAGGAGAGCATGACCAGGCTGATCCGCTACTCCACGCGCCTGTACAGCGAGCTGGAAGCCGAAACCGGGCTGGGCACCGGCTGGAAGCAGTGTGGCTCGCTGTCGGTGGCGCGCACCGCCGAGCGCATGACGCAGCTCAAGCGCACCGCGGCCGTGGCGCGCGCCTACGGCGTGGACTGCCAGGTCATCTCCGCGCGCGAGGCGGGCGAGCTATGGCCGGTGATGCGCACCGACGACCTGCAAGGCGCGGTGTGGCTTCCCGGCGATGGCAAGGCCAACCCGACCGACCTTACCCAGGCGCTGGCGCGCGGCGCGCGCACCCGAGGGGCGCTGATCGTGCAGGACACCAAGGTCACCGCCATTCATACCCGGGATGGCCGCGCCAGCGGCGTGAGCTGGCAAGACAAGGACGGCGCCAGCGGCACCATCGGCGCCGAGATCGTGGTCAATTGCGCGGGCCAGTGGGCCAGGCAGGTGGGCCAGCTGTGTGGCGTGACGGTGCCGCTGCATTCGGCCGAGCACTACTACATCGTCACCGAGCGCATCGCCGGCGTGCATCCCGACCTGCCGGTGATGCGCGACCCGGACGGCTTTATCTACTTCAAAGAGGAAGTGGGCGGGCTGGTCATGGGCGGCTTCGAGCCCAACGCCAAGCCCTGGGGCATGCAAGGCATTCCGGAGCCGTTCGAGTTCCAGCTGCTGCCCGACGACTGGGACCAGTTCGAGATCCTGATGCACAACGCGCTGCAACGCGTGCCGGCGCTGGAAACGGCGCAGGTCAAGCAGTTCTACAACGGCCCGGAATCCTTCACGCCCGACAACAACTTCATCCTGGGCGAGGCGCCCGAGCTGCGCAACTTCTACGTGGGCGCGGGCTTCAACTCCATGGGCATCGCCTCCGCCGGCGGTGCGGGCATGGCGCTGGCTGAATGGATCGTGGCGGGCGAGCCCACCATGGATCTGTGGCCGGTCGATATCCGCCGCTTTGCCGGCTTCAACGGCAACCAAAGCTGGCTGCACGACCGCGTCAAGGAAACCCTGGGCCTGCACTACGCCATGCCCTGGCCCAACCGCGAGCTGGATACCGCGCGGCCATTCCGCCGCTCGCCGCTGTATGCGCACCTGCGCGACGCCCGCGCCAACTTCGGCAGCAAGATGGGCTGGGAGCGGCCGAACTTCTTTGCGCCCGCCGGCGAGACGCCGGAGATCGCGTACGCCTTCGGGCAGCAGAACTGGCTGCCGTGGAGCGGCGCCGAGCATCGCGCCTGCCGCGAGGGCGTGGCGCTGTTCGACATGAGCGCTTTCTCCAAGTACATCGTCAAGGGCGCCGACGCCGAGGCTGTGCTGCAGCAACTGATGAGCAACGACGTGGCCGTGCCCGCCGGCCAGACCGTGTACACCGCGATGCTCAACGCGCGCGGCACCTATGAGTCGGACCTGACCGTGACCCGGCTGGCGCACGACCAGTACCTGCTGGTGACCGGCTCGGCGCAGACCACGCGCGACTTCAACTATATCGAGCGGTTGATCCCCACCGACCAGCGCTGCGCCATCGTCGATGTCACCGGCCAGTACAGCGTGCTGGCGGTGATGGGCCCGCGCTCGCGCGCGCTGCTGCAGAGCGTGTCGCGCGCGGATTTCTCCAACGAAGCCTTCCCGTTCGGCAGCTCGCGCGAGATCGACCTGGGCTACGCCACGGTACGGGCCACGCGCCTGACCTATGTGGGCGAACTCGGCTGGGAACTCTACGTGCCGGTGGAGTTTGCGGTGGGCGTCTACGAGACGCTGCAGGCAGCGGGCAAACCCCTTGGCCTGGCCAACGCCGGCTACTACGCCATTGAATCCCTACGCATCGAAAAAGGCTACCGCGCCTGGAGCCGCGAGCTGACCACCGATATCAACCCCTTCGAGGCGGGGCTGTCCTTTGCCTGCAAGCTCGACAAGCCAATCCCGTTCCGTGGCCGCGAGGCACTGCTGAAGCTGCGCGCGGCCGGCGGCGCGGCGCAGGTGAAGCGCCGCGTGGCCGTGGTGACGCTCGACGGCGCCAGCCAGGCCATGCTGTGGGGCGGCGAAGCCGTGCTGCGCACCGGCCCGGATGGCGGGGTGCGCCCGGCGGGCTTTGTCACCTCGGCGGCCTTCGGGCATACGCTGGGATGCCCGGTGGGCATGGCGCTGCTGCAGCGCGACGATGGCGCGGCCGATGCCGCGTGGATTGCCGAAGGCACGTATCACGTCGACCTGGCCGGCGAGCTGCTGCCCGCCACCGTGCACCTGCGCGCGCCCTACGACCCGACCAGCGCGAGGGCCAAGGCGTGATGCGGATCGGCGCCACCGCGCACTACGTCACGGCGGAACTGGACGAGGGGCCCATCATCGATCAGGAAGTGTCGCGCGTGGACCATGCCATGGATGCGGACCAACTGGGCGCCGTCGGGCGCGACGTGGAATGCGTGGCGCCGGCCCGCGGGCGAGCAACCACGTCAGGCTCAGCTTTGCTTGCCGTCGGCGCCGGAGGTGGCCGTCGCCTGGTTGGACTTCAGTGCGCAGGGCGTCTGCGCTTGCTGCTTCGCCTGCGCCTGCTTCTGGGCGCGCGCGCGTTCGATAACGGTCCAGTCGGGACCGGCAAGAGCGGGCAGCGAGGCGGCGAGGGTCGTGACGCTCAGCAGCGCCAGCACAATGGTTTTCATGATTCGTCTTGAGACAGAATTGGCAATGGCAATGACATTGCGTGGAGGATCTTGATACTTGCCGGTCCAGCCGTGGGTGGAGGGGTCCCAGGGCCGGACCGGCAGCGCTGTATCAGGCGCTGGCCTGGCGGTTGTCCGCCGCACCATGCGCCGGCGAGGCCGACACACCGGTCAGGTCGCGCCCGGCGAGGTCCAGTGCCGCGGCTGCGCTGCCGTGCGCGCCGTCCGTGAACGAATCGCGACGGTCGCCAACGCGAGCGCCATCGGTGAAGGGGTCGCGGCGGTCGCCAACACGGGCACCGTCGGTGAAGGGGTCGCGCTTGCCGTTGTGGAGTGCGTAGCCGTACTTGTCGCCGGCGTTGGTGCTATCTTTCGGACCCGTTGCACCGGCTTGCGTTGCGGCCAGGAGGCAGACGCCGAAGGCGGCTGCGGAAACAAGGGTCGTGAAGTGCTTCTTGTTCATGATTGCTGCTTAATTCCATATTGGGCGGCACTTTCCACTGAGTGTGGAGCGGGATAGGCGGATTCTTGCGTCCCGCATGTCGTCTGTTTCGCCTTTTGATCTGCACCGCGTGTTCGACGCGTTCGATGCGTTGAGCAGCGCGGTACAAGCACATAGTGTAGTCACGACGAATCATTCCTGGGATGAATTAAACGTCTTACTTCCAGTCGAATTTTTCACAACGGAAAACCGCGCGGGCCGCGCATGAACGGTTGATGGGTCGCGGCACCACCACCATCGGCGCATGCAAAACCCGACTGGCCCGCGCGACTTTAAATCATGCTTTCCGCGCGTAGGGCATGGGTACACTCTGCACGCCCTTGCCCGGGCCCCAGACTGCCATGACAAAAAACAGAACGTTCCCGGCCGCCCCCTGAATGACAGACTCTCCTCGCCCAGCACCGCTCCAGCCTCCCTCCCCCGAAGACGTCCGCAAGCGCATCTACGCCATCGTTGCCGCATCCTCCGGCAACCTGGTCGAGTGGTTCGACTTCTACGTCTACGCGTTCTGCGCCATCTACTTCGCACCCTCGTTCTTCCCCAAGGCCGACCCCACGGCGCAACTGCTGAACACCGCCGGCGTCTTCGCCGCGGGCTTCCTGATGCGGCCGATCGGCGGCTGGCTGTTCGGGTGGATAGCGGACCGCCACGGGCGCAAGACCTCGATGCTGATCTCGGTGCTGATGATGTGCTTCGGCTCGCTGCTGATCGCCTGCCTGCCTACCTATGGCGCCATCGGCAACTGGGCGCCCGCACTGCTGTTGCTGGCGCGACTGCTGCAAGGCTTGTCGGTCGGCGGGGAATATGGCACCACGGCCACGTACATGAGCGAGATTGCGCTCAAGGGGCGGCGCGGGTTCTTCTCGTCGTTCCAGTACGTCACGCTGATCGGTGGCCAGTTGCTGGCGGTGCTGGTAGTGGTGGTGCTTCAGCAACTGCTGGATGAGGCGCAGTTGCGGAGCTGGGGCTGGCGCGTTCCGTTTGTGATCGGCGCGCTCACCGCCGTGGTGGCACTGGCATTGCGCCGCACGCTGCGCGAAACGTCATCCGCGGCCACGCGCGGCAACAAGGAGGCAGGCAGCCTCACCGCGCTGCTCCGGCATCACAAGGCCGCATTCCTTACCGTACTGGGCTATACCGCCGGCGGCTCGCTGATCTTCTACACGTTCACCACGTATATGCAGAAGTACCTGGTGAACTCCGCCGGCATGTCGATCAAGACGGCAAGCACGGTGATGACCGGCTGCCTCTTTGTCTATATGTGCATGCAGCCGCTGTTTGGCGCATTGTCTGACCGCATTGGCAGGCGCAGCAATATGCTTGCCTTTGGCGCGCTGGGGACAGCCGCCACGGTGCCGCTCCTGAACGCCCTGCAGATCGTCTCCAGCCCGCTCGCCGCCTTCGTGCTGATCTCTATCGCACTGGCAATCGTGAGTCTCTATACCTCGATCAGCGGCATCGTGAAGGCGGAGATGTTTCCCCCGGAAGTACGCGCATTGGGCGTGGGGCTTGCGTACGCGATCTCCAATGCGATCTTTGGCGGCTCGGCCGAGTACGTGGCGCTGGCGCTTAAGTCCGCCGGCCATCAGTCGGCGTTCTACTGGTATGTGACGGCGATGATGGCGCTGGCGTTCGGGGTCAGCCTGCGCCTGCCGCGCCAGGCCAGGCACCTGCGCCACGAGTATTGAGGCGCCTGGGCCGGACCACGGGCTTCAGTCAGGCGGCGCAATCCCAGGCCTGCAGCTGTTCGGCCGTGGCACCGGCGCCGCCGCACACGATGACCAGCACGTCGCTCGCCGCAGCCGCCGCGGCGGGCTTGCGCTCCAGTGCGGCCAGCGCCGCGCCGCATGCCGGCTCCACCACGATCCGGTGCTCGGCCAAAAAGCGCAGGCACGCGCCCACCGCTTCCTTGTCCGTGACCACCTCGCTGGCGATCGGATGCAGCTTTGCCCACTCGAGCGCTTTGGCGCAAGGGCTCTTCGCACCCAGCGAGGTCGCGATGCTGGTGATGGCGGGCAGCTCGACCGGCGCGCCGGCCGCCAGCGAGGCGGCGTAGGCATCCGCACCAACGGTCTCGGCCGCGATGACGGGCACATCGTGCCAGCCATTGCGCGCCAGCCCGGCCAGCACGCCGCACAGCAAGCCGCCACCGCCAACCGATAGCACCACCGCGCCCGGCTTGACGCCTGCGGCGGCCACCTCGTCGATCATCGTCGCGTGGCCTTCCCACAGCAGGGGATCGTCAAAGGGGTGGATAAACGCATACTCCGGGCGCATCAGCGAGAGCGCATGATCGTTGGCCTCGCTCCATGCGCGTCCGTGCACCACCAGTTCGGCGCCTTCGGCCGCGATACGCTCGCGCGCCGCGGCCGAGGTGGTCTCGGGCACGACGACGGTCACCGGCACGCCAAGCAGCCGCCCGCTGTAGGCGACGGCAATGCCGGCATTACCGCCCGAGGAACACACGAAGCGTTTTGCGCCCCACGCCTTGTAGGTCTGGCACGCATGGCCGATGCCGCGCGCCTTGAACGAGCCGGGGGGCTGCAGCGCCTCCATCTTGAACCACACCGATCGCCCCAGCCGTGCCGAGTAGGACGTGGATCGCAGCAGCGGGGTGACGATGTGCAGGCTCACGGGCAGGGCGTTGTCAGCATGGGGCATGGCGGCGCTTCTTGGTTCTGGCATGAAGAACCTTGAATGGTAGAAGCCCGCCACCTATGCAGTCAAATGCCTATCGAGCCTCAAAGCTATACTTGCAAGGCATAGCAACATTCAGAGGCAACCGCAGAGCATGCGAAACATCGAAACGCGGCACTTGCGCTACTTCATCTCCGTCGCGGAAGAAGGCAGCATCATTGCGGCATCCCGGGCGCTGAACATCACGCAGCCGGCCTTGTCGCGGCAGATCCAGGACCTGGAGGCGACGATCGGCGCACCATTGTTCGAGCGGCATGCCAAGGGCGTGCAACTCACCGATGCCGGCACCAGCCTGCTGCACGACGCGAAGCAGTCGCTGCTGCAGCTGGAACAGGCACGCGACCGGGCCTATCGTATTGCACAGGGCCAGACCGGCTCGTTTTCGCTCGGCATCATGCCCAGCTACCTGGCCTCGCCGGTGACGCTGGCGATCCTTGCGCACTTCCGGGAGCACAACCCGGAGATCCTGCTCTGCATCGAGCCGCTGTTGTCATTGCAACAGGCACAGGCTATCCGCGGCGCAGAGCTGGACGGCGGCATCATGGCCTGGCGCACGCCAGACGATGCCAGCCTGAGCGGCATTGCCCTGTACCGGGAGCGCTTTGTGCTGGCCGTGCCGGCGCAGCATGTCGCGCCGGCAAAGCGCGCGCGGCGGCTGGCCGACATCGCCGGCGAACGCTTTGTGTGGTTCAACCGCGAGAAGTCGAGCGCGCAGCACAGCCTGCTGATTGCGGCGTGCGCCAAGGCCGGGTTCACGCCGCATATCGTCCAGATCGGCACCGACACGCCAACCATCCTGGGGCTGGTCGCCGCCGGCATGGGCTGCGCGCTGGTGCCCGCCAGCTCACAGCTGCACGCGCCGCCCACCATCGCCTTCATCGCGCTGGCCGACCTGACCGATGGGGTCGATATCGAGTTCGTGTATTCGGCGGCGCACCGCTCGCCACGCGTGCAGCGCTTTATCGAATCGGTCCGGCATGTCACCGGCACCAAGGCTAAGCGCGCACGTGGCAAGGCATAGGGATAGGGCCGCTTCATCAGGAGACTTTGATGAACCATCGAGACGAGAGCGGACACACCCTCGCCATATAGGCTCCCTCGGCGACCATACGCCGGCCTTCTGCCACGCGTGCAGCCGTCGACAGCAACGCATTCCGGAGCCGCAAAGGCTAACAAGAGTCACTTGAAGTGAACCACCTCACCACCTCTTAGACGCATTCTTGTCAGGGCTTCCTGGCGCAAATGGATTGGTTCACCGCACAATCTGTTTCAGTCCTGCAACAGCAGGGTGCAGTCACTGACGAAATAGGCACGCCGCAAACGCTGCCGCCCCCTGCAAGTGGCAGCGGTCTGCTGGTCTGCTGGTCTGCTGGTCTGCTGGTCTGCTGGTCTGCTGGGAAGGCAGTAAAAGAGAATCCCCCGAGGCTGTTATTCGGGGGAGATGCTTGATTTGTGCCGGTAAACGCTGAGCGCTGAGCGCTGAGCGCTGACGACATGTTCTTTTGCAGACGCTTCTGCCGTTCCCTACATGCTGCCCTCAACCAGCCCATCGCGGCTGGTGTTTCTCGCGCCATCGGTGAATACGTCTCGTCTATCCGTGACTCTCGCCCCATCTGAATAGACATCAAACTTTGTGCTCATCCCCCCATCTGAATATGGGTCTCGCGGCCCCAACACGCTGGCGCCGTCGGTGTAGACATCCCGCGCGCCGATGCCGGCATACGCTACGCCGGCGCCAAGCGCCGCACCCGCCGCAGCGAGCAGTAATACTGTTTTTACCATTTCTTTCACCTCCTTTTCAGGTGGTTGCAAAAACACCGCAACGTATTCCTCTCGTTCCGGTGCCGCCGCTTTGTACGACTCCAATGTATGCGCTGAAGTCAAGCGCATGAATAAGGTCTTCTTCCGAAAAGGGGCTAGGGGATTGCCCTATTGGGCACGGCAGCCAAGGTCAACGATGTCACGCAGCCGCGTGTATTGCCGCATGGCGAGCAGAGCGATCCGTTTGCTCATGCGCAACTGCATGTGCCATCTGTCCTGAGCAACCTGACACGACAATGCTCGCGCGCATACGGCGCCTGGCGTCCAACCCGGGCTGTATCTCATCGAATCCATCGGCTACGCTTACCGCACAGGGGAGTTCTGACGTAGATTCATAGGGTGAATTCAACGGATCGTCGCGGCACTTCGTCTAGCACCCATTCGGGGCAAACTCGTGATTTTCCACAGGTGCTGCGGACCCTGATTTCGCGAGCGTATTGTCCTTGCGGCTAGCGAGAAAACGGCTGGACGTCGCGGGGGCTGTCCCCAGAATGTGAAGCGAACCATGGTCATCATTCCGCGCAACTCGAGGCTTAGCCTTTTCGTTCGCACCGGATTTGTCGCGTTGGCGTACTACGCAGGTGCAAAGCTGGGACTTGCTTATGCGGTAGTGGGCGGTGCGGTGTCTCTGGTATGGCCGGCCAGCGGCATCGCCCTTGTTGCGCTGCTCGTTTTGGGCTTCGCCGCTGCCCCCGGCATTGCCATTGGCTCCATGTTGGCCAACATGTCGGTGGGCGTGCCCCTGCCAGTGGCCGCGGTGATCGGCCTCGGCGCGACGGCGGCAACCTTGACGGCGGCATTGTTATTAAAGCGGGCTGCCCAATTCCAGATCACCCTGGACCGCATCAAGGACGTGTTAGCTTTCGTCATCCTGGCCGCGACAGTCAGCACGGCAGTGAGTGCGCTGATCGGTGCGACCGCCCTCTTTGCAGGGGGCCTGGTGTCAGTCACCGAGTACGGCACAGCCGTTCTGAAATGGTGGCTGGGTGACATGATGGGGGTGCTCGTGGTGGCCCCGCCGCTGCTCAGCTTGCTCTCGTATCCCAGCCCTGTCCGCTGCGCAAGGCAGGCCGTGGAAGCGTGCGGACTGACCATTGCGGTCTTCTGGGTGAGTTACGTCATATTCGGCGCCACCGAGCTTGCTGGGCACAGCTACTATCCGGCGGCGTTGGCGATCTTTCCTTTCACTATCTGGGCGGCTCTGCGCTTCGATCACTTGGGCACCAGCCTCTCGACCTTGCTGGTCTCGATCGTGGCCATCTGGGGCACCGCGAACGGCACCGGTCCCTTTGCCGCGCAATCCCCGGTGGATAGCCTCGTGAGATGGTGCGCCTTCGCGAATGTCGTGGCAGTAACCGGACTGCTGCTGGTGGCGGCGCATACTCAGGCCAAGCGCATTCATAGCCTCCTGCTGGCATCCCATGTCGAGCTGGAGCGGCGCGTGCAAGAGCGAACCCAGGACTTAGAGCTGGCCAACAATGAGTTGAAGCAGGAGATGGCGCGACGTCGTCTGCTGGAAACGGAACTGATCCGAGTCGGCGATCAGCAGCAGAGACTCATCGGCCGAGAGCTGCATGACGGCCTCGGGCAGCACCTCACCAGTTTGGGTTTGTACTGCGCCACCTTGAATCAAGAGCTACAGATGCAAAGCCATCCAGCCGCCGCGAAGGCGGCTACCATCGTCGAACTGGTGAAGCAGGCATCCTTGATGACTCGCAAGATTGCCCATGGCCTGGACCCGGTCGCCATGGAATCTGATGGCCTTACGGTCGCCTTGGAAGGGTTGGCAAAAACGACTCGCTCGCTGAACGGTATAGATTGCACGCTCCGCATCAAGTCAAATGTGGACTTACTGGATCCGCCGATGCAGATCAACCTTTACCGAGCGGCACAGGAAGCCGTCAATAACGCGCTGAAATATAGCCAGGGCCGCCACATCTGGATCGACCTGGAGCACGAAGGCGGCATGCAGAGGCTCTCCATCAGTGACGACGGGATGGGCGTCGATCAGGAACGAATGGAGCGTGCCTCGGGACTGGGACTTCACAACCTGCGCCACCGGGCGAGCCTCCTGGGCGGCTCTTGCATGGTCACCCGCAATGCTTTGGGCGGCACCACGGTTGCCATCAGCTATCCGATACCGGAGTGTCCAGGACATGGAAGGGAATCCGTCTAGCCTGGGCCGCGCGACTCAGATCCTGATCGTGGATGACCACCCCATCATCCGCGATGGGTTAACCCACCTGCTGAATCTGCATGAGGATCTGCACGTCTGCTATGCGGCCGGCAGTGCCGAAGACGCTCTGGCGGCGATGGCCTGTGAGCCTGACATGGCCATTGTGGACCTCAGCCTGCACTCGAACTCCGGCCTGGATCTTGTCAAAACGCTCCGGCAACACTATCCAAAGCTGGCAATCCTCATCCTCAGCATGCATGACGAAACCCTGTTTGCCGAACGCGCGCTGCGGGCGGGCGCAAACGGGTACCTGATGAAACTCGAGGCCACAGAGCATGTGATGAACGCCGTGCGCGAGGTGCTGGCGGGCAATATTTACCTGAGCGCCGCAATGCATGAAAGGTTGGCGCGGACGTTGACGGCTCCCCAGAAAATTCCCGCGGGCTCAATCGCGAGCCTTTCGGAACGGGAGTTCGAGGTCCTGCACCTGATCGGGCTCGGCTTCAGCACCCGCGAGATCGCCGAGAAACTGAGTCGGAGCGTCAAGACCATCGAGGCACATCAGGCCAACATTAGGGAAAAGCTGGATATTCCTAGCGGCAAGGAGCTGATGCGCTTCGCCATTCAGTGGATCGAGAGCCAATAGGGCCGCAGCCACTCAGTGTGCCTCGCTCATCCTGTGCTCTGCCACCTTCGGGCTGTTCTGCCAGCCACCGCCCAGCGCCAGGAACAGGTTGATCTGGTTGAGGGCCACCTGGCTGTCCGACGCCGCCAGTGCCGCCTCGGCCCCGGCCAGCGTGCGGTCGGCGTCCAGGCTGGACAAATACGGTACGCGGCCGGACTGGTACAGCAGCCGGTGCTGGTGGGCGACTTCTTTGGCGTCGTCGCGCGCCACGTGCAAGGACTGGTTGCGCTCCAGCTCGCGCGTGTAGGCGCTGAGCGCACTCTGGGTCTCCTCCAGCGCCTTGAGCACCACGCCGTCGAAGCGGGCGAGTGCAGCGTCCGCCCCGGCTTCCATGCCGTGGATGCGCGGGCGCACGCCATTGGTGGGCAGGTTCCAGGTGATCAGCGGGCCCATGCCCCAATGCGCGGTCGGGCCGGTGCCGAGATCGCTCAGGATGCCGCTCAGGCCGGCCGATGCCCCGATGCGGACCGAGGGATAGAGATCCGCGGTGGCCACGCCGATCTTCGCCGTGGCCGCAGCCAGCTCGCGCTCCGCCTGACGGATATCGGGGCGGCGCTTGAGCAGTGCGGCACCGTCGCCGACAGGCATTGCCTGGCGCAGCGTCGGCTCCTCATGACATTCGGATACGGCTTGCGGCAGCGCTGCCGGCGGCTGGCCCAGCATGACGGCGAGCCGGTAGGCCGCGCCCTCCTTCTCCGCCTTGAAGCGCGGCAATGCCGCGCGCAAGGTCTCGGCCTGCGCGCGGGCGCGCAGCATGTCGGAAGGCTGGCCACGGCCGGCGGCCACCATCTTGGCGGCGATCTCCACGCCGCGCGTCTGCAGCGCGAGCTGCTCCTGCGCCACCGCCAGCTCATGCGTGGCTGCGCAACCCTGCACATAGGACCGCACGGTTTGCGCGACCACGCTCACGCGCGCCATGTCCAGCGCGGCTTGGCTGGCCTGCGCGCTGGCCAGCGCGGCCTCGTCGGCGCGGGCCAGCTTGCCGAAGAAGTCCACCAGGTACGACACCGAGAAGCCGACGTCGCCCAGGTTGAAGACCGGCACCTTCTCCTTGAGCAGGAAGCTCTCGCCCGCGATCTGCGCGCGTTCGGCCTTGGCGGAGAAGGCCGCCTGCGGCAGGTTCTCCGCTTCCACCTCGTGATAGGTCGCCACGGCCCGGCGCAGGTTGGCGGCGGCCACGCGCAGGCTGGTATTGGCGCTGAGCGCCTGCTGCACCAGTGCGTTGAGCTTGGGGTCGTCGTACAGGCGCCACCAGTCGTCCGGGACCGGCGTCACCGAGACGGCGGGGCTGTCCGTGCCGAGCAAGGGGCCGTTGGCCTCGGGCGCGCGCACGGCCGCCTGCTCCGGCACGTGATAGTCAGGGCCCACGGTGGTGCAGGCAAACAGCAACGGGACCAAGGCTGGCAGCAGGGCAACGCAGAGCTTGCTCATTGCGCGCGCTCCTCCGTGGCCTCGTCGCGCAGCACGGCGATGGTATTGCGCGGCTGCGCCACGGAGACCGTCGCCGTGCGGCCCGACACCAGCCGCACATCCGCCGGCACGTCGTCCAGCGCGATGCGCACCGGCACACGCTGCGCCAGCCGCACCCAGTTGAACGTGGGGTTCACATTGGGCAACAGGTTGCTGCCATTGCTGCGGTCGCGGTCCTCGATGCCGGCGGCGATGCTCTGCACGTGGCCATGCAGGATCGTGCGCTCGCCCATGATGTGCACGGAGACCGGGTTGCCAATGCGGATACCCCCCAGCTTGGTTTCTTCGAAATAGCCTTCGACGTAGAACGAGTTCAGGTCGACCATCGACAGCACCGGCCGGCCCAGAGCCACATAGTCGCCCAGGCGCGGCAGGCGGTCGTTGAGAAAGCCATCCACGGGGCTGGCCACCCGGGTGCGGGCGAGGTTGAGCCTGGCCAGCGCGACCGCCGCCTCCGCCTGCGCCAGCGCCGCCTCGCCCTGCTGCACGCGCGCCTGCCCTTCTTCCACCACCTCGGTAGCAACCACCTCGGACAAGGCGTGGCTGCGGGCGGCCTCCCGGCGCGCCTGCGCCAGCGTGGCGCGCTGCGCGGCAGCACTCGCCATGGCCTGCTGCAGCGCCAGCTGGTAGCGGTCCTGGTCGATCACGAACAGCACCTGCCCGCGCCGCACGCGCTGGTTGTCCTTGACGAGTACCTGCGTCACCAGCCCCGAGACATCCGGCGCGACCTGCACCACGTCGGCCCGCACGTGGCCGTCGCGCGTCCACGGCGCCACGGTGTAGTAATCCCACAGATGCTTGCCGACAAAGAGCGCGGCCACGGTGGCCAGCAGGGTCAACATCACGGGGACCAGCAAACGGAACTTGAATTTCATGATTGCAGCCAGCGGGCCATGGCGGCCACGCCACCCAGCACGATGACGTAAAGGGCTAGATTGAAAAGCGACCGGTGCCAGACCAGCCGGTAAAAGCCTGCGCGCGCAAGGGCCGCGCGCATGCAGGCGGTGATGACGAAGGTGAGGAGCATCAACGCCAGCAAGCCGGGCACGAAGACGCCGTAGAGATCGATTTCCGCGCTTAGCATCGGGGCTCCGCGCGTAACGGGCGGGGCACGGCCCGCGACGGCTGCTCCTGCGGCGCCGCGGCTTGCGGCAGGGTCTGCGTCTGCGTCTGCGTCTGCGTCTGCGTCTGCGTCTGCGTCGGATACAGCGTGACCCGCAACGCAATCAGCGCGCCCAGTGCGCTGCACGCATGCTCGCCGGGACTTTGCGATGCGCCGCCTTGCATGGCCACCTCGCGCAGCGCCTTGTCGATCCGCTCGGATAGCGCATCCGGCGGCGCCATCGCGTGGCCGGCCTTCAGGCGCGCACGGAAATGCAAGGCAACCGCGTTGAGCACCCTGGCCACGGCGCGGCGCGCGGCCGGGCGCTGCCCAGGCAGGCTGCGCTGCAGCGCCAGCGCGCCAAACCCGACCTGCAGCTCGGCAAAGCCATCCGAAGCCATCTTGTCGTCGCTGGCCGCAAGCCTTGGCACCAGCTGGCTGAGCCGGTCCAGCATGCGCCCGCCGAGCCGGGCGTGCTCGCCCGGCTCGCGTCGCGTGGCGGCTTGCGCCAGGTCCTTCCAGCTCGCGCGGATCAGCCGGTGCGCCGCCACGCGCGCGCCGAACGGCCGCGTCGCCATGGCCCACAAAGGCGCGAACAGCATGCCGCCGATGCTGGCCAGGCTGCCGTTGAAGGTGGTCAGGAAATTCGTGTCGTAGACGCTCTGCACATTGGCGAACGACGCCGTATTGACCGACAGCAGCATGGCGATCAGGTTGAAGCCGGGCCGCGATATCAGCATGCCGATGCCCATGTAGGGCAACGCCAGCATGCCCACCAGGGTTTCGAAGTTGTGCGCGTTCGGCACCACCAGGAACAGGTAGAAGGACGATACGGCGAAGCAGAATCCGCTCCAGCGCAAGAACGAATGCGCGACCGGCCGGGGCTCCTCGATGGTGGCAAAGAAGCAGCAGGCGATGGACGCCACCGCGACCGATCCCGCGCCGTCCTCCCATCCCGAGGCGATCCACAGCATGCCCGCGCAAAACACTGCCAGGCTGGTGGAGCAGGCATAGAACAGCAACATGGCGTGATCGTGGTGATGCGCCCGGTCGGCGCGCTCGGCGCCGCGCCCAGGCGCGCGCACGGATGGCGCGGCGGCGCCGGGCGCCTGGTCGCCAATGCCGTGCTGCAGGGCGTGGCAGTCTTCGCACAGCGCGGCCAGCGTGCGCAGCTGATCGTTGGCGGTGGCAACCAGCCCGCCATGCCAGCCCGGCGCGCGCGCATAGTCCGCCCACGGGAGCGCTTCCGGCTCCAGCGCGGGCGCGGGGCCGTCGAAGCCCGCGCGAATCCAGGCAGACATGGCGGCCATATGGCGCGCCAGGCTATCGGGTATGCCCTCGGCGTGGCGCCGCAGTGCCTGCAGCACGCCGGCCAGCGAGGACAGCACGGGCAGCAGCATCGTCATCCGCTCGCGCAAGGCGCGCGCGTGGCGCAGCGTGTGCGCGCTTTCCGTGTCGTAGGAGAGCTGGGTGATGAGCTGGTCCAGCGCGAGGATGTCGGCGGCCAGCCGGTGGCGGCTGCCGTGGCGCGTGGCATTGGCATCAGGATCGGCGGACAACATGTCGGTGGCCCACAGTGCCGCGTCGGCCATCCAGGTGGCGGAACGGGCACGCAGCGCGGGCGCCACCTTGGCCGGGAAGACAATGGAGCCCACCATGCCGGCGCACAGGATGCCGATGACGATCTCCTCGATGCGCGCCACGGCAATGTCGAAGACTTGCGCCGGCTCGCTGACCGCCGGCAGCGCCACGATCGGCAACGTATAGGCGGCCAGCAGGAAGACATAGCTGCGCGGCGTGCGCTGCAGCAGCGAGAAATAGAGCAAGCCCCCCGTCCACAGGGCGATCGCGGCCATCAGCAACACCGGCGCATTGACCAGCAAGGGCACCGTGACCACCGCGGCCGTCGCGCCCAGCACCGTGCCCGCCACGCGATAAGCGGCCTTGGAGCGGGTCGCGCCGGTCAGCGGGTGAGAAACAAAATAGACGGTTGCCATGGCCCAGTACGGGCGGGGCAAACCCAGCGCAAGCGCGATATAGAGCGCTAGCATCGAGGCGGCAAACGCCTTCAGTGAAAAGAGCCACTGTCGTGCGCTGGGCCAGCTAGCCATGACGCGAATATCCATTGGAAAGAGCGTAGGCCCGAAGTGTAGCCAACTGGCGAACATTCCTCACATGATTTAAAATTGCAAATCACATTCGCTTTTTTCATGAAAAGGAAGTGCCTGATGCCCATCGACATCCGCGCGTTGCGCTACTTCGTTGAAACCGTTCGGCTGAAGAGCTTCACCCAGGCGGCGACGTCCCTGTTCGTCACGCAATCCACCATCAGCAAGATGGTGCGGCAACTGGAAGACGAGATCGGCCAGCCACTGCTGATCCGCGAAGGCAAGCAGGTGCGGCTGACTGACGTGGGGCGGGTGGTCTACGAGCGCGGGCAGGAAGCGCTTGGCGTGGTGCACCGGCTTACGCTGGAAGTGGCCGACCTCTCCTCGCTGGGCCGCGGCCAGCTGACGGTGGGAATCCCGCCCATGGCCAACCTGTTCTTCTCGCCGGCCGTCAGCGCCTTCCGCCAGCGCTATCCCAACCTGGAGCTCAGCCTGGCAGAACATGGCGGCCATATGGTGGAGCAGCAAGTGGCGAGTGGCGAACTCGAAGTCGGCGCCACCGTACTGCCCCGGGACAGCGGCCTGGAACTGGCCACGCGCGAATTCGCCAAATACCCGATCTGGGTCGCGGGCCCCCGCAAGGCCAGCTGGGCCAAGGGCAAGACCGTGACGCTGGCCGCGCTGCGCGACGAGCCCCTGCTGCTGCTGACCGAAGACTTCTCCCTGACCCGCAAGCTGCGGCAGGCCTTTCTCGACGCCCGGCTTGAGCCCCGCATCGTGGCCCAAAGCGGGCACTGGGACTTCCTCGCCTCGATGGCCGCGGCCGGGCTGGGCACCACCTTCCTGCCGCAACCGCTGCTGGACAAGCTCGATATCCGCGACAAGCTCGCCGTGGCACGGCTGACGGAGCCGGCCATGGACTGGGCGCTCGCCCATATCTGGTCGCCGGGCCGCTATCTATCGCATGCGGCGCGGGCGTGGTTTTCGGTTTGCGAGGAAGTGCTGGGGGCGTAGGCACGGACCGGCGCCTACGCCCCCAGTGCGAATGCGCAGTGTCAGAAATCCAGCTGGTCGGCAGCAATGCCAAGGGCGGCAGCGATCTTTCCGCGCGACGCCTTGCGCAGTTTGTCACTGCGCTCCTGCTGCGCGTATGCCGATTGCGAAATGCCAAGACGCTCGGCAACCTCGGCCTGAGTCAAGCCCAGGTGTTCCCGCCAGGCCCGGGCGGGGCTCGCACCGCCGACGGTGCGCGTAACCACATCATGCGGCACAAGATTGCGCTCGCTCGCTTGGCTGGCCACATACTCTGCGTAGGGGATCACCACAAAGGCGGGATTCCCATCCGGCCCATGGATCACTTGGACGTTAGTAGGTGCGTTCATCGCGTTTCCTCACTTCCTGAATTTCGACGATCTTGATGCCGCCGTCCCAATCGAACAGAACCCGGTAGTTGCCAACCCGAAGCCTGTAGCCGTAGTCGTGCTTCGTCAGGGCCTTCACGTTCTGACAATCCGGCATTGCGGCCAGATCGCCAACGGCATCCACCACGGTCCGTTGATGCTGGCGGTCCAGCTTACGGAGCTGCCTGGCTGCTTTCAGGGTCCAGTTGATCGCGTTCATGGGCACAAATTATAAGTCAATTATAAGTTTCCAGAAACAAACTCAAGCCCTCATCGAAAGAGCGCGATCATATGCGCCTTAAGCACCGCTACCTCGAAAACTCCTCAAACACCACTTGCCGCAACCATTGGTTAGCCGGTTCCCGATTGTTCCTGGCGTGCCAGAGCACGTTGATCACGATATCGGGGATCTTCACCGGGCACGGCGCCGTCTCCAGCCCGAAGGGCGTTAACGTGCGCTCGGCGTAGGCCTGCGGCACCACCGCGATCAGGTCGGTCGTCTGCAGGATATGGCCCACCGCCACGAAATGCGGGACGTGCAGGCGGACCTGGCGCGGCACGCCGGCGCGCTGGATCACTTCGTCCACCATGCTGTGCCCGGTGCCTGCCGCGACGATGGCCACGTGCTCGGCACTGCCGAACGACTTGAGGGTCATGCCCTCGCGGGCCAGCGGATGGCCCTGGCGGAACAGGCAGACGTAGCGCTGGCGGAACAGCCGCCGCTGGAAGAAGCCCGCCTTGAGGTCGGGCATGAAGCCGATCGCCAGGTCCACGCGGCTGCTTTCCATTTCCTCGCGCAAGTTCACCGTATGGTTGCGCACCGTGCTGATGGTCACGCCGGGCGCCACCTCGGACAGCCGCTTCATCAACTCGGGCAGGAAATAGATCTCGCCGATATCCGTCATGGCGATGGTGAAGCCGCGCGTGCTGGTGGCCGGCTCGAACACGGACTGCGCGTTGAGCGTGTTGTGGATGGCGCCGAGCGCGTAGCCGATCGGCTCCGCCAGGTTCTCCGCGAAGGGCGTGGGCACCATGCCCTTGGAGGTCCGCAGGAACAGTTCGTCGCCCAGCAGCTTGCGCAGGCGATTGAGCGCGTTGCTGATGGCCGGCTGCGAAGTGCCCAGCGTTTCGGCCACGGCGGACACCCGCCTCAGGCGCAGTAGTTCATTGAACACGACCAGCAGGTTCAGGTCGATCTCCCGCAACTCCATCCCAGCCCCCTTTATCACTCACAGTGATATGACGTATCACCTTCCTTCTATTTATTAATTCTACCCGCGGCGCCAACATACGCCCATCGGCAAACGGATGCCAAGAAGAACTAGTTGGAGACGCCCCCATGGAAGTATCCATCCACCCACTGGACAGGACGCTGCACGCGCAAGCCGGCGACAACCTGCTGGACGTGCTGCGGGCCAACCAGGTGCCCATCTCGTATAGCTGCATGGCGGGGCGCTGCGGCACCTGCCGCTGCAAGGTCCTGGCTGGCCGCACCCAGGCGAGCGGCCCCGAGGATTCGCGCGCGCCCATGGCCGCCGGCCAGTCGGTGCTGGCATGCCAGACCACGCTGGTGGAGAGCTGCGCGATCGAGATCCCGGAACTCGACGAGGTCGTGGTGCATCCCGCCAGGATCCTCAAAGGCACCGTGACTGCCCTGGACGACCTGACCCATGACATCAAGCGGGTCCGCGTGGCGATTCCCAAGCCGCTCGACTTCTCGCCGGGACAGTACGCCACGCTGCAGTTCACGCCGCGCCATATCCGGCCTTACTCGATGGCGGTGGCGCACGGCGCCGACGCGCTCGAATTCCATATCCGGCTGGTGCCCGACGGGCGCGTGACGTCCTATGTGGCGTCGGAACTCAAGGTTGGCGACGCCATCCGTGTTTCCGGCCCGCTGGGCACCGCGTACTTGCGGCGCAAGTTCGACGGGCCCGTGATCTGCATCGCGGGCGGCACCGGGCTGGCCCCGATCCTGTCGATCCTGCGCGGCATGCTCGACAGCGGCATGCGCAACGAGGTGCACGTCTATTTTGGTGTTCGCACGCATGCCGACCTCTATGGCCTGGAATGGCTGCGCGAGCTGCAGGCGCGCCATGCGGCAATGCATGTGCACGTGGTGGTGGCATCGGCCGGCGACGGCAACGGCTACCGGGGCGGCGTGGTGACCAAGGCGGTGGCCGACGACTGGGCGCACATGCAGGGCTGGCGCGCCTACCTGGCGGGCGCCCCGGTCATGGTCGACGCCGCCTCCATCCTGCTGCGCCAAAGAGGCATGGACCCCGACCACATCCATGCCGACGCCTTCCACGCCAGCGGCGTCTGACCCGCTGAGCCCCACATCACAAACATCGCGGAGACAAACCATGCGCGAGCAAGCTGTTGTATTCAAGAAAAGAGAATGGAAGGACGAAGGCTCCAGCCGGATCCCCTTCTGGGCCTATACCGATGATGACGTCTACCGGCAGGAGCTGGAGCGCTTCTTCTACGCCGGCCACTGGTGCTATATCGGGCTGGAAGCGGAAATCCCGAACGCCGGCGACTTCAAGCGCACCGCCATCGGCGAGCGCTCGGTCATTGCCAGCCGCGCGGCGGATGGCGAGATCTACGTGGTGGAGAACGTCTGCGCGCATCGCGGCGTGCAGTTCTGCCGCGAGCGCTCCGGCAACCGCAAGGACTTCACCTGCCCCTATCACCAGTGGAACTACGACCTCAAGGGCAACCTGGTCGGCGTGCCGTTCCGGCGCGGCGTCAAGCTCGACGGCAAGGTCAATGGCGGCATGCCCGCCGACTTCGACCCGAAGGCGCACGGCCTGACCAAGCTCAAGGTGGCGCGCCGCAACGGCGTGATCTTCGCCTCGTTCGACCATGAGGTGCCGGCGCTGGAGGACTATCTCGGCCCGACCATCCTGGCCTACTTCGACCGTGTCTTCGACGGGCGCAAGCTGACCATCCTCGGCTATAGCCGCCAGCAGATTCCCGGCAACTGGAAGCTGATGCAGGAGAACATCAAGGACCCGTATCACCCGGGGTTGCTGCACACATGGTTCGTGACCTTCGGGCTCTGGCGCGCCGACAACAAGTCGGCGCTCAAGATGGACGAGCATTTCCGCCACGCGGCAATGATCTCCACGCGCGGCCAGGGCGGCAAGGGCGATGTCACCAGCGGCGTGTCCAGCTTCAAGGAGCAGATGAGCCTGCATGACGACCGCTTCCTCGATGTGGTGCAGGAACCCTGGTGGGGAGAGCCCACGGCGGTGATGATGACGCTGTTCCCCAGCGTCATCATCCAGCAGCAGGTCAACTCGGTGTCGACGCGGCATATCCAGCCCACCGGCCACGGCGCGTTCAATTTCGTGTGGACACACTTCGGCTTCGAGAGCGACGACGCCGACATGACCCGGCGCCGCCTGCGCCAGGCCAACCTGTTCGGCCCGGCCGGCTTTGTCTCGGCCGACGACGGTGAGGTGATCGAGTTCTCCCAGCAAGGCTTCGAGCAAAAGCCGTTCCACCGGACGGTGGCGGAACTCGGCGGGCGCGAGATCGGCGACACGGACCACATGGTGACGGAGACGCTGATCCGCGGGATGTACAACTACTGGCGCCGCGTGATGGAGGCCTGAGACATGCTCGACTTCGAAACCTACACCCAGGTGCTGGCGCTGTATGCGGATTACGCTGCGGCGCTTGACAACAACGAATGGGACAAATGGCCCGCCTTCTTCACTGAAGCTTGCGTCTACAAGCTCCAGCCGCGCGAGAACCACGAAGCCGGCTTCCCGCTTGCCACGCTCTCCTTCGAGAGCCGAGGCATGCTCAAGGACCGCATCTATGGCGCAACCGAGACCATCTTCCACGATCCGTACTACCAGCGGCATGTGGTCGGCATCCCGCGCATCCTGAAGACCGATGCGGAGCGGATCGACGCCGAGGCCAGCTACGCCGTCTTTCGCACCAAGCCGGATGGGCAATCCACCGTGTACAACGTGGGCCGCTATATCGATGTGATCCGGCGCACCGGGGAGGGCTTGAAGTTCGAGTCCCGGCTATGTGTGTTCGATAGCGAGATGATCGCCAATTCCATCATTTATCCGATTTGAGGTGTGCTATGTCGAAGCAGTGGATTCAAGTGATACAGCTGGTCGCAATTCCCAAGGATGACGTCGTGGCAGTCAATGCGGGGGGCAGGGAGATCGCCCTGTATAGCGTGGACGGCGAAGTCTACGCCACGGACAACGCTTGCAGCCACGGCAACGCGCGCCTGTGCGATGGCTTTCTCGATGGGCACGAAATCGAATGCCCGCTGCATCAGGGCAAGTTCGACGTGCGCACCGGGCGGGCGATGTGTGAGCCGCTGACTAGTGATATTGAGGTGTTTGGGGTGAGGGTTGAGAATGGGGAGGTGTTTGTGGAGGTTTAGAGGGTGTTGCTGTTTTTTTGAGTGGTGTTGGCATTTTGCGCCCAAGGGGCCATACGACATTGCCCTGCTGGGGGTGTCGCTGTTTACTTCGTCGGCGTTGGTTTTTGCACCCAAGTGCCATACGACATTGCCCTGCTGGGGGTGTCGATGTTTACTTCATCGGCGTTGGTTTTTGCACCCAAAAGCCATACGACATCCCCCTGCGGGGGCTGCCGGTCACTCTTCTTTGCGTCGGCAAAGAAGACTAACGAGAAGAAAGCCGACCCTGCCGGGAGCAGAGCAATCGCGGGTGCGCAGGGTGCTGGTTTCGTCGTAGGGCCAGCGGTTCTGCACGCATCTGCCGGTACCGGTTTGACCGGCCACGACGCTGCCAATTTCCGGGATACGTAGTGCGGCCCCCGGTAGCGGAATCCATGCCCATTCGCCAATCTGCCGTTACCGGCGCGAAGCACCACGACACTGCGCCCGCCAATGGTTTCGTGGTGGGGCGGGCGCGGTGGTCAAGGTTTCTGGATTGTCAAAGCGGCGCCACCGCGCCCGCGACGAATGGCATCGCTTGCAACTTCGTGACGGGTACGCCTCACTCCACCACGATCGACGCGCTCTTGATCAGCGCCTGGCTCCGGCCCAGTTCGTCGCGGATGAGGCGGGCCGTCTCTTCGCCATTGCCGTTCTTCACAACAAAGCCCTGCGCGGCGAACAGCTCCCGCGCCTTGGGTGCGGCCAGCGCCTTGACCAGCGCCTGCTGCAGCCGCGCGGCGACGTCCTTGGGCAACCCGGCGGGACCGACCAGTGCGATCCAGGCATCGTAGGCATAGTCCTTGACGCCCGATTCCGCCAGGGTCGGCACCGCCGGCAGGCTGTCGAGCCGCGCCGGCGTGCTGACCGCCAGCGCCCGCAGCTTGCCGGCCTTGATCTGCGGCAGGGCGGATGGCGTGGCCAGGAAGGCCGCGTTGATCTGTCCGCCGAGCACATCGGTCATCAGCGTGTTCACGCCCTTGTAGGGCACGTGCAGCATATCGATGCCGGCCTTCGATTTAAGCAGCTCGCCCGCCAGATGCAGCACGCTGCCTTTGCCTGACGAGCCGTAGCTCAGGCTGCCCGGATGCGCCCGCGCCGCCGCGAGCAGTTCCTGCACGGTCTTGTACGGCGAGCCCGCACCCACCACCAGCACCAGCGGGGTGGTGCCGATCAGCCCTACGGCAGTGATGTCCTTCACGCTGTCATAGGGAATATTGCGGTACAGGCCCGGGTTGATGGCATGGTTGGACGACACCACCGCAAGCGTGTAGCCGTCCGCCGCGGCGGCTACTAGTTGCCGCGTGCCGGGGATGCCCGCCGCACCGGGAAGGTTCTCCACGTAGAACGGCTGCCCGAGGTCCTGGCCCAGGCCCTCGGCCACCACGCGCGCCACCACGTCGGCGGTGGAACCCGGCGAGTTCGGCACGATCAGGCGCACGGTCTTGGCGGGATACTTGTCTGCGGCGTGTGCACCGATGACCGGGAATGCGATGGCGGCGACGGCAAGCAGCCGCCCCGCCGCGCGCAGCACGCGCGAGGTATTGGGGAACATCGTTGTCTCCTGTGGATGGCGGCCGGGATCTGTTGTCCGGCTATGGATGCCGCCGCGTCCCCGCTTGCGCGCGGACGCCGGGGTGCGCCGCTAGGGTGCGGGTGCGGCGCGGCTTGCCTGCAATTGCCCGAATGTGCTGATCTGCCCCGCCAGCGCGCTCGCGGCCACCGTGTAAGGACTGGCCAGCCAGACCTGGCCCGGCCCCGAGCGGCCGGGGAAATTGCGGTTGATGGCGCTGATGGTGACCTGCTCGCTGGTGGTGGAAGCGCCCGGCCCGCAGTTGGCGCACGAGCCGCAGCCCGGCATGACCAGCGTGGCGCCGGCGGCAGCGAAGGTGTCCATATAGCCGCGCGCTTCGCAGTAGGCCTTCACGCCGAGCGTGCCGAACTGCAGGAACAGCTGGGTGCGGGGCGACACCTTGAGGCCATGCGCCAGGCCCCAGCGCAGCACTTCGTGGTAGTAGTCGAAATCCTCCCGCTTGCCTGCGGTGCATGACCCACCGTAGGCAATGTCCACCGGCACCGGCGCGTCCAGCGTGTGCGCCGCAATGCCATTGCCGGGGTCTCCGGGGCGCGCCACCATGGGCGCGATGGCGCCGGCGTCGATGCGGATCACATCGCGGTAGGCTGCGCCGGCGTCGCTGCGCATCCAGTCCTCGATCGCAAAATCGACGCCGCGCCGCGCCTTCAGGAAGGCCACGGTCTTGTCGTCTGGCTCGACGATGCCGGTAAAGCCGCCCAGCTCCGCCACCATATTGGTCAGCGTGGCGCGCTCGTCAATGGACAAGGCGCGCACCGTGCTGCCGGCGTACTCGAACACCACGCCGATGGCGCCGCCCGAGCGGATGGCGTCCATCTGCAGCAGGTAGAGCACGATGTCCTTGGCCGTCACGCCCGGAGCCAGCTCGCCGTCCACCTCCACGCGCAGGGTTTCAGGCACCTTGCAGCGCACGTAGCCCGTGACCCAGCTATTGGCGACATCGGTGGCGCCCGCGCCGAACGCCAGGCAGCCGAGCGCACCGGAATGCGGCGTGTGCGAATCGGTGCCCACCACCACCTGCCCCGGCAGCGCGTATTGCTCGGCCATCAGCGCATGGCAAATGCCTTCCGAGCCCGGTGTTTCGCCCGCAAGCGCGTGATGCGAGCGCACCGGGTAGTCGTGCGCAAAACGGCTATGCCCCTGCATCAGGTTGGCCACCCCTGGCAACAAGCCGTCGCGCACATGCGGGAAGCTCTGGGCCGCCAGCACCAGGTGATCCTGGAACGCGATGATGTGATCCGGCTCGTGCAACGTTGCCGGCTTGCCGAACGCGCGGTGCATCAGGTGCGCGCACATGCCGGTGAAGTAATCGTGCGAGAAGCGCCAGTCCGCCGCCACGAACACACCCTGGCCGCGCTCGGCGCTCGGCGTGCCAGGCAGCAGATGGCGGGCGATGATTTTTTCCACCAAGGTGCGCGGTGCGGCGTTGCCGGTTGCCTCAGCTGCCTGCGTTGCCTCCGTGCCCGCGCCCGCCGCCGGCCAGCTTGCCGCGCGGCTATAGGCAAGCAGGCCGCCGGCACGGATCACCTGCTGGGTCAGCGCATCGCGCCCGGTGAGGAACGCCTCGATGGGAATCGCCTCGCCCGCCAGCACGCGGTCGAGCACGGTGAAATCCGTGGTGGTCAGGATGCCGATGTTGTCGCAGTTCTGCTGGTAGATGCGCTCGAAGCTCTCCGCCACGATCAGGCGGATGCCGGCCGACAGCTCCGCCAGCGGGCTGGACTCGCGCGAGGAACCCTTGCCGTAGCGCTTGCCCGCCACCGTGACGGCAAAGCCGCCGTTGCGGATGGCATCGCGGCCGATCGGCAGCTCGCCCCCCGCCTGGAACCCCACGTAAGGGAATTGCCCCAGGCGCTCATCATAGGTAAGCATGATCGTGACGGGGGTGATCTCGTCGGTGGAGATGTTGTCGCGCAGCGGGCCGGCCTCGGCCCGGGTCATCGGCTTGCCGTCGAGCTGGGCGCGCACGCAGGCTGGATCTTGCGACAGGTACAGCACGCGGCCGTCGAAGCGGATGGTGGCTTCCATTGCGGGGACTCTCGTTATGATGATCCCACTATATGGTTTGGCGCCGCCGGGGCAAAGTGCACAGTCGGCATGGCAGGCATCTCGGTTTGCGACGGCTGGCTATTTGCCCACGCTCGCTTCGCTTTGCCTACCTTATTCCTGCCTTGCTCCTATTCCCGGCAAAGAAAGCCGACCAAGGCCAAGGCACTCGCCGAGAGATGCTCCCGGGAGTGAAACACCACCACCAGTTGCCGCGTCGCCCAGGGGTCCGATAGCGGCCGCGCCACCACGTCCAGGGTGTTCAGGTAAAGCTCGCCCACCTGCCGCGGCACGACAGCAATCCCCAGACCGACGTGCACCATGCGGCACAAGGCGTCCAGGCTCGCCACCCGGATCTTGATCTTGAGCGTCTCGTTCAAGCGCGCCGCCTGCTCCGCCAGCAGGCGGCTCAGCGCACTCTCATCGCGCAGCGCAACAAAGGTCTCGCCCAGCAAGTCCGCAAAGCTCACCTGCTGCGCCGACGCCAGCGTATGCCCGCGCGGCACCAGCACGCAAAGCTGGTCCTCCCGGTAAGGCAGCGAGACAAATTGCTCCACGCCCTGGATCGCATTGCAGATGCCGAAGTCCGCGCTGCGCTCGCCCACCATGCGCAGCACCTCGGGGCTGTGCTGCTCCTCCAGCTCGATGCCGATATCGGGATACACGCGCCCAAAGGCAGCCAGGTCCTCCGGCAGGAACTGCACGATGGCGCCAAGGTTGCACACCAGGCGCACGTTGCCGCGCGCGCCGGAGGTAAAACGCGACAGTTCCGCGCTGAGCGCCTCAATATTGCCAATGATGGCAAGCGCATGCCGCAGCACCGTCTCGCCCACCGCCGTCACCGTGATGCCGCGCGGATGCCGCTCGATCACGGGCAGGCCAATCAGCGTCTCGATCTCCGCAATGCGGCGGCTGACCGCCGACGGCGCAATGAACTCGCGCTCGGCGGCGCGGGCAATGTTCTGTTCCTGGCAAACGGCAACGAACAGCCGCAGCGAGGTCAGGTCGAGTTTTCTGAGCAGGTTGTCCATGGCAGCGATGCTACAACGATCCTGCATCGCAGGCGACGGCGGACGACGATCGCGGGCGCGGCACGGCGGCGCGGCGTGGATTTGTGCTGCGCACAATGCGCTACCTCAATGTCGCCCCAAACGGATGACACGGCCGTGATAAGCAGTATTCAGCCAGCCCCGTTGCTACCGCACCCCCGACGGCGCAGAATCCGCGCCCCGGCGTGCACTTCCACGCCTAGAATAAAACCTTGCATTGCCCCACAGATCACCAGCCCAGTCTTGCGTCGTAATCCGCGCCGGTGCCGTACTTCGTGCCCGCGCCCCCATGCACGGAGACCTTGATTGCCGCTGCCCCCCGCCTTCCGGCTCCTCCCGTTTCGTTTGCCCGGCTGCCCAGGCCGGACGCATCAGGCCGCGTATCTCGGCCGGACGCCGCTGCGGCGGCATCCGCGCATTCTCAAGGAAAATCCATGGCTAACTTCAGCCCAACGCGCCGCACTTTCCTGAAAGCCAGCGTCGTGGCCGGGGTGTCGGTGTATATCGCGCCGATCGGCGGCAAGGCCTTCGCAGCCCTGTTCGAAGAAAAGATCCTGACCCCGGTCCAGTGGGACCCCAAGACCGGCGCCCCCAGGTTCCGCATCGACGGCATGGCCAAGGTCACCGGCGACAAGGTTTTCGCGCGCGATATCCGCTCGCGCGACATGCCGCACTGGCCCAAGGCGCAATCGCATGCCTTCATCCTGCGCGCCACCAGGGCGGACCGCAGCTATGCGGGCTTCGACCTGGCGCTGCTGGGTGACGATCTCAAGCCCGACCGCGTGGTCACCGCCGCCGACCTGGCGCGCGACGGCGTGGCCTTTCCCGCCTTCTACGGCGAGGACATGCTGCTGCCGGAAGGCAAGACGCCGGCCTATCTCGGCCACGCCGTGGCCATCCTGATCTATCACGACTTCGCCCGCTTCCGCTTTGCCAAGGACAAGCTCAAGTTCCACGACGAGATCATCCGCTACGGTGCCGAGACCGGCCCGCTGGAGCGCGATCCGTGGGGCACGTTCCGCTTTGTGCGGGTGGGCGGCGAGACGCCGTTCGACGACGACGTATTCTCCAGCCTGAAAAACGCACCGCTGTTCCCCAGCATGATGCGCAAGCACGAGCCGGTCTGGCCCGATGGCAAGGACCACGGCCAGCTTGGCGAGCAAGGCATGTTCCATGCCGGGCAGATCCGCCAGCAGCTGGACCAGCCGCCGGCCGACTGGCTGGTGCTGGAGCGCGAGTACAACACGCAGTCCATCGACACCGCCGCGCTGGAGCCGGACAACGCCAACTGCTGGTACGACGCCAGCGCCCAGGCGCTGCACATGGTGGTGCCGACCCAGTCGCCCATCGAAGTCGGCGACAGCACGGCGGAGATGATGGCCAAGGCCAAGGGCGCGTTCCCGGTCAGGCAGGTGTTTGTCCATCCCTGCTACACCGTGGGCTACGGCTCCAAGGATCACTACAACTTCCCGTTCTACGGCCTGGTGACGGCGCTCTACGCCGACGGCAGGCCGGTGCGGCTGGCCAACGACCGCTATGAGCAGTTCCAGACCTCGATCAAGCGCCACGCCTTCAAGATGCGCTACCGCATCGCGGTGGACAAGAACACCGGGCTGTTCCAGTCGTTCCAGGGCGACTTCGAGGCCAACGGTGGCGGCCGCGCCAACTTCTCGCCGTCCGTGGCGATGGTGGGCGCCACCGCGGCGCAGTCGATCTATTACTTCCCGAAGAATGACCTGACCGCGGTGGCGATTGCCTCGCGCGCCATCGACGCGGGCTCCGCGCGCGGCTACGGCACGCTGCAGAGCATGGCGGCGACCGAGATGATGGTCGACGAGTTCGCCGAGCAGTTGAAGCTCGACCCGATCGAGTTCCGCCTGAAAAACGCGCTGCGCTCTGGCATGAAGAACACGCAGGGCGCGATCCCCGCCGGCGCGATTCGCGTGGATGAGGTGCTGCAGGCGGCCAAGGCCCATCCGCTGTGGGCCAACCGCGCGAAGCGCAAAGCAGATTTTGAAGCCAGCCATCCCGGCCGGCACTACGGCGTGGGCTTTGCCTGCGTGCAGAAGGACTTCGGCACCGGCGCCGAGGCCTCGTTCGCCAAGGTGGAGATGCGCACGGACGGCACCATCGCGCTGCATCACTGCGGCGCGGAAATCGGCACCGGCATGTCCACCTCGCAAGCGGTGGCCGTGGCGCGCTGGCTGGGCAAGCCCGCCACCGAGGTGCGCGTGGCGGTCACCGACTGGCCCGACCTGCCCGTCACCGCCACCGGCGATCCCTACATCATGAGCCAGGCCGACCAGGACAAGCTGTCGGCCAACCCACGCTGGTCGCCGGCGTATGCGTCGCCATCGAGTGCGACCAACTCGGCCTACTACTTCAGCCACAGCACCCGTGAAGCCGCCCGGGTGGTCTTCATGCATGGGCTGTGGCCGGCGGCCATGGCAATCTGGAGCCAGGGCATTGGCGGCGGCCAGGCGGCCTCGCTGGTGGTGCGCGTGGAAGACGCACGCTGGGTCGAAGGCAAGCTCACCGCCGGCGGCCTGCAAGCGCTGCCCTACGAGCAGCTGGCCAGGAAGGCACACGAGCTCGGCCTGGTCACGGGCGCCACGGTGCACGTGTTCAATCGCTGGCAATGGACCGAAGCCGACTTCGACGTCAACGGCACGGCCACCCGGCTGCCCATCGACGGGCTGTCGGTGCGCTACGGCGACGGCGCCGACGCCGCGCGCAAGGCGCGCATGACCACCAGCGGCGGCTACCAGGTGCTGGACCGCAAGAAGGTCTACATCGCGCCGACCCAGCGCAACAACGCCAGCGTGACCTACTACAGCGCGGTGGGCACACTGGTGGAGCTGTCGGTGCATGCGGCCAGCGGCAAGGTGGAAATCCTCAGCCATCACTCCATCATGGAATGCGGCTCGCAATTGTCGCCGGCGCTGGTGTCCGGGCAACTGCAGGGCGGCATCGCCATGGGCATCGGCCATGCGCTGCACGAGTTCCTGCCGCTCTACGAGGACGGGCCCGGCAACGGCACCTGGAACTTCAACCGCTACGCGTTGCCGCGCGCCAGCGACGTGGCCGTATGGACGCAAACCGGGACGGTCCTGCCGCCCGTATCCGAAACCGATCCGCCCAAGGGCATCGCCGAAGTGGTGATGATTCCGGTGGTAGGCGCCATCGTCAACGGCATCGCGCATGCCATCGGCCATCGCTTCACCGCCCTGCCGGTCAGCGCCGACAAGATTCAGGAGATCCTGGCATGAGCCTCGCCACCCAACCGCTTTCCCTCAATATCAACGGCAAGGACGTTGGCCCCATCGATGTGCCGGAAGGCCTGATGATGATCGACTTCCTGCACGAGTACCTTGCGCTCACCGGGTCGCGCCTGGGCTGCGGCCAGGGCATCTGCCACGCCTGCGTGGTGATCCACGACAAGGCCGACGGCACCAGCGAGGAAGTGCGCGCCTGCATCACCGGCGCGCATTACTTCCAGGGCAAGAAGGTGCGCACGGTGGAGGGCCACGCCAAGCGCAACGACAAGGGCGAGGTGGTGGAACTGTCGCCCGTGCAGCAGAAGTTCCTGGAGCACTTCAGCTTCCAGTGCGGCTACTGTACGCCCGGCTTCGTCAACGGCGCGACCATCCTGGTGGAGCGCCTGAAGCGCCAGCCGGTGGCCAGAGGCAAGGTGGATGAAACCATCACCGCGGCGCTCAACGACCATATCTGCCGCTGCACCGGCTATGTGCGCTACTTCGAAGCCGTCAAGGACGTGGTGGTCAACACCCCGGGCCTGGTAAAGGAAGACAAGTGATGACGAGTACGATGCGCCAGCCCAACCTCCTCCGACACGCGCGCGCCACGCTGGCCACCCTGGCCGCGCTGGGCGCCGCCATGCTGGCCGGCTGCGGCGACCATGCCGCCCCGATCGACACCGCCGCCGACCAGCAACCCGCCACCCGGCTCTCGCCCGCCGACCAGATCGCGCGCGGGCGCTACCTGGTGCGCGCCGCCGATTGCGCCGCCTGCCATACCAGCGCCCAGGGCGCGCCGTTTGCCGGCGGGGTGGAACTGGCCTCGCCGTTCGGCACCTTCTACGGCACCAACATCACGCCGGACAGGGACCACGGCATCGGCAAGTGGAGCGCCGACGATTTCTATAAGGCGCTGCATGATGGCGTCACGCCGGACAAGCATCTCTACCCCGCCATGCCCTACACCTCGTTCCGCGGCCTGTCGCGCGGCGACACCGATGCGATGTACGCCTACCTGATGCAGCTAAAGCCAGCCGCCGTGGCCAACCGGCCGCACGACCTCAGCTTTCCGTACAACATGCGCGTGGCGCTGGTCGGCTGGAACCTGCTGTTCCTGAAGGACCAGTTGCCCGATGCCTCCACCGGCCAGACCCCGGCCTGGCAGCGCGGCCGCTACCTGTCCAACGCACTGGGCCACTGCGCCGAATGCCACACGCCGCGCGCCACGTTCGGCCGCCTGGACGCGGCCAGGCCATTGGCCGGCGCCGCGCTCGGCCGCGTGGCCGCACCGGACATCACACCGGCGGGCCTGGCCGCGCGCGGCTGGACGGGCGCGGACCTGCAGACCTTCTTCGCCACCGGCATGGCGCCGCAGGGTTCGGCCTACGGCGAGATGTTCCCCGTGGTCCATCTCAGCAGCCAGTACCTGAACAAGGCCGACCTCACCGCCATGTCCACTTACCTGCTGGGTGACCAGCCGCCGCAGCCCCAGCCAGTGAAGCCGGCCAGCGCGGACGCAGCGCAGTTCAAGCCTGGCCGCCAGCAATACCTGGCCGTCTGCGCCGGCTGCCATGGCCGCGAGGGTGAAGGCAAGCCGCATGTGGCGGTGGCGATGCTGGGCAACTCCACCGTGCGCAACGCCGATCCGCATAACCTGATCGTGTCCATGCTCGACGGCATCGAAGCGCAGAAATTCCCCGGGCTGGAGAGCCTGCAGGACATGCCGGGCTTTGCCTCGCGCCTGAGCGATGCGGAACTGGCCGACCTGGCTAACTACCTGCGGGCAAGCTATGGCGGACAGCCCGGTGATGTGAGCGCGGACAAGGTGAAGGCGCTACGCGTGGAGGCGGGCAAGGGGCATTGAGGCAGGACGCTGTGCTGCCGGTGCTGGCGTATCGGATGAATGCAGCCGGACAGGATGACCTGGCCGCGCAAACAGGCGCGGCGAACAGGGCATTCTGGCTGGCTACATGGCCACAGGGCCGCATCCCATTGCGGCCGATGCCGGCTGCGGTATAGTCCTCGCGTTCAATTTCGGCGGAGAAGTAGCATGGCTGAAGCAAAGGTGCGGGTGTCGCATATTGCTGTTCCTGGCAACCTGAGTGTTTTGAAACTCAAATCGTATCTCCGGACCGCGTTTGCCGATGCGGCCAAGGCGAAAAGTGAAGAGGAGGTCCTGCTGGTCAAGGTGCTGGTTCCCCGCCCGCTCGGCTTGCGTGCGGGGGAGAAGTTCTTCGACAAGGTGCTGCAGGGCATGATCGACAAAGATCCGCGTGTTACCCGTGTCTCGGTTGAGTTCGTCGACGGCGAAATCACGCCGCAGGCGATTGACGCGAGCATGGCGCGGATCCAGAAGGAGCTGGATGAGTTCGGGCACTTGCTGGATGAACCCTCAGCGGATGTGGGCCGGGATTGAGTCGTGCTGCGTGCAGCAGGCTCGGCTGTTGACGCACATGGAGCTGTTGGGGGGGGCCGTTTGATGGGGCCATATGATGAGGCCGTTCGATGGCCCCCTCCCGCTTCATCGCCATCCTCTGCCTCCCGCGGCCTGCGCCCCTTTGCTGTGCAAGCCGGACAGGAGACAAGCGCGCACGCGCTGCCTTAACGCGCCCAGGGCGCATCCACCTCCGTCCTCACACCATAGCGCTCCAGCCCCTTGGCATGCAGCGCCGGAGAAATCGACCGCAGCGCGGCAATCGCCACGTGGTAGCGGTCGATCTCGAAGAAGCGGCGCAGCGCGGCGCGCGTATCGCTGCGCCCGAAGCCGTCCGTGCCAAGCGCGGTGAACGGCGCGTGCAGGTACGAGGCGATGAGCTGCGCGTAGGCCCGCACGTAGTCGGTGGCGGCGATGACCGGGGTAGCGCCCGGCAGCGAGCGCTGCAAATGGCTTTGCGTTTCGCCGCCGCTGGCGAACAGGCTGGCGCGCTCGCATTCGCGGGCGTCCCTGGCGAGCTCGGAAAAGCTGGTCACGCTCCAGATCTCTGACTTGATATCCCAGTCACTTGCCAGCAAGTCCGCGGCGGCGATGACTTCGCGCAGGATGGCGCCCGAACCGAGCAGCCTCACGCTGGTGGCAGCGCCTTCGGGGCCGCGCGTGCCGAAAAGGTACATGCCCTTGATCACGTCGTCGTGCGCGTCCTCGCGCAGCGGCGCCTGCACGTAGTTCTCGTTGTTGACGGTCAGGTAGTAGAACTCGTCGCGCTGCGCTTCCAGCATGCTGCGCGCGCCGTGGTGGATGATGACCGCGGCTTCGCTGGCGAAGGCCGGATCGTAGGCACGGCAGTTCGGCACCGTGGCGGCAATCAGCTGGCTGGTGCCATCCTGGTGCTGCAAGCCTTCGCCGGCAAGCGTGGTGCGCCCGGCGGTGGCGCCGATCAGGAAGCCGCGCGCGCGCTGGTCCGCCGCCGCCCAGATCAGGTCGCCGACGCGCTGGAAGCCGAACATCGAGTAATAGATATAGAACGGCAGCATGGCGACGCCGCTCACGCTGTATGACGTTGCCGCAGCCGTCCACGAGGCCAGTGCGCCGGCTTCGGTGATGCCTTCTTCCAGCAGTTGCCCTTGCTGGCTTTCCTTGTAGTACAGCATCGAGCCGGCGTCTTCCGGCTCGTAGAGCTGCCCTACCGGCGAGTAGATGCCGATCTGCCGGAACAGGTTGGCCATGCCGAAGGTGCGCGCCTCGTCGGCCACGATGGGCACCACGCGCGGGCCGATTTCCTTGTCCTTGATCAGGTTGGTGAACAGGCGTACCACGCCCGTGGTGGTGGAGACGGCGCGCTCGTCCGGCTCCATGGCGAAGCGGCCGTACTGCATCAGGTCGGGCATGCGCAGCGCGGGCGCGGTGCGCGCGCGGGCTGGCAGGTAGCCGCCCAGCGCTTGCCGGCGCGCATGGAGGTAGGTCATCTCCGGGCTGTCGTCGGCCGGCTTGTAGAAGCGCAGCTCCGCCACGGCATCGTCGTCCAGCGGCAGCGCAAAGCGGTCGCGGAAGGCACGCAGCGCGTCGATATCGAGCTTCTTTTGCTGGTGCGCGGTCATGCGGGATTCGCCCGCTTCGCCCATGCCGTAGCCCTTCTTGGTCTTGGCGAGGATCACGGTGGGCTTGCCCTTGTGCGCCTGCGCATCCTGGAATGCGGCGTACAGCTTGCGAAAGTCATGGCCGCCCCGGCGCAGCGCATCGATATCCGCGCTGCTCATGCTGGCGACCAGCGCCTTGAGCTCGGGGTCCGTGTTGAAGAAGTGGGCCAGGTTGTAGTCGCCATCCTTGGCGCCGAGGTTCTGGTACTCGCCGTCCACCATCGCAGCAAAGCGCCGCAGCAGCGCGTGATTGGTGTCGCGCGCAAACAGTGCATCCCACTCGGAACCCCAGACCACCTTGACGACGTGCCAGCCTGCGCCGCCAAACAGCGCCTCCAGCTCGTGGATCACCTGGCCGTTGCCGCGCACCGGGCCGTCGAGCCTCTGCAGGTTGCAATTGATGACGAAGGTGAGGTTGTCGAGCTGCTCGCGTGCCGCCAGCGAGAGCGCGGCAAGCGACTCCGGCTCGTCCATCTCGCCATCCCCGAACACGCCCCACACGCGCCGCGCAGCGGTGTCGGCAATGCCGCGATGCCCGAGATAGCGCAGGAAGCGGGCCTGGTAGATCGCGCTGATCGGGCCGATGCCCATGGAGCCGGTCGGGAATTGCCAGAAATCCGGCATCAGCCAGGGATGCGGATAGGAGGAGAGGCCGCCGCCGCCGGTTTCCTGCCGGTAGCTCGCCAGTTGGGACTCGGACAGCCGTCCCTCCAGGAAGGCGCGGGCATAGACGCCCGGCGCGGAATGCGGCTGGAAGTAGACCAGGTCGCCCTTGTGGTCCCCATCGTCGGCGCGGAAGAAGTGATTGAAACCCACCTCGAAGATCTCGGCGGCGGAGGCATAGCTGGCAAGGTGGCCGCCTAGTTCGCCGTAGGCCTTGTTGGCGCGCACCACCATGGCCAGCGCGTTCCAGCGGATGATCGAGGTCAGCCGCTGCTCCATGGCAAGGTCGCCGGGATAGCGCGGCTGCTCGCCTACGCCGATGCTGTTCTGGTAGGCCGAGTACGGATGCGCCCGTTCGCCAAGGCCGAGATGGCTGGCATGCTCGGCAAGGCGCTCCAGCAGGAAGCGCGCACGCGCCGCGCCGCCGGTGCGAAAGACGCCGGCCAGGGCGTCGAGCCATTCGCGGGTTTCCTCAACGTCGGGGTCGTGCCCTTCGCCAGGGGCAATCTGGATGGCGGCTGTCTTTGGCAGGGCACGCATTGCGGTCTCCGTGGGCTTTGTTCCTCTTTATAGGATTGTAGGGAGGAGACCGCGGCAGAAGCTGCCGAATTGGCAGGCGAAGCCGGCCGCCGGCAGCGTAGCGTGCTGCGGCTGGGCGGCTGGCAGCGCAACGTGCCGTGGGGACGGGCACGCCGGCTGCAAGTGGTGGCAGATGGGCTTGGCGTATCGCCGGTGCGCCTATCAATTGCCCGGGCGCGGCAAAACCCGGCGGGGACGATGATCATGCCGGGTGCTTCCAGCGTGGCTCAACGCGAAGCGCGCCTGATGAGGCGGGTATTCAGCGCACGCAAACTGCAATAAATGGGACTGACCGGACCCGATGCATCCGGTGCAGTTGCCCGAAGTTACTTCGCCGTCGGCATAGCGAACTCGGCGCCCTTGCCGATGCTGTCGGGCCAGCGCTGCATGACCGACTTCTGCTTGGTGTAGAAGCGCACGCCTTCCTCGCCATACGCGTGGGTGTCGCCAAACAGGCTGCGCTTCCAGCCGCCAAAGCCGTGCCAGGCCATCGGCACCGGGATGGGCACGTTGATGCCGACCATGCCGACCTGGATGCGCCGCGCAAACTCACGCGCCACGCCGCCGTCGCTGGTGTAGCAGGCCACGCCGTTGCCGAACTCATGGTCGTTGACCAGTTGCACGGCCTGGGCAAAATCCTTCACGCGCACGCAGCCCAGCACCGGGCCGAAGATTTCTTCCTTGTAGATGCGCATGGCGGGGGTCACGTTGTCAAACAAGGTGCCGCCCGTGAAGAAGCCCGCTTCATGGCCGGGCACGCGGCAATCGCGCCCGTCCACCACCAGCGTGGCGCCTTCCTCCACGCCGAGGCCGACGTAGCCTTCGATCCGCTCCAGGGCCTGGCGCGTGACGATGGGGCCCATCTCGGCCTCGGCGTTCATGCCATTGCCGATCACCAGTGCCTTCACGCGCTCGGCCAGCAGCGGGAGGATCTTGTCCGCGACATCGCCCACCAGCACGGCGATCGAGATCGCCATGCAGCGCTCGCCGGCCGAGCCGTAGCCGGCGCCGATCAGGGCGTCCACGGCTTGTTCGATGTCCGCGTCGGGCATGACCACCAGGTGGTTCTTGGCGCCGCCGAGCGCCTGCACGCGCTTGCCGAAATGCGCCGAGCGCTCACTGATGTACTGGGCGATCGGGGTAGAGCCGACAAAGCTCACCGCCTTGACGTCAGGATGTTCGATCAGTGCGTCTACCACGACCTTGTCGCCCTGCACCACGTTGAACACGCCGGCCGGCAAGCCGGCTTCGGTCAGCAGATCCGCCATGAACAGGCTGGCGCTGGGATCGCGCTCGCTGGGCTTGAGCACAAAGGTGTTGCCGGCCGCCAGCGCAATCGGGAACATCCAGCACGGAACCATGCAGGGGAAGTTGAACGGCGTGATGCCAACCACCACGCCCAGCGGCTGGCGCAGCGTCCAGTTGTCCATGCCGGTGCTGACCTGGTCCGTGTAGTCGCCCTTGAGCAATTGCGGAATCCCGCAGGCGAACTCGATGATGTCGATGCCCCGGGAGACTTCGCCCTGCGCGTCGGAAAAGACCTTGCCGTGTTCCGCCGTGATCATCGCCGCGAGCGTGTCGCGATGCTCGTTCATCAGTTGCAGGAAGCGTTGCATGACCCGCGCGCGGCGGATCGGGGGCGTGTCCGCCCAGGCCGGGAAGGCCGCGGCCGCAGCGGCAACCGCGCTGCCGGCTTCGTCGACCGAGCCCAGCGCCACGGTGCGCGCGGCGGCGCCGGTGGCCGGATTGAAGACATCCTGCGTGCGTCCGCTGACGCTGGCAACCCGGCTGCCGTTGATGTAGTGGCCGAGCTGGCCGCCTTCGGTGTATGCGATGGGAGTCTTCACGTTGCTGCCTTGCAGGAAAGAGGGTTTAGCCAATGCGACGAGTGTAGTCACGGCCCCTTCCCCCATCAATGCCGCGCGGCTTGACTCATTGTTTAGCAAAGTAAACAATGCCGCGATGGAAGACGAAAATAAAGAACCCAACTGGGCGCACCTTTACTCGCTGGTCGTGCTGGGTGAGCTTGGCAGCTACACCGCTGCGGCCGTGCGCCTGGGCCTGAGCAAGGGGGCCATGAGCCAGCGCATCGCGGAGCTGGAGCGCAGCGCCGGGGTGCCGCTGGTGCAGCGGAC
Source organism: Cupriavidus basilensis (assembly GCF_008801925.2). Classification (NCBI taxonomy): domain Bacteria; kingdom Pseudomonadati; phylum Pseudomonadota; class Betaproteobacteria; order Burkholderiales; family Burkholderiaceae; genus Cupriavidus; species Cupriavidus basilensis. The sequence goes on along the minus strand of NZ_CP062804.1, from coordinate 712,435 downwards.
CACCCGCAGCGTCCGGTTGACCGAAGCGGGCCAGCAACTCGCGGACACCACGCGCAACGCCTTCGCGGACATCGAGCGCGGCTTTGCAGGCGTGCGCGATCTTGCCGGCGAGCCGCGCGGCTTGCTGCGGGTCACGGCGCCGGTGGCGCTGGGCCGGCAGCAGATCGTCCCGCGCATCCCGGCCTTCCTGAAGGCCTATCCGGAGGTGCGGATCGAGATGGAGTTTTCCGACAAGTTCACCGCGCTGGCGCAGGAGGGCTTCGACCTGGCAATCCGGCATGCCTCGGTGGCGCCGGATACGCATATCGCCTGGACGCTATGCCGCACGAACACGGTGCTGGTGGCAACGCGCAGTTACCTGAAGCGCCATGGCTCGCCCGAAACCCCGGAGGAACTGGCCGAGCATGCCTGCCTGCATTACTTCCGCCGGGGCGAATCGCCCACCTGGAGCTTCGAGCCGCTGCGCTGCGCCGGCACCCGGCGCAGCGTGGCCATCCACGGCAGCTTTGCCGCCAACAACAGCGAGGCCCTGCGCGAGGCGGCGCTGGGCGGACTGGGCATCGCCCTGCTGCCGGACTTCACCGCCCAGGCGGACGTCGCCGCCGGCAGGCTGGTCAAGGTCCTGCCCAACTGGCGCCCGGCGGGGGCCTTTGGCGACCACCTGTTCGCCATCCGCCCCTACAGCCCCTACCTGCCGCGCGCCGTGCGCGTGTTTGTGGACTACCTGCGCGAGACGCTGAAGGATGGCTTCACGATGGGCTGACGCCCTGCCTTACTGCAGGTTGCCCCAGCGCGGCACCGCCGGCTCCGCCGCCGCCCATTTCCAGCCGGCGGGCTGCCGGCAGGCGGTGGTCAGGAACCAGGCGCGCTGTTGCCTGGCGTCGTCGTCCACCGAGAACAGCGCCTCCCGGCATTCCGCCAGCGGCGTGCGGATGACGCGCACCACCCGCACCCAGCCATGCTCGTTGGCATAGGGCAAGGGGTGGCGGATTTCCCAGCGCTGCTGCGCATCGACCGGCATGGCGCCGATGGTGGCGGCGATGCTGTCCTGCTCCGCCTGCTGCCAGTTGCGCAAGACGTATTTGGCGCCGGCATCCGTGGCAGCGCTGACGCCGATGGCCACACCGGCGGCCAGGGCCGGGTTGCCGGTGACCGCGCCGGTCGCCACGCCGGCCACCGCGCCGGTCAGGTCGCCGACCGACGAGCAGCCGGTGGCCAGGGCGGCCGCAAGCACGGGCACGATGACCCGCAAGCGGTGCGGGCCGCTCATTGCAGCGCCCCCCAGCGCTCGGTGGCCGGCTCCGCCGACGCCCACTTCCACGTCTGGCCGTCCCGGCAGATCGCCGCGATATAGAACGCGCTGGCTTTCGCTTCGTCGTCCACCGAGAACACGATCTCCTTGCACTGCAGGGACTTGCCGCCGATCTCCCGGCTGACCGTGACCCGGCCATGCTCCGCAGGCTCGAGCGGCACGGCGTGGTCGGTCTTCCAGTCCGCCACCGCATCCACGGCCAGCGGGCCGGCGGCCATGGCGATGCGGTCTTGCGCCGCTGCGTGGATTTTGCGTTGGCTGTACTGCAAGGCGGCCCTGGCACCCGCCTGCACACCCAGGCCGATGCCGGTCGCCACCGCCGCGTTATCCGTCAGTGCACCGGCAATGCTGGCGCCGGCAATGCCCGCACCGGCCGCCGTGCCCTCGCTCAGCAAGGAACTGCAGCCCGTGGCGGATAAGCAAAGGGCAAGCGCGGCGGCAAGCGCGGCCGGGCCACGCAGGCCGGTCCCGGGCCGCGCGCGGAGGGAATCAGGAGTGATCATGGGGGATGGGAAATCGGGGAAGGCGATGCCCGGCATGGCCGGCGCATTCGCAAATGCGGGCCAGCATACGCGCGCGCACTTGCGTCGCAAAGCGCAGAAATGTCAAAGATTGTAAGAACGACAGCGTGCGCTGGATGCAGCCGGTGAGCGGCGCATCCGCCCGGCGCGTCGCCAGCGCCGAATCGTCTGCCTTTATACTGCGGCATGGCCTACGATCTCACAGACAAACTCGTCATCGGCATCTCGTCCCGGGCGTTGTTCGACCTCGAGCACGAGAACGGCATCTATCAATCCGAGGGGGTGGCGTCCTACTCCGCCTACCAGCGCCAGCATGAGGACGAACCCCTGCTGCCGGGCACGGCCTTTCCGCTGGTGCAGGCGCTGCTCGGACTCAATCACCTGATCCCGGACCGAAGGCTGGTCGAGGTCGTGGTGATCTCGCGCAATTCGCCGGACACCGGGCTGCGCGCATTCAATGCCATCGAGACCCACCGGCTCGACATCACCCGCGCGGCGTTCACCGGCGGCGAACCGATCTCGCGCTATCTGCAAGCCTTCAAGGTGGACCTGTTCCTCTCACGCGAAGCCACCGACGTGCAGGCCGCCATCGACGGCGGCGTGGCCGCGGCCCAGCTGTACGCCGCGCCCGCCGACTATCACGCCCCCGCCGGCCAGATCCGTATTGCCTTCGACGGCGATGCCGTGCTGTTCTCGCCAGAGTCCGAGCAGATCTTCAAGCAAAAGGGGCTGGAAGCCTTTGTCCGGCATGAGCAGAAACACCGCCACAAGGCCATGGCCGAAGGGCCGTTTGCCAAGCTGCTGCTCCGGCTGGCGGAGATCCAGTCGCACTTCGCGCCTGGGCAATGCCCGGTGCGCATCGCCATCGTGACGGCGCGCAACAGCCCGGCGCACACACGGGTGGTGCATACCCTGCGCGCGTGGAACGTCAGCATCGATGAAGCCTTTTTCCTCGGCGGCTTGCCCAAGGATCAGGTTCTGCAGGCGTTCGGCGCGCATATGTTCTTCGACGACCAGGAAGGGCATGTGGAGCTGGCGTCGGCGGTGGTGCCGTCGGGGCGGGTGCCTTACAAAGGTGGAGAACTGGGCGGCGGCAAACGCAGGCCCGCGCGCAAGCGCGCCAGGCACGACGACACCGATGCCGCCAGCCAGGCCGGCAACGCACCCATCTCCGCCGCATGAAGACCTTCGCCCTTTACCTCATCACGGCCTGCGCGGAGATCCTGGGCTGCTATTTCCCCTACCTGTGGCTGCGCCAGGGTGCCAGCGCATGGCTGCTGGTGCCAGGCGCGCTGTCGCTGGCGCTGTTCGCCTGGCTGCTGTCGCTGCACCCGGATGCTTCCGGGCGGGTCTATGCGGCCTATGGCGGCATTTATATTGCGGTGGCGATTGCGTGGCTCTGGCTGGTGGATGGGGTGAAGCCCAGCCACTGGGATCTGGCGGGGGTGGCGGTGGCGATCGCCGGGATGGCAATCATTGTTTTTCAGCCGCGTTGAAGCGCAGAGCGTGATGGGGCGCTCGCGCAACGGCTAGCGCCCGCCCTCCCGATCCCCGCCCCGCCAGCCATTGCGCCCGCGACCACTCAGGCCGCGACCCGCACCGCCTCCCCGCGATACTGCGCCAGCAGCGCCACCCGCCGCGCCGCCACCTTCTCCATATTGGCTTCCTTGACATGCCCGAAGCCGCGGATGTCGTCGGGCAGGCTCGCCAGCGCGACCGCCGTATCCAGCCGGTCCGCATTCAGCGTTGCGCCGAACTCCTGCGCCATCGCGATGTAGTCCTCGATCAGCTTGCGTTCCGCGCGCCGCTCGGCGGTCTTGCCGAACACGTCGAAGGCGGTGCCGCGCAAGCCCTTGGCGCGTGCCAGCAGACGGAAGGCGGTCAGCATGGCCGGGCCAAAGCGGCGCTTGACCAGGTGGCCATGCGAGTCCCGCTTGGCCAGCAGCGGGGGAGCCAGATGGAAGCTGAGCTGGTAGTCGCGGCCAGGTTCGCCTTCGAACTGCGCGCGCAGCTTGTCCAGGAAGGCCGAGTCGGCGTACAGGCGGGCGACTTCGTACTCGTCCTTGTAGGCCATCAGCTTGGCCAGGTTGCGCGCCACGGCTTCGGCGAGCGGCAAGCGAGGGTTGGCGCCCACGCGCTTCTCGGCAGCGCGCACGCTTTCGACCGCGGCGCGGTACCGGGCGGCGTACGCCGGGTTCTGGTAGGCCGTGAGCAGGGCTTCGCGCTGGCGGATGACGCTATCGAGCGTTTCCGGCATGGCCACTACCTGGGCACGCGGCGCGGTCTGCAATTGCGCCGCGAGCGCAGCCTCGCCGTGATGCGCCAGATAGCGGCCCCAGTCGAAGGCCAGCAGGTTCTTCTCGACCGATACGCCGTTCAGCTCGATGGCGCGCACGAGGCTATCGCGCCGCAACGGGACCCAGCCCTTTTGCCAGGCAAAGCCCAGCAGCAGCGGGTTGGAGTAGATCGAATCGGCCAGCAGCGTCACGGCCCACGCATTGGCGTCGATAAAGGCGCAAGCGTCGCCGACGCTGGCGCGCAGGTCCTGCTCGGCCGAGGCACCCGGGAATTTCCAGTTCGGGTTCTTGATGAAGTCGGCGGTGGGCGTGTTGGCGCTGTTGATCGCGGCCGCCGTTACGTCAATCCGGGTCTTGGACAAGACCTCGGGCGAGGCGGAGACGATGGCGTCGCAGCCGATCACCAGCCGTGCCTCGCCGGTGGCGATGCGGGTGGCGTGCAGCGCGGCCGGGGTCGGAGCGATCTGCACATGGCTGATCACCGCGCCGCCCTTCTGCGCCAGGCCGGCCATGTCGAGCACGGTCACGCCCTTTTGCTCCAGGTGGGCAGCCATGCCGAGCAGGCCGCCGATGGTGACCACGCCGGTGCCGCCAACGCCTGTTACCAGCACGCCGTAAGGCCGCTCCAGCGTGGGGAGCGCCGGCGGCGGCAGCGCGCTGAAATCGGCGAGCGCGCCCTTGCCGCCCGCCGCGGCCGGCTTGCGCACCTGTGCGCCCTCAGCCGTGACAAAGCTCGGGCAAAAGCCGTTGACGCAGGAGAAGTCCTTGTTGCAGGAGGACTGGTTGATCTTGCGCTTGGTGCCCAGCGGCGTTTCCAGCGGCTCCACCGACAGGCAGTTGGACTTGACCGAGCAGTCGCCGCAGCCTTCGCAGACCGCGTCGTTGATAAACGCGCGCTTGGCGGGATCGGCCATGGTGCCGCGCTTGCGGCGGCGGCGCTTTTCGGTGGCGCAGGTCTGGTCGTAGATCAGGATGGTGACGCCGGCGGTATCGCGCAGCTGTACCTGGATCTCATCGAGCTGGTCGCGGTGATGCACGGTCACGCTGGCGGGCAGCATGCCACCGTCGCCGTATTTCTCGGGCTCGTCGGTGACCACCACGATCTTGCTGGCGCCTTCGGCCAGCACCTGGTGCGCGATCTGCGGCACCGTCAGCACGCCGTCCACCGGCTGGCCGCCGGTCATCGCCACGGCGTCGTTGAACAGGATCTTGTAGGTGATATTGGCCTTGGCCGCGATGGACGCGCGGACCGCCAGCAGTCCCGAGTGGAAATAGGTGCCGTCGCCCAGGTTGACGAATACATGCTTCTCGCCGGTGAAATGCATCTGCCCGGTCCACGCCACGCCCTCGCCGCCCATCTGGCTGAAGGTGTCGGTATTGCGGTCCATCCACATCGCCATATAGTGGCAGCCGATGCCGGCCAGCGCGCGCGAGCCTTCGGGCACGCGGGTGGAGGTGTTATGCGGGCAGCCCGAGCAGAACCAGGGCTTGCGCTCCACCGAGATGCGCGGGCGCGCGGCTTCGCGCTCCTTGGCCTCGATCAGCGCCACGCGCGCGGCGATGCGCTCGCGCACGTCGGTGGGCAGGTCGCTCTTCTCCAGCCGGGTGGCGATGGCCTTGGCGATCAGCGCGGGCGATAGCTCGTAGTGCGCGGGCAGCAGCCAGTTGCCGCGCGGCAGCGACCATTCGCCGCCGTGGTTGCCGCGCTCGTCGAACTTGCCGTAGACCTTGGGGCGCACGTCGTCGCGCCAGTTGTAGAGCTCTTCCTTGAGCGCGTATTCGAGGATCTGGCGCTTTTCTTCCACCACCAGGATCTCTTCCAGGCCGGTGGCGAACTCGCGCGCGTCGTGCGCGTCCAGTGGCCACACGCAGCCCACCTTGAACACGCGGATGCCGATGCGGCGGCAGGTATCGTCGTCCAGGCCCAGGTCGGACAGCGCCTGGCGCACGTCGAGGTAGGCCTTGCCGGCGGTCATGATGCCGAAGCGCGCGTTGGGCGAATCCAGCACCACGCGGTTGAGCTTGTTGGCACGGATATAGGCCAGCGCCGCGTACCATTTGTGGTCGAGCAGGCGGGCTTCCTGCGCCAGCGGCGGATCTGGCCAGCGGATATTGAGGCCGCCCTCGGGCATGGTGAAGTCCTCCGGCAGCACGATCTGCACGCGATCCGGATCGACCTCCACCGAGGCGGTGGATTCCACCACGTCGGTCACGCATTTCATCGATACCCACAGGCCGGAGTAACGGCTCATGGCCCAGCCATGCAGGCCGTAGTCGAGGTATTCCTGCACGTTGGACGGATAGAGCACCGGAATGCCGGAGGCCAGCAGCACGTGCTCGGACTGGTGCGCCACCGAGGACGACTTGGCGGCGTGGTCGTCGCCGGCCAGCAGCAGCACGCCGCCGTGCCTGGCGGAGCCGGCCGAGTTGGCATGCTTGAGCACGTCGATGGAGCGGTCCACCCCCGGACCCTTGCCGTACCACATCGAGAACACGCCGTCGCGGGTCGCGTCCGGGAACAGGTTGACCTGCTGGGTGCCCCACACGGCGGTGGCGGCCAGGTCTTCGTTTACGCCGGGCTGGAACACCACGTCGCTGGCGGCCAGGTGCTTCTTGGCCTTCCACAGCGCCTGGTCCACGCCGCCCAGCGGGGAGCCGCGGTAGCCGGAGATAAAGCCCGCCGTATTCAGTCCGGCGGCAAGGTCGCGCGCCTTTTGCAGCATGGGCAGGCGCACCAGCGCCTGGGTGCCGCTGAGATACACGCGGCCTTTTTCCAGGGTGTATCTATCGTCAAGGGAAACCGACGCTAGCGCATCTTGCTGGGCTGAGGATAGGGGGGCATTCATCGATGCTGTCTCCGGGTGCTCTTGTGGGCTGTCGCTGAGTGTAGGAAGGCTGGCCGATATCGTAAAATCATGAATTCAGAGAGCTGGTATCCGAAAAACACATAGCGGAGTGGCATATGGCGAAAGCGCGGTACGGGAAGGAAGACGGCGGGCAGCGCATCGCCAAGGAAATCACCCTGCGGCAGTTCCGCTATTTCGCCGCGGCGGCGGAGACCGGCCAGTTCTCCATGGCCGCCACCGCCGAGCATGTGTCGCAATCGGCCATTACCAATGCCGTGCTGATGCTGGAGCAGCAGCTTGGCGTGCGCCTGTTTGACCGCCTGCCGCACGGCGTGGCCCTGACGGCGGAGGGCCACCGGCTGCACCAGCGCGCCCGGCAGATCCTGGACGCCGTGCAGGACACCCTGCGCGAGCCGCGCTTCCAGGCGCACAACCTGAGCGGCACGGTGCGCCTGGCGGCGTCGTACACCGTGCTGGGCTACCTGCTGCCGGGCCTGCTGGCGCGGTTTCGCACCAACTACCCGGATATCGATTTCGACCTGCACGACATGGACCGTCCGGGCATCGAGCGCGCCGTGCTGGCCGGGGAGATCGAGCTTGGCATCGGGCTGCTGTCCAATATCGAACGGCTGCAACGCTTTGCCCACCACACGCTGATCCGCTCGCGGCGCCAGCTATGGGCGTCGCCGTCGCATCCCCTGCTGGCGCTGCCCAGGCTGACGCTGAAGGACATCGCGGCGCATCCCTACATCCTGCTGACGGTGGATGAAGGCGAGCGCTCCACGCTGCGCTACTGGCGCAGCAAGCGGCTGGCGCCATCGATCGCGTTTCGCACCAGTTCGATGGAGGGGCTGCGCGGGCTGGTGGCGCACGGCTTTGGCGTGACCGTGCTGTCCGACATGGTGTACCGCCCGTGGTCGCTGGAAGGCAAGCAGATCGAGGCGCGGCCGATCGCCGAAGGCGTGCCGGACATGGAACTGGGGCTGCTGTGGCAACCGGGGCGCAAGCTGGACAAGCCCGCCGATGCGCTGCGCGAGTTCCTGATCCATGCCAGCGGCAGCTAGGCGGCAATCCCCTGTGCCAAGGCGCCACATGCTGTTCCAGATTGGTACACCCTGGCGCACCGCGGCACACTGGCGGCCGCCGGCATAGCCCCCTGCTTGCCAGGTTTTACGTGGTTTCGCCGTTCTCGCTGCGTCGTGTCCGCCAGGCACAGCTTTTGCGGATGGATGCTTGTGCGCGAACAACGTGGCACGACAGACATCACAGCACAGAACGGAGACAGACATGAACATGGCGGAAATCGCCCAGCTGGGCGTTGCGTATCCCTACAAGGAACAGTACGAAAACTATATCGGCGGCGCCTGGGTGTCCCCGGCCGATGGCCAGTACTTTGAAGCGATCTCGCCGATTACCGGCAAGCCCTTCACGCGCGTGCCGCGCTCCAACCAGAAGGACGTGGACGCCGCGCTGGACGCCGCGCACCGCGCCAAGGGCGCCTGGGGCCGCACCTCCACCACCGAGCGCGCCAACATCCTGAACCGCATCGCTGACCGCATCGAGGCCAACCTGGTCACGCTGGCGGTGGCCGAGACCATCGACAACGGCAAGCCCATCCGCGAAACCACGGCGGCCGACCTGCCGCTGGCGGTGGACCATTTCCGCTACTTCGCCGGCTGCATCCGCGCGCAGGAAGGCGGCATTTCCGAGATCGACCACGACACCGTGGCCTATCACTTCCATGAGCCCCTGGGCGTGGTCGGCCAGATCATCCCGTGGAATTTCCCGCTCCTGATGGCCACGTGGAAGCTCGCGCCCGCGCTGGCCGCCGGCAACTGCGTGGTGCTCAAGCCCGCGGAGCAGACGCCGGCCTCGATCCTGGTGCTGATGGAAATCATCGGCGACCTGCTGCCGCCGGGCGTGCTCAATGTGATCAACGGCTTCGGGCTCGAGGCAGGCAAGCCGCTGGCCTCCAGCTCGCGCATCAGCAAGATCGCCTTTACCGGCGAGACCACCACCGGGCGGCTGATCATGCAGTACGCCTCGCAGAACCTGATCCCGGTCACGCTGGAGCTGGGTGGCAAGTCGCCCAACATCTTCTTTGAAGACGTGCTGTCCGCCGACGACGCCTACTTCGACAAGGCGCTGGAAGGCTTCGCCATGTTCGCGCTGAACCAGGGCGAGGTCTGCACCTGCCCGTCGCGCGCGCTGATCCAGGAGTCGATCTACGAGCGCTTCATGGAGCGCGCGCTCAAGCGCGTGGCGGCGATCAAGCAAGGCCACCCGCTCGACAAGGCCACCATGATCGGCGCGCAGGCTTCGCAGGAGCAGCTTGAGAAGATCCTGTCGTATATCGACCTGGGCAAGCAGGAAGGCGCGCAATGCCTGATCGGCGGCGAGCGCAACGCGCTGGGTGGCGACCTTGCGAGCGGCTACTACGTCAAGCCCACGGTGTTCTCCGGCCATAACAAGATGCGCATCTTCCAGGAAGAGATCTTTGGCCCGGTGGTTTCTGTCACCACCTTCAAGGATGAGGAAGAAGCACTGGAAATCGCCAACGACACGCTCTACGGGCTGGGCGCCGGCGTATGGACACGCGACGGCTCGCGCGCACACCGCATGGGCCGCGGCATCCAGGCCGGCCGCGTGTGGACCAACTGCTATCACGCCTACCCGGCGCATGCGGCATTTGGCGGCTACAAGCAATCCGGCATCGGGCGCGAGAACCACCGCATGATGCTGGACCACTACCAGCAGACCAAGAACCTGCTGGTGAGCTACAGCCCGAACGCGCTCGGCTTCTTTTGATACAGCGCAAGAATGGGCGCTCGCGCCCATGACATGATCGGCATGGTGCCCGCCCCCGCCGGCTTACCGCCGCGCGGCGCGGGCGTCCTTGCCAACAGAATCAGGAGTCGAGATGACAGCGATGATGAAAGCCGCCGTGGTGCGGGAGTTCGGCACCCCGCTCACGATCGATGAAGTGCCCGTGCCGCAGCCCGGGCGCGGCCAGATCCAGGTCAAGATTGAAGCTTCCGGCGTATGCCACACCGACCTCCATGCCGCCGAAGGCGACTGGCCGGTCAAGCCGACCCTGCCCTTTATTCCCGGCCACGAAGGCGTGGGCTATGTCTCGGCGGTAGGCGCGGGCGTGAGCCGCGTGAAGGAAGGCGATCGCGTCGGCGTGCCCTGGCTGTATAGCGCCTGCGGCTACTGCGAGCACTGCCTGCAAGGTTGGGAAACCCTGTGCGAGAAGCAGCAGAACACCGGTTACTCGGTCAACGGCGGCTATGGCGAGTACGTGGTAGCCGATCCCAACTACGTGGGCCTGCTGCCGGACAGCGTGGGCTTCGTGGAGATTGCGCCAATCCTTTGCGCGGGCGTGACCGTCTACAAGGGCTTGAAGGTGACCGATACGCGGCCCGGCCAATGGGTTGTGATCTCCGGCATCGGCGGGCTTGGCCATGTGGCGGTGCAATATGCGCGCGCCATGGGGCTGCGCGTGGCGGCGGTGGATATCGACGACAAGAAGCTCGAACTCGCCCGCAAGCTGGGCGCCGAGGTCACGGTCAATGCGCGCACCACCGATCCCGTGGCGTTCCTGCAGAAGGAAATCGGCGGCGCGCACGGCGCGCTGGTGACGGCGGTTTCGCCCAAGGCGTTCGGCCAGGCGATCGGCATGGTCCGGCGCGGTGGCACGGTGGCGCTCAACGGCCTGCCGCCTGGAGACTTCCCCACCCCGATCTTCGACGTGGTGCTCAAGGGCATTACCATCCGCGGCTCCATCGTCGGCACCCGCAGCGACCTGCAGGAGTCGCTCGACTTCGCCGCGCATGGAGCGGTCAAGGCGACCGTGTCCACCGCGCCGCTGGAGAAGATCAACGAGATCTTCACGCGCATGCGCGCCGGCGATATCGAAGGCCGGGTCGTGATGGACTTTGCTGCTTGAGGTTTGCCAGCCGAAGTCGTCGTCTGAAGTTGCCACCTGAAGGCAAGGATCCGCCCGATGCCCGCCCCCCAGTCACCTGACGCCGTGCAGCGCGTCGTCGCCACGCCTGCCGCGCTGGCGCTGATCGAGCGCCTGCGCGCGCAGCACGGTGCGTTGATGTTCCACCAGTCGGGCGGCTGCTGCGACGGCAGCGCGCCGATGTGCTACCCGGACGGCGACCTGATCATTGGCGAGGCCGATGTCTGCCTCGGCGAGATCGGTGGCGCGAAGTTCTACATGACGCGTGCGCAGTTCGAGTACTGGCAGCACACGCGGCTGGTGATCGACGTGGTGCCGGGATCGGGCGGGATGTTTTCGCTGGAAGGGCCGACCGGGTTGCGGTTCCTGACGCGCTCCGAATTGTTCAGCGATGAAGAGGCGGCGCGGCTGGAGCGGGAGCCGGCGCCGTGAAGCGCCGGCATGACGTGAAACCGGCGCATTAGCGGCGCATTAGCCGCGCTTCAGCTGCGCTTTAGCCGCCGGTAAATCGTATTGCGCGACAGGCCAAGCTCGCGCGCGGCCAGGCTGACATTGCCGCCGTGGCGCGCCAGCGCCTGGTGGATCATGGCGGCTTCCCGGTCGCGCAGGCGCTCGGGGGTACCGGCGGGCATCACGGGCATCATGGGCGTCGTGGGCATGAAGGCTGGCGCGGCGTCCCTGTCCTGCGCGAACACCGGCTCGCGCTCAAAATCCTCCGGCAAATGCTCCACGCGAATCTCGTCTTCGCCTTCGGCCATGATGGCCGCGGTGCGCAGCACGTTGACCATCTGGCGCAGGTTGCCCGGCCAGGGATGGCGCTGAAAAAGCGCCAGCACGTCCGCGGCAACGCGGGTTGGATGCGCATCGCCGTGCTCGCCCTGCTCCGCCTGCGCGAGTTGCTGCGTCAGGATGCGCTCCACCAGCACCGGCAAGTCCGTGCGCTCGCGCAGCGCCGGCAGCGTCACCGATAGCGCATTGATGCGGTAGTACAGATCCTCGCGGAAGGTGCCTGCCGCGATCATCGCGCGCAGGTCGCGGTGGGTGGCGCAGATGATGCGCAAATCCACGGGAATCGCGTGGGCGCCGCCCAGCGGGGTCACCGCGCGCTCCTGCAGCACGCGCATCAGCCGCACCTGCTGCGCCAGCGGCATGTCGCCAATCTCGTCAAGGAACAAGGTGCCGCCGTGCGCCTGCACCAGCTTGCCCGGGCTGCCGCGCCGCCGCGCGCCGGTGAAGGCCCCGTCCTCGTAGCCGAACAGCTCCGCCTCGATCAGGGACTCCGGGATCGACGCGCAATTCACGGCCACGAATGGCGCGGCGCCCCGTGGCGAATCGCGATGGATGGCGCGCGCCAGCCACTCCTTGCCGGTACCGGTGCGGCCCAGCACCAGGATGGGAATATCGCGTCCGCGCACCTTGTCGACCCGCTGCAGCACGGCGGCCATGCGGGCGTCCCCGGTATCGAGAGCGGCCAGCGCCGAGGTGGCAGCCGATCTGGGGGCACGCGCGGCCTGCGCGCGGCGCGGCGGCGCGAGCAGCGACATCCGCGCGAACACGAGCACACGGCTTGGCAGGGTCAATGTCAACAACTGGCCCGACGCATCGGCGCCCTCTTTGAGCGCGGTGCCCAGCGGCATGCCGAACAAGGCGGCAAAACTCTCGCGGTTCAGCGCGTCGGGCGACAAGCCGAGCTGGAACAGCCCGCTGCGGTTGGCCGCCAGGAAGGTGCCATCGGCCGCGAACGCCGCCATGCCTTCGAACAGCGTGCCGACGAACTCCGGGCGCGCATGAAAGCGCACCAGCGCGGCATCGGTGAAATGCGTGGAGAACAGATGGTTCTCGATCATCTGCGCCGACATGCGCACCAGCGCCATGGTGTGCTTGTGGAAGCCGCGATGATCGCCGCTGACGTCGAGCGCCCCCAGCACCTGGCCAAAGGGCCCGGAGATCGGTGCGCAGGAACAGGTCAGGGTGCGGTTGGCGCGCAGGAAATGCTCGTCGGCATGGACCACCGCGGGCCGGGCCTCGGCCAGCGCCGTGCCGATGGCGTTGGTGCCCTTGCTCGACTCCGCCCACGAGACGCCCGGGGCCAAGGCCACGCGCCTGGCCCGGTCGGCAAAATCGCCGTCGCCCAGGCTGTGCAGGATCACGCCGCCGCTGTCGGTCAGCAGCACCATGCTCTCGGTATTGGCGATCTGCGCGTGCAGGGTTTCCATGACCGGCAGCGCGTGCTTGTACAGCATCTGGTTGGCGTCGACCAGTTCGTGCAGCGCGCGCGTGCCCAGCGATTGATAGTCCGCCGCATGGGTGGCTTCGAGGCCGAAACCGGTGGAGCGCGCGTGCGCGCGGGCAATCAGGATGCGGCGCTCCGGATCGGCGTCCGGCATTGCGGCGTGGCTGGCAAGCGTGCTGCTCATGGCGGCAGGTCTCCTGTTCTGGATCCCGGCGTGGCCGGGTCAGGCCGTCTATCGTGCCGGCCTGTCTGGCGGCATGGCGACCTTGCCGCCAGACCTTATCACATGCCGGGCGCGCATCGCGCGCGCACCACCCGTAAGTCGGGTGTAAAGTACATGTTTGCCGCACGCGCGCTACGCGCCCGGCCTCCGCCGTTTCACTCCCTCGAGGGGCGCACGATGAGCATTGTGATAGATCGCTTCGACCATATCGTCCTGAATGTGAAGGACGTGGAGACCAGCGCGGCGTGGTACGAGAGCGTGCTGGGCATGCAGCGCGAGGACTTCGAGTCGCGCACCGGCAAGCGGGTCTCGGTGCGCTTCGGCCAGCAGAAGATCAACCTGCGCCCGATCGATACGGACACCGTGGCGTGGTTCACCGGCGTTCACCCGACCACCGGCAGCGACGATCTGTGCTTTATCACCCACAACACGCTGGAGAGCGTGATCGCGCACTGGATTGCGCACCATGTGCCGATCGAGGCAGGACCGGCGGCGCGCACCGGCGCGCTCGGCCCGATGACCTCGGTCTATTGCCGGGACCCGGACGGGAACCTGATCGAAGTGGCGGCCTATCCAGCACACTGAGCGCCGGATGCGGCGCCCACCGGAATCAACGCTTGCCGTCGAGCAGGTCGTTCAGCACGTCGTCAAATGCCGCTTGCGCATCTTCCAGCGCCTGCAGCGACGCATCGAAGGTCTGCAGCGCCATCTTTGACGGCTTACCGCTGCCCTGCGGCGCAAACTGGCCCTGCAGCGCGGTAAAGGCCACCTGCACCTGGCGGGTGGCGTTGACGACGCGCTCCATCGCCTGGGCTTCTTCCGCGCGGTTATTGACGTCGTTTTGCTGGTCTTTCTGGTCGTTTTGTCCGGTCATGCCCTTGGCTCCGTGCGCGGCCGCACCGGCCGCCGTTGATGTGAGGCGTATCGTACAAGAATCGGACAAGAACTTGCGCACGGGTTGCCCGGTCGAATGCCGTGCCCCCCGGAAAATGATCCGGGAGACGCCGGGAAACACCAGAAAACACCAGGAAATGCCAGGAAACGCACCCAGGCATTGCGCTGTAAAGCCAGGCAGAACAAACCCTCCGAACCCATGCCACCCCATTCACGCAAGGCCCTCGCCGCCGTCCTGCTGACCGCAGGCGGCTTCACCTGCTACTGGACCTACCTCACGCTGAACCAAGGCAGGCTGCTGTTCGACGCTCGCCGGCGCCCGCCACGGGACCTGCCCGAGGGCATTTCCGCTTACTCGCACGAAGTGCCTGGCGGCTTCCTGCGCGGCTATGTCTACGGCGCCCAAGGCGAACAGGACGCGGAAACCGGGGAAACCGTGCGCAACGCACAAACCGCGCGCGACCTGCTGTTCTACCTGCCCGGGCGCGGCGAGGATGTACTGGACACCATGCAATACCTGGCCTGGCTGCCGCCGGGCGTGGGCTTTGCCACCATGGACTACCGCGGCCTGGGCCACTCGGACGGCCAGCCCTCCGAAGCCGCCGCCGTGGCGGACGCCAGCCAGTTCCTGCTGCACCTGCGCCGCAAGTTCCCCGGCACGCGCGTGCATGTGGTCGGCCGCAGCCTCGGCACCGGCGTAGCGATCCAGCTGGCGGACCTGCAGGATTTCGAGAGCCTGCAACTGATCACGCCTTACGACTCCTTGCTGGAGATCGTGCGCAAGCGCTTCCCGCTGGTGCCGCTGCGGCAACTGATGCGCCATCACTTCGACTCGATCTCCCACTGCAAGAAAGTGGTGCAGAGCACCAAGGTGCTGCTGGCCGAGGTCGACGAGGTGGTGCCCCACGAATGCTCGGAGCGCCTGATCGCGGCCTGGCCCGGCCACGTGGCGCAGCAGATGATGCCGGGCACCAACCATTTCACCATCATCGAGCAGCCCGAGACCTGGCGCGCGCTGGCGGAGTTCGCCCAGCAGGTAGGCCGGCCCGGCGCCCGGCCGGTTGCGCCGGAAGTGCCCCGGGCCGATGGCGAAGAACCGGCAGCGGCGAACGCCCCGGATGGTATGCCCGGCTTCCCGATCTTCGCCCCAAGGTAGAATGCGCGCATGAAAAGAGTCGTTGCAAAGGCAGTAAGCGTCACCCTGGCGCTGGCTGCAGCCTCCACCCTGCTAGTTGGGTTCGCCGCCGTGGTGAGCCTTCGTCAACTCCCCGCCGTCGATGCGCTGCGGGACTACCGCCCCGACCTGCCGCTGCGGATCTTTACCAGCGACAACGTGCTGATTGGCGAGTTCGGCACCGAGCACCGCGAGTTCGTCCCGCTGGAGCGCATGCCCAAGCAGATGTCCAACGCGCTGCTGGCGGCGGAAGACGATCAGTTCTACCAGCACGCCGGCGTGGATGTCCCTGGGATTTTCCGCGCCGCGCTCGCCAATATCGGCGAGGGCTACGCCCAGGGCGCCTCCACGATCACCATGCAGGTGGCGCGCAACTTCTACCTGTCGCGCGAGAAAACGCTCTCGCGCAAATGGTATGAAATCCTGCTGGCCTGGAAGATCGACCGCTCCCTGCCGAAAGACCGCATCCTCGAGCTGTACATGAACCAGGTCTACCTGGGCGAGCATGCCTACGGCTTTGGCAGCGCGGCGCAGGCGTACTTCGGCAAACCGCTGGAGGCGCTGTCGCTGGCGGAAACCGCGATGCTGGCCGGCCTGCCCAAGGCGCCGTCGACCATGAATCCCGTGGTCAATTTCCCGCGCGCCAAGCTGCGCCAGCAATATGTGCTGGGACGCATGCAGGCCCTCGGCATGATCTCGCACCAGCAATACCAGGCGGCCCGCGCGGAAACGCTGAAGGTGGCCGGCTCGCATAACGGCCGCTTTGACGGGCACGCCGAGTACGTGGCGGAGCTGGCCCGCCAGCTCGCCTACGACCGCTTTGGCGAGGCCGCCTATACCCGCGGCCTCAATGTCTACACCACGGTATCGTCGGTGCGGCAAAGCCTGGCCTACGAGGCTGTGCACGCGGGCCTGGACCAGTACGGCAAGCGCCATGGCCAGCAAGCAGCGCCGCAGGCCGCGCTGGTCTCGCTGGACAGCAGATCGGGCGCCATCGAAGCCATGATCGGCGGCGCGGACTTTGCCACCAGCCGCTTCAACCATGCCACGCAGGCGCTGCGCCAGCCGGGCTCGACGTTCAAGCCGTTCATCTATTCCGCCGCGCTCGAGCGCGGCGTGTCGGCCACCACGCTGATCAACGATGCGCCGCTGGATGCCTCGTCGCGCTGGCAGCCGGGCAACGACGATGGCCGCTTCCTGGGTGCCGTGAGCGTGCGCCAGGCGCTGGCGGAGTCGCGTAACCTGCCTGCCATCCGCACCTTGCAGACGATCGGCATTCCCTATGCGGTTGACTATGCGGGCAAGTTCGGCTTCTCCGAGCAGCGCCTGCCGCGCTACCTGCCGATGGCCCTGGGCACCGGCACCACCACGCCGCTGCGGCTGGCCGCCGCCTATGGCGTCTTCGCCAGCGAAGGCTACCGCACCGAGCCCTACCTGATCGAGCGCATCAGCGACGGCGCGGGCAACGTGTTGTTTACCGCCGACAGCGAACCCCAGCCACACCGCGTGATTCCCGAGCGCAATGCCTATGTGATGAACAGCCTGCTGCGCAGCGTGGTGACCAGCGGCACCGGCGCAGGCCTGCAACGCTACCTGCGGCGCGCGGACGTGGCCGGCAAGACCGGCACCACCAACGATTCGGTCGATGGCTGGTTCGCCGGCTACGCGTCTGGCATCGTCACGGTGGCGTGGATGGGGTTCGACGACAACCGCAGCCTGGGCCGGCACGAGTTCGGCGCCACCACGGCCCTGCCGATCTGGGCCAGTTACATGGAAGGCCGCCTGGCGGGCCAGCCCGAGGTGGAATTCGTTGCGCCCAAGAACCTCGTGCGCAACGGCGACGACTGGGTCTACCCGGAATACGCCGACGGCAGCCACGGCATTGCCGCGCTGGGCTTCCCGTCCGCGCCGGCGGACGCCGATCCGGGGGCGGCGACGGCATTGACCGACACTAGCGGCGGTAGTGGCACTACCGCCGCGACCAGTGCAACCAGCGCCAACGGCACCACCGGCGGCGCCGAGTCCGTCAGAGCGCTGAGCCCTGCGCCGGCCGGCGTACCGCCCCGCGCATCGCAGCCCACAACCTGAACCACCACCCGCCCCCCGCAAGGCTCCGATGCCATTCTCCCAGTACAGCGGCCCCTTGATCTGGGCAGTGGCTGCCGCCACCACCATTGGCGTCATCACACGGCCGTTCCGGCTGCCGGAAGCCTTCTGGGCGGTAGCTGGCGCGCTGCTGCTATGCGTCACCGGCCTGCTTGCCGTGCCCGATGCCATGGCCGCCGTGGCGCGCGGCTATGACGTCTACCTTTTTCTCGGCGGCATGATGCTGGTGTCGGAACTGGCGCGCAAGACCGGGCTGTTCGACCATGTAGCGGCCGTGGCGGTGCGCCAGGCCGGCGGATCGGCACGGCGGCTGTTCCTGCTGGTCTATGGCTTCGGCACCCTGGTCACCGTGTTCATGTCCAACGATGCCACCGCCGTGGTGCTCACGCCAGCGGTGCTGGCCGCCACCCGCGCCGCCAAGGTCAAGCATCCGCTGCCCTACCTGTACAGCTGCGCGTTCATCGCCAACGCCGCCAGCTTTGTGCTGCCGATCTCGAACCCCGCCAACCTGGTCATCTTCGGCGAGCACATGCCGTCGCTGATGGGCTGGCTGGCGCGCTTCACGCTGCCGTCGCTGGTGGCCATCGTGGCCACCTTCGCCGCGCTCTACTGGACCCAGCGCGACGCGCTGCGCGAGCGCATCGCGACCGACGTGCCAGTGCCGCCGCTGTCGCTGGAGGCCAAGCTGACCGCCGCCGGCATCGTGGTCATGGGCCTAGTGCTGCTGACGGCCTCGCTGCTGGGCGCCGACCTGGGCTGGCCGACCTGCCTGGCCGGCGTGGCGACGCTGCTGCTGGTCTGCGCCTGCCGGCCCGGCTTGTGCCTGCCGGCGCTGCGCGAGATCTCCTGGGGCGTGCTGCCGCTGGTGGCGGGGCTGTTCGTGCTGGTGGCCGGCCTGGAGCAGACCGGCCTGATCAGCAAGCTCGCCCACGTCGTGCAGGCACTGTCGCAACAGTCGCCCACGGCCGGCGTCTGGGTAACCGGCGGCACGGTGGCGCTGGTGTCCAACGTGGTCAACAACCTGCCGGCCGGGCTGTTCGCGTCCTCGGCGCTGGCGGCCAGCCATGCCTCCACGCAGGTCACCGACGCGGTGCTGATCGGCATCGACCTCGGGCCCAACCTGTCGGTGACCGGCTCGCTGGCGACCCTGCTATGGCTGACCGCGCTGCGGCGCGAGGGCCAGCACGTCGGCGCGCTGCAGTTCCTGCGCATTGGCGCGCTGGTGATGCCGCTGGCCTTGGTGCCGGCCCTGGCCACGCTGCTGCTTTAAGCGCCGCCGAGGTTAGTGCATCAGGCCGGATCAGGCGTGGGCTGCCCGGCACCTTGCCCGCTCTCTTGCTGCCGGTGAAATTGCGTATGGCGGTACAGGCCGTAGATGCTGGTCGCGGTAAAGCCCAGTTGCTGCACGAACAGGCCGTAGGTGCCGGTCACCAGGGCGAACACGCTCCACACGATGTTGGAGCACAGGTAGGCGATCCAGCCCCAGCGCGACGCCTTGTTGTGCAAGGCCACCAGCAAAGAGCCGCTCATCGCCAGCGCGCAGCCGGACCACTCCAGGCCATTGAGCAGATTGGGAATGTACTGTTGCGCCAGATCCATCGCGCTTGTCTCCTGATTGGGTTCAGATTTATTTTGTGTTCACGTTTTGCATACAATGCAGGGCGAAGCTTAGCGTGACAGATCGGGCGGAGCAAGAGGTTTCCAGGGATAGTTAGCGCTGATGGTGCGCTTGGCTTACTTGGTCAGGCAGATGACGATCACGATGACCCCGAAGCCGGCGAGGGTGAGCAGCAGGAAGGCAAGCATTCGACGGCAATAGGGTTGGTGTCTCTCCAGTATGGAGTGGCTGGCACGACACTGCCGTAGGGGGGATTCTGATTCGGGTGGGGTGATGTCCTACAGGGAGAGCGGCGGGATGGGGGGCCTTGCATCCCGCGCCGTGGCCACCTGCTACTGCCGCGACAGGACCTCCGCCAGGGCTTCCAGCGCCAGTGGCTTGGTCAGGTGGGAATCAAAGCCGGCTGCCGCGCCCCGGGCCTTGTCGGCTTCCGAGGCATAGCCGCTCAATGCCACCAGGCGGGTGCGCGCGAAGGCGGGTAGCTCACGCAGGTGTTGCGCCAGCTGGAAGCCGTCGATGCCTGGCAGGCCGATATCGATCAGCGCCACGTCGGGCGTGAACCCTTGCGCGATCTCCAGCGCGTCTTCGCCGCTGACGGCGAGCTTGACCTCGTGCCCGTCCATCTCCAGCAACATGCCTAGCGCCCGCAGGGCTTCGGTATTGTCGTCCACCAGCAGGATGCGCATCGCCGCAAGCGTGCCCGCCTGCCCGGCGCTGGGCGCCCCTGCATGAGCGCAGACCACGGGCAGGCGCGCCTGCACCGTCGTGCCCAGGCCCTTGCCATCGCTGTGCACCGTCACCGTGCCGTTGTGCAGCTCCACCATGCGCTTGACGATGGCCAGGCCCACGCCAAGGCCGCCGCCTTGCGGTTCGCTTGCGTACTGGCTGAACATATCCAGCACATTGGGCAGGAACGCCGGATCGATGCCGATGCCATCGTCCTTGACGGTGATCACCAGGGTGCCCATGCGATCGGGATCGATCTCCGGCGCCGGCGCGCCGCCAGCGTTGCCGGCGTTGTGCTCTGCCGGCGCCTCGCCGCGGGGCGATGGCTCCACCCGGACCGACAGCGCCATGGCGCCGCAGCGCGGCGTGTACTTGATCGCATTGGACAACAGGTTGGTGACCACCTGTGTCAGCCGCGCCGTATCCGCGTACACCATGACGGGTGTCTCGGGCAGGTCCGTGGTCAGCACATTGCCGTGCCATTCGATATCCGATGCTACGGAGGAAAGCGCATCGGCCACGATGTCCTGCATATTGCCGTGGGTGCGCACGATCGGCACCTTGCCTTGCTTGATGCGCGAGGCATCGAGCAGGTCGTCGGTGAGGCGCTTGAGCTGGCGCATCTGCCGCTCGGCGATATCCAGCATGCCGGCGCCAGCCTGCTGCACCTGCGCGAGCCGCTTGCTGACCTTGATCGCGCTGTCGATGGCAGCGATCGGGTTGCGCAGCTCATGCCCAAGCATGGCGAGGAATTCGTCCTTGCGTTTGTCCGACAGTTGCAGCGCCTCGCGCGCGGCCCGGGCCTGCGCGGCTTCGGCGATCGCGGCATCCTTGCTGCGCGACATGCTGAGCACCGCGCCGGCAAAGCTGGCCAGGCTCTCCAGCAGGCGGGCATCCTCTTCGTCAAACACGCGCCCGTGATCATGCGTCAGGACCCAGATGGTGCCCCAGGGCTCGCCATCGCCGGGGATCGGGACGACAAGTTCCTCGACCACCTCGGGTGACAGCGGCGGCAGGCAGCTGAAATGCCGTTGCGGGTAGGCCAGCAGTTGCGGGCTACCGAGTTCCAGCGCAATGCCCGACGGGCTATCGTCGTAAGGCACGGCATGCCCGACCAGGTCATTGCACAGGCCGGCCGTGGCGGTCCAGTGCAACGTCTGCGTACCATCCCCGGCGGTCTCGGGCAGGCTGATGCCGGCGCTGCCGGCGCCGCAGAGCTTCAGTGCCGAATCGGCCAGGGATTGCAATAGCGCCAGGTCAGACGACACCAGCGCCCTCGCCAGGCGCCGCAAGGCCACGCATTCCGCCCCATGGTCGGGAGAACGGCCGGCGCGCTGGCCAAGCTCATCGGTCTTCAGGATGCCCGCGCTGCGTGCCCGCAGCAGCGAAGCGGAAGGGGAAGCAGGTGCCGCAGCCATGGAGTGTCGCTTTTGCCTTGTTTTGCCCTTGGAACGCAGGACCGGTTGCCTGCAAGGCATGGTAGCGGATTTCCGCATCCGATCGTACGGGGGAGCGCGCAGCCGCAAGCACGGCGGGCGCGCGACGATCGCTATCGCACATTCAAGGCGATAGCGCACCAGTGAAAACCCGCATCCACAGACCCCGGGGGTGGCTTTTCAGGACGGAATCGACGATGCCGGCTGCCCAGTACGCGAATCTACTTAAGAACTATCCCTAGGCACCGTAAAGCCAGTCTGAACTTAAGATACGAATAACAGCCCGAAGGGCAGGAGGGCAATATGCGCCCGCACTATGCAAACGAAAAAGACAGTAAGGAAGTGCAGGATCTGCTCCAGGCTTGCGGCTTGCCGGTTGACGGCGTAGCCGAGCAAATCGGCAATTTCCTGGTGGTACGCGACAACGCCGGCCTGCTCGGTTGCGCCGGCGTGGAGAACTATGGGCAAGTGGCCGTGCTGCGCTCGGTCGCCGTGGCCGAGCGCGCGCGCTCGGCTGGCCTTGGCGAATTGCTGGTGGCTGCGATGCTGGCCGAGGCCCGCACGCGCGGCGTGCAGTCCGTGGTGCTGCAAACCACCACCGCCGTCGACTATTTTGCCCGGCTGGGCTTTGAGCGCGTGGAGCGCGCCTGCATGCCTGCGGAACTGCTCAATACCTCGCTGAGCCGCGAAGCCTGCCCGCCGTCCGCCACCTTGATGCAAGCCGCGCTGTAGCCATCCCTGCCAAGGGCCCGCGCCCGCGATGCGGCCCAGCCACATCGCGATCTGGCCGGCCCCTCTTCCCATCCCCCCGCGCTGTTGCGTGCCATGCACCCGAGGCTAGCCGGTGCCGGCGCAGGATATTGTTGTAAAGTAGGCGCAAAGAGGCGATCAAGGGCGACCGGATGCAACCAGACGCCTTTCCGGGCCAGAGGTAGATCGGCACGCCATGCCCGCCTGCTCGCCCCCCTTCAACGATCCTTCAACGACAGCCACGAACCGCACGATATGGAATCCGACCACCAAGCACCTGATCCCGGCCTCGACGAGGCCTTGGGTAGTGTGTCGACCCGCATACGGTCGCGTTTGCAGGCGGCACGCGAGCGCTTCCACGCCAACGACAATATCGCCGCGTATGTCGAGCCCGGCGAACTGGACGAGTTGCTCGATGAAGTGCAGTCGCGCATGGAAGAGGTGCTGCGCAGCCTGGTGATCGATATCGACCACGATCACAACACCCGCGAGACCGCGCGCCGCGTGGCCAAGATGTACCTGAAGGAGATCTTCGCTGGCCGCTACGTCAACCAGCCCAATGTGACCGAATTCCCCAACGCGGAGCGCATCAACGAGTTGATGATCGTGGGCCCGCTGCGCGTGCGCAGCGCCTGCTCGCATCATCTGTGCCCGATCATCGGCAAGCTGTGGGTGGGTGTGATGCCCAACCAGCATTCCAACCTGATCGGCTTGTCCAAGTATGCGCGCCTGGCCGAATGGATCATGTGCCGCCCGCAGATCCAGGAGGAAGCCGTGACCCAGGTGGCCGACCTGCTGCAGGAAAAGATGAGCCCGGACGGGCTGGCCATCGTCATGGAAGCCGAGCATTTCTGCATGCACTGGCGCGGCGTGCGCGACACCGATGCAAAGATGACCAACAGCGTGATGCGCGGCTCGTTCCTCAAGGATGACAGCCTGCGCCGCGAGTTCCTGACCCTGCTGAACCGGACGCGCGACTAAGCCAGCGCGATTCACCTGCTCGCACGCAAACCCAGTGGAGATAACATGCTCGTACGCCTGCTCTACGCCAGCCGCGCTTGCCAGCCGGCCGATCCCGCGCTGGTAGACGCCATCGTCGCTACCAGCGTGGCGAATAACCCGAAGCACGGCATTACCGGCGTGCTGTGCTACGGCAACGGCATCTTCATGCAGGCGCTCGAAGGCGGCCGCACGGAAGTCTCACGCCTGTACCAGCTGATCGGCCGGGACGCACGCCACGAGGACGTGGTGCTGCTGCACTACGAGGAAATCCTCGAGCGCGAGTTCGCTGGCTGGGCAATGGGCCTGGTCAATACCGGCAAGGTCAATATGGCCACCATCCTGAAGTATTCCGCCCACGGCGAGCTCGATCCCTACCGCACCAGCGGCCACGCCTCGCAAGCGCTGCTCAAGGAGCTGATCGCGGGGGCGTCGATCGTGGGGCGCACCTCGGAGCGCCATCGCTTCTGAACGCGTTCGTGCCGTGGCCCGGCCAGCCGCCCGCTACTCAACAACCCATCATCCATCACCGATCACCCAGGAGAATTCGTGAGCGCACCCTTCAACCCCGGCCCCGCGGCGATGCTGCTGACCGACGCCTGCCGGCGCGGCGTGCAATTCGCTGACCTGCCCGCCGACGCCAAGCCGGCAACGCTCGGCAGCGGTTATGACGTGCAGGATCATTTCATCGCCGCGCTCGGCGATCCGGTGGTGGGATGGAAGCTGGGTGTCGGCAGTGCCAACGCCATGCGGCGCGCAAAGCTGGCGCGCCCGCTGGTGGGCCAGGTGGGCGCATCGCGCTGTTATGCCTCGGGCGACACCGTGCCGGTCCCCAAGGGAGCGGTCGTGACCATCGAGTTCGAGATTGCCGTGCGGCTGGCGCGCGACGTCGCGCCGCAGCAGGCCGAACTCGCGCCGGCAGCGCTGGCCGATCTGATCGACAGCGCGCAGGTTGCCGTCGAGGTGGTGCTGTCGCGCTATGAAGACCGCGTTGCGGTGGGCATGCCGGCTTTTGCCGGCGATAACGTGGGCTTCCACGCGCTGGTGCTGGGCGCAAAGATCGACGCCGACAGCATGGAAGACGTGCGCTCAAGCGCCAGCGTGGCGCTTGACGGCGTGACGTGCGCACAACCGCTTGCCGGCGACGATGCGATCTACCCGCTGGAAGCCCTGCAATCGCTGCTGGCGCATGCGGCCGAGCGCGGCGTCACCTTGCGCAAAGGCGCCGTGGTGACCACCGGCACGCTCACGCGCCCGTTCGACGTGCCGGCCGGCGCGCATACGATCCAGGCCACCTATGGCGGCGGCGAACTGGTGGTCAAGCTCGCGCCGCAAGCCGCGGGCTGAAACCGGGGCCCTTGCGGCCCGATTCCTCGCGCTTCGTTCTCGTCACCCAGGCCGGCGCCCGAGGCGCTTTGCGCGCACTCGCGGCCTTGGCATTTCCAGCGGATAGGCTAGAACTATCACAAGGGCCTGGCTTTCAGGCCGCTGGTGAGAAGGAGCCGTTCATGGAACTCCATTTGCATATGCAGCCGCACCATTTCGCCCGCCGCGCGCCGGACTGGCGCGCCGCAGCGATTGCGGGGCTGATCGCGGGCACGCTGTACGTCGTACTGGAGCTGCTGACGGCGCGCTTTGTGCTGTACCAGGGGGCGTGGGGCACGGTAAAGATGGTGGCTGCCCTCATGCTCGGCCGGCAGGCGCTGGCCTCCGCCGATGCGTTCAGCTGGACCATCGTGCTGGCCGCGGGCATCGTGCACTTTGGCCTGTCGATCGTGCTGGCGACGATCCTGGCCATGCTCATTGCGTCGTTCCGCTTTGATTCCAGCATCGGCATGGCCACGCTTGCGGGCGCGGTGTTCGGGGTGCTGGTCTATCTGGTGAATTTCTACGTGATGGGCCGGTACTTCAACTGGTTCGACGAGGCACGCGGGTGGGAAAGCCTGTTCGCCCACATCATGTTCGGCGTGATCGCGGCGGATGCCTACGCCAACCTGGAACGGCGTGAGCCGGATGCGCCGGGGATGACACGGGGCGGCTGAGCGCGCCCCGGCAAAGACACATCGCGCCCGCTGGCTACAGGTAGCATTCACCACCCAGATAGGCCTTGCGCCAGCGCGTGATGCGCACCTCGGCAAACAGGCCGGCCTGCGTGAACGGGTCGGCATCGATGAATTGCTGCGCCGCTTCGCGGGTGTCGAGGTCGACGATATAGAAGCCGCCGCCGGCATCGCTGCCGTCATCGTTGAGCTTGGCCCCGCAGGCCAGCAGCAGGGCCTTCTGGGCGTCCAGGAACGCCAGGTGCCCCGCTCGGGCCGCTTGCCGCACATGCTGGTGCTGTGGCTTGTCCCAGGTTTCGATCAGGAATGGCATGGTGTTGTCCTCGGGTGATGGCGGGTTGGAATCGATAACAGGGAATAGGGCATGGGGTATCGCGGCATGGGGTATCGCG
This sequence comes from Cupriavidus basilensis, assembly GCF_008801925.2. Lineage (NCBI taxonomy): Bacteria > Pseudomonadati > Pseudomonadota > Betaproteobacteria > Burkholderiales > Burkholderiaceae > Cupriavidus > Cupriavidus basilensis. The sequence goes on along the minus strand of NZ_CP062804.1, from coordinate 686,881 downwards.
GCATGGGCATGGCGGCAGCCAGTGCCATGCCCATCACTCCCGGCGACGAGTTGCGCCGATTCCGCGCTGGCAGCACAAGCCGGCAGGACCTGCGCACCGGACGCCGCCGCGCCCACCGCCGCCAGCAAAAACCTGGCCCCGGGGCTTGACAAACCCGCCGGACCTCACATCTCCGCTGCTGCCGCCCGGCAGTGTTATCCACACTTTATGTGGATAACACTGTCAACAAGCTCCGCAAATGGCTCTAGCACGCGGACCCCATCGGACTGCCCACAAAACGGGCAACGGCAAGCCGGCCAGGCAGGCGAGTCCGTCATCCGCGCTGCCTACAACGGAATCACAGCGTCGTCAATGGGGTGCCAACGCAACGAAGCGGGTGGTCTGGATGCCGAAGTGGTCAAGGATGCCAATCACCGGCACCACGTTCAGCGTGACCGTGATGACCGGGCTCAGCTGGCCAGCTTCGCGGCCGCATCGCGCAGCGCGGTGCGCAGGCCCTCTTCCACCACCGGGTGGTAGTACGGCATGGCCAGCATCTGCTCGATGGTGAGCGCTTGCTGGTAAGCCCAGGCCAGCAAGTGCGCGATATTCTCGGCGCGCGGGCCGGTCCATTCCGCACCGAGAAAGCGCCCGCTAGCCTTGTCGGCATAGACGTGCATCAGTCCACGGTTCTTGAGCATGACGCGGCTGCGGCCCTGGTCCTCGAAGCTCACCTCGCCGATGACAAAGCTGTCGGGCTCGAGGTCGGCATGGCGCTGGCCCACCATGGCGATCTGCGGGTCGGTGAAGACCACGCCGATGGGGGCGCGGCGCGACAACGGGCGCACCTCGGGATAGGCCGCGGCGTTCTCGCCAGCTGCCTTGCCTTCGTCGGCCGCTTCATGCAGCAGCGGCAGGACGTCGTTGGCGTCGCCGGCGATGAAGATCGGCGCCGTGCCGCATTGCAGGGTGGTCGGATCGAATACCGGCAGGCCGCGCCAATCCAAATCCAGGCCGGTGTGCTCAAGCCCGAGGCCGCGCACATTGGGCTGGCGGCCGGTGGCGGCGAGCACGTAATCAAAGCGCTCCGTCACGGTATTACCCGAGAGATCGGTAAAGCTGATCACCGCCTCGTCGCCGTCGCGGTGCATCTCGGCCAGCCTGGCATCCGGGTCGAGGTAGAACTCCTCGCGGTAGCTAGCCACCGCATTGGCCTTGATGGCCGGATCGGTCAGCGGGCCCACGCCGCCGCGCAGGCCGAACACGCGCACCTGCACGCCCAGGCGGGACAGCGCCTGGCCAAGTTCCAGCCCGATCACGCCAGGGCCGAACACGGCGACGCGGCGCGGCAGGTCGTCCCAAGCGAAGACGTCGTCGTTGACCACCAGGCGATCGCCGAACACCTTGAACGGCGGTGGGATCACGGGGCTGGAGCCGGTGGCGATCACCACGCGGCTGGCACGCACGGTGGTATGCTCGCCAACCTGCAGCACGGTGTTGTCGATGAAGCGGGCATAGCCGCTCACTTTGTCCTCGGCGGGAATGCCGTCCACGCCGCGCACCACGAAGCCGACAAAGCGGTCGCGCTCGCGCTTGACGCGCGCCATGACTTCGCGCCCGTCGATGCGGATCTCGCCATCCACATGCACACCGAAGGCAGCCGTGTGGCGCACTTCATGCGCGGCCTCGGCCGCGGCGATCAGCAGCTTGGAGGGCATGCAGCCCACGCGGGCGCAGGTGGTGCCATAGGGGCCGCCTTCGATGATGACGGCGCGCTTGCCGGCAGCGCGGGCCGCGCGATATGCGGCCAGGCCCGCCGTGCCGGCGCCGATCACGGCGACATCGGTCTGGATGGTTTGCACGGTCTTTGCGTTCTGCAAGTTCTGCGCGTTTTGCACGTTCTGCGGGGTGGTCATGTCGGCGTTCCTGGTAAAGGCTGTGTCAATCAACGGACCGGATGGCACCGGGTGGCGCTGCCATCGGGTCCGCCGACTGGGGCACGGCTGCCGGCCTTGCCGGCGCCGCGCCCTGCGGCGTTCAAGCGTGTTGTGTGTCTTGCGTCGTGTGTCGTGTGGCTGGCTAACGCTTAGCGAACCAGGTAGGTTTCAAGCGCATCGGCGCCGCCGATCAGCTTGCCGTTGATGAAGATCTGCGGTGCGGTCATGTCGCCCGACAAGGCGCCCAGCACCTTGCCGCGGATCTTGTGTTCCAGCGGCACGTCGATGTACTCGAAGCCGTGGTCCGACAGCATCTGCTTGGCCTTGGCGCAGAACGAGCAACCCACCTTGGAGAACACCACGACCTGGTCGGGCTTCTTGGCGTTGGGGGCAATGTAGTTGAGCATGGTGTCGGCGTCCGACACCTTGAACGGGTCGCCCGGCTCTTCCGGCTCGATGAACATCTTGTCGACCACGCCGTCCTTGACCAGCATCGAATAGCGCCAGCTGCGCTTGCCGAAGCCCAGGTCAGCCTTGTCGACCAGCATGCCCATGCCTTCGGTGAATTCACCGTTGCCATCGGGAATCATCACGATGTTTTCCGACTCCTGGTCTTTCGCCCACTCGTTCATCACGAACGTGTCGTTGACCGAGACGCACAGGATCGCGTCCACGCCGTGCTTGGCAAACACCGGCGCCAGCTCGTTGTAGCGCGGCAGGTGGGTGGACGAACAGGTCGGGGTGAATGCGCCCGGCAACGAGAACAGTGCGATGGTCTTGCCTTCGAACAAGTCGGCCGTGGTCACGGTCTTCCATTCGTTGTTCTCGCGAACGCGGAACGTGACATTGGGAACGCGTTGACCTTCACGGGATTGCAGCATGGGTTAGCTCCTGGATGACTTGGGGGTGGATGGCCGCGTGTTGCAGCGAAGACCCGATTTTGTCCGCGCCAAGGTGATTTGTACAATTCATCGTTACAAACATAACGATTGGTTTTTACTATAATTGGTGGATAGCCTGGGCCTATCACGATATAAGAAGCCTCCGAAACGGCGTCCACGCGCCTCAAACGTCACTCCAGAGCAGAAGCATTACCGGACGTGACCCGCCCGGATCCCATTCCCCGTGCGCAAGCCTCGGAAAGTTCTGCAGGTCTTTTCAGACACTTCTCAAATCTGAGCGCAAGCGCGGCCCGTACATTTGGGCCAAGGCATGCACTTCCCGGCTGGCGCCCGGCGCCGCCTGGAGGCTGCAGCCCCATGCGTGCGCAAATCAGTCACACCGCGGCGCGCCTCCCTCCACGAGATTCCCTTATGCGCATCTGCAGTTCCCCGCAGCCGGCGGACGGCTCGCCCACCGCGAGCCGGTGCGTGCCGGCCAACTGGTGGCGCCGACAACTGCTGGTGCTGCTGCTGGCGCTTTGCCAGGGCACGCTGGCGCTGGCTGCCCCGCCTGCCGAGTCCCTGCGCCCGTTGCGCCTGAATGCCCAGGTCCGCCTGGACCCCGCCGGCGCAAGCGACGCCATCGACCGTACCGCATCGCCCCGGGGCGACGATGCGGCGTCGCATGCATGGCGCCGCGCGCATAAGGTCTTGCGGGTGGCCGTGGTTGGCAACTACCTGCCGCCGTTCGACCTGGTCGACCTGAGTGGGAACTACCGCGGGATTTCCGCCGACTACCTTGCTGTGGTGGTGGCCCGGCTTGGCGTGCGGGTGCAGATCCAGCGCTACCCCTCGCACGAACTGGCACGCAGCCATCTGGCCAGCGGCGCCATCGACCTGATCACCACCTCGCTGGACAACCCGGGCACCGGCTTGCGCACCGCGCCATACCACGACCATCGCCTGATCGAGGTCGTATCCCGGCGAGACCTTGCGCGCAACCGGGCCAGCCGCACCATCGGCTACCTGGCGGGCGAAGTCTCGCCGGCCTTGCTGCAGCGAGCCTACCCTGGCGCGCGGCTGCTGCCGTTCCAGAACCTGCTCAGCGCGCTCGACCAGCTCTCCCGGGAAGCGGACTTCGTCATGGTCACCAACGCCACCGCGGCCGGCTACCTCGTCGAGCAATACCGCTACGATGAACTGACGGCGCGCAACTTCGCGCCGCTGGCGCACGAGGGCGTCACGTTCGCGGTGAGCGACCCCGCGCTGGGCCGGATCATCAACCAGGTGCTGGCGCAGCTGCCCGCTGCGCTCAGGCGCGAGATCGACACCTTCTGGACGCCCAGCTCGCTCGAATTCGATATCACCGACAAGCTCAAGCTCACCACCGCAGAGCGCGCGTGGGCGGCCCTGCATCCGGAGGTGCGCTACCTGGCGACGCGCGACCTGGTTCCCTTCCAGTTCGTTGACGCCAGGCAACGCCTGGGCGGACTCACCGAGCAAGTGCTGCAACTGATCGCGCAGCGCACCGGGCTGCGTTTCGTCCCTTACTGGCCGGCTAGCGCCGCGGACGCGACTGCCGCGCTCAAGAACGGCACGCTGGACGTGGTGCCCATCCTGCCGCTGAACCCTGCCGCCACCGGCAACGCCCCGCTCTCGGTCAGCGCGCCCTATTTTTCCGGCAACTGGGTCGTTGTCACGCGCGCCGGCAACGACAGCATCGAGAGCCTGCCCGACCTTGCCAGCAAGGTCATCGCGGGACCGCCGCTCGACGGGTTCTACGATCTCGTGCGGGCCAGCTACGCGGTGAGCCAGCGCGAGACCAACTCGTACGATGAGGCCTTCCGCATGGTCGCCACGGGACGCGCGGATGCCACCCTCTCCAGCGCCTTCATGGCCGACCGCATGCTCAGGCAAACCTATGCCGGCCGGCTCAAGGTCGCCGCGGACGCGGGCGGTGTGCCGCTGGAAATCGGCGTGGGTGTCAGCAACCGGCATCCGGAATTGCTGGGCATCATCAACAAGGCCATCCTCAGCATCTCGCACGACGAGCTTGGCGCCATGCGCGCACATTGGACGGAACCCAGGTCGCCGGGCTTCGCCTGGCGCCGGTTCATGCCATGGCTGATCGCTGGCGCGGCCGCCCTGGTGCTGGCCGGCCTGCTGTTTCTGGCTTGGGTGACCTCGCTGCGCCGGCAGGTAACGCAGCGCAGCGCGGCCGAGCGTGCCTTGCAGGACCAGGTCGCGTTCCAGACGGCGGTACTCGACGGCATTCCCCAGCCGATCTACCTGCGCGACAGCCAGTTCCGCATGATCACCTGCAATACCGCCTACGAAGCGGCGCTGGGCACGACACGGCGCGCGCTGGCCGGGACCGGGCCGGCCTTCGTGCACTCCGCCTTCAACCCCGATATCAGCCACCAGGAACTGATGGCCGTTTATCAACGCGTGCTGCGCACCGGCCTGCCGTTCAGCGCCGATCGCCAACTGACCATCGGCAACGCGCCGTGCAGCGTGATCAGCTGGGTGGTGCCGCTGCGCCGCGCCGATGGCGGCACGGCGGGCATCGTCGGGGGCTGGATCGATGTGACGGAGCGCCAGCAGATGCTGGCCGAACTGGCTGCCGCCAAGAACCGCGCGGAGGCCGCCAACCGCGCCAAGTCGACATTCCTGGCCTCGATCAGCCATGAGATACGCACGCCGATGAACGCCATCCTCGGGATGCTGGAACTGGTACTGACGCGCCGGCACGCCCGGCACGAGGATCGCGAGCAACTCGACACGGCGCATGGCGCGGCCACATCGCTGCTGGCGCTGCTGGACGATATCCTGGACCTCTCCAAGATGGAGGCCGGCAAGTTCACGCTGCAACCCCGCGCCGCCAGCCTGCGCCAGGGCCTGCATGAAGTCACGCAGATGTTCGGTCCCGTCGCCGCCCAGAAGGGCGTGGCCTTGAACGTCTGCGTGAGCGATGCCGTGGCGCCGGCGCATCACGTGGATATCTTTCGCATGAAGCAGGTCATCAGCAACTTTCTCTCCAATGCCATCCGCTTCACCGAGCGCGGCAGCGTGGATATCCGGCTCGACGGCTCTGCCGCGACGGGGGCATCGCAAGCGCTGTGCCTCAGCATCAAGGACACCGGCATCGGCATTCCCGCGGAGGCGATCGGCAAGCTGTTCCGGCCGTTTTCCCAGGTGGAGTCAACCGGGCGCGCGAACACCGGCGGCACCGGGCTCGGCCTGTCCATCGCACAAAACCTGGTACGCAAGATGGGAGGCGAGATCACCCTGGAGAGCGAACCGGGACGCGGCACGCACGTGCTGGTGCGCCTCAGCCTGGAGGTTTCGGCTTCGCAGCCCCCGGCAGACGCCCCGCCTGCCGGCAATGCGGCCATCGCGCTGTTTGCGCCGGGCACCCGCGTGCTCGTCGTGGACGACCACGCGCCCAACCGCTTGTTGATGGCGCGCCAGTTGGAGCGGCTTGGCATTGCCGTGGAGACGGCGGAGAACGGCGCCGTGGCCTTGGAGGACCTGCAGCGGTGCCCTGCGGACCTGATCATCTGCGACTGCATGATGCCGGTGATGGATGGCTTCAGCCTGGCCCGCGCGATACGCGCGCGCAAGGATGCGCTGGCCAGCATCCCCATCATCGGCTGCACCGCGAGCGCGCAAAGCGAGGATCACCTGCATGCGCTGGCCGCGGGCATGAGCGAAGTGATGGTCAAGCCGGTGGGGCTAGCCACGCTGGAACGCGCGTTGCGCGGGCATCTGCGCAGCGGCACTCTCACAGCCAAGGGCAACGCTTAACCGGCCTAGCTGCCGGGAGCCCCCGTCATGGGGCCGGTAGCGATCGGGATCGCAGTTAGCGTAGAGATAGCGCTCAGGCCGCTCAGGCCGCTCGGGGGGGCGGGCGCAGCGCCGCCAGCCTCGCGTCGAGGTGCGCCAGCGTTGAGGCAAGAATCGGCAGCAAGGCTTGCGCGGTGGCAAGGTCGCCGAACTGGGCAACGGACTCGAGCCGGCCGCAAAGCGTGACCAGGGCCGCGCACTCCAGGATCCTGGCCGAGCCCTTGATACGGTGAGCCCCGCTGCCGAACTGCTGCCAGGCGCCATCCGCCAGCGCCGTGCGCATCATCTCGAGATCGCTGCGGTTGGTCTCGACCAGGCTGTCCACCAGGTCCCTGACGATATCCGCGTCACCGCCCGCGAGCGTATCGAGCAGCGTGCCGGCGGCCGCGCATTCGCCGGGCGACACCGCGACAAACCCGTGCCCGGCCAGCGCGCGCGCCAGCGCGCCGACGTTGACCGGCGCGCTCAACGTGGCATCGAAGGCGGCGCCATGGGCGGCATCAACCACGCTCGCGTCCGCGCCGGCCTGCACCACCGAAAACAACAAACTGTCCGGCGGCAGGCCGAAGTCGCCGCGCGCGAGCTCGCCGGCATGGTCATGGGCCAGCCAGACCAGTGCCAGCCTGGGCGGCTCGCGTTGGACGCGCCGCGGATCCGGGCTGGCCAGGCCCACGTGCTCGACGGTAAAGCCCAGGCCCGCAAGCAAGGCCGCCAGCCCGCTGATCTGCAACGCTTGCACGCCACTCTCGGTAGTGCTGAGTAATAGCGCACGGATCATGGTTTGGCCTCTGTGAACATTTGCATATTGTTCCCCCACCGCCGATGAGCGGCCACCGGCTGGCGTCATTGCGAAGGCGTCAGGCGGCAGCGCCGGGCTAAGTCGACCAACTCCACCAGCGAGGTGGCCCGCAGCTTGCCCATGATGCGGGTCTTATGGCTGCTCACCGTTTTATTGCTGATAAACAAAAGCTCTCCGATGGCCTTGTTGGACAAGCCCCTGACCAGCATCTGCAGGATGACGATCTCCTTGTCCGAGAGCAACGCGAGCCGCTCTTCATCCGACCGCTGGTTGACGAGCGGCAACTCGCGCTCATAGCGCATTTCAGGAAACACCGTGTAGCCGGCCATCACCCACTCGACGCAGCGCACGATTTCCTTCATGTCCTGCAACTTGCTCACGAAGCCCTGTGCGCCCGCGCGCCGCACCCGCGGCGCGAAGACGGCCTGGTCCTGCCCCGAAATCACCAGGATCCGGATCGGCGGGTAAATCCGCTTCAGGCGCGGGATCACGTCCAGCCCGCTGATACGGGGAATATCCAGGTCCAGCACGGCAACATCGGGCTCGAACTGCCGCGCGGCTTCGATCGCAGTCTGGCCGTTGTCGGCTTCCAGAATATGGCTGACCCCAAGCACTTGCGACAACTGGGCCTTGATCACAAGGCGCAGTGCGGGGTGATCGTCGACGATCAGGATAGTTGCCACTCACGCTCTCCCCCAAGACTGCCAAGAAACGAACCTACCTGCGCCGGGCGACAGCCGCCAATCGGCAGGTGAAGCGCGGATTATGTGGTGAAGTTGCCCTCGAACTGGCGCGATACTTCCGAATCAGCCGCCGGAAATTTCCCAAAGGAGGGGAGAGACTCAACCCTGCACCGTGCGCAGGCACATCGTTCCGGCCGATTGGAATGCCTTAAAAAGTACTAAATGATCACTTTTTTGGCGTTGGACCGCACAACGGATGGCGAACGAATGGCGACGTCGCTCCCCCTTGCGTTGGGAAACTTCCCAGGCAATCAGAAGAACGGCCTGGGGCGTGGGACGCCGATGACGTGCCTCGGGCTGCCGCGCGGTTTCCGGCCCGCCCCCGCAATTGCAGCGAAATGAGGAAATTTCTCAAACCAGCTTGGCGTTCCCGGCGATACAGTCAGCAGTCACAAATTCAGTACTTTCTTCGGCGCGCCGCGCCGCCATTTCAAGAGCGCAAGGAACTCTGCCATGAGCGACGTCACCCCTCTTTGCCCACGCCAGATGCCGCGGCCAACGGAGCGGCCCCCGCGATGCATGCGCTGCCGCCATTCGTGGTCGTGGACCCATGCCCATGCCGGCTAACCTCTCGCTCTCCAAATCCCACATCGTCATCGCCGATGACCATCCCGTCATGCTGCTGGGCTTGCGAGGCTTGCTGGCGCAGTTCGAGGGCATGGAGATTGCCGGCATCGCGCGGAACTCGACAGAAATCCTCGCCGCGCTCAGCCGGCGACCGTGCGACATCCTGCTGACGGACTATGCGATGCCAGGCGGCGTGCATGGAGACGGCCTGCCCATGATCGAGTTCGTGCGGCGCCGCTATCCCGCGCTGTCGATCCTGGTGGTCACCATGCTGGAAAACCCCACGCAGATCGGCAGGCTGGTCCGGTTCGAGCGCTTATCGGTGGTCAGCAAGCTCGACGATGCCTCGCATATCGCGGTTGGCCTGACGCAAGTGCTCGACGGCATGCGCTACCTGTCGCCGACGATCCGGCACCTGCTGGACAGCACCGGACCGGACATGGACGTGCGCGCCCGGTTCAGCGCGCTCAGCCCGCGCGAGACCGACGTGATCCGGCTCTACCTGTCAGGCATGTCGGTCAGCCAGATCGGTTTGAGTCTCGGGCGCAGCGTCAAGACCATCAGCACCCAGAAGGTGTCCGCCATGCGCAAGCTCGGGCTGCGCGGCGACCTGGATCTCTTCAGCTACGCTGTCTCCGTCGGCCTGCTCGGCCGGCCCCGCAAACGGGCCGCGGGCAAGCTGGTGCCACGGCCAAAGAACAGCGGCCCGCTTTAGAGCGGTAGAGCGGTACAGGGTCGAGGAGCAGGAGCGCGGGCGCCCAGGCATTGGGGGAACAAGGGACACCCGCACAGGGCGTTCAACGGATTCACTGGACTTTCCCATCAGGGGCGACGACCATGGACGGGCACGCAACCCCGCTTGACGGCTGCCGTGGCGATCCGTTGAGTCCTGTCACGAACCATTCATCCAGCAAGCGCCTGTCATGCCGCGCGGGCAAGGGGGCATCAAATGAACCGTCTTCGATACTCGGTCGACCTGTCGTACGAAGTCCTGGATGCCGAGGCTGACTTCCTGTTCAACATCGAAGCCGCCCGTACCGCCCGCCAGCGCATTGTTTCCGAGCGCCTGACGGTGCCGCCCGTGCTGCGCATGGACCAGTACACCGATGCCGTGCTATGCAACCGGCTGATCCGGCTGCGCGCCCCCAAGGGGCATCTGGCGATCCACTATGAAGCCGTGGTCGATATCGACCACCGCCTCGACGATCCTTCGACCTTGCACGAAGTGCCGATCGCGCAACTGCCCTTCGAGGTGCTGCCCTACCTGGCGCCTAGCCGCTACTGTGAATCCGACCGCCTGATGGAGTTTGCCCTGCGCGAGTTCGGCAGGGTGCCATGGGGCTACTCGCGCGTCGTGGCCATCCGGGAATGGGCGCGCAACCATGTGCGTTTCCTCTCGACTTCCACCAATGAGCGCACCTCGGCCGTGGACACGATTGTCGAGCGCACTGGCGTGTGCCGGGATTTCGCGCACCTGATGATTGCCATCTGCCGGGCGCTGAGCATTCCCGCGCGCATCTCCAGCAGCCTGGACTACGGCGCCGATCCCGCGCTCGGGCCGCCGGATTTCCATGCCTTCGTGGAAGTCTTCCTGTCGGGCAGGTGGTATCTCGTCGACCCCTCCGGCACCTCCATTCCCACGGGCCTGCTGCGCATCGGCACGGGACGGGATGCGGGTGAGATCCCGTTCGCGGCGATCTTTGGCAAAGTGGAGTCCGAGCGGCCCTTCGTGCAGATCCATGCGGTGACAGATACGGCGCTCGGCCTGGAAATGCCGCTGTACACCGACTGGGGCATCTGCACCTGGTAGGACGTGGCGGCCGACCTATTCATGCCTGGCCGGCACCTGGGGCGGCGTCAGGGGTGGCGTCAGGGGTGGCGTCTGGGGTGGCATCTCCTGCGATATGCAGGGGGGCGCATCCGCGGCCACCTCCGCCAGCAGCCAGGCAAGGAAGACCCCGACCAACGGGCTATGCCACTTGTCCTCAAGGCAAACAAAGTAATAGGACTTGGGCGAGACATAAGTGGCGTCCAGCAAGCGCACCAACCGACCCGCCTTCAGGTCCTCCCTCACCACGTAATCGGGCAACAGGGCGATTCCCATGCCGCTGAGCGCCGCCTGCAGCCCCATGGCCAGCGAGGCATAGCGCGGCCCGCGCAGGGCCCTGCGCGCCGCCATGCCGATCACGTCGAAGTAGCCCGCCCACGCTTCCAGCGCCTCCGCCTGGTGCAGCAGCGGCAGGCGCTCCAGCGCAGCCTGGGCGGACTCCGCCTGCGCCAGCAGTTCGGGCACGCACACCGGAAACAAGGCCAGTGGCATCACCTTGACGCCGACATGCCCTTCGGGCGGGCCCGTGCAAACCTGGATCGCGCCGTCCAGGCCGGACGCACGCAGATCCACCGTGCCTGCCTTGGCGGTGATGTTGACCTGGATCTGGGGATGGGCCTTGGCAAAGCCTGCCAGCCTCGGCAGCAACCAGATATTGCCTAGCGAAACCGGCACGCGCAGATCGAGCCGGCCACCGCTGCCCCTGCTTGTCAGCACCTCCAGCGTGGCTTCCTCCAGCTCGGCTATCACCTTGCGGACCGCGCGCAGATATTGCTCGCCGGCCTGGGTGGGCGAGACGGCGCCCTTGCGGCGGATCAGCATGGGCACGCCGAGGTACGCTTCGAGCTCGGTCAACTGCTTGCTGACCGCGCTCTGTGTCAGGCATAGCTCGTCGGCCGCGCCCGTCACGCTGGCTAGCCTGACGGTAGCTTCTAGCGCCACCAGGTGGGACAGCGCGGGCAAGTGCCTGCCGTTCGTGCTTCTCATGAGGCCGTTCTGGTCGATAAAGGGTGGAGAGGATGGCGGGCATGCCGTGTGCCCGCACGCATGCGCGGGCACGCGGCGGCGCCCGTGGCCGCTACGCCGGCAAAAGTCGAAGGTGGCGGGTCAGCCGATGCGCCAGGCCGGCACCGTGCCATCCTCCGGCGCGCTCGCGCGCAGGTAGTCGCTGGTCTCGGCACAGCGCTCCCGGTTGCTCCGGCGCACCTGCAAGCCATTGAGCACGCCGCCGATCACGTTCGCATGGGCCCGGTCCAGGTACTTGAGCGCCTCCACCACCTTCTCCTGCGGGGTGTTGCCGGCGCGCACGAACAGCAGCGTGGCGCCGGCTACGCGGCTGACCAGCGCGGCGTCGGCCACCGCGAGGATGGGGGGCGTATCCACGAGGACCAGGTCAAAGCCCGCGGCGCAGGTGAGCAGCACCTCGCGCAGGGCGGGCAGCATCAGCAGCTCGGATGGATTCGCCGGCCGCGTGCCGGCCGAGAGCAGCCACAGCCCGCCGACAGCGGTGGGCTGGATCGCATCATGCAGCGTGAGGGCCCCGCCCAGCAGGTCGGCCAGCCCCAGCGTGCCCTCCAGGCCGAACTGCCCGGCCACGCGGGCACGGCGCAGGTCGGCGTCGACCACCAGCACGCGCATGCCGGCCTCCGCCGCCAGCACGGCCAGGTTGACCGCGCCAAAGGTCTTGCCCGCCCCCACGGAGGCGCTGGTAATGGCCACGATGTGGTTGGCAGCGCCGTCCATGGCGAAGTGCAGCGACGCGCGCAAGGTGCGCAGCCCCTCAACGGCCGGGGCGTGCGGATACTGCCGTGCGAGCAGGTACCGGTCGTGCAGCACCGTGTCTTCATGCGCCGCGCCGGGGCGCACCGAAGCGGTGGACACGCAGTGGCGCAGGCTCGCCCGCGCCGCGTCGTCCGTGCCGCGTGCGAGCCGTACTGCCTGGCCCGGCTCGCACACGGACAAGACCGGTGCGCGCAGGGGCCGCGGCTGCGCCAGGCTCTTGCGTTCCAGCTCAAGCTGCTCGGGGCTGAACACGACCTCGCCCACCATCGGCAACGCCAGGCTCCCTTCGATCGCGGCAGCGCTCTCCATGCCCCGGGACGCGCGGCTCTTGAGCGCGGCCACCCCGGAGCCAGCCAACAGGCCCAGCAGCGCAGCCAGGCCCGTCACCAGCGCCCGATCCGGGCCGACCGGCAGCGCAGGCGCCACCGCAAGGTCCACGAGCCGCACATCGCTGCTCTGGTCGGACTGCGCCAGCGACAGCAGCTGTGCCTGCCTGCGCAATGACATGTACATGTCCTCGGCCACCTTCACGTCGCGGCTGAGCGCGCCCGACTCCCGCTCCGCCTCGGACAGCCCTTGGCGCCGGCTATCCATGCTGCGCCTGTCGCCGCGCAACTGCTCGATCTGCTCGTCGATTGCCCGCACTTCCTGGCTCTGCGGCATGAAATTGCGCAGCAGGCGCGCGCGCTCGAGCCGCAGCCCGGAGATCTGCCGCTGGTACTCGATGCTGCCGCTGAGATAGGACTGGGACTCCTGGGAAGGCTGCAATGACCCGGCGCGCGCGCGGTACCGGGCCAGGGCCGCCTCGGCCGCCTCCAGCTCGGCCTTCACGCGCGGCAGCTCGCTGGTGACGAAATCCAGCTGCTGGTTGTCCTGCTCGCGCCGATGGCCAACCTGCGTATCGACAATCGAGCGCGCCACGGCATTGACCACTGCGGCGGCATGCTCCCGGTCGGCGTCGCGCCAGGCGATGCGCACCGCGTCGGCGGCTGCACCAGCGGCGGCGCCCGCCGCTGCGCCATTCGGCGCGGTTGCCGTGGCCGCGCCACGCTGCGGCTCCAGCTTGAGCCCGCGCGCCAGCAGCTCGACCGCCGTGATGGCGTCGCGGCGCATCACCACGAACTCGGTCCCCGCGCGCGCGGTGAGCTGCGCCAGCTTGAGCGAAACGCCACTGCCCCGCGCGATGTCGCCGACCTTGCCCGTCAGCAGCACCGCACCGTCCTCGCCCAGCAGGCGGAAGCGCTGGTCGCCCTGCGCCACCAGCGTCAGTGGCTGGTTGAGCAGCGCGTCGGGCACGTTGAGGGCGATCAGGTCGATCCGCTCACCGCCCCAGGCGTAGGCGGACAGGCTCTCCAGCGGCGCAGCTAGCGGTGTAGAACGTGGTCCTGCCTGCGCGCCACCGGCAAACCGCGCCCATAGCGCGCCAACCACGGGCACCGTGCGCGGGGCCGCGGCGATATCGAGCCGGGTTTCCCGCACCACCGGCGTCAGCACCGCGCGGCTGGTCATCGCATCCGGGCGCAGTTCGTCGGCGGGCTGCCCCGCGTTGGCCGTACCCTGCGCATTCAGCGCAAGCCGCCGGGCAGACTCCGGGCGCACCAGTACGTCCGCCTCGTACATGGCCGGCAGCGACCACGCATACAGCGCGCCGCACAGCGCGCCGAACAGCGTGGCGGCAAGGATCCAGCCGGCATGGTCAAGCAGTGCCCGGACCGCGCCCCAGCGCACGCGGGAACCCGGCTGCCGCGATGCCGCAGACAAGCCCACTTCGGTAAAGGTAATCACGCTCAGCTCCCCGTCATGCACTCCATGCCCTTCATGCGCTCAGTGCGCTCAGTGCGCGTGATGCGCGCACACAGCCAGCGCACGGGCGTGTCCCAGCCGTTCCGGCAAGGCCGGCCCGCCATCCCCGTTGGACAGCAAGCGCCCGTACTCGCGCCGGACGAGGCCATAGCACTCGCAGACGTGCAGCTCCAGCCGGACCCGGTCGATCACCGTGATGTGGCCGCGGCTGTAGTGGATCAACCCGAGATCCGCCAGTTTCCTGGCGGCTTCGGTCACGCCCTCGCGGCGCACGCCCAGCTTGGTGGCGATGACCTGCTGGGTGATGGCGATCTCGTTCGAGCAAAGCCGGTCGACGGCGAGCAGCAGCCAGCGGCAAACCTGCTGGTTCAGCGAGTGATAGCGGTTGCACACCGCGGTCTGCGCGATCTGCGTGAGCAACGCCTGCACGTACAGCAGGGTCAGCCGCAGGATTGCCGGCGAGCGCAGCAGTTCTTGCCGCAGCTTGTTCGCCGCGAGCCGGTAGCCAAACCCGGGCGTGTGCACCTCCAGCCGGTAAGGCATGGCATTGCCCCCCGTCACCACCGGGATGCCAACCATGCCCTCGTTGCCGACCGTGGCGATCTCGACGGTGGTGGCGTCCTCCAGGAAGGACAGCATGGAGACGACCGCCGTGGTCGGGAAATACACATGATTGGTATGCTGCCCGCAATCGGTCAGCAGTTGCCCGGGGCGCAGGCGCACCAGTTCGAGGTGGTTGGAGATGGCCTCCCAGTCATCGCGCGGCAAGCCGCGCAGGAGGTGATTGACGTCCGGAGCTAATCGCTGGCTGTACATCACGTATTACCCCTGCAAGACCCCAACTGCCCAACTGCCTGCCCCGCCAGCCCTGGTTTATTTGCCCAGTTGCTTGGTGAAGAACAGGGTCTGGATGGTCGGCGTAATCTGCTCGAGCACCCGGTTAAAGCGCACGGCATCCGACGTGCCCACATACACCACGTCGAGCGGCTCCATGCGGAACTGCGTCGACAGCAGCAAAGCATCCACCTGTGTCATGTCAAGCCGGTACACGGCTGGCTGTGTCGGGTTCTCGCGCGCGCCGCGGATCACGAAGACCTGGCGCGGGTCGGCAGCGCGGATGTCGATGCTGTTGACGCCGGCGAGCGCGTCAGCCAGCGAGAGGCGGCCCTTGTTCATCAGCAGCGAGGTCGGCTTGACCACTTCGCCCATCACGAAGATCCGGCTGGAGAGCCGGTCGGGCACATTGATGATGTCGCCGCCCTGCAAGAGAAAATCGCCAACGCCATTGCGCCGCTCGGTCAGCGTATCGAGATCCAGCTCGTAGACCTTGTCGCCGCGCGTCAGCCTGACCTTCTGCACGTCCGCATCGGGTAACGTGCCGCCCGTGCGCGCAATGGCGTTGATCATCGAGAGCGGCACATCGGTGACCTGCAGTGACCCGGGGTTCTTCACCAACCCCGTGACGTCGACCCGGCTGTTGCGGTACGACACCACGCGCACGTCGACCCGTGGGTCGCGGATCTCCTTGGACAGCGCCGTGGAGATCATGCTGCGCACCTGCTCCACGGTCTTTCCGCCAACCCGCAGCATGCCCACGGGCGGATAGTAGACCTCGCCATTGGCGCCGACGCGAAAACCGTTCTGTTCCAGCGGCGCCTGCTGCTGCGCGCCGTCGGCGGCGCCGGGCGCGATCGGCATGGGCTGCATGTTCGCCGCGCTGGAGCTCAGCTGCGGGTTGTACAGCACCGTGACGCCCAGCAGGTCCTGCGGGCCGATGCGGTATTCGTACTTCGCGATGCTCTGGGCAAGGTCCGCGCCCGTGGCGGGTGTCACCTTGCTGTTGGTCGTGGCAACCGCGTCGATCTGGCGGGAGATCACCTCCGCGTTGATCAGTTGCACCGGGTAGGCTTGCGTGCCAGTCTTGGCGCCGATGTCGTCATGCAGGCGACTCGAGTCCAGTGCCGGACCCGGCGCCCACGCGCATCCACCAAGAACGGCAACGAATGCAAGAGCGGGAAAGATCCTGATTGCCATGGCAGCGTCTCCTTGTCGTGAACCGCATTCAAGTCGTTTGAGGGCGCTGCGCCTGCAACGATCCATCTGGGGTTCCGCCCCCGGATAGCCGCAAGATTCACGCCAATACCTGGTCTTTATGTACGTTGGGCCACGGTGGCACAGGCACGCCCACACCCAGCCGTGGCCCCCTAAGTCACTCCTCGCGCAAGGGCACCAGGCCCTGCGCTGCGGCCGCCATGCCCGCGCCCGCCAGCGTCATCGCTTGCTCCGGCTCGCGCGCAGGCGCCTTGTGCTGCGGCGTGCCGTCGCTCGCGTAGGTCGCGCACGGCATGCCGAGCTCCCGTGCGATGTGTCCGCCCAGGCGCAATGCCAGCGCAGCAATGGTGATGGTGGGGAAATTCGCGCCGACGGTCGGGAACACCGAACTGCCGGCCACGTAGAGATTCGAGATGCCATGGACGCGGCTATTGCGGTCCACCACTCCCATTGTTGGCGAATCATGCATGCGCGTGGTGCCCATGTGGTGCCAGGTACCTTCGAGCGCGGCGGGCCAGGGCCGGCCCTCCACGGGTGGATCCAGCGTGACTTGCGCCACGCCGCTGCTTTGCAGTTCCTGCGCCAGCAGCGCAAAGGTGCGGTCAAAGGTACGCTGCACCAGGCTGCCCACGCGCCAGTGCACGCGCACTCGCGGCACGCCAAGCCGGTCTCGGTGTTCGGACAGCGTCACCCGGCTGTCCGGGTCGGGATCGGCCTCCACGATAGCCTGCATCTTGACGTCGGTGATCAGCGAGCGCGGCTGCATCAGCCGCGTCAGCCCGAAGCCCACGGTGTCGACCGGGTGCGCGGCCATGGTCAGCAGGTCCCGGGCGAGGCTGTGGCCTGGCTGGTCCTTCTTCAACAGTGCCTGCTTGGTGCGGAACAGCGCCTCCGCGCCTTTGCTGCCTTCGCCGTAGAACATCGAGAAGAACCACACCCGCGCATTGAGCAGGCCTTCGCGTTCCAGCACGGCGGGCTTGAGCGCGAACTGCGAGGAGACATAGGTGCCGTTGGCACTCACGGCCGCGTTCTGGTAGTGGTACTTGATGTCGTAGAGCTTGTTGCGCGCCCATCCTTTGTTGAAGCGGACACTGCCGGACATCAGCCGCGGATGGTCCATGAAATAGCGGCCCACCAGGTCCGCGCCATTGCCCAGGCCGGCAGGCTGCACCTTGTTCGATGCCAGCAGCAGGCGCGCGTTTTCGATGCCGCCCGTGGCCAGCACGAACAAGCGCGCCGCCACCTTGATATGCCGCCCGCTGAGCGTGGCGACCGAGACCTCCGTCACTGAAGTGGCATCGGCATTGGTGCCGATGTCGACCACGTTGGCGTAGAGATACACCTTGACGCGATGCGATTGTTCCAGCGGCTCGCGGTACAGCTTGCCAAAGCGGGCCGGCGGGCTGAACTGCGAGATCGTGTCGCGGATATGCTCACCGATCAGCGGCAGGCGCCGCACGTCGGGACGGCGGATGGCGGCCTCCCAGTAAGCGGGATCGAAGTTGTTGGGTCCGAGCTTGAGCAGCGCATGGGTGCGCTCGTAGTAAGGGGTGAGCTCATCGAGCCCGAACGGCCAGCCGCTGTGCGCCACCCAGCTGCGCTTTTCCAGGTCCCACGGGTCCAGCGGGCGGCACCAGCCGCCCCAGCAATTGCTGCTGCCGCCGAGAAAGCGGCTGCGGCTGCCATCGGCGAAGGTATAGGGCAGCCCGATGTTCTCGCCGCGATAGAGGTCGCGCGTGTCGTCATCGGCCTTGTAGCCGCCACTCTCCAGCAAGCAGGCATCGATGCCAAGCCGCTGCATCTCCAGTGCCAGCGTGATGCCGGCCACCCCGGCGCCAATGATGCAGACGGTGGTGTGCACCACGGCGTCCTCTTCTAGCTTTCTGGTGTCGATAAACATCTACTGCTCCCCCTGTTGGCCGGTTTCAAGACGGATTGCCACTACCCTTCCCGCTTCCATCTTCGTACGACGCCCTCGCTCGCGTGCGCCAACATTGCGCTAACCGCGGCCAAGCACGTGCGTTGCCGGACGCATCGCGCATCCCGCATCAGGCATCGCGGCCCAGCCACTCGGGTTCCATCACGGCCTGCGCCGGCTCGCCGGACTGCAGCACGCGCAGCAGGTCGCGAGCCATGCTTTCCACGGTGAAACGCCGGTTGAACGTTGCCTTGGCGCAGGCGCGCATCTGCACGCGCTGGGCGTCGTCCATGGAGAGCCAGCGCCGCAGCAGCGCCTCGCATCCCTCGACGGTGTCGGGCGCGGCAAGTCCCGCGCCGTCACGTTCGATCTCGCGCCAGATGTTGACCTTGTCGGAGATCAGCGCGGGCACGGCACAACCCAGCGCCTCGGCCACCGCGATGCCGAAGTTCTCCTGGTGCGAGGGCAGCGCGAATACATCGCTGGCATAGAACGCGCCCCACTTCATCTCCGCGCGCAGCATGCCGGGCCAGCTCACGCGTGCGCCGATGCCACGCGCTGCGGCCTGCGACTGCAGACGGGGCACCCATCCCGCGCTATCGGGGCCCGCCATCACGAGGTGCGCCTGCGGGTCCAGCGCCGCCACGCGGGCAAAGGCGTCGATCAGCAGGTCGCAGCCTTTCTTCTCGTGCACGCGGCCAAGAAACAAGACGATGCGCTTGCCGCGCAGCTCGGGGTATGCCGCCAGGAAGCGCTCGCGCAATGCCACGCCGTCGGCGTCGTGCTCCGGGGGCGGCGACTGCGTGCCAAGGCTCACGACCGATTCCCTGGCGCGGTACAGCCAGAAAGACTGGCTGGCCAGGCGTCGCTCCTCCTCGGCGGTAAACAACACGGCTCGCGCATCGCGCAGTACGCGGTACTCGGCCCACGGCCAGTAGAGCCACTTCTTCAGGTGCTTGCGCGGGTAGGCGCGCTTGAACCAGGGATCGAGCATGCCGTGCGGGTAGACGTAGTACGGCACCTGCAGCTTGCGCAGCGCGCGCCACGCGCCAAAGCCATGGTATTGCCACAGGCCGTTGATGATGACGGCGTCGAACTCCCGCGCATGCTCGCGCAGCCAGGGCACCAGCCGGGGCGAGTAGTGGTAGTAGCCGCGCGCGGGCCCCAGCACATGCAAAGGCAAGGGGAAGTCGGCCAGGTAGGGCGCATCCGGCGGATCGAGCGACAGCACCTCCACGCGATGGCCCTGCGCGACAAGCTGGGCGCTGCCCTGGCGCACGCATTCCACGGGTCCGCCCAACCTGGGATCGATCGATGAAAGCAGGTGAAGGATGTTCATCGGTCGACTCCTTGCGGGGCAAATCGCAGACGCTTGGGCGCGCGCTCTGGCTGGTCGTTGCCGGCCGCGTTGGCAGCCGGCGCGTGGGCTATCGTTGTGAGCATTGGCGCATAGGTTCCGGGCCTGAGCGCGGGCGCCCCCGCCAGCGGGGCTCGCCTGGGCCTTCCCTGTTTGGCCTGTTGCGCCTGCCGCGCACGTTCGGCCGCCGCCGCGCCTTGCGCGGCGAGCTTCGCGGCCGTCGAGCGGGCCAGCTGCGCGTGCGTGGCCACCAGCAGGCCCAGCGCCACGCCGTACACCACGCCGGAAAAGCGCGGGCCCAGCGGATTGCCGCCGATCGACGTGGCCGGCAGCGCCGCCAGCACCAGCAAGGCGCGGCCCATCACGGCCAGGTTGGGCGCGTTCGGCGCCACGCGCCGCCAGTGGCGATAGGCCATGCTGCCGCGATAGAGCGAGAACAGCACGATGGCGGGAAACGCGATGCCAAACAGCAAGCCGCCCGCGAACAACTGGTAGACCCAGAAGTTATGTCCCGCCGTCCACTCGTTGATCGCGTAGAACTCCTTCTCGCTCATCTGCCCGGAGAGCGCCTTCAGGTAAGCGGGCGAGTAGCGATAGAAATGCCCGTAGCCTTTGCCGACCATGAGCGACGTCGTGTTCGAGGTGACCTGGTCATACTGGTCCTTGAGCTCGGCGAGCCGGGTGGCGGTTGTCGGATCGATGCCGGAAGCGGTGGCCTTGCCCGCCGCAATCCGCTGGGTCCAGTGCGCGGCGACGCTCGGGAACAGCTCCGAGCCAACCAACGCGGTGCCGCCTACCAGCACCGTCGTGATGACGACCGCGCGCAGCACCGCCTTGAGCAGATGGCGCAGCGACGCCGCGCTCAGCCACGTGGCAAAGCAAAACAGTAGCGCCGTGCCGATCAGCAAGCTGCGCGTGACGCTGAGCATTTCGATGAGCACGGTGCCGATGAACAGCAGCACGGTGAACTTGGTCACGCGCCTGGCGATGACGAACTCGTGCAGCAGCACGCCCTGCGTCGCCAGGAAGACCACCGAGACAATGCGAAAGCGCACCGTCTCCAGCCCGCCTCCCACCGCCATGCCATAGGCAAAGCTGAACAGCAGCGACGTCACCATGGCGGCGAACATCGCCGACTCGATCTGCTTCAGGCGCTCTTGCGGCCACGGATGGCGCGCGGCCAGGTAGCCGATCAGGAACAGCATGAACGGCAACAGCACGCGCAGGTAATTGCCAACATCGTTGCCCTGGATCAACTGCGGGACGATGCTGCCCGGCACGGTCAGCAGCAAGGCGGCCATGACCGTCGAGCTCAACCGGGTGCGCGTGACAAAGCGCGGCGCGATCAAGGCCAGGGCAATGCCCGCTGCGATCACCGGCAGGGTCAGCAGGATCTGCGTCAGGCGGCTACCGTTTTCATCGACGCTTTTGAAATCCACTGCCAGCGGGCATAGCATCAGCCATATCCAGATGGCCGTGAAGCGGTTGCGCATGGCGGGCCCTCCTTCATCCGTTGGAGGCTTGCACCGGCGCGGCCGGTGCCTGGGGCGCCGATGCGGGCGGCGCCCCAGGCACCACGGACAGCACTACGGGCAACACTACGGGCAGCACTACGCGCGGGCGCGCCAGCCGGCGCCGCAACTGCCGGCGCATCGGTTCCTCGACATAGCGGTAGATGGCCAGGCTCAGCAAGATGGCCAGCGCCACCGCCAGCCAGCCGGCCTGCTGGCGCCAGCCGGCCAGGTAAGCCATGCGCGCCAGCGGTACGTGAATCAGGTAGAGCGCAAAGCTGGCTTCGCCAAGCGACACCAGCCAGCGCCGGTGCAGCACGCCTGCCACCGGCCGCTCCAGCAAGGCAAGGCCAAGGATCAGCGCGCCAAAAAACGGCGCCTGCAGGTAGAAGGCGGGACTAAGCGGGCGTAGCACCGCCAGCGTGCCGACCGCGCAAACCGCCACCGCCACCAGGCCCATGCCGAGCGTGTGCCGGCTGCCGCCGGCGCCACGCAGCCGCGCGTAGGCAATGCCCGCGCAGACACCGAGCACGAACTCGAACAGGTGGGTCAGCGGAAACTGCGCCACCAGGAAGCCATGCCGCGATGGCGGCAGCACCGCCATCAGCAGCGCGATCCAGGCACCTTGCAACAGCCACAGCGCCAGGCACAGCAGTGCCAGCGCGCGGCTGCCACGCTTTTCCAGCCGGCGTAGCAGCAACGGAAACAAGGCGTAGAAGAAGGCCTCGCAGGAGATGCTCCAGGCGGGTCCGTTCCAAGGCTGGTTGAGCGCCGAGAACGGCAGCCACGCGGTCAGCGCCAGCAACTGGGCCACGAGGCTCACCGCCAGCATCGCGACGTACGAGCCCTTGAGCCCATACCACTCGCGCAACAGCTCGCTGTCGCCCGTATGCAAGAGCCACAGCGTCACCGGCAGCGACAACAGCAGCGACAGCACCAGCACCGGGTAGATCCGGGCGAAGCGCGCGGCGTAGAACGCGGCGGCGCCGCCTGGCAGGCCGATCTTGTCCCGGTAGGTGAAGGTCAGCACAAAGCCGGAGAGCACAAAGAACAGCGAGACAGCCGGCCGGCCGCCGTCGGCCAGCTGCAGGAACCACGCCGGGCCGTTGAGCACGCCGATCTCGGTGAAGTGGCAGAGCACGACGGTCAAGGCCGCCAGGAAGCGGATGCTGGTGAGCGCGGGCAATGTCGCCACGGCGTGGCTTGCCATCGCCGTGCCGTAAGGCCGCGCTGCCGCCCGGCCTTGTGCCGGCGCCGCGCCTGATTGTGTCGCTGACATGCCTCACCTCCCCTGTCTTTTTCGCTTGGTTGCGCGCCTGCTTTCTTGTTGTTGCGTACGCGATGCCCGGCCTGCTCCGCCTGCTGCACCCACAGCATCCACAGCACCCGCAGCGCCTACTCCGCCTACTCCGCCTTCTCCGGCTGCAATACGTTGGCCGGGAGCTCCTCCCCAACGCGAGGCTCCCCGGCCGCGGGCCGGGCCGCGCCTTCGCCGCACAAGGCGCGCAGCCTGGCGTCGAAGCGGGACAGCACGGCGGCGGCGGACAGCGTGGCCTCGGCGTAGCCGCGCGCCGCGGCCCCCAGCTCCGCACGCAGCGCGGGCGATGCCGCGAGCCGCTTGATGGCGCCCGCCAGGGCCTCGACGTCGTCCGGGGGCACCGCGACCCCGCGCGGCGATACCGCCGCGAACAGCTCGGTCCCCGGCAGCGCCATGGCAACGATGGCGCGGCCGCTGGCAAACATGCCGGTCAGCTTGGAGGGCATGACCAGGTCGGCCGCATCGCCGCGCTGGGGCAGCACATGGATGTCTGCCAGGTTCAACAGTTCGTTAAGCCGGTCGACGGGCTGCAGCGGCAGGAAGCGGCAGTTGTCCAGCCCGGCGCAGTGGGTTTCCAGCATCGCCCTGGCCGGGCCGTTGCCGCAGAAGACAAAGGTAATGCCGGCATTGCCGGCCAGTGCGGCAACCGCGCACACCAGGATTTCCAGGCCTTGCTTCTCGCCCATGTTGCCGGCATAGAGCACGACCTTCTGGTCCGGCGGGATGCCGAGTTCCTCGCGATAGATGCTGGGCCGCTCCAGCGGGTAGATGGCGGTGGTGTCCACCCAGTTGGGCAGGCGGAACACGCGCGTGCTGGCCACGCCCTTGCGCACCGCATGCTCGGCCATCTTCTCCGAGATGGTGGATACCACGTCGAAGCGGCGCATCAGGAGGCGCTCCGTGGCAAGCGCCGCGCGCCGCAGCCTTGCGCCTTTGAGCATGCCCAGCTCGAAGGCTGCGTCGACTTCATAGTCCTGCACGTGGAGCCAGGTCCTGGCGCCGGCCAGGCGCGCCACCACCCATGTGGCGGGCACGCTCATCAGGTTGGGCGCGATCGCCATCACGGCATCCGGGCGCCATAGAACCTGCCTGAGCAAGGACGGCAGCGCGCCCAGCGCGAAGCTGGCGAGGTGCAGCAGGCGCGTGGCGCCGGTCGGGCGCGCCGGCACCCACAACGGCGCGCGATGCACCTGGACGCCGCCGCGCAGCTCGCGCGTGTAGCGCCAGGCGGAATAGCCCTCGCCTACGCGCCAGCCGGGGTAGTAAGGGGGCGCGCAGACCACGCGGACCTCATGCCCGCCGGCGGCCAGCGCTTCGGCCATCTCGGCGGTGTATTTGCCGGTTCCGGTCAGCTCCGGCGCGTAGTTCTGTCCGCAGATCAGGATTCTCACGGGACTCTCCATTCGGTTCTGCGTGTGTCATTCCGGCAACGTGACGCCTTCCTCCCTGGCAGCCGGCCGACCGGGGAGCGCCGCGCATGCGGCGATCGCGCGCAACCCTGCCTGCAATGGCCGCACAGGTCATCGCAAGGTCAACACATGCGGCAGGAAGGAAGGCGGGCTGGGCCCGGGTCCTGGGTTCCGGGTTCCGGCTCAGGTCTGCACGCCCGTTCGCTGATGCACCTCCGGCTCGCTCAGCATCGCGGCGCAGCCGCGCGCGATATTCGACGCGGCGTTCGCCGGATCGAAGCGCCGGATCACGGACAGGCAACGCTCCGCGGTGGCCTGGGTATCCGCGAACGCCGCCAGCGCGCGGGTCATGCCGGCCTGCAGCGCAGCGGCACTGCGCGCCGGCACCGCGAACCCGGTCTCGCCCTCGAGCACCAGCTCCGGCACGCAGCCGCAGTTCTCGCTGACCACCGCCGGGCAGCCATGGGCGAGCGCCTCGTTGACCACCAGGCCCCACGGTTCGCTATGGCTGGGCAAGACCATGCAGGCCGCCCGGTAGTACTCCTTGGACAGGCCTTCGTCCTGCAGGCTGCCGACCTGGCATACCGCGGCCTCAAGGCCGAGCTCCGCCGCCATCTGGCGCAGGGTGCCTGCCATCGGCCCGGTGCCGACCAGCCGCAGCGTTGCCGACGGCATCGTCTTGTGCAGGCCCGCGAAGGCTTCCAGCAGCGTGTCCAGCCCCTTTTCTTCCGACAGGCGGCCCACATACAGGAACACGGGCGCGCCGTCCGCACGATGTTTCAGGCGCTCCTGCAGGGCTTGCTCCGGCTTGTAGGTGGCCGGCATGGCGGCCGCCTGGCAGGGCGTGAAGATCCGCTCCGGCTTGGCGCCGAGCGACATCAGGTACTCGCGGCTGCGCTCGCCAAAGCCAAAGTAGCCGTGGCACAGCGAGAAGAACACGCGCTTGGGAATGGAGGTCAGCATGCGCCGCGGCCGGTCCCGCCCGGTGGAGTCGCAAAACACCGCGCGCCGCTTGCCGGTGACGATGCAGGCCAGCAGCATCGCCCAGTATTCCGGGCGGTGGTAGCCCGGCAGCACCACCAGCTCGCCCTTGGCCTTGAGCACTTCCCAGGTCAGGCGCGCCGTCATCTTCCAGCGCGGCACATCCTCATAACAGCCTGCATACAGCTGGTGCATGGGATAGTTGTGAAACGAGTAGTCGACATCGGAGAAGCCGAGCCGGAAGTGCTCCGTCTCCGCGATCTGCACCATGTCGTAATGGATCGAGCTTGCCGCAGACTGGCTGTGCAACGCCGAGAACACCGCGCCCTTGTGGCGCGACCAGACTACGTTGTGGAATATCGTGACTGAGCCTGACATTGTTATCTCCTGTTTGCGGTCACTCGATAACGGCACTGGAGAGCGCTGTTGCCCCTGCCTGCTCGACCCTGGGCAACCCCTCTTCCATGCGCCGCGAATACTCCTGGTAGATGGCGGAAATCCCTTCATCAAGGCCGATCGCGGGCCGCCAGCCGATCTGCCCCAGTTTCGAAACATCAAGCAGCTTGCAAGGCGTGCCGTCAGGCTTGGAGGTATCGAACACCAGTTCGCCCTCGAAACCGGCAATGCGGCAGATCCGCTCCGCCAGCTCGCGGATCGGCAAGTCCCGGCCCGTGCCGACGTTGAATACGCCATGCGGCACCTCGCGCTCCAGCAGGAACAGCGTGGCCGACGCGAGGTCATCCACATGCAGGAACTCCCGGCGTGGCTTGCCGGTGCCCCAGATGGTCATGCTTGGGGCGCCTTGCCGGGTTGCCGTGCAGGCCTTGCTGATCAGCGCCGGCAGCACGTGGCTGGTGGCGAGGTCGTAGTTGTCGTTGGGGCCGTACAGGTTGGTCGGCATCACCGAGAGATAGCGGGTACCGAACTGCCGGTTGTAGGCCTCGCAGAGTTTCAGCCCGGCAATCTTGGCGATCGCATAGGCCTCGTTGGTGGGCTCCAGCGCGCCCGTCAGCAGGTACTCCTCGCGGATGGGCTGCGCGCAGTCGCGTGGATAGATGCAGGAGGAGCCAAAGAACACCAGCCGCCCCACGCCTGCCTGGTACGCGGCGTGAATCACGTTGGTCTCGATGACCAGGTTCTCGTACAGGAAGCTGGCCGGCCGCGTGGCATTGGCCAGGATGCCGCCAACGCGCGCCGCGGCCAGCAGCACCACCTCGATGCCCTCATCGGCAAAGAAGCGGTGCACCGCGCCCTGGTCCGTCAGGTCCAGCTCGGCGCGGTCCCGCGTCACCAGGTTGCGATAGCCATCGGCCCGCAGCCGCCGCACCAGCGCGGAGCCCACCATGCCGTTGTGGCCTGCGATAAAGAAGACGGTGTTCTTGTCCATGGTGCTTACTCGTGGTGTTCCAGCGCCTGGAAGCCGGCCAGCGTCACCAGCGCATCGCGCCGAGCTATCTGGAAGTCGGAGCGGACCATCTCCTTGACCAGCTTGGAAAACGGCGTACGCGGCGCCCAGCCCAGCTTGGCGTGGGCCTTGGACGGGTCGCCCAGCAAGGTCTCCACCT